>NZ_JBHXVP010000007.1:130593-285992 GCF_042672245.1 Rhodococcus sp. NPDC127527
CTCCGGCACAGAGCTGGCCGCGACAGGCACGGCGTAGGACGAGAAACGCCTCGGGGGGGGGGTGCGCAAACCTGAAACAGCCCCCGAGGGGAGATTGCGGGGTGAGGGGGGGGGGCCCCCCCCCGCCCCCGTTGCTACTGAGACTGTTGCTCCGGCCCGGGACTACTTCAGCCGTCCCGGGCCGGTGTCGATCAGGAGCCGAAAATGCTCTCCAGGCTGCCCTTGCCGCCGGGGCCCGGGTCGGTTGCACCCGGGACGGTCAGCGTCTGCGGCGCGGACGCCGAGTCGACGAAACCTGCCGAGGCGATGAACTCCGCGGTGACACTGAAGGTTCCGGATGCGTCGAAGGTGGTGGGCAGCGTCGCGACGCCGTTGACCACGTTCACCGGGGCACCGAGCGGAGTGTCACCGAGCTTGAACTGGACCCTGCCGTTGGCGTTCGCCGGGTCGACCGTCGCCTTCAGCGTGACGGGGCTGCCCTTGGTGATCGTGCCGACCGGGTCGAGCGTGGTGGTGGTGTGCACGGCCGCAGGCGGGGCCACGGTCACGCTGACCGGGAACAGCGGCGCGACCGAGCCGGCGACGCCGGCGGTGCCGGAGTAGCGGGCGAGGACGCGGTGGGTGCCGGTGGTGGTGAACTTGTACGGTGCGACCGCGACGCCGTCGGTGCCGACGGTGCCGGTGACCTTGTCGCCGCCGTCGACGGTGAACTCGACGGTGCCGCCCTGCACGGCCGGGGAGACCTGTGCGTGCAGGTTGACCTCCTGGTCGACGAACGCGGTGTCGGGGCTGGTCATCGCGACGGTGGTGACGGTGTCGGCGGTGCTGACGTTGATGGTCTTGACCGCCGAGGTGGACCCGACGAAGCCGGTCGTTCCCGAGTACACCGCGGTGATGGCGTGGTCGCCGTCGGTGGTGAAGGTGTGCGTGGTCGAGGCGGTGCCGTTCGCGACGGTCACGGGACCACCGAGCGGGGTGTCACCGTCCTTGAACTGGACGGTGCCGCCCGGTGCGGCGGGGTTGACGTTCGCGGTGAGGGTGACCTCGGCTCCGTTCTTGACTGCACCGGGGGCGACGACGGTGGTGGTGGTCTGCGCGTCGGCCGCGATGATGCGGGTCGTCGACAGCGGGCCGGCACCGGCGTTCAGGGGCGCGGTCTCGCCGTCCCGAGGGGTGCACTGTGTGGGCGCCCACGCGGTGATGACCAGCACCGCCTTCGGCAGGAACGTCAGGAAGTTCGCGTCGTTCCCGAACGTTCCGGCGGCACCGGCCGTGCGCAGCTTGAGGCTGACGTCGCCGGCGCCGCGGGCCCGCAGATGCGCCTTGACCTGGGGCAGCTGGAAGGTGGTGTTGGCCCCGGAGGTGGCCTTTGCGACGATGCCGGCCTCCGAGCTCTTGCTGGAGTTGGGACCGTTTCCGATGGTTTGGTTGTTGCCCGACAGGCGCAGGACGGTGCCGTTCGGGTCGGGGTTGCCGTTCTCGTTGACCCGCAACAGGCTCGGCGCGACACCGCTGAGGCCGACGCTCGTGTTCTGCAGGATGTCCGCACCGAGGTAGTCGGCGTTGTCCGGGACCATCACGTCGATCTTGACGCGCGAGACGTTCTGCACGCTCGCACCCGAGGACGAGTTCGGGAAGCTGATCGGCGGCGGAATGATCGTCACGTCGAACTCGTCGCCGGCGTTGACCGTGTCCGGTGCATCGACCGCGAGCGAGGCTGCCTGCGTCTCGGTCGACGGCGAGGCGACGGCCGACGGGGTGATCTTGCAGGTGTTGTTGAACGTGGTGTTGAACGATGTCGCGTTGGCAGGGACGCCGCCGAGCACGGTGATGCCGACGACTGCTCCGACCGTGACCGGTGTAGCTAACCGGCGAATTCTCTTGTTCTGCACAGGTTCTCCTACGAGTGAACGGAAGTCTGGGTTGCGCGGCCAGGTCCGGGGCGTGATCTCTCAGCCCCGGGACCTGACCGAACGCGGGAGGTGGCTAGGAGCCGAACAGGCTGGACAGCGAACCGGTGTCGACGCTGCCGCCGCCCGGGGTGCCCGGGTTGGTGGCGTCGGTGACACCGATGACGGTCGGGCCCGAGACGGAGTCCGCGAAGCCCGCGCCGCCGGTGAAGACGGCGGTGATGCCGTAGGTGCCCGCGGTGTCGAAGGTGTGCGAGAGGGTCGCGACGCCGTCGACGACGGCCACCGGGCCGCCGATCGCGGTGGTGCCGGCCTTGAACTGGACGGTGCCGTTGGCGCCGGCGGGGGCGACGGTCGCCTTGAAGGTCATCGCCTGGCCGACCTTGGCCGGTCCGGAGACGGCGAGTGCGGTGGTCGTGGCCTCGCGGTTCGGCTCGACCGCCTTCACGGTGACCGAGAACCCGGCGGAGGTGGAGGGGGTGAAGCCGGTGGCGCCGAGGAACTTGGCGGTCACGTTCGCGGTGCCGACGGTGTCGAAGGTGTGCGGCAGGGTCGCGACGCCGTCACCGGTGCCGACGTCGGCGGTGCCGACCACGGTGCCGCCGACGGAGAACTCGACCTTGCCGGCGTCCGGGATCGGCATGACGGTGGCGGCAAGGTTCACCGGGACGCCGACGGTGGCGGTGACCGGCTCGAGCACGGTGGTGGTGGTGTGGAAGTCGGCGTCCTTGACGGTCAGCGTGGTCGCGGGCGACACGGAGTTCTGGTACAGGCCGGTGCCGGTGAAGTGCGCGGTGAAGCTGTGCGTGCTTGCCTCATCGAACTTTCGGGTGATCGAGGCCTGGCCGTTGACGACGGTGACCGGGTCGCCGACGTTGACGTTGCCGTCCTTGAACTGGACCTCGCCGGTCGCGGTGGACGGGGTGACGGTGGTGGTGAGGGTGACATCCTCACCGACGACTGCGGTCGCGGGCGCGGTCAGTGCGGTCTGGGTGTTGACGTTGGCCGGGGTGACCGTGACGGTCTGCGGAGTCGAGACCGACTCGTTTGCCGCCCCCGTCCCCAGGAACTTCGCGGTCACCGAGAACTGGCCCTCCGCGGCCGGGGTCCACGCGAACGTCGCCACTCCCGCGGCGAGGTGGCCCTCGCCGAGCTTGTTTGCACCCTCGTAGAACTCGACGGTGTTGCCGTCAGCGCCGCCGGTCACCGTCGCGCTCAGCGACACCGACTGGCCCTGCTGCACGGAGGCCGGAGCCGCCGCGAGCGTCGTCGTCGTGTTGTTCTTGCCCACCGTGATGGCCGGCCCCTTGCCGGGGTAGGAGCCTGCGCCGAGGCTGCCGTTGTAGTTCAGGCCCGTCGCCAGCGCGACACCCTGCGCACAGTCGGTGCCGACCTTGTACGAAATGTGGAACGTGGGCCAGAAAGCGGGGGGGAGGAAGGGGTTTGTGACGGTGGTGAGGGGATCTCCCACAAGCGTGACCGAGTCCGCGACCGCCGTCACGTTGGACAGCGGGCCGCCGTCATCGATGTGCGCCGAGTCCGGGACATAGGTCAGGCACGCCGGATGCTG
Source organism: Rhodococcus sp. NPDC127527 (assembly GCF_042672245.1). NCBI lineage: Bacteria > Bacillati > Actinomycetota > Actinomycetes > Mycobacteriales > Nocardiaceae > Rhodococcus > Rhodococcus sp. NPDC127527. The sequence goes on from NZ_JBHXVP010000007.1 coordinate 134,074, forward strand.
GTCCCGGACCATCGTGATCTTCTCGGCGCCCGCGAGGTAGTTCCGCTTGAACTGGGTCGAAACGGTGATGATCTCCCCGCCGGAGGGATTCACATTGCTGATCGTGCGGGTGTAGTTGCTGCTGCCATCGGACCAGCTGACCGAACCCGGTGCCGCACTTGCGGTTCCGGCTCCGACGGTGGCCGCGAATCCGGCGGCCACGGCGAACGCGCTCAGGCCTCCGACCGCGCGAAGGGTACTGCTCTTCGTCATGTTTCCCTCTCTTCGAACGTCCAGGTGCCCGAAGGCGACCGCCCTAGACGAGCGTCCTAGACGGATGTCCAGTTGACCCGATCCGGCCCCAAGGTAGCGCAATCGATCAGTAATTACGGCTGAATTGCTGTAAATGGACGGTGCGTCAACGCTGATTAACTGTACGGTCGTACCAGAAATGGAAATATTGCCGCGAACTGGCGTGTTTTGGGATCGAGACTGTTGGACGGGAACGTTATCGCAAGGCAACGATTCTGACTGTCGCGTCCTGCGTGTGCGTCGAGATAGGCTGCCGGCCCGGATTTTTCTGGAGGTGTCGCGGACAATTAGAGGTCATTGTGTACCGAATCGTCCTTGAATGCCTCTTCCAGGTTTAGTGTGCGTTGATTCGATCCTGAAGCTGACCGGAGTTAATCAACGACCGCACCACGTAATGGTCGAGATTCCGGAAACCCGGGGGCGATGGCACGCAGGTGATCAGCCCTCGTCGACGAAGTCGAGCACCAGTCGATTCACGTAGGACGGTGACCACCGCCGCGAGCGAGGATCTCCGACGCGGACCGGCGCCGACGTGGAAGACGTGGTCCGACGGGATGGACGACGGCACGTAGCCGCGGGTGAACGGCGCGATCACCCGCCCGTCCCGCTCGGCGCGACGGGCGCGTTCCTCGGTTCACACCCGGTATTCGTGGACCTCCGCGCGCACGATCGCCTCCTGCTGGTCCGAATCCGGGCCGGACCCACGGAAATGCTGCAACTGTTCCTCCGTGTCCCAGCACTCGAAGACGTTGATCCGGCCCGGGTCGAGGAGGTCCGCGGACAGTGCGAAGTCCCGGCAACCCTCGGTGCGCCGGGCCAGCGCGACGACCTCGGCGCAGCCGTCGAGATAGGCGGCGCGTCCCGCCGGTTCGATGTGCAGTGCTCCCGCAACGAGAATCATGGCTGGCCTCCGGGTGACGTCGAGTACGTCCAGTAGTTGACCTCCCGGACTGCCGAGAATCATCGGCGGCGAACCGGGTGACGTCACCACCATCCTGTCGCGGCGCCGAGTTGGCGGCCGAGCTCGGGGGCCAGGGTCCGCGCGTAGCTGGCGGTGAGGTGGTTCGTGTCGCGGTAGATGAGTACGTTCCCCTCGACGACTCTGCAGAGGTCGGCGCGGCACACGGCGTCGGAGAGGTCGAGAAGGTGCACCGTCGGTAGTTCAGCGATCTGGACCCTCGCCGGGTCGACCGGGTCGAGCGACCAGGCGCGGTCGACGCCGCACGAGTCGGCGTCACCGCCGTGATAGGCGAGGCAGTCGGCGGCGCGGTAGTCGACGCCGTCCCGCGCCAGCCAGGGCGTGTCGCGAATCCCGACGAACGACATGCCCCGGTCCGCCATTTCGTGCCACAGCGCGAGGTAGGAGTCGGGCAGGTAGTCACCGGGCGCGTCGTCCCGAGGACGAGTCGACGTACTGAACACGAAGTCGGGGGGAGTGGCGGACAGGGCGTCGAGCACGTTGAACGTCCAGTCCTCGCACTCGCCGACCTCGCCGTCGGGCCCCACCGGAAGCCTTGCCGGGCAGCCGACCTTGAGGAAGGTCTCGACGCGGAAATGATGCTCCCGGGCGAGGACGTCGAGCGCGGGAAACCAGTGCTCCGCGTGCGATCCGCCGATCAGGGCGATACTCCGCTCCGCGTCGACCTCGCCGTACGTGCAGGTGAGGGCGTCGACCTGGCCGGGCTGCGACATGCAGCCGTCGAGCGTGGGGGCCGGCAGGTCGGCGTGCGCGACGTAGCGCGAGGGCTGTTCGCTGCGCGCCGACACCGCGGCGCCCGAGGTGAGCGCGCCCGCGCCCGGATAGTCCGCCGGGTCGAGCTCGGTCTGCTGCGCCCACTGCGCGGTCAGGCGGTCGATGTACCCCGCCCAGCTCGCGGCCGCCACCAGGAGGGCCGCCGCGAGCAGCGAGACCGCCGTGACGAGCCCGGGTCGTCGTCGGTCGGCCGCGGAGGGTGGTCGGCGGATCGGCGTCTCGATCAGCCTGGTGGTCAGCTCCGCGAGTACGAGCGATGCGGCGATGACGACGGCACCGCCGACGAGTCCGGCGGTCGGTCGGTGATCGACGACGAGAAAGCCGATGAGTATCGGCCAGTGCCACAGGTACAGCGAGTACGCGATCGCGCCGAGGCGGAGCAGCGGCTTCGACGTCAACAGGCGGGTCACCGGATCCTCGGTGTGTGGTGACGACCCCGCGACGATCAGCGTGAGCGCCGCACCGACCGGGACGAGGGCCCAGGGCCCGGGGAACTGGGATCGTCCGTCGATGAGCAGTCCGCACGCGAGGACGATCGCGAGGGCGGCGACGGCGAGAGCCGACCGCAGGGCCCGCGGAACCCGCAGCCGCGACGCGACGCAGGCGAGCAGTCCGCCGGCGAGCAGCTCCCACAGACGGGCACCGGTGTCGTAGTACAGCCACGTCTGAGGCAGCGAGCTCGTCGCCGCGTAGGTCAGCGACACGGCCGCGAGAATGCCGAGCACGGCCGCGACCGGCATGCGGATCGAACGGCCGCGGGACCGCTGGAACCACGCAATCGCGAACACCACCAGGACGGCCGCGAGATAGAACTGCCCCTGCACCGAGATGGACCACAGGTGTTGCAGCGGACTGACGGCGGGGTCCGCCGCCAGATAGTCGCTCGCGGTGTCCGCCAGATGCCAGTTCTGGAAGAACAGCAACGACGCGACGGTCTGTCTGGCCGTGTCGAACCACCTGGTCGCGGGATGGACCAGCACGGTGAACACCACGGTCGCCCCGAGGACGACGACGAGCGGGGGCAACAGCCTGCGGGCGACGCGCCGCGCGACCGGCAACGGGTCCGGGCGCGGCGTCGATTCGGCGGTCCTCAGCAGAGATCCGACGAAGAAGTAGCCGGACAGCGCGAGGAAGATGTCGACGCCGCCCGACACCCGCCCGAACCACACGTGGTAGGCGACGACGAGGCCGATGGCCAGTCCGCGGAGACCGTCGAGATCGGTGCGGTGGGCCGGTGTGGGATGCGGTGTGGGATGCGGGCGACCGACGAGAGATCGGTCGGTGGTACGGGCTGGCACGCTGTCCTCTCGGAACGGTTACGGACTGGTCGGTTCGCATCGGCGAGCGGACGACCCAGCACGCTACCGGGTGAACACCGGACGAACGTCACGACAACGAATGTGTGCGCCCGGCACGCAGGTCGACGCTCGCGGACCGCCGACGCCGGGGCTCGGGCCGTCGGGCGGATCGGGCTCCTGGCGTCGGCGGAATCTCCGGTGGTCGCTATCGTCGGGCCGCGTGAGCATCGAGTCCAACACCGCCGAGCACTACTCGCCGGACCGCATCTCCGCCATCGACGCCGAACACCTGTGGCATCCGTACGGGGCGTTCCCGGCGTCCACCGAGCCGTTGGTCGTCGAGAGTGCCCGAGGCACCCGCCTCACCCTCGCCGACGGCCGCGAACTCGTCGACGGCATGAGTTCGTGGTGGGCGGCGGTGCACGGCTACCGGCACCCGGTGCTCGACGCCGCGGCAGCCGAACAGCTCGGGAAGATGAGCCACGTCATGTTCGGCGGACTGACCCACGAACCGGCCGCCCGGCTCGCCGAACTTCTGGTCCGGATCACCCCGGCCGGGCTGGACAAGGTGTTTCTCGCCGACTCCGGCTCGGTGTCCGTCGAGGTCGCGGTCAAGATGTGCCTGCAGTACCAGCGGGCGATCGGCCACCCCGAGCGCACCAGACTGCTGACCTGGCGCGGCGGCTACCACGGCGACACCTTCGCCCCGATGAGCGTCTGCGACCCGGACGGCGGCATGCACGCGCTGTGGACCGACGTGCTGACCCGGCAGGTGTTCGCCCCGATCCCGCCGCGCGAGTTCGACCCGGCCTACGTCACCGAGTTCGAACGCGTCCTGCTCGCCCACCGCCACGAACTGGCCGCGATCATCGTGGAACCGATCGTGCAGGGCGCCGGTGGCATGCGCTTCCATGACCCGCGCTACCTGCGCGAGCTGCGGCGTCTGGCCGACGAGCACGACCTGCTTCTGGTCTTCGACGAGATCGCCACCGGATTCGGTCGCACCGGCGAACTGTTCGCCGCCGACCACGCCGGCGTCTCGCCCGACGTGATGTGTGTCGGGAAGGCGCTGACCGGCGGATACCTCACCCTCGCCGCCACCCTGTGCTCGTCGGCGGTGGCCGCCGCGATAAGTGCCGGGGAGGCGGGCGGGATCATGCACGGGCCGACATTCATGGGCAATCCGCTGGCCTGTGCGGTCGCGGTCGCGGCGGTGCAGCTGTTGCTCTCGCGGGACTGGCGGTCGGAGGTGGCGGCCGTGCGCGAGGGGCTCGCGGCCGGGCTGGCGCCGGCCCGGGCGCTGCCCGGTGTGGCGGACGTGCGGGTGTTCGGGGCGATCGGGGTGATCGAGATGGCACGGCCGGTGGACATGCGCACGGCCACCGACGCCGCCGTCGCCGCCGGGGTGTGGCTACGCCCGTTCGGCAGGCTGATCTACGCGATGCCGCCGTTCGTCGCCACGCCGTCGGACGTCGCGGCGATCGCGGCCGGGATGGTCGCGGCCGCGCGTAGTCAGGGAGCGTGCTGAGCGCGGTAGCAGAACCGGCCTACTTGAACACCGTTCAAGTAACCGCGTATCGTGCGGGATCGTGGGACACGATCAGGCACTGAGCTGGCTCGACGACATCGCCGACGCGCGCCGCGCGGCCGGCCTGCGGCGCACCCTGCGCGCGCGCACCCCCGGCTCGGCGCTCGTCGACCTCGCCTCCAACGACTATCTCGGGCTGGTTCGGCACCCCGACGTGCTGGACGCAGCGGCGGCCGCGCTGCGCCGCTGGGGCGGCGGCGCCACCGGTTCGCGGCTGGTCACCGGCACCACCTCCGAGCATGAACTGCTCGAGCGCGAACTCGCCGATTTCGTCGGCGCCGAGTCCGGACTCGTGTTCGCCAGCGGCTACGCCGCCAATCTCGGCGCCGTCACCGCGCTCGCCGGTCGCGACGCGCTGATCGTCTCCGATGCCGGCTGCCACGCCTCGCTCGTCGACGCCTGCCGGCTCTCGCGCTCGCGGGTCGTGGTCACGCCGCACGCGGACGTCGACGCGGTCGCCGCAGCCCTCGCGTCCCGCAGCGAACCCCGGGCCCTCGTGCTGACCGACTCGGTGTTCAGTGCCGACGGCGACCTCGCGCCGCTGCGGGCACTGCACCGGGTGTGCCGCGAGCACGGCGCGCTGCTGCTCGTCGACGAGGCGCACGGCGTCGGGGTCCGCGGCGTCGGTGGCCGGGGGCTGGTGCACGAGGTCGGCCTGGCCGGACAGCCCGACGTCGTGGTCACCGCCACTCTGTCGAAATCCCTTGCCGCGCAAGGTGGAATTGTGCTCGGTGACGAGCGGGTCCGGGCGCACCTGATCGACGCCGCCCGCACGTTCATCTTCGACACCGGGCTCGCGCCCGCCGCGGTCGGTGCGGCGCGGGGCGCGCTCGCGGTGCTGCGTCGCGAACCCGAACGGGCCGCCGCGGTGCTGGGTCGCGCCCACGACCTCGCCCGCATCACCGGCGCAGCCGAGCCGCAGTCCGCGGTGGTGTCGGTGATCCTCGGCGACCCACAGGTCGCCTACGACGCCGCGCAGGCCTGCCGCGAGCGCGGCCTGCACGTCGGGTGCTTCCGCCCGCCGTCCGTGCCCGAAGGCACGTCGCGGCTGCGGCTGACCGCACGGGCGAACCTCACCGACTCCGACATGAGGGTGATCGAGTCGGTGCTCACCGACGTGCTCGCGGCGGCGCACGCGTGAGCATCCTCTGCGTCACCGGCACCTCCACCGACGTCGGCAAGACCGTGACCACGGCTGCGATTGCGGCTCGTGCTCTCGCCGAGGGTCTGTCCGTCGCGGTGTGCAAGCCCGCGCAGACCGGCGTCGCGCCCGACGAGGCGGGGGATCTGGCCGAGGTGCAACGGCTTTCGGGTGTCACCACTGTCGTCGAGCTGGCCCGCTATCCGGAGCCGCTCGCGCCCGACACTGCGGCGCGGCGGGCCGGCCTGCCGTTGCTCGAGCGTGCCGACGTCGTCGCGGCGGTCCGCGGGTTGGACGCCGCCCACGACCTGACCCTGGTCGAGGGCGCCGGGGGACTGCTCGTGCGCCTCGGCGCCGGCGGGTTCACGCTCGCCGATCTGGCCGCCGACCTGCAGGCTCCGGTGGTGCTGGTCGCGGCGGCGGGCCTGGGCACCCTCAACCACAGCGCCCTGACCGTGGCCGCGGCGCGGCAGGCCGGGGTGGAGTGCGTGGGAGCGGTGATCGGGTCGTGGCCGGCAGAGCCGGACCTCGCGATGCGGTGCAACCTGGACGATCTCACGGACGTGACCGGGGTACCGCTGCTGGGGCGAATCCCAGAGGGTGCGGGTCGGCTCGACCGGACCGCCTTCACCGCAGAGGCGCTGGACTGGTTCGAGGCCGCGGTCCCGCGCTGGTTCGAAGCGGCGGCGCCGTCCGTCGAGACGGACCGCTGACGGGCCGGTGCCCGCGATCGTCGGTCGAAAAACCGGCCTCCGTCAGGCAAGAATTACATTATCGGGTTCCATCTAATCGATATTCGGGGCCGGCGCCGGTAAAACCGTTGCGGTCCGCTGATATTCGGTGCGGAGAGTCCATTCGTCGCCCCGGCAGGGACGCCCGTATGATTCGGGCCATGCTCGGCCCGCGTGACGAGGCACGGGTCTTGACCCGAGTGTCCATATTGACGCAGTGATCGAATCGAAATGCGATTGCAACCGAATTGAGGAGTTAGGAAGGATGACGGCTTCCGAAAGCGACGCAATATTCAGGACCCTTTTGGAATCTGCCAAGCGGCTGTCCTTCGATTCACGGAGTCCGCTGGTCTACCAGTCGGAACCCGGCGACGACGAACGTCACGGCATGACGCCGCAGTGGTCACCTCTTTTCGGCACCCCGATGTGGGACGAAATGTCCGAGTCGGAGCGCGTCCGCCTCACCCGAAGCGAAGTGGCCCAATTCCTGGGCGTCGGCATCTGGCTGGAGGTGGGTTTGCAGGTGGCATTGCTGAGGGCAAGCCACAGCGCGAATCCGGCACGACCCGACATCAAATTCCTTTTCAACGAGTGCGCGGACGAGAACCTGCACTCGTTGATGTTCGCCAACGCCGTCGAGAGCATCGGATCGAAGTTCTATCCCCGCGACCGCATGCTGGACTTCTTCGGCTGGGTGTTCCGACACATCGTCTGGGACGAAGTCGCGTACGGAGTCGTCCTCGCCGGCGAAGAGGTCTTCGACGTCATGCAACGCGACTGGATGACCAGCGACGACGTCGCCGCGCCCATTCGTCGTGCCGCCTACATCCACGTCGTCGAAGAGTCCCGGCACATGGCGTTCGCGCGTCGGAAGATCCGTGATCGATTGATCGGAGTCTCCCGCTTCAGGCGATTCATGAGCACCCTGAGCATCGCGGTGGGAACGCACCTCATCGCGAAGAGTCTGATCAATCGTCGGGTGTACGGGGACCTCGGCCTCGACTGGGACGTCGTGAGGTCGAACATCGATCAGAACGAACACCATCGGATGATGTTCCGGAGGGCCGCGGAGCCGTTCATCGAATTCCTGAGCAGAGAAGGTCTGCTGAATTTCGGCGCTCGATGGATCTACCGAAAATCAAATCTTCTCTGAGTAGGAGTCGTCGTGACCCACGTCATCCTGGGGCATTGCTGTAAGGATGCCTCGTGTGTGCGGGTGTGCCCGCAGAACTGCATTCACCCCGCCCCCGGCGAGGACGGCTTCGCCGCCGCCGAGACGCTCTACATCGACCCCGACTCGTGCATCGACTGCACCGCGTGCGTCGAGGCGTGCCCGGCCTCGGCCATCAAACCCGAACATGCGCTGACCTCGACCGAGCACCGATATGCCCACCGCAACAGGGAGTTCTTCGCGCAGGCCCCCACGATGCCGCGGACCCGAGCGCGCACCGTCTTCGAGCCGCCACTGGCCGGCCCGAGCGACAGACTCGAGATCGCCATCGTGGGGTCGGGGCCGGCCGCGATGTACACCGTTCGCGAACTCCTGCAGCGATCGACGTCGATCAGTGTCACCGTCTACGAGCAGTACGACACCATCGGGGGGCTGCTGCACCGGGGCGTGTCCCGCGACCACGTCGGCGTGCGCGAGATGATCCGACTGTTCGACGTGCCCTTCCGCGACGACCGCGTCACGGTCGTTCCCGACACGGAAGTCGGCGTGGACGTATCGATGGACGAACTCCGGTCCAGATTTGACGCCGTGATACTCGCCTGCGGAGCCTCACTGCCGCGCCAAGTCGGCCCCACCACCGCCAGTGGGGGCATCTACCAGGCCATCGACATTCTGGTCGCCGAGAACTGCGGGTCCGGTTTCCACCCGCCCGTGCCTGCCGGACCTGCGTGCGTCGTGATCGGCGCGGGAAACGTCGCCTTCGATGTAGTCCGGTGGGTCGCGAAGACCCGCCACCGAGCTTCCGCGAGCGAACGGGTCAGAGAATTGGTGGTCCTCTCGCGGTCGGCGGCGGACTGCGCGTCGTTCACTCCGTCTGCATTCCACGAGCTTCTCGACCTCGAGCAGGTCGAAGTGTTGATCGACGGCGCGGGTGGCGGGGCCCGCGCGGGCGGGGACGGCTCGCTGCTACGTGAGCTGTCGCACCTGCCTTCCACCGATGTCCGCGGTATGCACGCCCTGCCGACCGACGCCACGGGTTCCCTACGGATCGTCTTGTCGTTCGAACAGGAGGTGGCCGACCTCGCGACGGCCGATCTCGGCACCGTCGCGGTCACCACGACCGCCGGTCGGATCTTCCACACGAACTCCGCGATCTGCGCCACCGGATTCACCACCAAACGGATCGACGGCGTCCCACTCGACAACCGCGGGATCGTGCCCAACCGTCGAGGACAGGTCATATCCCCCGAGACCGGGGAGACGCTCGAGGGACTGTACGTCGTCGGCTGGGCGAAACGCGGCGCGGCCGGTGGTGTCGGCGACAACCGCACCTGCGCGGCCGAAACCGTGACACAACTCGCCACGGACCTGCGTTCGCGGGTGTGACCCGGCGGTCGCGACACGTTCAGTGCGGCACCGGGCATCCGCCCGAATATCCGACCGGGAAGTGTTTGATGCCGTTGAGCCACCCCGACCGCAACCGTTGCGGGTCGCCGAGTCGGGCGATGTCCGGGAGGTGGTCGGCGATGGCGCCGAAGATCAGGTCGATCTCGAGCCGCGCCAGGTTCGCACCCAGGCAGTAGTGCGCCCCCGACCCGCCGAATCCCAGGTGCGGATTGGGGTCCCGGGTGATGTCGAAGGTGGTCGGGTTCTCGAACACGTCCTCGTCGAAGTTCGCCGACGCGTAGAACATCGCGACCCGGTCGCCGGCCCGGATCCGCTGCCCGCCGAGGATCGTGTCGGCGGTGGCGGTGCGCTGGAACGCGGTCACCGGGGTCGCCCAGCGGACGATCTCGTCGGCGGCGGTGGCGGGTCGCTCGCGCTTGAACAGCTCCCACTGGTCGGGGTGGTCGAGGAAGGCGATCATGCCGTGGGTGATGGCATTGCGGGTGGTCTCGTTGCCCGCGACGGCGAGCAGCACCACGAAGAATCCGAACTCCTCCGGGGTGAGGTGATCGCCGTCCACGTCCGCCTGGATCAAAGTGGTCACGATGTCGTCGGCCGGGCAGCGGCGACGCTCGTCCGCCATCCCGTACGCGTAGCCGAGGAGCTGCGAGATCGCGTCGAGGGGGTCGAGGTCGTAGTCGGGGTCGTCGTCGCCGATCATGTCGTTCGACCAGTCGAACAGCTTGCCGCGGTCCTCCTGCGGCACGCCGATGAGTTCGGCGATGGCCTGCAGCGGCAGTTCCGCGGCGACCTGGGTGACGAAGTCGCCGCGCCCGTGTGTGGCCGCGGCGGCAACGATCCGCTCGGCGCGCTCGGTGAGCGCGGCGCGCAGGTTCTCGATCGCGCGGGGCGTGAACCCGCGGGCCACCAGTTTGCGCAGGGTGGTGTGTTCGGGTGCGTCCTTGTTCAGCATGATCAGCCGCTGCATCTCGAACGTCTCGTCGTCGATGTCGTCCCGCAGCCGGACCAGGGCGCCGTTGCGCCAACTCGAGAACAGCGCGCTGTCGCGGGAGACTGCCCGGACGTCGGCATGCCGGGTGACCACCCAGTACCCCTCGTCGCGGAAGCCGCCGACACCGGGCGGCTGAGGATTCCACCACACCGGGCAGCTGCGACGCAGCGCGGCCAGTTCGGCGTGCGGGACCCCGTCGGCGTACACGGCGGGATCGGTGAAGTCGAAGCCCGCCGGCAGGTCCGGACCGGTCGCGACGGTTTCTTCCGGCATGGTCTCGTGTCCCTTCGGATCGCACACGCCTGCACAGCATCTGCCGTACTGTGAGAGCCATCACATCATCTGTGGTTGGAGGTTCGAATGTCCACCAGCGAAATGATGGAGCTGCACCGCACGATCGGTCACCTGCGCCAGTGCGTGGGCTCGTTGCGGACCATGTACGGGGACGCGTCGGCGGTCCGCCGGCTCGCCAACGACGTGGAACGGCTCGGAATCGACGCGAGCGACCTCGACGAGTCGCCACCGCGCCTGGCCCATCCGGTGTCCGCGGCGGAGCGGGTCGCGGTGCCGGAGGGGCCGTACGACCAGTCGCTGTGGCAGGGCGCTGACGACGAAGGCGTCGGCGGTCACCCGCACGAGCGGTGAGCGCGCCGGCGAGATCGACGACCGGGGTCCGTTCGCCCGCCCGCGCCGCCATCGCGGCGCGCACCCTGCGAACGGACCTGTGGTGGCGTCCGCCGCTGCTGACCGCGCTGGGACTGGCGGTCTTCGTGGTGTACGCGACCGTTCGGTCCTTCGTGCGGACCGCGTACTGGGTCGACCAGTACCACTATCTGACGCCGTTCTACTCGCCGTGCGTGAGCGCGTCGTGCGTGCCCGGCTCGACCCACTTCGGGGTGTGGGTGGGCGAGTTGCCGATGTGGATTCCGTTGGCGTTCCTGTCGCTGCCGTTCCTGCTCGGGTTCCGGCTCACCTGTTACTACTACCGCAAGGCCTACTACCGGTCGGTCTGGCTGGCGCCGGCCGCGTGCGCGGTCGCCGAGCCGCACTCCCGGTACACCGGCGAGACGCGGCTGCCGCTGATCGTGCAGAACTCGCACCGGTACTTCTTCTACGTCGCGCTGATCGTGTCGGCGATCAACACCTACGACGCGGTCCTCGCATTCCACGGCAGCACAGGTGGATTCGGTTTCGGCCTGGGCAACGTGATCATCGTCGTCAACGTCGTCCTGCTGTGGGCGTACACCGTCTCGTGCCACTCGTGCCGGCACGTCACCGGCGGGCGGCTCAAGCACTTCTCGGCACATCCGGTGCGCTACCGGTTGTGGACGTGGGTCAGTCGGCTCAACACCCGGCACATGCAGCTGGCCTGGACCACGCTCGGCACGCTGATGATCACGGACTTCTACATAATGCTCGTCGCCAGCGGGACCATCTCGGACCTGCGCTTCTTTCATTGAGCCCGTTCGTCAACTGACGGGGTTTGCCAATCGATCGTGACAGAGGGGAGCGCCGGTGGCCGAGGTGGAGCGGCACGACTACGACGTGGTGGTCATCGGGGCGGGCGGCGCCGGGCTGCGGGCGGTGATCGAGGCTCGTCAGCGCGGCCTGCGCGTCGCGGTCGTGTGCAAGTCGCTGTTCGGCAAGGCGCACACCGTGATGGCCGAGGGCGGCTGCGCGGCCGCGATGGGCAACGCCAACTCCAAGGACTCCTGGCAGGTGCACTTCCAGGACACCATGCGCGGCGGCAAGTTCCTCAACAACTGGCGGATGGCCGAACTGCATGCGCGGGAGGCCCCGGACCGGGTGTGGGAGCTCGAGACCTACGGCGCCCTGTTCGACCGCACCGCCGACGGCCGGATCAGCCAGCGCAACTTCGGTGGGCACACCTACCCTCGGCTCGCGCACGTCGGGGACCGCACCGGGCTCGAACTGATCCGCACCATGCAGCAGAAGATCGTCTCGCTGCAGCAGGAGGACTTCGCCGAGACCGGCGACTACGAGGCGCGGATCAAGGTGTTCGCGGAGTGCACGATCACCGAGTTGATGCGGGCGGACGGCGCGATAGCGGGTGCGTTCGGGTACTGGCGGGAGTCGGGGCGGTTCGTGCTGTTCACCGCGCCGGCCGTCGTGCTGGCCACCGGCGGAATCGGCAAGTCCTACAAGGTGACCTCGAACTCGTGGGAGTACACCGGCGACGGCCACGCGCTGGCACTGAGGGCCGGCGCGAACCTGATCAACATGGAGTTCATCCAGTTCCACCCGACCGGCATGGTGTGGCCGCCGAGCGTGAAGGGGATCCTCGTCACCGAGGGGGTGCGCGGCGACGGCGGCGTGCTGAAGAACTCCGACGGCACCCGGTTCATGTTCGACTACATCCCGCCGGTGTTCAAGGGTCAGTACGCCGAGACCGAGGACGAGGCCGATCGGTGGCTCGAGGACAACGACAGTGCCCGGCGCACCCCCGACCTGTTACCCCGCGACGAGGTGGCCCGCGCGATCAACTCGGAGGTCAAGTCCGGTCGTGGCACCGAGCACGGCGGGGTGTTCCTCGACATCGCCTCCCGGATGCCGGCCGACGAGATCGTCCGGCGGTTGCCGTCGATGCACCACCAGTTTCTCGAACTGGCCGACGTCGACATCACCAAGGAGCAGATGGAGGTCGGGCCGACCTGTCACTACGTGATGGGGGGCATCGAGGTGGACCCGGACACCGGATCGTCCAGCGTCCCCGGACTGTTCGCGGCGGGGGAGTGCTCGGGCGGGATGCACGGCTCCAACCGGCTCGGCGGCAACTCGCTGTCGGACCTGCTGGTGTTCGGGCGCCGCGCCGGGCTCGGCGCCGCCACCTACGTCGAATCCCTGGCCGGCAGACCGGAGGTCGGGCAGGACGACGTCGACGCGGCCGCCGCAATGGCACTCGCTCCGTTCGACCCGCCCCCGGACGGTTCGCCGGCGGAGAACCCGTACACCCTGCACCTGGAGCTGCAGCAGTCGATGCACGACCTGGTCGGCATCATCCGCACCGACGCGGAGATCCGCTCCGCGCTCGGCAAGCTCGAACAGATCCGGCACCGCATCGAGTCGGTCACCGTCGAGGGACACCGGCAGTTCAACCCCGGCTGGCACCTGGCGGTCGACCTGCGCAACATGGTCCTGGTCAGCGAGTGCGTCGCCAAGGCCGCGCTGCTGCGGACCGAGAGTCGCGGCGGGCACACCCGCGACGACCACCCCGCGATGGATTCGTCGTGGCGTGACACGTTGCTGGTCTGCAGCCTCGTCGGCGGCGCGGACGCCGGTGGGCGGGTCGTCCCCGACGTCAGTGTCGCACCCGAGCCGCAGATCCCGATGCGGCCGGATCTGTTCGCGCTCTTCGACTTCGCCGAGGTCGCCAAGTACTTCACGGACGCCGAACTCGCCGAACACCCAGGGAAGGCGGACGACTCGGGGAGGCTGGGGGAGCGATGAGCTACCAGGCGGCATTTCGGGTGTGGCGCGGCGACATCGACGGTGGCGACCTGCGCGACTACACCGTCGAGGTGAACGAGGGTGAGGTGGTCCTCGACATCATCCACCGGCTGCAGGCCACGCAGGCGCCGGACCTGGCGGTGCGGTGGAACTGCAAGGCCGGCAAGTGCGGATCGTGCTCGGCGGAGGTCAACGGCCGGCCCCGGCTGATGTGCATGACCCGGATGTCGTCATTCGCACAGGACGAGGTCGTCACCGTGACCCCGATGCGGGCGTTCCCGGTGATCCGCGACCTGGTGACCGACGTGTCCTTCAACTACGCCAAGGCTCGCGAGATCCAGTCCTTCACGCCGCCACCGGAACTGGCGCCGGGGGAGTACCGGATGGCACAGGTGGACGTGGAGCGCTCGCAGGAGTTCCGCAAGTGCATCGAGTGCTTCCTGTGTCAGAACACCTGCCACGTGGTGCGCGATCACGAGGACAACAAGGAGGCCTTCGCGGGGCCGCGGTTCCTGATGCGGATCGCGGAGCTCGAGATGCATCCCCTCGACGTCGCAGACCGTCGCGACGTCGCCCAGACCGAGCACGGCCTCGGACTGTGCAACATCACCAAGTGCTGCACCGAGGTGTGCCCCGAGGGCATCCACATCACGGACAACGCGCTGATCCCGATGAAGGAACGGGTCGTCGATCGGCGCTACGACCCGGTGGTGTGGTTGGGCAACAAGCTGTTTCGGCGGGGCCGCGGCGGCGCCTGAGGCCCCGGCCGCGCCGTACTCGTTCTCGATTCCTTCTCGGCCCGCGTCCTCTCGTGCGCTCGCGAAGCATTGCCGCTGCAGAATGTAGTAGGTATGCTACAAATCATCGAAGACCGATGATTTGGGAGGGCTCATGACTTCGAGCGGCGGGGTAGTTCTCGACGTCGACTCAGTGCACATGCGTTACGGCGAGACGGAGGTGTTGCGGGGCGTCGGTTTTCAGGCGCGTCGCGGCGAGGTGCTCGTCATGCTCGGCCCCAACGGGGCCGGCAAGACCACCACCATCGAGATCCTGGAGGGTTTCCGCGCGCGGTCGGCCGGGCTGGTCGCCGTCCTGGGCGTCGACCCCGAACACGGCGACGAACAGTGGCGCGCCCGGATCGGCGTCGTCCTGCAGTCCTGGCGCGACCATGCGAAGTGGCGGGTGCGCGAGCTGCTCGCCCACCTCGGCGCGTACTACGGCCCGTACTCCACCGCTCGGATCCAACGCCCATGGGACACCGACGAACTCATCGAACTGGTCGGCCTCACCGAGCAGGCGGACGCCAAGATCTCCACGCTGTCCGGTGGTCAACGGCGCAGGCTGGACGTGGCGATCGGTGTCGTCGGCAGGCCCGAGCTGCTGTTCATGGACGAGCCGACAGCGGGCTTCGACCCGGCGGCGCGGCGCGACTTCCACGACCTCGTGCACCGGCTCGCAGACCTCGAGGACACCACCGTGCTGCTGACCACGCACGACCTCGACGAGGCCGAGGTCTTGGCCGACCGGATCCTGATCCTGGCCGGCGGCCGGATCATCGCCGACGGCTCGCCCGACGAGCTGGCCCGGTCGATCGCAGGCGAGGCCCAGGTGAGCTGGACCGCCGACGGCCAACGTTTCGTCCACACCACCACCGAGTCGACCAGGTTCGTGCACGAGCTGTTCAAGCAGCACGGCGAGAGCATCGGCGACCTCGAAGTGCGCCGCGCCTCGCTGGAAGACACCTACATGACCCTGGTCCGGCGCGCCGAGTCCGGCGACGTGACCGAGCCCGTCCACACCCTCGCGGAGGTCACCCGATGAGCGCCACTGCCACCCGAGCCGGTCTCGCCCGCGGCGGGATCGAACTGCGTCAGCTGTACACCAACGGCCCCGACCTGATCGGCCAGTTCCTCACCCCGGCCATCGCGCTCGGCGTGCTGTTGCTGCTGCGTGGCCGGATGTACGGCGACAGCGGGCTGTCCGTCGCGGAGCTCGCCGTGCCCGGTCTGCTCGGCAGCATCATCGCGTTCAACGGCATGTACGCGCTGCTCAACGTGCTGGTGCTCGACCGCGAGGACGGCACGTTGTTGCGCGCCAAGGCGGTGCCGAAGGGCATGGTCGGCTACGTCGTCGGCAAGGTCGTGGCCACCGCCGGATCGGTGATCGTGCAGGTGCTCGTCGTGCTCGGTGTGGGCATGGTGATCATCGGCGGCTCGTCGCTGTCCGGAGCGGGCGCGGTTGCGACCTTCGTGTGGGTGGTGGCGCTGGGTCTGCTGGCCGTGCTGCCGTTCGGCGCGGTCCTGGGCAGCGTCCTCGACACGCGGTCGGCCTTCCTGCTGACGATGCCGCTGATGGGACTGATCGCCGTCTCGGGCATCTTCTACCCGATCACCGCGCTACCGGGCTGGCTGCAAGCGGTCGGCCAGGCATTCCCGATGTACTGGCTCGGTCTCGGCATGCGCTCGGCGTTGCTGCCCGGCGACGCGGTCGTGATCGAGATCGACCAGTCCTGGCGGCACCTCGAGACCGCAGCGGTGCTGGGAGTTTGGGCGGTCGCGGGCCTGCTGATCGCGCCGGTAGTGTTGCGACGCATGGCACGTCACGAATCGGGATCGACCATGGCCGCGCGGCGGGACAAGGCGATGCAGCGTGCCTTCTGAGGTCATCTACAACCGGATCGCGATGCTCCGCGCCGAGCGGGGCATCTCGCGGCGGGAGCTGGCCGAGGCGCTGGGGGTCCACTATCAGACAGTGGGCTACCTCGAACGCGGCGAATACAGTCCCAGCCTGCACCTCGCCTTGCGGATCGCCGCGTACTTCGAGGTGGCGGTGGAGGTCGTGTTCTCCACCGACCCCTTCCCGAGGCTGGGTTCGGCCGCCGAGACCGCGTGAGCTGCTCGGGCCACGGCGGGAACGGCCGACCCCGTCAGTGCTTGCGGACGACCCGCTCGGCCTCGCCCGGACGCCAGATGGTGATGTCCAGGTGCCCGTCGTCGATCTCCACCGCTGACGCGCCGGTGATGTCGGCGGCGTAGAACGGCCGGAACTCCTTGCCTCGCAGGTCGAATCCGGTTCGTTCGAACAGGTCCTCCGCGAAGCGTCGATGCAGGCCGGGGTCCTGGACGTCGTGGACGGTGCCCCAGAGTTTCGCGTCGCCGTCACCGACGGTGGCGTCCACCGTGGCGGTGTGCAGGCAGAACCGGGGGTCGCGGCGCAGGTCGCGGAACTTGGTGGTGCCGGGCATGCCGACGATCCACAGTTCGCCCTCGAACACCGTCGGCTCGACCGGGCTGATCCGCGGAAACCCGTCCGACCGCAGGGTCGCGAGCAGGCACAGTCGCCCGGTGGCGGCGTGCCGGCGGCCGAACACGGCGGCGACGTGCGGTGCGGCCGTGGTGAACTCCTGCCAGGCGGTCATCGCGGACACCCCCGGTCACGGCCGGCAGCCCGGGTCGAGCGGGATCACGGGGTTGAGCCCGTGCAGGTAGGTGTTCAACTCGTGCGCGCACGCGACGCTCCACCGCGCGTAGGTCAGCGAGTTGACCGCGTACGCGGCGTTGACGTGCTGGTAGTTCCCGTCGGGGTCGATCGGGATGAGCGGCGCCGGGTCGGGCACGTTGTAGATCCGCCACGACACCGTGCTCACGCTGGCGTACCGGGCCGCGAACGCGGCGTCACCGACCTTCGGGGACGCGAACGTCCACGCCTGCGGTTTCAGTGGCGTGTTCGCGGTCAGGTCGAGCACCAGCATGCTCGTCAGGGCCCCGCCGAGGCTGTGGCCGGTCACCACGAGCGGCAGCGCTGGATCGACGGCGGCGGCGATTCCAGCGATCCCGGATGAGGTCCCCGACTGCCCGGGCGTCATCGTCGTCATCGTGTCGTAGATGTCGAAGAAGCCCTCGGCGACCTTGCCGGCATTCGCGACCGGCGCGAAGGGCACCGGATCCCAGTGCAGGTCGTCGAACCATTCGGTCGCGGTGACTGTGCCGCGCAACGCGAGAACCTGCATCGGCGGGGTGCCGCCGACGGCGAGGAAGCCGTAGAACCTGGGCGCCGGCGGTCCAACCAGGAAGTCGCTCATCTGGACCGTCCGTAGCAGCGTGTAGCCGGGTGGCAGCGAGATCGTCGCCGGGTTCAGGTCGTTCGGGTGGGCGCGGAACTGGTCGTATGCGGCGGCGATGAACGGTCCGAGGACCACCGCCGTCGTCGGGTCGAGCGGATTGAGCGCCATGTTCGACTCCTCCTCGTACGGGTGGATCGACGTGCGGAATCAGATCACGTGGGAGCGAACAGATTCCGCACGAACGCGTTGGCCTCGGGTTCCGATGCGAGCATCGTCTCGAGGTGTCCCTTCGGATACACCCGGAAGGTGAACCGCTGCCCGGCCGCGGCCAGGTCCGCGGCCAGCTTCATCGTCAGCGGCGCGGGCACGATCGTGTCGAACAGGCCCTGGCCGAGAAACATCGGGCGGTCGTAGCCGCGGAGCGGGATCGCGAGCATCTCGCGGGCCGCGCCCAGGGCGGGTTCGTCGAGCTGCCGGGAGAACAGCGCGCCTAACGGGGTGTCGCCGAACGCGGCGGCCGCGTCCTCGTAGCAGAGCTGTTCGGCCTGCGCGAGCACCTGCCTGCCCCGAGGGCTCAGGTAGGAGTCGACGTCCACATCCGGTCGCGTCGCGCGCAGGCCGGCGAGCAGGTACGAGATGAACACGGTGGTGCCGGTCAGCGGCAGCGGTGGGAACAGGGGGCCGCCGAGGGGCGCGAGGTTCTCGATGTTCGACGGGACCCCGAGTCCGACAGTGCCCCGGTAGTCGAGTTCCGGGGCGTACGACGTGGCGATCGTCGCGGTGACCATCGCCGCCTGCCCGCCCTGCGACTGACCGAGGCTCACCCACCGGGGTGACAGGGTCGGCTCGACGCTGCGTGCGGCCCGGACCATGTCGACGACAGCGTGCGCCTCCGACCGTCCGTCCAGGTAGGGGTGCACTCCCGGCGTGCCGAGGCCGACGTAGTCCGTCGCGACGATCGCGTAGCCCTGGGCCAGCCAGCGACCCAGGTAGGGGCCGCCGATCTTGCCGGTGACCGTGGGAGCGCAGGCATCTGCGATGCCGACCGTTCCGTGCGCCCAGGAGATCACCGGCCAGCCGCCGGGCGGGGGAGTGCCGGGCGGAGTGAACACCGCTCCGGTGCTGAGCGCGGGCCGATCCTGCGGGCCGAGGGTGCGGTAGGTGAGCGCGGAACCGGTCTCGGCGCCGGGGATCCAGGACGTGCGGGGCAGCGGGCGCGCCGAGATCACGGTGCCCGGGACCGCCGCGTCGGCCGGTGTCGCGACGGCCGGTACGGCCAGCGTCAGGGTCGCCGCGGCCAGCACCGCGGCGACGCCGGCACGCAGCGACGCGACCATCACCCCATTGTGTCCGCCCCCGTACGGCCGCGGGCGGATTTCGGTCAGTCGGCGAACTGCGTCCGCAACTCGTTCTTGCGGGTCTTGCCCGTCGCGGTCTTGGGCAGCGCGTCCACGACGACGACGCGCTTGGGCACCTGGAAGCCGGCGAGGTGGGCCTTGGCGTGGGCGATGATCCTCGCCTCGAACTCGTCGTCGACGGCCTCGGCGTCGACGGGGACGACCACAGCGCACACCGCCTCGCCCCAGCGCTCGTCCGGCATGCCCACGATCGAGCACTCGGCCACGCCCGGAGCGCCGGTGACGACCCGTTCGACGTCGACGGAGGAGACGTTCTCACCGCCGGACTTGATGATGTCCTTGAGCCGGTCGGTGAACCAGACCACCCGCTCGTCGTCCAGGTGCCCGATGTCGCCGCTGTGGAACCAGCCGTGCGCGAACGACACCCGGTTTGCCTCCGGGTTGTTCCAGTATCCGCTGGCCACGTGCGGGCCCCGGTAGACGATCTCACCGGATGCGCCTTCCTGGACGAGCTTTCCGGCGGGGTCCATGATTCCGGTTTCGACCGTGGCCGTCGCGGGGCCCCAGGAGTCGGGCTTGGTGTGCCGGTGCTCGCTCCACTGCAGCACGGTCGCCGGCACCACCTCCGTCTGCCCGGACCCGAGGATGACCGCGGCGTTGGGGAACAGGTCGTCGACGCGGTCGAGCAGTTCGCCCGGCATCGGTGCCATCGCGTACACGGCGCGGCGCACCGTCGGCAGGCCGCCCGCCTCGCCGCGTGCGGCGACCAGGGCCCGGTACATGATCGGCAGCATCATCAGATGGGTGGCCGAGTGCTTCTCGATGTCGGCGATGATCGCGACCGGATCGAACTGGGCGTGCAGCACCACGGTTCCGCCGGTGAACAGCACCGGCAGGACGAGGGTGTTCAGTGCGGTGGTGTGGAACAGGGGTAGCACGTTCACCAGTGTCGACGGATCGGCGCCCCAGCTGTGGCCGATCTGCAGGGCGTTGGTCATGCCGGCGATCAGCACCGAGACGTGGCTGACCAGAACGCCTTTCGGCCGCGAGGTGGTGCCGGATGTGTACAGGCACTGGACCGTGTCGCGATCTTCGACGATCACCTCGGGGCGGTCGACGGAGCCGCGCGAGACGAACTCGTCCCAGCTGCAGCTCCCGGCCGGAGCGTCCGTGGCGTCTCCGACGACGACGATCGTGAGATCGGGGTGCTCGCCCGCGAGGAACGGGGTCAACAGCGGCAACGCCACTCGGTCGGCGACGATCGTCGAGACACCGGCATCACGCAGGATCCAGGCGATGTCGTCGGGGGACAGGGCGATGTTGACGGGCAGGGCCACCAGTGCGGACTTTGCGCAGGCGAAGTAGGTCGCCACGAACTCGGACGAGTTGCGCATCAGCATGGCCACCGGTTGCTGGCGGTCGAGCCCGGTGCCGAGCAGGGCATTCGCGAGTGCCGACGAGGTGGCGTCGAGGTCGCGGTAGGAGATCGCCCGGTCGCCGTCGGTGATCGCCGTGCGTGCGCCGAACATCTGGGCGGAACGGGTGAGGGCATCGCCGACCGCCGCGCGGGTGGCGAGGTTGACGTCCAGTGGAGCAATGCCGGTGAGATCGGGCTGCATGGGACTCCTGAAAGTGGTGACCGTCACATATGTCGGGCGACGGTAGCAGCGCCGAGAAAAACAAGCAAGCATGCTTGCTTGTTCGGTTGAGGTTCGCATACAGTGGCGCCATCTTCCTGGCGACCGATCGGAAATGCCTGATGGACAAAGGAATTGGCAATGTGCCGACGATCGGCCACGTCGAGATGGATGCGCGCTCGGACCGCGTCGCCACGGGGTAGCGGCGTCCGGGTGGCTAGTCCTGGATGGCCGCGTGCAGCCGGCTGCGCACGCCGTCCACGAACAGGCTCAGTCCGTAGTCGAAACGTGCTGTGCCGCTGGTGATGTCGTAGAGCGGTGACGCGTCCTCGGTCAGTGCGCCGTGCGAGTCCATCTGCATGCGGGACTGTTCGTCCATCGTCTGGCCGAGGATGTAGTACAGCAGGGTGTCGGCCGCGAGTTCGGATTCGCCGCCGGGCAGGCCGGCGGCGACGCAGGCGCCGGCGAGGGTGTCCCGGGCGTCGTTGGTGGCCAGGCGAGCCGAATAGGACGCGGCGGCCAGCTCGGCGCCGTCGCGGTGCGCGAGCAGGGCGTCGCGGATCCGGTGCGCGAACGCCGCCAGCCGGGCGTCCCAGTCGTGGGCGTCGAGCGGCGCGGAGACCCGGTCGAGCATCTGGTCGGTGATGGCGGCGAGCAGGGTCTGCTTGTTCGGGAAGTGCCAGTACAGCGCGCCGGGCTGCACGCCGAGCGAGGTGGCCAGGCGCCGCATGGTCAGGTCGCCGAGGCCGTACTCGTCGAGGATGGCGATCGCTCCGCCCAGGACGTCACCGCGTCGCAGTTGCACTGACTTGCTCTCCTCGGGTTCGGATCGGATCGCTGGTTGACACCATTTCACCACGACCCTAACCTGAACGCCGTTCAACTTGTACGGTGTTCAAGTCTGTGCTGTTCATGTCCGCGATGTTCATGTCGTGGCACCCGCCCCCGAGGAGTTCGCAGTGACCCAGGCCCCCGTCCGCCCCGACATTCTCGCGCTCGCGCGGGAGCAGGTCCTCGAGCGCGGTGAGGGTCTGACGCAGGAGCAGACCTTGCAGGTGCTGCAGCTGCCCGACGAGAGCCTCGAGGAGCTGCTCGGCCTGGCCCACGACGTGCGCATGAAGTGGTGCGGACCGGAGGTCGAGGTCGAGGGCATCATCTCCCTCAAGACCGGTGGCTGCCCCGAGGACTGCCACTTCTGCTCGCAGTCCGGTCTGTTCGCCTCCCCGGTGCGCGCCGCCTGGCTCGACATCCCGAGCCTGGTCGAGGCCGCCAAGCAGACCGCGAAGTCCGGCGCCACCGAGTTCTGCATCGTGGCCGCCGTCCGCGGACCGGACGAGAAGCTGATGGCGCAGGTCGCGGCAGGTGTCGAGGCCATCCGCAACGAGGTCGACATCCAGGTCGCGTGCTCGCTGGGCATGCTCAACCAGGAGCAGGTCGACCAGCTCGCCGCGATGGGCGTGCACCGCTACAACCACAACCTCGAGACCTCCAAGTCGCACTTCCCGAACGTGGTCACCACGCACACCTGGGAGGAGCGCTGGGACACCCTGCGGATGGTCCGCGAGGCCGGCATGGAGGTCTGCTGCGGCGGCATCCTCGGCATGGGCGAGAGCCTCGAGCAGCGTGCCGAGTTCGCCGCCAACCTCGCGGAGCTCGAGCCCGACGAGGTGCCGCTGAACTTCCTCAACCCCCGCCCGGGCACGCCGTTCGGCGACCTCGAGGTACTGCCGGCCGCCGACGCGCTGCGCGCGGTGGCCGCGTTCCGGCTCGCGCTGCCGCGCACCATCCTGCGGTTCGCCGGCGGCCGCGAGATCACCCTCGGCGATCTCGGTGCCAAGCAGGGCATCCTCGGCGGCATCAATGCCGTCATCGTCGGCAACTACCTCACCACCCTCGGCCGTCCCGCCGAGGCGGACCTCGACCTGCTCGGTGAGCTGCAGATGCCGATCAAGGCACTCAACGACACCATCTAGGGTTGAGCAGGTGACGATGCCGCAAGAGCTGAGCACTCCCGAGGTCGTCGACTTCCCGGAGCGCTACAACCCCTTCACCGGCCGCCGCGTGGTTCCGGGCGTCGACGACGCCGTTCCGGCCGCCGCGCAGCTCGGGCTGGAACCGCCGCGCTTCTGCGAGGAGTGCGGTCGACGGATGATCGTGCAGGTCAGCCCCGACGGCTGGTGGGCGAAGTGTTCCCGGCACGGTGTGATCGACTCCGCCGTCCTCGGCCAGCGTTGACCGTGCGGGCGCGGTTCGCCGGGCGGAGGGTCGACCGGTGCGAGATCAGGGCATCCGCACGGATCGTCGTCGCGGTGGTCGTGGCCAGCGCGATCGGCGGCATCGGCTGGGGCGTACTCGTGCCCGCACAGCACTTCCTGGTGCTCTCCGGCGGTCGCGCGGCGTCGCTGACCTCCGAGAGCAACCACCAGTTCGACGCGGTCGCACTGTTCCTGTGCCTCGGGCTGATCCTCGGCGTGCTCTCGGCCGTCGCCGCCTGGCTGTGGCGTTCGGTGCGCGGTGCCGTGGTCCTGACCGGGCTGCTGATCGGGTCGGCGGTCGGGGCGGCGGCCGCGGCCGTGGTCGGCCTCGGTGTGGCCCGGCTCCGGTTCCCCGAGGTCACCGACGTGGCGGTCGGGCAGATCGTGCCGGCGACGCCGACTATCGGCACCCCGATGGCGCTGATCCTGCAGCCATTCGCAGCGGCCGTGGTGTACCTGCTGATGGCGTCGCTGAATCCGCGCGACGACCTCGGCGTCACGGCCCCGCCAGCCGCCGAAGGTGCACCGGCCGACGCACCTGGTCCGACGCCGCGATAGACCGCACACTCGCCCGAAGGTGTCGCCCGATCGTCGGCGCGTCCTTCGACCGAATGACTTCGGCGTGTCGCAACACGCGGAGGTGTCGCACCGATAGGCATGCTGTCGGACGCCGGATCACCGATCCGGGCAAATGCGACATGCCTGAGGGGGGTCCTCGGCGGTGAGGAGTGCAGTGATGTCGGAACGAGACTCGGGCCGAGACGTCGTGGTGGTGCGAACTGCCACGACGACGCAGATCGAGCGATGGGACGCGTTCGTCGTGGCGGCCTCCGACGGCGGCGACGTGTGGCGGGGGCTGGACAACGCGAAGGCGAAGGAGTCCATCGGATACTCGATCCGGTACCTGATGGTCGGTGACGACGCGGTCACCGTCCACGTCAAGGACGTCCCGGTCCTCGGGGAGATGTGGATCCTGCCCGGCGGCCCGTCCGGGAAGACGCTCGACGAGGTGCTTCCCAAGGTGCGGGCGTTGGCGGCGTACGCCGCGGAGCACGGCGCGTTCGTGTTGCGCATCGATCCACGGGTGCAGGCAGGCGCGGGCGTCGAGGAGCGCCTGTGCGCCGAGGGATATCGCCCGGCGGGCATGTTCACGCCCAACAAGCACACCGTGGTCCTGGACCTGACCGGTACGGAGGACGAGATCCTCGCCGGGTTCAGCAAGAACGCGCGCCGCGCCATCAAGCGGGCCGCCCGAGACGGGGTGGAGATCGAGCGGGTGCCGGCCACCGACGCGAACTGCGACACGATGTACGACCTGCTGTCCGCGACCGGGAACGGCAGGTTCGGCGTCCGCAGCCGCGAGTACTGCCGGTCCGCCTACCAGGGGTACGCCGACCGCGGGAACGGGCAGATGTTCTTCGCGCGTCTCGGCGGAGAGATCGTGGCGGGGTCCTTCGAGATCCGGTTGGGCACGAAGTCGCTCGGTTTGCACGGCGGCTCGATCCGGAAGAAGCCGGGCGACGCGACGACGAACGGGCTGGGCTCGCACGGCACCGGCCATGCGTTGCAGTGGGACGTCCTTCGGTGGGCCATGGAGTCCGGTGCGGTGGAGTACGACATGTGCGGTACCCCGCCGTCCGCCGAGGCGGACGATCCGGACAACTACTTCTACGGCATCGGCAAGTTCAAGCGCAGTTTCCGCGACGAGATCATCGACTACGTGGGCGCGTACGACGTTCCGCTGAACTCGTGGAAGAGCACGGTGTGGGCCGGCGGCCTCGAACGCGAGTGCAAGCGCTTCTCGATGCTGGTGCGCGGCAAGCACTTCCTGTAGCGGTGC
Organism: Rhodococcus sp. NPDC127527; assembly: GCF_042672245.1. Lineage (NCBI taxonomy): Bacteria > Bacillati > Actinomycetota > Actinomycetes > Mycobacteriales > Nocardiaceae > Rhodococcus > Rhodococcus sp. NPDC127527. The sequence continues at coordinate 159,066 of NZ_JBHXVP010000007.1, forward strand.
CGGTCAGGTCGGCGGGCGCAGCGCGGCGAACTCGTCAGTGACCCGCAGTCGCGACTCGGCGAACCGGTACAGCGCGGGCGGACGGCCGCCCGTCTTGCCGGACGGCGCCGTCGTGCCGGTCGCGGTGAGCACGCCTCGGCGGCCGAGGACGCGCTGCAGGTTGGTCGCATCGACCTGGTATCCCAGTGCCGCGCAATAGATTTCGCGCAGCGTGGACATGGCGAACTCGTCGGGGGCGAGGGCGAACGCGATGTTGGTGTACGAGAGCTTCGCCGCCAGTCGGGCGCGGGCGTGTTCGACGACGACCCCGTGGTCGAAGGCCGTCGGCGGCAGCGCGGAGACCGGGTGCCAGGCGGTGTCCGTCGGCAGGACCGGGTCGGCGTCGAGGGGGACCAGTCCGAGGAAGGTCGAGGCGATCAGCCGCACCCCGGGCACGCGGTGGGGTTCGCTGAACACCGACAACTGTTCGAGGTGTGCGACCTCGCGCACGTCCACCTTCTCGGCCAGCTGGCGTCGCGCCGAGGTGGTGAGGTCCTCGTCCTCGCGCAGGATTCCGCCGGGCAGGGCCCACGTGCCGCGCTGCGGATCGAGCGCGCGTTGCCACAGCAGTACGCAGAGCTCCTCGCCGCCGTCACCTGCGGGTACGGCGCGAACCTGGAACACCGCGGTGAGCACTTCGTGGAGAGTGTTACGATGGGGCACGTTTTCGATCCTAAGTCGAAAACCCCTCGAACGGAAATCCGGGCCAGCCCGCCCGGCATTTACAGCGAACCTGGGTTCGCGGTGAAGGAGAACGGCCATGACATCAACGTTGTGGGCAGGTGCAGGTCAGATCACCGACGGTCCCGGTGGCTACACCGGCATCGAGGCCGGCCCGGAATGGGCTGCCGAGGTGCGACGGCTGGCGAAGGAGCGCGGCGCGACGCTGCTGGCGCACAACTACCAGCTGCCTGCCATCCAGGACGTCGCCGACCACGTCGGCGACTCGCTGGCGCTGTCCCGGATCGCCGCCGAGGCCCCCGAGGACACCATCGTCTTCTGCGGTGTGCACTTCATGGCCGAGACCGCCAAGATCCTCAGCCCGACCAAGACCGTGCTGATCCCGGACGAGCGGGCCGGCTGCTCGCTCGCGGACTCGATCACCGCCGACGACCTGCGTGCCTGGAAGGCTGAGTATCCGGATGCGGTGGTGGTCTCGTACGTGAACACCACGGCCGAGGTGAAGGGCCTGACCGACATCTGCTGCACCTCGTCGAACGCGGTCGACGTGGTCAACTCGATCGACCCCGACCGCGAGGTGCTGTTCCTGCCCGACCAGTTCCTCGGCGCGCACGTCAAGCGGGTCACCGGTCGGCAGAACATGCACATCTGGGCGGGCGAGTGCCACGTGCACGCCGGCATCAACGGTGACGAGCTGGCGGCCCAGGCGAAGTCGCACCCCGACGCCGAGCTGTACGTGCACCCGGAGTGCGGCTGCGCCACCTCGGCGCTCTACCTGGCCGGTGAGGGCATCGTCGACGACGAGAAGGTGAAGATCCTGTCGACGGGCGGCATGCTCGACGCCGCCCGCGCGAGCCGGTCGAAGCAGGTGCTCGTCGCGACCGAGGTCGGGATGCTGCACCAGCTGCGCAAGGCGGCCCCGGAGATCGACTTCCAGGCCGTCAACGACCGGGCGTCGTGCCCGTACATGAAGATGATCACCCCGGCGGCGCTGCTGCGCTGCCTCGTGGAGGGCAAGGACGAGGTGCACGTCGACGAGGCGGTCGCCGAGCGCGCCCGCAAGTCCGTGCAGCGAATGATCGAGATCGGCAACCCGGGCGGCGGCGAGTAATGACCCCCGCCGGCCGGGCGAGCTGGGAGGCGCACGCCGACCTCGTGGTCGTCGGCGGCGGGGTCGCGGGCCTCACCGCGGCCCGCGCCGCCTCCCTGCGCGGCCTGAAGGTGCTCACCGTCAGCAAGGGCGGTCCGACCGACACCGCGACGCAGTACGCGCAGGGCGGCATCGCGGTCGTCGGCGACCTACGCACGGACTCGGTCGAGTCGCACGTGGCGGACACGTGCGCGGCAGGTGCCGGACTGTGCGACGAGGACGCGGTGCGCTCGATCGTGGCGGGTGGCGCCGACGCGGTCGCCGCCCTCACCGACCTCGGGGCGGTCTTCGACCGCGGACGCGACGGCGCGGTCTCCCGCACCCGCGAGGGCGGGCACAGCACCCGCCGGATCATCCATGCGGGCGGCGACGCGACCGGGGCCGAGGTGCAGCGGGCGCTCAACGCCGCGGGTCTACCCGTGCTGTTCGGGGCGGCGGCCACGCGGGTCGTGGCGGACGCGCGCGGGGTGGTCGGACTGCTCGTGCTCTCGGACCAGGGCCTCGGCGTCATCCACACCCCGTCGGTGCTGCTGGCCACCGGTGGGCTCGGCCAGCTGTACTCGTGCAGCACCAACCCGCCCGGTGCAACCGCCGACGGCATCGCGCTGGCGCTGGGTGCGGGCGCGGCCGTCGCGGACATCGAGTTCGTACAGTTCCATCCGACGGTGCTGTTCACCCCCGGCGGTCTCGGCCGTCGACCGTTGATCAGCGAGGCGGTCCGTGGGGAGGGCGCGATCCTGGTGGACGGCAACGGCGACTCGGTCACCGCGGGGGTCCACCCCATGGGCGACCTCGCTCCACGCGACGTGGTCTCGCGGGCCATCGCGTCGCGGTTGCGCGAACTCGGCACCGATCACGTCTACCTGGACGCACGCGGCCTGGCCGGGTTCGCGGCGCGATTCCCCACCATCACAGCGTCCTGTCTGGCCGCCGGGATCGACCCGGCACACCAGCTGATTCCCGTTGCGCCCGCGGCACATTACGCGTGCGGTGGCGTCGTGACCGACGTCCACGGCCGCACCGCGGTGCCGGGACTGCTCGCGGCGGGCGAGGTCGCGCGCACCGGGCTGCACGGCGCCAACCGGCTGGCCTCGAACAGCCTGCTCGAGGGCCTGGTCGTGGGGGAGCGGGCCGGGGCCGCGGCCGCGGATCGTGCCGGACTGCGCGTCGAGGTCACCGAGGTGGCCGCCGCGACGTCGGTGCGCGCCGAGCGCGACCGGGTGCAGGCGCTGATGACCGAGCACGCGTCCGTGGTGCGGGACGGCGACGGATTGTCCACGGCGGCAACCGAACTCGACGAGGCCCCGGTCGCGGGCGCGGCCTCGGTCGCCGAGCTCGAGGACGCCGCGCTGACCGTGACCGCGTCGGCTCTGGTGCTGGCTGCGCGGGCACGGACCGAGAGCCGCGGCTGCCACACCCGCACCGACTTCCCGCAGGCTTCCGAGGCGCAGCGCCGCAGTCTCGCGGTGCGGATGAACGCCGACGGTGCACTCGAACTACCCGAACTCGTAAGAGGAGCATGATGAGCACGCTGGCCGACGGCCTGGACCGCGACGAGATCACCGCGCTGGTGCGGGTGGCGTTGGACGAGGACCTCCGGTACGGACCCGACATCACCTCGGTGGCCACTGTCCCCGACGGCGCCGTGGCAAAGGCCTCGGTGGTCTCCCGCAGCGTGGGCGTGGTCGCCGGCGTCGACGTGGGTCTGCTGGTGCTCGACGAGGTCGTCGGCACCGGCAACTACGAGGTGCTGGGTCGGGTGCTGGACGGCGCGTCCGTGCGGCCCGGTGAGTCCGTCCTGACCGTGACGGCGCCGACCCGCGATCTGCTCACCGCCGAGCGGACCATGCTGAACCTGATGTGCCACCTCTCGGGCATCGCCACGGCCACGGCGCAGTGGGTCGCGGCCGTCGACGGCACCGACTGCAAGATCCGGGACAGCCGCAAGACCCTGCCGGGTCTGCGGTCCCTGCAGAAGTACGCGGTCCGGATGGGCGGCGGCGTCAACCACCGCATGGGCCTCGGCGATGCGGCCCTGATCAAGGACAACCACGTGGCCGCGGCCGGGTCGGTGGTCGCGGCGCTGAACGCGGTGCGGGCGGTCGCCCCGGACATCGAGTGCGAGGTCGAGGTGGACAGCCTCGCGCAGCTCGACGAGGTGCTGGCCGAGAACGTCGAACTGGTGCTGCTCGACAACTTCGCACTCTGGGAGACCCAGTCCGCGGTGCAGCGTCGCAACACGAGGTCGCCGCAGACCAGGCTCGAGTCCTCCGGCGGGCTCACGATCGACGTGGCCGCGGACTACGCGCGGACCGGCGTCGACTATCTGGCGGTGGGCGCGCTGACCCACTCGGTGACGGTGTTGGACCTCGGCCTGGACATGTAGTCGGCTTCGCCGGCCTGCGGGTGAATCTGGTCCCGACAGGGGTGAGAATCACTCACAGGCGCGGAACGCGCCGCACTCAGAGGAGGACTGATGAGCTCACGTCTCAACCCGTACATCAGCTTCACCGACAACGCCCGCGAGGCGATGGAGTTCTACCGCGGTGTCTTCGGCGGCACCCTCACGCTGAGCACCTTCGGCGAGTTCGGCGACGCGGAGGCCCCCGGCGCCGACAACATCATGCACGGCATGCTCGAGACGCCCGCCGGATTCACCCTGATGGGCGCCGACACCCCGCCCGGGATGGAACACAATCCCGGCACCAACATCGCGGTGAGCCTCAGTGGTGACGACGCCGACGAACTGCGTGGCTACTGGGCGAAACTGGTCGACGGCGGCGCCATCGCGGTACCGCTGGAGAAGCAGATGTGGGGCGACGAGTTCGGCATGTGCACGGACAAGTTCGGCATCGGCTGGATGGTCGACATCGGCGCGCGGCAGGGCTGAGCTAGACGGTCGTCGCGGCCCTGTGCACCAGCGACAGGAACGCGGCCGCGGTGAAGAACAGGCCGGAGAACACCCGGCCGGTGACCCGCTGCTGGCGCGGGGAACGCATCACCGTGAGCACCCGCGCGGCCAGGCCCGTGTAGCCGGACATCACGATGACGTCCACGGCGATCATGGTGGCCGCGATGATCGCGTACTGCGGGACCAGCGCCGCACCTGGGTCGAGGAACTGCGGCAGGACGGCGAGCATGAACACCACGGCCTTCGGATTGCTCGCGTTGACCAGGAATCCCCGGGCGACCAGCGCGACCGCGGATCCGCCGGGCTGATCCGTGTCAGCGGTGACCTCGGTGGGGGTGGCCCGCCACTGCCGGACGCCGAGGTAGAGCAGGTACGCGACCCCGAACCACTTGATCACGGTGAACGCGAGCGCCGAGCTCGCGAGCAACGCGCCCACGCCCGCCGCGACGATCACGATCTGCAACAGCAGGCCCAGCTGCAGGCCGACGATGTTCCAGTACCCGCGGCGCAGGCCGTGGTTCAACCCCGCCGACATCGACGCGATGGCACCCGCTCCCGGCGACAGGCTGATCACCCACGCCGCGCCGAGAAACGCCAACCAGACCTGCCATGCCATGGGCCAGAGCCTATTGGTACCGCCGGAACGGGCCCCGGGCGTACCGTGGCTGCATGGCGAATCCCGTCGAATCCGTCGATCTCGGACGCCGCAAGGTGGCCCGGCGCGCCGTGGTCGCCGCCGCCCCGGCTGACCTGTTCGACCAGGTAGCGGACCCGCGGAAGCACGCAGACCTGGACGGATCCGGAACCGTGAAGTCGACCGTGTCCGGCCCGCAGCGGCTAGCTCTCGGCGACAAGTTCTCGGTCGACATGCGGATGTTCGGCCTGCCCTACCGGATCACCAGCGTCGTCACCGCGTTCGAACCGGAGCGGTTGATCGAGTGGCGGCACCCGTTCGGTCACCGGTGGCGGTGGGAGTTCGTCGACGTCACGGGCGCGGCGGACGAGGGGCCACGGACCGAGGTCACCGAGGTGTTCGACTACTCGACCTCGCCGATCGCCAGGGGCCTCGAGCTGGGCCGGTTCCCCGGCAAGAACGCCGACGGGATCACGGCCACCCTGCTCGGTCTGCAGCGTCGGTACCGCTGAGCGCTCAGCTGCCGGCGGACCCGGTCGGTGCTCCCGGGCGCGGCGGGTTCAGACAGCTCTGTGGCGGGTTCACCAGCGAGCACACCGACTGCCGCATCACCGGCTGGTAGTCGGCGGCGACGCCACCCGCGGCGATCACGTCGCGGTAGGTGGCGACGGCGTCGGTGGGCCTGCGGGTGAGTGTCGGGTCGGTGAGCACGTCGACGGTGTAGAGGCCGAACCGGTTCCGGTAGCTGCCCCACTCGTAGTTGTCGGTGATCGACCAGTAGTTGTATCCGATCACGTCGGCGCCGTCGGCCCGTGCCCGCGTCAGCCAGTAGACGTGGTCGCGCAGGTGGTCGGACCGGGTGTAGCCGTCCGCCCGCGGCCTCGCGTTGTCGGTCGGCATGCCGTTCTCGACGATGTAGATCGGCAGTTCGGGGTAGCGCTGGGCGTAGTGCATCACCGCGTGGTAGATGCCGTCCGGTTGCGGTGTGATGTCGTAGAAGGCGTCGCCGACCGCGTTCGCGGCGGTCAGGTTGTCGAGCGAGACGCCGTAGTAGTAGTCCACCCCGATGAAGTCGAGCTTGTCGCGGACCCGGTCGGCGAAGGTGGCGTCCAGCACGCCCTCGACGGCGGGAATGTAGGAGACGTTGCTCGACACCCGGGCGCCGGGATCGAGCCGGTGGACGATGTCGTAGGCGCCGCGGTGCGCGCGCACGAGTCGGTCCATCATCAGCGGGACCCCGACAGCGCCGATACCGCCGAAGGTCAGTTCCTTGAGCGCGAACGCGGTCGGCTCGTTGATGGTGATCCAGTCGGCGCCGACACCGGCGTAGCGGGCGATGACGTGCTGCGCGTTGGCCAGCCAGAGCCCGACGGTCTCGTCGTTGCCCCAGCCCCCGCGGTCGGCGATCCAGCCGGGATAGACGAAGTGGTCGAGGGTGATCATCGGTTTCATGCCGTGGGCGCGGATCTGGCGGACCACGTCGTCGTAGTAGGCGAACTCGGTCTCGTCCCACACGCCGGGGGCGGGCTGCACGCGCGCCCATTCGACGGAGAAGCGGAACACGCCGACGCCCATGGCCGCGGCGTCGGCGATGTCCTCGGCGTAGCGGTGCCGGAAGTCCGGGCCCGAGCCGTAGGGGTCGTGTGTCCTGCCCGCCGCGATGTAGCGCGACCAATTGCTGTCCGGGGGTGGACCTTCGGCCTGGAACCCCGACGTCGCCACACCCCACTCGAAGTCCGGACCGAGCGGGGACGGCGCCCGTGTCGCTTGTGCGGGGGAGGGCGTCACGAGCGCGGCCGCCGCCGTGATCGTGCACAGCGCGGTCACGAGCCGGGCGAGGAGACGAACGGATCGGGCCACGATCGGCAGGGTAGTCGGCCGCCGCGCACGGTATGGCGAAACTCACACGGCGCGCCGCCGAATCAGTTAACTCTTTCGTCGTGGGCCGGTGATCATGGACCTGACACCGTACGAAAGGGCCTCGCCGTGACCGACCCGCTCGCGTTCTTCACCTCCACACCTGACGGGCACCTCGCCCAGGGTTTCGCGATCAGCCGGTGGTCGCCGGACATGGTCAGCGGTGTGGCACTGTGCGGACTCGTCGCCCGTGCCCTCGAAAAGGGGCACGGCGGAGGCGGATTCGTGCCCGCACGGCTCACCGTCGACCTGTTCGCGCCGGCCCGGACCCGGCCGTTGACCACCCGCACCACCGCGGTCCGGGACGGTAACCGCATCCGGGTCGCCGACGCCGAACTCCTGCAGGACGGGGACACGGTCGCACGCGCGACCGCGGTGTTCCTGCGCCCCTCGGAGCAGCCGCCGGGGCGGGTGTGGACTCGCGAGCACCGGCCGTCGCCGCCGCCGGCGCACATCGCCACGGGTGAACCGGCGCCGCCGTTCTTCGGCAGCGACGACCACCCCGACGGCTGGTCCCACTCGATGTTGGAACACCAGGGCGCGAGCCGCAAACGCATGTGGGCGCAGCATCCTTCGGTGGTCGACGGCGAGGCCCCGTCCCCGTTCGTGCGGGCCGCGATGGCGGGCGAACCGACCAGCCTGATGACCAACTGGGGCACCGACGGCATCGGGTTCATCAACGTCGACATGACGCTGGTGCTGGCCCGGCTGCCCGAGGGCGCCGAGATCGGGCTCGAGGCGGACGACCACATCAGCGCCGACGGCGTCGCGGTCGGCACCACCACGATGTACGACCGCCGGGGACCGATCGGCACCTGCGTCGTCAGTGCCCTCGCCAATGCTCGGCGGCAGGTCGACTTCGGCGATCAGGGCGAGTTCGTGCTTCCCGACGGGTCCTGACCTGCCGCACGCTCCGGTGCCGGTCGCCCGGTGACGGGTACCGGAGGGTCGAGGAACGGCCGGATCAGGTCGATCGGCAGCGGGAAGATCACCGTGGAGTTGTGCTCGCCGCCGACCTCCCGGAGCGTCTGCAGGTAGCGCAGTTGGAGGGTGGTCGGGTTCCGGCTGATCACGTCGGCGGCCTCGGCAAGCTTCGCGGATGCCTGGAACTCGCCCTCGGCGTTGATGATCTTCGCGCGTCGCTCGCGTTCGGCCTCGGCCTGGCGGGCGATCGCGCGCTGCATGTTCTCGGGGATCTCGACGTCCTTGATCTCCACGGTGGTGACCTTGACGCCCCACGGTTCGGTCTGCTGGTCGATCACCTTCTGCAGGTCGTCGTTGAGGCGGTCGCGGTCCGCGAGCAGGGTGTCGAGCTCGGCCTTGCCCAGCACCGAGCGCAGGGTGGTCTGGGCGATCTGGGTGGTCGCCGCGAGGAAGTCCTCCACCTCGACCACCGCGCGGTTGGCGTCCAGCACCCGGAAGTAGGCGACCGCGGTCACCCGGGCGGGCACGTTGTCGCGCGTGATGATCTCCTGCACCGGGACGTTCAGCGTCACCGTACGCAGGCCGACGCGGACCATCCGATCGACGGCGGGGATCAACAGCACCAGGCCGGGCCCCTTGACCTCGAGCACCCGACCGAGCCGGAAGACGACCGCACGCTCGTACTCGCGCAGCACTCGCACTGCGGTCCCCGGAACCACCAGCGCGAGGATGACGAGGACGACGACCAGCGCGATCAGAATGGTCACGGCGGCACCTCCCAGGGTTCCGATCGACGGACGGTCAGCGTCAGCCCGTGCACGCCCTCCACGACCACCGACTCGCCGGCGGTGGGTGCGGGGTCGTCGGGGTAGCCGAACTCGATGCGGGCCGACCACAGCCCGCCGTCGGCGCGTACCTGGCCGACGGGACCGGACCAGCTGCTGACGGTCGCGTGGGTGCCCACCAGCGACTGCGGTCCGCCGCGTACCGGCGCCCGGCGCGCGGCGACGACCTTCCGGCTCGCGACCGCGGCGACGCCGAGTCCGATCCCGGCGACCCCGAGCGTCACCGGCACCGCGACCACCTGGCCCGCGCCGCCGGAGAGGAACAGCATCCACACGCCCGCGCCGATCGAGAGCACCGCGATACCGCCGAGCACGCCCGAGGTGGGGGTGTGCGCCTCCACCAGGATGAGCAGCAGGCCCAGCAGCACCGCCACCACGCCGAACGCGGCCATCTCGACTCCCACGATCACGTCGACCCTCAGTTCAACGGTAGGCCCGTCCGTACGCGGCTGCCACCAGCGTCCGGAAAGGCTGTCCAGCGGACGACCGGGCGCGATTCGTTTGTTACAGGCTCGTAAATGTGTTCTGCGTCACGTACCATGATTCGACTGCCCCTGAACTTTCGGCAGTGATGTCTGCAACACCCGCCGGGAGCTCGAGATGGCAACCAATCCATCGCCGTCGAAGCGGACCGTCCGCCGCGTGGCTGCGCCGCGGCCCAAGACAGGGTCCTCGACCAGGAAGGGGTCAGTCGGCGCTCGCGCGCCGCAATTGTCGGTCGCCGTCGAGCCCCAGTTCATCCCCGGTGCCAGTCTGCGGTCCCAGCTCCTCGCCGGCGCGCTGCGCCACACCGTCAAGCCGGTGCTCGGGGCGTGGGGACACTGCCCCAGTCCACTCTGGCCGGCGGGCCTGCTGGACTACGCCGCCCGATTCCTGCCGCCGACCAGGGGCGCGCGCAGTCAGCGGGTGCGTCTGGACGAATGCGACGCCGAGTGGACGCCCGCGGCAGGCGGGGGCGAACGCGCCGTGCTCTACCTGCACGGGGGCGGGTTCCTGACCTGCGGGCTCAACACCCACCGCAGGCTCGCGTCGCGGGTCGCTGCTGCGGTCGGGGCAGGCGTGCTCAGCGTGGACTACCGCATGCTGCCGCGGCATCCCATCGCCGCCGCGGTCGCCGACGGGGTGGCCGGCTACCGGTGGCTGCTCGACCGCGGATACGACCCGAACCGCATCGTGATCGCGGGCGACTCGGCGGGCGGGTACCTCACCTTCATGACGGCGCTCGCCGCCGCCGAGCTGGGGCTCCCGAGGCCGGCGGCCCTGGTCGCGCTCTCGCCGCTGACCGATCTGGACCCGGCAGGCAAGCTCGCCAGTCCCGGCGCCGACCACTGCCCGCTGATTCCCCGGTCGGTGATCGTCGCGCTGGCCGAGATCGCGGATCGGGTGGATCGTCGGGCAGTGGGCGACCTGATCGGGCGGCCGCGTAGTCCGGTCGACAGCGTCCTGACCGGGCTGCCGCCGGTGCTGATCCAGGTCGGGTCCACCGAGATGCTCTACCCGGACGCGGAACTGATGGCCCAACGGCTCGGCGCCGCGGGCGTGCCGGTGACGCTCGAGGTGTGGGACCGGCAGGTGCACGTGTTCCACGCCGCCGCCGACCTGGTGCCCGAGGCCGGTCGCGCGATCGCCCGGATCGGTGAGTTCGTCCGCGCCGCCACCGGCGACCCGGTGGTGTCCGAGCCCGGGCCGAAGGCGGCCCTCGAGCCCGCGGAGGCCTGACAGGTCTCGTCGTGGTCGGCTCGGATGGCAGCGAACCGGTTGCCGCACTGGGAAAGTCGCGATGGACCCGCCGGGCGGGCGCGCTGCTCGCCGGCGCCGCGCCTGCGCTCGCCTTCCCCCCGCCGAACCTCGGGTGGCTCGCCTGGGTGCTGCTCGTCCCGGTCCTGCTGCTGTTGGCGAGTGCGGAGACGGCCGGGCAGGCGGCGCTGCTCGGTTGGCTCGCAGGCGTCGGGTTCCTCGCCGCCACCCAGTACTGGCTGGTGCCGAATCTGCTCTACTTCTTCCCGCTCGCGGTCGGACTGCTCGCCCTGCTGTGGGCCGGGTGGGGAGCCCTTGCGTGGATCCTGTTGCGGGGCAACGTCACCGCTGGCAGGGCCGCCGTCGCGGTGCTCGGCGTGCCCGCCGGTTGGGTCGTGGTCGAGGCGGTCCGCTCCTGGCAGTGGCTCGGTGGTCCCTGGTCGCTGCTCGCGGCGACCCAGTGGCGGCATCCGAGCATGCTCGGCCTCGCCGCGGTGGGCGGTGCGTGGCTCGTTGGTGTCGCGATCGTCGCGGCGAACACCGGCGTCGCAGTGCTGGTGCTGGCGCGGGGGAGGGCGCGGGGGATCGGGGCGACCGCGGTGGTGGTCGCGCTCGTCTCGGGACCCCTCTGGTACTCGAGCTCTCCGCCGCCGCCGCCGTCGGCCGTGGCCGGGGTGCGGGTGGCGCTGATCCAACCGGGAATCGGGCACGGCGACGTGCTCTCCCGGGAAGAGGAGTTGACCCGGGCGGTCGCGGGTCGGGTCGGGCTCGTGGCGTGGGGCGAGAGCAGTGTCGACGAGGATCTGGGCGAGCACCCCGAGGTCCTCGCCCGGCTCGCCGCGCTGTCGGGATCCGTCGGCGCCGATGTGCTGGTGAGCGTCGACGCGCGCAGCGGCGACACCGGCGCGATCTCGAAGACCGCGACCCTGATCGACCCGCACGGGATCGTCGCGACCTACCGCAAGACCCGGCTCGTCCCGTTCGGCGAGTACGTCCCGTTCCGGGACCGACTCGGCTGGCTGAGCCGGATCACCGCCGCGGCGGGGGAGAACCGGGTTCCCGGCCACCACCTCGTGCTCATGTCGGCGGCGGGAATCCGTTTCGGACCGTTGATCTCGTTCGAACTGACGTTCCCGGACCTGGCGTGCCGGCTCGCCGACGACGGTGCGGCGCTGCTGGTCTACCAGACCTCGACCGCCACCTTCCAGGACAGCGCGGGTCCGGCGCAGCTGACGAGCATGGGCGCGGTCCGGGCCGCCGAGACCGGCAGGCCCGTCGCGGTCGCCGCGCTGAGCGGGGTCTCGGCCGCCTACGATGCCCGCGGCCGCCTGCTCGGATGGCTGCCGGCCTCGCAGTCGGGGTCGTTGGTCGTCGACGTGACGCCGACGTCGGGCCGGACGCCCTACGCCCGGTTCGGCGACTGGGTGCCGGTCGCGTGCGTGACAACGCTCGTCTTGTGGGCGGCGGGCGCGGCCGTCAGAAGCAGAGCGACCCGAAGAGGCAGTCCTGGCCGCGCTGGGTCGGTGGGTTGACCTGGTGCTGGGTCTGGAAGGTGTCCGATCCGGTCGAGGGGCTGTCGTCCTCGCTGCCGCTGTACGCGGCCCAGACCCTGTGGTAGCCGTCGGGCAACGTGACCACCCATACGGCCTCTCCGCCGGAGACTCGCATCGGTGCCGAGGTGGCCTCGGTAGCGCCGGTGTCGACGTTGACGGCCGTGAACTGCACCGTGCCGCGCAGTGGTGCGGGTGTCACCATCGCGGTCGCCTGGATCGTCGCGCCGTTCGCGTCGGGTGCCCCGCCGACGCTCCTGGTGTACACCTGCGTCGTAGTGGTCGTCTTGGCCATCCCCGACGCCTGGGTCACCAGCGCTGGCCCGGATTCGATGCGGGGAGCCGCCGTCGCGGTGATCGGTGTCAGGAACACCGCTGCTGCCGCGACCGCGGCGATGGCGGTCCAGACGGCCCGCGTCTGTCGGCTCATCGCGGTGCCTACCTCAGCAGGGTCGAGAGGATCTGTCCGAGAGCGCCGATCGGGTCATCGAGGGTGATCCCGGTCTGGTTCTGGCCGGACAGCCCGGACATGCCGCCGTTTCCGCCGTTGCCCATGCCGCCCCCCTGGTTGCAGCTGTTCGCGTTGCGCAGCGGCGCGCTCATCGGCTCGCATTGCCCGCCGGTCACGGTGATCACCTGCGCATTCTTCGGGAGGTACTGTCCGTTCGTGCCGATGTCGCACGCGACCTTGGCGACATATTTGCCGTCGGCCAGGCCGGTGACGTCCACGGTCAAGGTGTAGAACGTCTCACCGTTGTTCTCCGGGCCGGACGCGGATGCGGACTTGTACACCGTCGAGCCCTGGGTCAGCTGCAGGTGACAGACGTCGTTTGCGGCGACACCCTGCACCTTGGCGGTGACGACGGACCCCGTCGTGGTGTACGTGACCGTCACTTCTGCGGATGCGGTTCCCGCTGCCCACAAGACGACCATCACCACGGCGATCAAGCTGATGACGGCATGAATGAGTGTGCGCATGATACCTTCGCCAGATTCCCTATGGGTGAGATCGGTACGGTGAAAATTCTCCTCCGCGCCGCGGAGGCTGTACAGCGATCGCCGATCAGCCAGGGATCGCCAGCGGCGCGGCCAGCGTCGGCCAGGAGTCCTTGAGGTCGTCGCGCCAGTAGCCCCAGGAATGGGTCCCGGTGTCGCGGAAGTTGACCCGCGCGGGGATCCCGAGCCGGGACAGTCGGTCCGCCAGGATGTGAGTGCAGTAGTTCGTGGCCGCTTCGATCACGCCGCCGACCACGAGCTGATTCTCCAGGCCGGACACGCCCGGCAGTGCGTACGGGCCGTCGAGCTGATCGTGCGAACCGGGCAGGCCGGTTCCGGTGGAGATGTACAGCGCGACCCCGCGCAGTTGGTCGGCGTGTAGGTAGGGGTCGTTCGCCGCCCACATGGGGTCGTCCGGCGGACCGTACATGTTGTCGGTGTTGCCGCCGCCCCAGGTTTCGACGGACAGCCGGACCGCGCGCATGCCGATCGGGTCGCTCGTCTGGGCGCACCCGCTGAAGGACGCCGCGCTTCGGTAGAGGCCGGGCGCGGCTATGGGCAGCGCGAGGGCGGCGGTCGCCGAGGTCGAGAGTCCGGCGATCGCGTTCCTACCGCTGGTTCCGAGTCCTGCGTCGACAAGGGGTGGGAGCTCCTGAGTAAGGAAGGTCTTCCACTTGTTCACCCCGAGCACCGGATCGGGTCGCTGCCAGTCCGTGTAGTAGCTCCACGCGCCGCCGATCGGCGTGACCACGTTGACGTTCTTGTCGGCCAGGAACGTGAGTACGTCGGTCCTGGCCGCCCAGGTGTCCCCGTCCTGGCCGCCACCGCCGCCGTTGAGCAGGTACAGCACCGGACGCGGGCGGCTGGTGTCGGCCGGTCGTTGCACCTGAACCGGGACCGTCCGGTTCATCGAACCCGAATGCACGAAGAGCACCAGGGACCGGGTGTCATCGACAGTCACCCGCTCGACGTACGAGCCGTTCGCGGATGTCGCATCGGCCAGCAATCGTCCGCTGGCGATGACCGGGTCGGCGTGGACGGGATGCGTGCACGCGAACGGCAGCACGACTGCCGCGGCAACTGCCAGGGCGAATCGTGCGGCGCGGGGGCCGCGCCGGGTGATATCGCGTACCACCCCGTCAGCGTAGGCACACGAGAGCCTGCGACAGAAGGCCTGCGGTGTCCCTCGGCAAGGCAGGGCGGTCCGCTGTCCGATATCGGACCCGACATCCGCAGTCGGTGAATAGAGTCGACGCAATTGGGCCGATGCACACCGCAAGGGTCCGCTACGGAGTTCGCCATGACGAATCCGATCCCCATCGGGCGCCGTCCGGGTCGCCGCACCGGCTGGTTCGTCGGCCTGACGTGCCTGGCACTGGTGGCCGCGTGCTCGTCGTCCGTCGATTCCGCCGGACCGCCGCCTCCGTCCACGCCGGCCGACGACGGCCGGGGCGGCATCCCGCCCGGGTACCCGCTCGACGTCGACGTGGTGGCTCCGCTGGTCGTCACGACCGTCGGGCCGGATCCGATCCCCGTCACCGGGACCGACGGCAAGGTTCACGTGGCCTACGAGATCGCGGTCCTCAACTCCTCGCCACGCCCGGCCACCGTCACGCGGGTCGACACCCTGGTCGGCGGACCGGACGGGGCCGTGGTGGCGAGTCTGGCGAAGGAGGAGGTGCTGGCGCGGTCGATCCTGTTCCAGAACTACGCCTCGGCGCCGTTCACCGAGATCCCGGTGGGGCGTACGGCGCTGCTGGTGCTCGACGACGTGTACGAGACCCGCGCCGACGTCCCGGCCGCGGTGACCCATCGCCTGACCGCCGTGTTCGGCGCTGCCTCCGCTCCGGACGCGGCCATCGCCGCCAAGTATCCGGACACCGTCACCCAGATCGGTGGGGCCGTCACCACGAGCACCAGAGCGCCGGTGGTCATCGGGCCGCCGCTCGCCGGTGACGACTGGGTGGCGGGCAACGGGTGCTGCGTGGTCACCTCGCACCGCGGGGCGATGATGGCGGTCGGCGGCAGGATCAACGGCAGCGAGCGCTATGCCGTCGACTGGCTGCGCATGGACCCGGACGCCACCCCGCTGACGACGGTCCGTGGTGATCGATCGAACAACGCGGACTACCTGGCCTACGACGCGCCGCTGCTCGCGGTGGCCGACGGGACGGTCGTGGCGGTGGTGTCCGACCGGCAGGAAGAGCCCCCGGGGCACGTGCCGGCCGACATCGCCCTCGATCAACTGGGCGGCAACTACGTCATCATCGACATCGGCGACGGCAACTACGCGTTCTACGCCCACATGATCCCGAAGTCGGCGTCGGTGGGGGTCGGCGACCGGGTCGCCCGCGGACAGGTGATCGGTCGACTCGGCAACTCGGGCAACACCTCCGAGGCCCACCTGCATTTTCACGTGACCCGCGCACCGGTGCCGTTGTCCGGTGACAACGTGCCCTACGAAATCGATCGCTTCACGTTCGTCGGCTCGACCGCCACCGACAGCCTGGTGCGGGGGCCGAACGCCGGCGAACGAACGGACCAGCTTCCGCTCGACGGCGACCTCGTCAACTTCCCGCCGTTGCCCTGAGCGCGCGTCGGGACGAGGGCGCGGCGCCACCTGTGACCGGCCGCGGACGCGCCGCACGGGCGGTTGGCGAAAATGGCTAGCAACTATCCTGGATAATCGATGCAAACCCATCCTTTCGAAGGGACCCTCATGCCTGCCCGCACCGAGCTCGCCCGCGTGGATCTGCGCGGTCGAACACCCACCCTCGCCGAACTCCGGTCGGCTCTGCCCCGAGGTGGAGTGGACGTGGACGCGGTGCTGCATCAGGTGCGCCCGATGGTCGAGGCGGTCCGGGACCGTGGCGCCGAGGCGGCGCTCGAGTACGGCGAGAAATTCGACGGCGTCCGGCCCGACACGGTGCGGGTGCCCGCCGCCGAGCTGGCGCGCGCCCTCGACGAGCTCGACCCGGCGGTCCGCACGGCGCTCGAGGTCGCGATCGAACGCACCCGCAAGGTGCACGCCGACCAGCGGCGCACCGACACCGTCACCGAGGTCGTGCCCGGCGGCACCGTCACCGAGCGCTGGGTGCCGGTCGAGCGGGTCGGGCTGTACGTGCCCGGCGGCAACGCCGTCTACCCCTCGTCCGTCGTGATGAACGTGGTGCCCGCGCAGACCGCGGGCGTCGGCTCGCTGGTCGTCGCGTCCCCGCCGCAGGCCGCGTTCGGTGGTCTGCCGCACCCGACCATCCTCGCGGCCGCGCAGCTGCTCGGTGTCGACGAGGTGTGGGCGGTCGGCGGCGGCCAGGGCGTGGCCCTGCTCGCCTACGGCGGCACCGACACCGACGGCGCGGAACTGGCGCCCGTGGACCTGATCACCGGCCCGGGCAACATCTACGTCACCGCGGCCAAGCGGCTGTGCCGTGGGCTGGTCGGCATCGACGCCGAGGCCGGCCCCACCGAGATCGCGATCCTCGCCGACCACACCGCAGACCCCGTGCACGTCGCCGCCGATCTGATCAGTCAGGCCGAGCACGACGTGATGGCGGCCTCCGTGCTGGTCACCACCAGCGTGGAGCTCGCGGACGCGGTGGACGAGGCCCTCACCGCTCAGCTCGAGCTGACCAAGCACCGCGAGCGGGTCGCGACGGCGCTGGCGGGCAGCCAGTCCGGGACGGTGCTCGTCTCGTCCGTGGAGGACGGCCTGCGTGTGGTCAACGCGTACGCCGCCGAGCACCTCGAGATCCAGACCGAGGACGCGGCCGAGGTCGCCTCACGGGTCCGCAGCGCGGGCGCGATCTTCGTCGGGGCCTGGTCGCCGGTCAGCCTCGGCGACTACTGCGCCGGCTCGAACCACGTCCTGCCCACCGCGGGATGTGCCCGGCACTCGTCCGGACTGAGCGTGCAGACCTTCCTGCGCGGCATCCACGTCGTCGACTACTCGGAGGCGGCGCTGAAGGACGTCTCGGGACACGTCATCACCCTGGCGAACGCCGAGGACCTGCCCGCGCACGGGGAGGCCGTGCGGCTGCGCTTCGAGGCCTTGCGGTGAGCGCCGTGCCCGGCGCGGCGGTGACGGTCGACGACCTGCCGCTGCGGGAGAACCTGCGCGGCAAGTCGGCCTACGGCGCCCCGCAGTTGACCGTTCCGGTGCAGCTCAACACCAACGAGAACCCGCACCCGCCGACCCAGGCGCTGGTCGACGACGTCGCCGAGTCGGTTCGTGAGGCGGCGCGCGAGCTGCACCGTTACCCGGACCGCGACGCCGTCGCGCTGCGCACCGACCTCGCGGCGTACCTGACCCGCCAGACCGGGGTGCCGGTCACCGTCGACAACGTGTGGGCGGCCAACGGCTCCAACGAGATCCTGCAGCAGCTGCTGCAGGCCTTCGCCGGACCCGGCCGCACCGCAATGGGTTTCGTCCCGTCGTACTCGATGCACCCGATCATCTCCGACGGCACCGACACCACCTGGCTGCCGGTGCTGCGCGGCGCCGACTTCGCCCTCGACGTGGACACGGCCGTCGCCGCGATCGCCGACCGGCGGCCCGACGTCGTGTTCATCACCAGCCCCAACAATCCGACCGGGCACAGCATCCCGGTCGCGTCGCTGCGCCGGATCCTCGACGCGGCACCGGGCGTGGTGATCGTCGACGAGGCATACGCCGAGTTCTCCGACGCACCGAGCGCGCTGACCCTGATCGACGAGTACCCGACCAAGCTGGTGGTCTCGCGGACCATGAGCAAGGCGTTCGCGTTCGCCGGTGGCCGGCTCGGCTACCTCGCCGCCGCACCGGCGTTCGTCGAGGCGCTGCTGCTGGTGCGGTTGCCGTACCACCTCTCGGTGGTCACCCAGGCCGCCGCGCGGGCCGCGCTGCGGCACGCCGACGAGACGCTCGGCAGCGTGCACGCCCTCGCGGCGGAGCGGGTGCGGGTGTCGAAGGCGCTGGCGGACACCGGGTTCCACGTCATCCCGTCGGACGCGAACTTCATCCTGTTCGGTGAGTTCGCCGACAGCGCCCGCGCCTGGCAGGCCTACCTGGATCGCGGGGTGCTGATCCGCGACGTGGGCATTCCCGGATTCCTGCGCGCCACCGTCGGACTCGCCTCCGAGAACGACGCCTTCATCGCGGCCAGCGACGCCATCGCGGCCGCCGAACTGACCACGGCGACGCGGAACGCTGAGCCATCGAACTCGGAAGGGAACCGATGACCGACCGCATTGCGAAGGTCGAGCGCACCACCAAGGAATCGTCGATCTCCGTCGAGCTCAACCTCGACGGCACCGGCATCGTCGACGTCTCCACCGGCATCCCGTTCTTCGACCACATGCTCACCGCGCTCGGCGCGCACGCCAGCTTCGACCTGACGGTCAAGGCCGAGGGCGACATCGAGATCGAGGCACACCACACCGTCGAGGACACCTCGATCGTGCTGGGTCAGGCCCTCGGTCAGGCGCTCGGGGACAAGAAGGGCATCCGCCGCTTCGGCGACGCCTACATCCCGATGGACGAGTCGCTCGTGCACGCCGCCGTCGACGTCTCCGGCCGGCCCTACTGCGTGCACACCGGCGAGCCGGAACACATGCTGCACACCGTGATCGGCGGGTACCCCGGTGTCCCGTACGCGACGGTGATCAACCGGCACGTGTTCGAGTCCATCGCCTCGAATGCGCGCATCGCCTTGCACGTGCGGGTGCTGTACGGACGCGATCAGCACCACATCACCGAGGGCGAGTTCAAGGCCGTCGCCCGGGCGTTGCGCGAGGCCGTCGAGCCGGACCCGAGGGTGAGCGGTGTGCCGTCGACCAAGGGTGCGCTGTGAGCGGAGCCTGCGGAGCGAATCCGGGTGCTGTGAGCGGAGCCTGCGGAGCGAATCCGGGTGCTGTGAGCGGAGCCCGCGGAGCGAATCCAGGAGCACGTGAGCGGAGCCGGCGGAGCGAATCCAGGAGCACTGTGATCGATGTCTGACTTCCTGATCTACGGGCTGTTCCTGCTGGCCGGATTCGCGATCGGCGGCGCCTACTCGCTGTGGAAGGTCAACAAGTTCGCCGCCGGCGTGCTGGTCGCATTGGCGATCATCGCGGCTGCCGCGGGCGTGCTCCGGCTCGTGTGATGCCCAGCCTGCTGCGCACGCGCGGCATGCCGGTGGCGATGACGATGGGCTTCACCGCCTTCGGTGGCTGGTCGCTGCTGCTGCCGGTGGTGCCGCTGGCGATCTCCGAGGCCGGTGGGTCCGCCGCGTTGGCCGGCGCCGCGACGGCGGTGTTCATGGCGACCACGGTCGCCACCCAGTTCGTCACGCCGCGACTGCTTCGCTCGTGGGGGTACCGCACCGTTCTCGCCGTCGGCTGCCTGCTGCTCGGTGCGCCGGCGTTCGCGTTCCTGGTGTCCACCGCGGCCGGACCCGCGCTCGCCGTGTCGGCCGTCCGGGGTGTCGGCTTCGGGCTGCTGACGGTGGCGGGCAGTGCGCTGGTCGCGGAACTCGCGCCGAAGGAGTTGCTCGGTCGGGCCACCGGTGCCCAGGGCATCGCGATCGCCACCGGTCAGATGATCGCGCTGCCTGTGGGTTTGGCGCTCTTCGGCCGCGGGCACGAGGATCTGGTCTTCGTGCTCGGTGCGTTGGTGCCGTTGCTCGCGATCGTCGCCGTCGTGGCGTTGCCGTCGATCCGGCACGCGGCCGGTCCGGACGGTCCGCGAGGTCGGCTTCCGGTGCGGCTGTTGCTCGTTCCGTGCCTGGCGATGCTGATGGCAGCGTCCGTGTACGGCGGGGCGTCGAGCCTGCTGCCCATCGCGGTCGAGGACCGCGCGGCGGTGGCCGGCGTCGCCCTCGCGTTCGTCAGCGGTGCGATCCTCGTCGGCCGCTACGGTGCGGGTCTGCTGGTCGACCGGATCGGGGTCGGCCGAATCATGGCCCCCGCGTTGGCTTGCTGCGCGGCCGGCGCGGCCATGTATGCGGCCGCCGTCGCGGGCGACGGAAGCGTGGCGCTGTTGCTGGCCGGATCGATCCTCTTCGGTGCCGGCTTCGGCGCGGTCCAGAACGAGGCGCTGGTGACGCTGTTCACCTCGGCGGGCCCGGCGCGCCTCGGTGCCGCCAGCGCGGCGTGGAACATCAGCTACGACGCGGGCACCGGAATCGGGGCGCTCGCACTGGGAGTGGTCGCAGGCGTCGCCGGGTACCCGGCGGTGTTCGTGGTCGGTGCGGTCGGGGTCGCGGCGGTGGTTCCCCTCGCGCTGGGCTGGAGGATTCCGGCCGCGTCGCGGCGGGCCGATAGAGTTCAGTCATGACCTCCGTTGCTCTGCTCGATTACGGCTCAGGGAACCTGCACTCGGCGATGCGGGCGCTCGCACGCGTCGGAGCCGACGTCGAGGTGACCGCCGATCCCAAGGCGGCGCTGGCCGCGGACGGTCTGGTCGTGCCCGGTGTCGGCGCGTTCGCCGCCTGCATGCAGGGCCTGCGGTCGGTGCGCGGGGAGCGGATCATCGGCCAGCGACTCGCAGGCGGCCGCCCGGTGCTCGGCATCTGTGTCGGCATGCAGATCATGTTCGAGCGGGGCGTCGAGCACGGGGTGGAGGCCGACGGCTGCGGCGAATGGCCCGGCACCGTAGAGAAGCTGCAGGCGGAGGTCCTGCCGCACATGGGCTGGAACACGCTGCAGGCGCCCGAGGACAGCGTGCTGTTCGCGGGACTCGACCGGGACACCCGGTACTACTTCGTGCACTCCTACGGCGTGCAGAAGTGGGAACTGGCGGAGTCGGAGCTGATCGCGCCGCCGAAGCTGACCTGGGCGGACCACGGTGGTCCCTTCCTCGCCGCGATCGAGAACGGCCCCCTGTCGGCGACCCAGTTCCACCCCGAGAAGTCGGGCGACGCGGGTGCCGCGCTGCTCGAGAACTGGGTTCGCAGCCTGTGACCGCGCCGCGGCGCGGATTCTCCTACGGCCGCCTGGCCCTGTACTCGCTCGGCGCGGCGGCCGCGGTGCTGGTCGTCGCGGCGGCCGCGGTGGCCGCACTGCGTCCGTCGCCGGTGGTCGGGCTGGTCATCGTGCTCGTCGGGGTGGCCGGGGCGATCGCCGCGATGGGAGCGGTCTCCACCCGGATGACCCGGCGGGCGTTCGACGATGCGGACGCGGGTCCCGAGCCCGCCCGCGAGCCCGACCCGGACACCGGCCCGGAGCACTGACCCACTAGGGTTGGCGCAGTGAGCCTGGTCCTTTTGCCTGCTGTAGATGTCGCCAACGGTGAAGCTGTTCGCCTCGTTCAGGGGGAGGCAGGGAGCGAGACCAACTACGGATCGCCCCGCGACGCGGCCCTCGCGTGGCAGAACGCCGGCGCCGAGTGGGTGCACCTGGTCGACCTCGACGCCGCGTTCGGGCGTGGATCCAACCACGAGATGCTGGCCGGCGTCATCGGCGAGCTCGACGTCAAGGTCGAGCTGTCCGGCGGCATCCGCGACGACGCCTCGCTCGAGGCCGCGCTCGCGACCGGCTGCGCCCGAGTCAACCTCGGCACCGCCGCCATCGAGAACCCCGAGTGGTGCGCCAGCGCCATTGCCCGTTTCGGCGACAAGATCGCCGTCGGACTGGACGTGCGCAACGTCGACGGCCGTTACCAGCTGCGCGGTCGCGGCTGGGTCACCGAGGGCGGCGACCTCTTCGAGACCCTCGCACGCCTCGACCGCGACGGGTGCGCGCGTTACGTCGTCACCGACGTCAGCAAGGACGGCACCCTCACCGGGCCCAATCTCGAACTGCTGAGCCAGGTCTGCGCCGCCACGGACGCGCCGGTCGTCGCGTCCGGCGGCATCTCCAGCCTCGACGACCTGGTGGCGATCGCCGGCCTGGTCGACCAGGGCGTCGAGGGGTCGATCATCGGCAAGGCGCTGTACGCGGGTCGCTTCACCCTGCCCGAGGCCCTCACCGCGGTCGCGGGCTAGGTCCCGCGATGAGCCCGCCCCGCGACCCGCGTGAATTGCTCTCGATCGCGGGCGGCGTCCTCGACGGGGCGGTGGAACGCTTCCTCGCCGGGGTCGGCGCGCCGAGTGCGGTGGTCAAGGGGCCCAGGGACTTCGCCACCGAGGTGGACCTCGAGCTCGAACGTCGGATCACCGGCGAACTCGAACAGCTCACCGGGATCCCGGTGCACGGCGAGGAGTTCGGCGGTCCCGACCTGGCCGACGGCACCGTGTGGGTGCTCGACCCGGTGGACGGCACCCTGAACTACTCGTCGGGTCTGCCGACCGCGGGCATCCTGTTGGCACTGCTGGACGAGGGCAGGCCGGTCCTCGGACTGACCTGGCTGCCGATGATGGACCGCCGCTACGCGGCGAGCGTCGACGGGCCGTTGCTCTGCAACGGGGAGGAACTGCCCCGGCTCCGCCGCCAGCAGCTGTCGGACGCGATGGTCGGGTTCGGGGCCTTCAACGTGGACGGCCGCGGCCCCATCCCCGGCACCTACCGGGTGCGGGCGCTGGCCGAGGTGAGCCGGGTCTGCCGGCGGTTGCGGATGCACGGCTCGACGGGCGCGGACCTCGCGTTCACCGCTGCGGGCGCGCTGGGGGCGTCGGTGGTCTTCGGTTATCACCCCTGGGACAACGCGCCGGGGGTGGCGCTGGTCCGGGCGGCGGGCGGCGTGGTCACCGACCTGGCCGGGCGGGACTGGCACATCGGCTCGAAGTCGGTGCTGGCGGCGGCGCCGGGCGTGCACGGCGAGGTGTTGAATATTCTGGAGGCTCTTGGTGATCCGGGTGACTACCTGGATCCGGCGGTAGGAAGGTAAGACGACATGACGTTGGCAGTTCGGGTCATCCCGTGCCTGGACGTGGACGCGGGGCGCGTCGTGAAGGGCGTCAACTTCGAGAATCTTCGTGACGCAGGCGATCCCGTGGAACTGGCGGCGGTCTACGACGCGCAGGGCGCCGACGAACTGACCTTCCTCGACGTCACGGCGTCCACCTCCGAACGCGGCACCATGCTCGACGTGGTCACCCGCACCGCCGAGCAGGTGTTCATCCCGCTGACGGTCGGGGGCGGGGTCCGCACCGAGCAGGACGTGGACCGGCTGCTGCGCGCCGGCGCCGACAAGGTCAGCGTCAACACCGCGGCGATCGCCCGCCCCGAGTTGTTGCGGGAGCTCAGCGAGCGGTTCGGCTCGCAGTGCATCGTCCTGTCGGTGGACGCGCGCACGGTGCCCGAGGGCGAGGCGCCGACCCCGTCCGGCTGGGAGGTCACCACCCACGGTGGTCGCCGTGGCACCGGCATCGACGCGATCGAGTGGGCGCAGCGCGGCGCCGAGCTCGGGGTGGGGGAGATCCTGCTCAACTCGATGGACGCCGACGGCACCAAGGCCGGGTTCGACCTGCCGATGATCCGGGCCGTGCGCGCGACCGTGCACGTGCCGGTGATCGCCAGCGGCGGCGCCGGCGCGGTCGGGGACTTCGCTCCCGCCGTCCAGGCCGGTGCGGACGCGGTGCTCGCGGCGAGCGTCTTCCACTTCGGCGACCTGACGATCCCCCAGGTCAAGGACGCAATGCGCGCGGAAGGGATCACCGTCCGCTGACGTAGGCCCGCGGGTCGCGCCAGAGCGCTGTCACGGACGCGACCACGGACTCCGGATCGACGAGCAGCGGGGCGATGTGTCCGCCGCCGCGCACCGGCAGGCTGCGCGCGGAGGGCATGACGGCGGCGGCCGCCTCGGCTTGGGCAGGCGACCACATGGAGTCGCCGGTGGCGGCGAGCATCACCGTCGGAACCCCGATCCCGGGCAGGGTGTCGGTCAGGTCGGGGCGATCGAGCATGACCGAGTGCATCGCCTGCAGCATTGCGGTGCGGTCCGCTCGGCGGAACGCGTCCATCACGCTCGCCGACGAGTCGGGATGCTCGGCGGGGCACTCGGCGCCGAGCAGGGCCTTGGCCAACGCACGGGTGACCGGTGGCACGGGTCCGGCCAGCCGGTAGAGGGTGACCAGCGGTACGACGCGCGCCCACCTCTCCGTCGGGGTCAGCGCGTGGACCGGCGTGCCGATGGCTGCCAGTGAACGGCAGCGGGCCGGATGGAGCGCGGCGAATCTCAGGCCGACGTGGCCGCCCCAGGCGTTTCCGACCCAGTCGACCGGGTCGGCGATTCCGAGGTCGTCGAGGACACCGGCCGCCGCGTCGGCACACGCGTCGAGGTCGAACCGGGCGGGTGCGGCGCCGCTGCCGCCGTGGCACGGCCCGTCGACGAGGATCAGCGTGCGCTGTGCCGCCAGCGAGTCGACGACCGCGTGCCACGACTGCGAGTCGACGAACAGGCTGTGCCACAGGACCGCGGGCGGGCCGGTTCCCACGCGGCCGACGGACAGTCGTCCGAGCGTGGTGGGGATGTTCACGGAGCTGATCGTCATGGCCCCTCCCGGAGACGGAGATGCGTGATGGAGATGCTTCGGAACCGGGAACTTCGGTATCCGAGTATTCTCCGGTGAGCGTGCACGTCAACAGGTAACGGACTGCCTGCCACGTGCTCCCTGAGCGTCGACCCCGAACGCGCCACGGTATAACGGTCACATGAGTCTTGATCCCGCAATCTCGGCCCGGCTCAAGCGCAACGAGGCCGGCCTGTTCAGCGCAGTCGCCCAGGAACGGTCCACCGGCGACGTGCTGATGGTCGCGTGGATGGATGACGAAGCACTCGCCCGCACGCTGGAAACCCGTAAGGGGACGTACTTTTCGCGTTCGCGTCAGCAGTACTGGGTCAAGGGGGAGACCTCCGGGCACACCCAGTACGTGCACGAGGTCCGCCTCGACTGCGACGGCGACTCGGTGCTGCTCATCGTCGACCAGGAGGGCGCTGCCTGCCACACCGGCACACACACCTGCTTCGACTCCGACATCCTGCTCGCTCGCCCCTGACCCGACTCCCGCCACCCACCTTTCTTCGGATCACAGACCGCGATCGATCAGGTCCAGGATCTCCTCGCTGGTCGCGGCGTGGATCTTGTCGACCGCGTCGGCATGCGCACCGCCGGCGGCACCGACGTCGGCCAACAGGCTCTCCAACCGCCGCGCGATCGCCGACCGCGCCTCGAGATCGTCGCCGAGCTCGGCGACGGTCGCGCGTAGCCGGTCGACGTCGGCACAGGCAACCGACATCGGGTCGGGCACGAGTTCCGCGCGCAGGAACTCGGCGACGGCACGCGGGCTCGGGTGATCGAACACCATCGTCGGCGGCAACCGCAGCCCGGTGGCGGCACCGAGATGGTTACGGAGCGCAACGGCTGCCAGCGAGTCGAAGCCGAGTTCCTTGAACGCCTGGTCGGGGTCGACCGAGTCCGAAGCGTCGTAGCCGAGTACTGCGGCGGCTCCGCCCCGCACCAGATCGAGCATCAGGTGCCGCTGTTCCGGAATCGACCGGTCGGCAAGGCGCTGCGCCCATTCCGACGGCCCGGACCCGTCCGATCCGGTCCCGACCGAGTCGGGCCTCGCGGCGCGCGGGCGCGATTCCCGGACCAGGCCCCGCAACGAGGCGGGAACGTACGGCGCGGACACGCCGGAGTGGGCGAAGCGAGCGGCCGCCACGGTCGGTACACCGGCAGTCAACGCGCTGTCCAAGAGGGCCAGGCCGTCGGCTGCGGGCATCGGGACCATTCCGCTGCGGCGCGCCCGTGCGCGATCGATCGCACCGAGGTTGTCGGTCATGGCGCTCGGCGGCGCCCACATGCCCCACGCGATGGAGAGCGCGGGCCGTCCCAGGGCGTGGCGGTGATGGGCGAGGGCGTCGAGATACATGTTCGCGGCCGCGTAGTTCGCCTGCCCGGGTGCGCCGAGGATGCCGGCGAGCGACGAGAACAGGACGAAGGCCCGTCCGTCGCATGACGCGGTCAGCCGGTGCAGGTGCCAGGCCGCGTCGACCTTCGGCCGCAGCACCGCGTCGAGTCGGTCGGGGGTGAGCGACGCCAGCGTGCCGTCGTCGATCACGCCGGCCGCGTGGATCACCGCGGTCAGCGGGTGCTCCTGCGGTATCCCGGCCAACAGTGCGGCGAGGGCCGGCTCGTCCGAGGTGTCGCAGGCGACGACGCTCACCTCGGCTCCCATGCCGCTCAGTTCGCGGCGCAGTCGGTCGCATCCCTCGGCGTCGGGTCCGCGCCTGCTGGTCAGCAACATGTGCCGTGCCCCGTGCTTCGACACCAGATGACGAGCCACCAACGACCCGACGGTGCCGGTGCCGCCGGTGACGAGAACCGTGCCGCCGGGATCGAAGGGCGAACCCTCGGGCCCGGCGGCACGGATCCGCCGCAGCCGAGGGGCCAGCAGGGTGCCGTTCCTGGCCGCCAATTGCGGCTCCCCGCTCGCCACCGCCGACGTGAGCACCGCGTCGGCGTCCGACGCGTCGTCGAGGTCGACCAGCACGAACCGGTCCGGGTTCTCGTTCTGCGCGGAACCGACGAGGCCCCACACGGCCGCTGCCGCGAGGTCGGCGGCCGCGTGCCGGTCCTGGCCGTCGTCGGTGACCATCGCGTTGCGGGTCACGATCACCAGCCGGCTGTCGGCGACGATGTCGTCGTCCAACCAGTCCTGCAGCAGTCGCAGTACCCGAGCGCACAGTTCGTGGGTCGCGTCCGGACCGTGCTCGTCGCCGGTGCCGCATCCGGCGAGCACCGTCCACGGGACCCGGTCGCCGTCGTCGGGCACGGACTCCATCGCGGCTCGCAGCGCCGCCAGGTCGGGATGACCGGGGAAGGTCGAACAATCGGCCGGCCACTCGGAGCCGAGGACGACCGTCGCTTCCGGTGTCGGCCCCGTCGAGGGGCCCTCGACCGGAATCCAGGCCAGCCGGTGCAGCGGCGGGGCCGCCCTGCCGCCTGCCCCGTCGACCGCCCTGGGCACCACCCGCAGCGCATCGACGGTCAGTACCGGCTCACCCGCGGGGTCGACGAGGGCAACGCGGTACCGGCCGTCCTCGCCGGGAACGAACCGGGCCGTCACCGCCTCCGCGCCGACGGCGTGCAGACGGATCCCGGACCAGGTCAGGGGCCAGCCGTCCCACTCGAGGACGGGCTCGAGCGCCGCCCGCAACAGCTCCGGATGGATGCCGAAGCCGCTGGTGTCCGTGCCGTCGTCGAGGCGCACCGCGTCCTCGGCATCGCCCGGGACCTGGTGCAGCACAACGGCGGCGGAGCCGACCACGTCGTCGATCGTCGCCGAAGCGTTCCGGACCCAGGCATCGGAGCCGTCGGACCCGCCCGGGCTCGACGAGATGACGACGGTGCGACCGTCGTCGGTGTCGGCGGGCGTGACGAGCACCCGAATCGATGTCGGTTCCGACGACGAGAGGACCAGTGGGTGGTGCAGGGTGAGTTCGGCGATGTGGTCGAGACCGGCGTGGTGGGCGGCGTGCAGGGCGAGCTCGACGAGCACGGCTGGCGACAGCGTCTTCGCGTCGCCGGTCGACGGCTCGTCGTCGGCAGGCGGCCCGACGAGCCAGGGATCGCGGCGCAGTGACAGCTGCCCGGTGAACAGGGTCGCGCCGTCGTCGAGCGTCACCGCGGCACCCAGCAGCGGATGATCGGCCGGCGTCAGACCCAGCTCGGTCGGATCGCCGGTATGTCGGGTGGCCGCCGTCGGCCAGTAGGTGCGGCGCTGGAACGCATAGGTGGGCAAGGCAACCCGGCGGCGACCGGGCAGCACCCGATCCCAGTCGATCGCGACACCCTGCACATGGGCGGCAGCGACCGCCTCGACGATCCCGCGTGTTTCGTCTCCGCGTCCGGGCAGCGTGGCGATCGTGTTCGGGACGACCTCGGCGGCGAGCGCCGCCAGTGCCGCGCCGGGACCGACTTCGACCATGTGGGTGACGCCGAGTTCGTCGAGGGCGCGGACGCCGTCGTGGAAGCGCACCGCGTGCCGGAGATGACGGGTCCAGTACTCCGGGGACATGATTTCCGCGGACGTGGCAACGCGCCCGGTGACGTTGGAGACGACCGGAATCTTCGGTGGCTGCGCCGTCAGCCTCGACACCACGGCGGCGAACTGGTCGAGGACGGGGTCCATCAGGGTCGAATGGAAGGCCCGCTCGACCCGCAGGCTCGTGGTCTTCAGTCCGGCGGCGGACAGTTCGGCGGCGACGGCGGGAACGTTGCGTTCGCCGCCCGAGAGGACGACGGCTTCGGCGCCGTTGACGGCCGCGAGATCGACGCGGCCGTCGATCCGCGGCAGGATGTCCGCCTCACGGGCCCGTACGGCGATCATCAGACCCGGTTCGGTCGACTGCATCAACCGTCCACGCTCACCCACCAGTGCGGCGGCATCGGGCAGGCTGAACACCCCGGCGACGTGTGCGGCGGTGATCTCACCGATCGAATGGCCGATCAGGTAGTCGGGGGTGATGCCCCAGTCCCGCAGTAGCCGGTACAGCGCGACCTCGATGGCGAACAGTGCCGGCTGGGTGTACTCGGTGCTGTCGAGCTTCGCGCCGCTACTGCCGGTCTCGTCCCAGAGGACCTGCCGTACCGGGGTTTCCACGTGCTCGTCGAGTGCGGAGCAGACCTCGTCCAGTGCCCTCGCGAACACCGGGTACGTCTCGTAGAGTCCGCGGCCCATCCCGAGACGTTGCGCACCCTGGCCGGTGAACATGAACGCCGTCTTGCCACGGGCGCTGGTCCCGGCGACGACGTTGCCGCCGGGACGCCCCGTGGCGATGCGGGCGAGGCCGTCGCGCAGGTCCGCCAGTGTTTCTCCGATCACCGCGGTGCGGTGGGCGAAACCGGATCGGGTGGTGGCCAGGGAGTAGGCGAGGTCGGCCGGATCCGGGAGTTCGGACTCGTTCGTGTCGAGAAACTCCGCCAACCGGGTGGCCTGCGCCCGCAGTGCATCCCCGGTCTTTCCGGAGATCACCCAGACCAGCGGTGAGACCGTCGGCGGCGGGACCTCCGGCACCGCGTCCTCGGGGGGCTGTTCGAGGATCATGTGCGAGTTGGTGCCGCTGATACCGAACGACGAGACCGCCGCCCGCCGGGGTCGTCCGGTCTCCGGCCAGGCGACCGACTCGGCGAGCAGCGAGACCTCGCCCGCGGTCCAGTCGACGTGCCGGGTGGGGACGTCGCCGTGCAGGCTCGGGGGCAGTACGCCGTGGCGCATCGCCATCACCATCTTGATCACGCCGGCGACGCCCGCCGCCGCCTGGGCGTGGCCGATGTTCGACTTGACGGAGCCGAGCCAGAGCGGCCGGCCCTCCCGGCCCTGCCCGTACGCGGCCAGCAGCGCCTGCGCCTCGATCGGGTCGCCGAGCGTCGTGCCGGTGCCGTGGGCCTCCACGGCGTCGATGTCCGTGGGGCCGAGCGCGGCGTCGGCCAGCGCCTGGCGGATGACCCGTTCCTGTGACGGCCCGTTCGGTGCGGTCAATCCGTTGGAGGCCCCGTCCTGGTTGACCGCCGACCCGCGGATGATCGCCAGCACCCGGTGGCCGTTGCGCCGGGCGTCGCTGAGCCGCTCCAGCACCACCATTCCCGCGCCCTCGCTGAGCCCGGTGCCGTCGGCCCGGTCGGAGAACGGCTTGCAGCATCCGTCCGAGGCGAGGCCGCGCTGGCGGCTGAACTCGATCAGCACACCGGGGGTGGCCATCACCGTCGCACCGCCGGCCAGCGCCAGCGCGCATTCCCCGTCGCGGAGCGCCCGCGCCGCGAGATGCATGGCCACCAGCGACGACGAGCAAGCCGTGTCGACGGTGACCGCGGGACCGGTGAAGCCGAGGGAGTAGGAGATCCGGCCGGACGCCACGCTGTTGCTGGTCCCGGTCATCAGATAGCCCTCGGCGTCGACATTCCGCTGAGTCATCAGGTGGAAGCCGTAGTCGCCGCCCATCAGCCCGACGTACACGCCGGTGTCGGTGAGTCCGGGAGCGGTCGGCCGGATTCCCGCCTGCTCCAAGGCTTCCCAGGCGCTCTCGAGGAGCAGTCGGTGCTGGGGGTCCATCGCGATCGCCTCGCGCGGGCTGATGCCGAAGAACGCGGCGTCGAATTCGTCGGCGTCGTAGAGGAATCCGCCCTCCTTCATGTACGTGGTGCCGGCCCGGTTCGGGTCGGGGTCGTACACCTCGTCGAGATTCCAGCCCCGGTTGTGGGGGTACGCGCCGACGGCGTTGCGGCCGTCGCGGACGAGTCGCCACAGGTCCTCCGGAGAGGACACGTTGCCCGGGTACCTGCACGCCATTCCGACGATCACGATCGGATCGTCCGTGCGGGTACGTGTCGGACCGGTCGGCTGCGGAGCAGCATCGTCCCCGAGCAGGCGCGCCACCAGCTCCTGAGCAAGCGCGTCCGCGGTGGGATGGTCGAACACCACCGTCGCGGCCAGGCGCACACCGGTAGCGGTCGCCAGCTGATTGCGCAGTTGCACGGCGGTCAGCGAGTCGAAACCGAGTTGTTTGAAGGCGCGTTCCGGGTCGATCGCCTCCTTGCCTTCGTGACCCAGCACCGCCGCCACGTGGGTGGTGACGATGTCGAGCACTCGACGGTGCCGCTCGCCGGGGTCCAGCGCCCGCAATTCCTCGGCCAGGCCGGCCGGGGAATCGGCGGCAGTGGCGCGGCGACGGACGCCGAGCACCCGCCGCAGGATCGGCGGCAGCGATTCACCCTCGGATCGCGGGGCGCGCTTCGAGAGCCGGATCGGCACGATCAACGGGCGGTTCACGGCCAGGGCGGCGTCGAACAGGGCCAGACCCGACTCCGGGCTGATGGTGTCGATGCCGTCGCGCTGCAACCGGTCGAGATCGGCAGTATTCAGATGGGAGGTCATTCCACTGGGTCGGTCCCACAGGCCCCAGGCCATGGACGTCGCGGGCAGCCCGCGGGCGCGGCGGTGCTGCGCGAGGGCGTCGAGGAAGACATTCGCCGCCGCGTAGTTCGCCTGACCTGCGCCGCCGAGCACACCCGCAGCGGAGGAGAACAGCACGAACGCCGACAAGTCGCGGTCCCGGGTGAGTTCGTGCAGATGCCAGGCGCCGTCCACCTTGGGGCGAAGGACCGCGTGCAACTGGTGCTCGGTCAAGGTGGCGGCGGTGGCGTCCTCGAGCACCCCGGCGGCGTGGATCACACCGGACAGGTCGGGAATGCCGGCGAGGAGAGCAGCCACCTCGGTGCGGTCCGCGACGTCGCAGGCGACGACGCCGACCTCCGCCCCCGACTCGGCGAACTCGGCGCGCAGTTCGGCCGCACCCTCGGGATCGAGCGCGCGCCGGCCGGTCAGCACCAGTCGGCGCACCCCGTGCCGCTCGACGAGGTGGCGGGCGATCAGTCTGCCGATGGTTCCCTTGCCGCCGGTGATCAGGACGGTGCCGTCCGCGCCGAACACCGCGGGTCCCGGTTCCGGCGCCGCCGCAGCGGGCGTCACGGCGGCGAGCATGGGCACCAGCAGTACACCGTCCCGGATAGCCAGCCGAGATTCGTTGCAGGCCAAGGCCATGGAGATCAACGAAGGATCGTCGGCGGGTACGTCCAGGTCCACCAGCGTGATGCGGTCCGGGTGCTCGTTCTGCACCGCGCCGACCAGTCCCCACGCGGCCGCGGCCGACACGTCGTCGACCGGTTCGTCGTCGCGGACCGCCACCGCGAGCCTCGTCGTGAACAGCAAGCGGGTCTCGGCCAGGCGATCCTCGCGGAGCCACGACTGGATCGCCCGCAACGTCGCGTCCGCGGCGGCGTGCGCGCGGACCGGCACGTCCGGTTCGTCGCCCAGGTCGCAGTCGAACCACAGCACGCGACCTTCCGGATCACCGCCGGCAAGCGCCTCCGCGAGCGGCATCAGGTCTGCCGGCGCCGTCTCGGACGCACCCACCGGCATCCACTCCACGCGGTAGAGGCTGTCGCGGACTCCGGTGGCAGGCACGTCCGCGTTCCCGAGCGGCCGCAGCGTCAGCGACCGGGCGGTCAACACCGGTCGTCCTGCCGTGTCGTACGCGGTGACCCGGTATCGGTCGGGCCCGGTCGCGGTGACGTGCACGCGCAGGGCCGTGGCGCCCACGGCGTGCAGTTGAACCGTGTCCCAGGCGAACGGCAGCCGGATGTCGCGTGCACCGGTGTCGGCGGCGCCGTCATCCAGATGGTGCAGCGCAATCACGTGCAACGCCGCGTCGAGCACCGCCGGGTGGATCCCGTATCCGGCGACCGTCGCGGCCGGGTCCTCTCCGCTCAGCCGCACCTCTCCGTACAGGTCGTCGCCGCGCCGCCACGCCGCCCGCAGACCCCGGAAGGCCGGGCCGTACTCGTAGCCGGCCTCGTCGAGCACGTCGTAGAGACCTCGGACGTCGATCGGCGTGGCATCGGCGGGTGGCCACTGCGATCCGGGGGAGCCGGCGGCGTCCACGGCCGCCGTGAGCGTGCCGGTGGCGTGCCGGGTCCACGAGGTGTCCTGCGGGGCATCCGCGGGCCGGGAGTGCACGGACACCGTGGGGGGACCCGCCTCACCGCCGGCGAGCACGCTGACCTGCAACGCCACCTCGCCGTCGGCGGGAATCACCAGGGGTGTCTCGATGGCGAGTTCCTCGAGCCGGCCGCACCCCACGCGGTTCCCCGCGTGCAGGGCGAGCTCCACGAAAGCCGTGCCGGGCAGGATGACGGTGCCGTCGACGCCGTGGTCGCTCAGCCACGGAAGGCGTTGCGGGGACACCAGTCCCGTGAACACCGTGCCCCGGCCGTCGCCGAGCTCGACCGCCGCGGCGAGCATCGGGTGTCCACCCGTTTCCATGCCCGTCGACGCGAGATCTCCCTGTGACACCGGAGTTTCCAGCCAGTACCGGCGATGTTGGAAGGCGTATGTGGGTAGGTCCACCCACTGCCGCCGTTCGTCGTGTCGGGCCCAGCGCACCCGATCCCACTCGACGTGCTGTCCGTACACCCAGGCCTCGGCGAGTGCGGCGGTGAACTGGCGTAGGCCTGCGCGGCCGCGTCGGATGGTGCCGACGGCTCGGCCGGCGACGCCTGCCGCGTCGAGAGTGTCCTGCAGCGGCACGGTGAGGACGGGGTGGCTGCACGACTCGACGAACAGTCGATACCCGTCGGCGGCCAGCGATCTCGTCGCCTGCTCGAACCGGACCGTCCGCCGCAGGTTCCGGTACCAGTAGTCCGCGTCCAGTGCGCTGCCGTCCAGCACGCCACCGGTGACCGACGAGTAGAACGGAATTCGGGACCGGCGGGGGGTGATCGAGGAGAGGACGTCGAGAATGGGTTCACGCAGGACGGAGACGTCCGCGCAATGCGACGCGTACTCCACCGCGATCCGCCTGGCCTGGACGCCGTCGCCCTGAAGTTGCCCGACCAGGATGTCGAGTGCGTCGACGGGGCCGGAGATCACCGTCGCGGACGGCCCGTTGATCGCCGCGACCTCGACGGCGCCGGCCCAGGGTTGAATCTTCTCCTGCACGAGGTCCGGCGGCAGTGCCACCGAGGCCATCCCCCCGCCCCGCCGGGCCGACTCGCCGATCACCCTGCTGCGCGCGGCCACGACGAGTGCCGCGTCCGAAAGGCTCAGCGCGCCCGCGACGCAGGCAGCCGCGATCTCGCCCTGGGAATGTCCGACGACGGCCGCCGGTTCGACGCCGTGCGCGCGCCACAGTTCCGCGAGACCCACCATCGTCGCGAACAACGCCGGTTGCACCACGTCGACCCGGTCCAGGGCCGCGGGATCGCGGTCGCGCAGCACGTCCAGCAGCGAGAAGTCGGTGTACGGAGCCAGTGCGTCGGCGCACTCCCGGACGGTGTCGGCGAACACCGGCGACGTGTCCAGTAGCTCGGTGGCCATGCCCACCCACTGCGAACCCTGGCCGGGGAAGACGAACACCGGCCGGTCGCCGGCTTCCAATGCCACGCCGGTCACGACGTCGGCGCTGGGCGCACCTCTGGCGAGCGCGTCGAGGCCGCTCGACAGGCTCTGAGGGCGGGTGCCGAGCACGGCGGCGCGGTGGTCGAACGTGGCACGCGAACCCAGCAGTGCACCTGCCACCTCGGCGGGTGTCAGGTCGGCGTGCTCGGTGACGTAGTCGCGCAACCGTTCGGCCTGGGCGCGGAGCGCGAGCTCGGTGTGGCCCGACACGAACCAGGCCACGACTTCGTCCGGGGGAGAGGCTGATTCACCCGCCCGCGGCTCGACCGGTTGGGACTCCTCCAGGACGACGTGTGCATTGGTGCCGCTGATGCCGAACGACGAGACCGCCGCCCGCCGGGGCCGATCGGACCCCGGCCACTCCCGGTTCTCGGTGAGCAACGACACCGAACCGGCGGACCAGTCGACGTGCGGTGTCGGCCGGTCGACGTGCAGTGTCCTCGGCAGGACGCCGTGCCGCATCGCCATGATCATCTTGATCACGCCGGCGACGCCTGCGGCCGCCTGGGTGTGCCCGAGGTTCGACTTCACCGAGCCGAGCCACAGCGGCCGGTCGGCGGGGCGGTCGCGGCCGTACGCGGCCAGCAGGGCGGACGCCTCGATCGGATCGCCCAGTTTCGTCCCGGTGCCGTGCGCCTCGACCACGTCGACGTCGCCCGGGCCGAGTCCCGCACTGGCCAGCGCCTGCGCGATCACCCGCTCCTGAGCCTGCCTGTTCGGGGCGGTCAGGCCGTTGCTGGCGCCGTCCTGGTTGACCGCGCTGCCGCGGATGACGGCCAGTATGCGGCGACCGTTGCGCGCCGCGTCGGACAGGCGTTCCAACGCGACCATCCCCGCGCCCTCGCCCCACGCCGTGCCGTCCGCAGCGGCGGAGAATGCCTTGCACCTACCGTCCCGGGCCAGCCCGCGCTGGCGGCTGAACTCCACGAACACAGCGGGGGTCGCCATCACGGTCGCCCCGCCCGCCAGCGCGAGTTCGCACTCGCCGCCGCGCAGTGCCTGCATGGCGAGGTGGATGGAGACCAGGGACGACGAACACGCGGTGTCCACCGTGATCGCGGGTCCGTTCAGGCCGAAGCTGTAGGCCACGCGGCCGGACGCGACGCTCATGGCGTTGCCGGTGATGAAGTACCCCTCGAGGTCTTCGGGTGGCATGCCACCCGCTCGCGCCGCGTAGTCGATGCCGGACAGCCCGGTGAAGACGCCGACCCGGCGGCCGTGCACCGACCGCGGATCGATGCCGGCATGTTCGAGCGTCTCCCAGCTCGTCTCGAGGAGAAGTCGCTGCTGGGGGTCCATCGCCAGCGCCTCGCGCGGCGAGATGCCGAAGACCTCGGGGTCGAACCCCGCCGGGTCGTCGAGGAAGCTGCCCTGCACCGTGTACGTCTTGCCGGACTGCTCGGCCGTCGGGTCGTAGAGGTCCGCCAGGCCCCAGCCCCGGTCCTCGGGGAAACCGGAGACGGTGTCCGAACCGGATTCCACCAGGCGCCACAGGTCCTGAGGCGATCGCACCCCGCCGGGGAACCTGCAGCCGATCCCGATGACGGCGATCGGCTCTCTGCTCACCGCCTCGGCCTCGCGAAGTTTCTCCCGAGCCTGGTAGAGCTCCGCGGTGACCCGCTTCAGGTAGTCAAGGAGCTTCGCTTGATCGGCCATCCGGTTCAGCTTCCATCCGAGCCCCCAACGCCAGCGCGGAACCTCGATTGTATCCGCCGCGGTCTCGAAGTCGAAGGGCGCTCGTCGATCGCGCAGGTCTGACCAGCGAATTCCCCGCTGCCGCCCCTCTCGCCCGGCGGCCGGCACGCCCAGCGCCTCCCCGGTCGACGTCCCAGCGTCAATCGTCTGGTGGCACAGTGTCTTCCATGCCGCTCATTCAGATCAGCCAGACGCCGGGGCTCACCACCGAGCAGAAGCGAGCCACCATCGAGGCCGTCACCAAGGCGTACGCGGAGGCGACGGGGAAGAACCCGGCCCAGGTGTGGGTCACGCTCACCGACGTCCCGCGCGAGAACTGGGGCGTCGGCGGCGTGCCGTTGGGCTGACGGCCGCCGGTCAGGCCTTGCCGGTTCCCTTCGCGATGCCGCGGTCGAGCTGGGTGACCATCGCCTGCCCGAGCCTGGTCAGGTCGGCGACCTGGGTGTCGTCGAGTCCGTCGAACACGAGTGTCTGGACGGCGTGCACGTGCCCCGGCGCGGCGGCGACGACCTTTGCGTACCCGGCGGCGGTGAGGACCGCGAGCGATCCGCGGGCGCCGACGATGCTCTTGCGCCGGACCCAGCCGGCCTTCTCCAGCTTCGTCACCACGTGCGACAGTCGCGACAGCGACGCGTTCGCCTGACCGGCGAGGACGCTGAGCTGCAGTTGTCGCTGCGGCGCCTCGGACAGGACCGCGAGCACGAAGTACTCGAAGTGCGTCAGGCCGGAGTCGCGCTGGAGTTGGGTGTCGAGGGCGGCGGGCAGGCGGGTCGTCAGGGCGACGAGTTCGCGCCAGGCGCGCTGCTGTTCGTCGCTGAGCCACCGAGTCGTCGGATCCGCCGAATGGTCCGAACTCTCCGTCATCTGAACCCCCGTGTCGTGTGCACCACCGAGTCATGCTGTCACGTCACCCGGGAATACTTGCCGTCCGCCGCTGTTTGCTCCTATTGTAGTTGAAGCTTCAATCTAAAGGAGTCGAAATGACGGACCTAGCCATGCCGGCGCTGTACCTCAGCCACGGTGCGCCGCCGCTCGTCGACGACGAGCTGTGGGTCTCCCAGCTCACCGGGTGGTCCGCCGATCTGCCCCGGCCGACGGCGATCCTGGTCGTCTCCGCGCACTGGGAATCGGCGCCGCTGACCATCGGGTCCGTGACCACCGGCACCCCGCTGGTCTACGACTTCGGCGGATTCGACCGCAAGTACTACCGGGTGACCTACCGCTCGCCCGGAGCGCCGGAGCTGGCGCGACAGGTCGCCGCGCTCATGCCCGACAACGAGCCCGTCGTCTACCAGCCCGACCGCGGACTCGACCACGGCGCGTACGTACCGCTGACCGTCATGTACCCGAACGCCGACATCCCCGTTCTGCAGATCTCCATGCCGACCCTCGACCCGCAGCGGTTGCTGCACCTCGGCGAACGACTGCGGCCGCTGCGTGAACAGGGCGTGCTCATCGTCGGATCCGGGTTCACCACGCACGGCCTGCCGTTCCTTCGGGACTGGACGCCGAACGCCGCCGCACCGGGCTGGTCCGCCGAATTCGACGCCTGGGCCGCCGAACGGATCGCCGCTGCCGACGTCGACGCGCTGATCGACTTCCGGGCCAAGGCGCCCGGCATGCCCTACGCGCACCCGACGATCGAGCACTTCGCGCCGCTGTTCGTCACCCTCGGCGCGTCCAGCGAACCCGGGCAGGTGCCCCAGCAGGTGATCGACGGATTCTGGATGGGCCTGGCGAAGCGCTCACTCCAGGTCGTCTAGGACGTCAGTGTGCGCGCAGGAACTCGAGCGCCTGGTCGGCGTGCGTGTTCGCGCGCAGCTCGCTGGCGATCACCTTCAGCACGGTCCGGTCGGTGCCGATGACGAAGGTGGTGCGCTTGACCGGCGACAGCTTCGACAGCAGGCCGCGTCGCACGCCGAACTGCTCGGCGACCGCGCCGGACTCGTCGGACAGCAGCGGGTAGTCGAAGGACTTCGCGGTCGCGAACGAGGCCTGCTTGTCCACATTGTCGGTGGAGATACCCGCCCGCGAGGCGCCCACCGCCGCGAACTCCGAGGCCAGGTCGCGGAAGTGGCAGGCCTCGGCAGTGCATACCGGAGTGAACGCCGCCGGATAGAAGAACAGCACCAGCGGACCGTCGGCGACGAGTTCGCTCAGGGTCCGGACCGTGCCGTCCTGATCGGGGAGTGCGAAGTCGGGAGCGAGCTGACCGGTTTCCATTGCGACGAGGCTACCGGCTGCCATGCCGCCACGAGTGTGCTCCGCTCGTGCCACCCGGTCGCTCCGCAGGCTCCGCTCCTGCGACCCGGTCGCTCCGCAGGCTCCGCTCCTGGGATGATGGGTGCCATGCCCGGCGAGCCAACCTCCGTCCCCTCCGCAACCGCCGTCGTCGACGCGAGCGAGTCCACCACCACCAGGGAGCAGTTCCGCTCCCTGGCGGCCGACCACCGAGTCGTCCCGGTCACCCGAAAGGTGTTGGCGGACTCCGAGACTCCGCTCTCGGCGTACCGGAAGCTGGCGGCCGACCGGCCCGGAACCTTCCTGCTCGAGTCGGCCGAGAACGGCCGGTCCTGGTCGCGATGGTCGTTCATCGGCGCCGGCAGTCCGGCCGCGCTCACCGTCGTCGGCGGCGAGGCCGGCTGGCAGGGCAACGTCCCCGCGGGCGCGCCCTCGGGCGGGGACCCGATCCTGGCGCTCGGGCAGACCCTGGAACTGCTGCGCAGCGAGCGTCTGCCCGACCTGCCGCCGCTGACCGGCGGCATGGTCGGGTTCATGGGCTACGACATCGTGCGCAGGCTCGAACGGCTGCCCAACAACGCCGTCGACGACCTGCAGGTCCCCGAGATGGTGATGCTGCTGGCCACCGACCTCGCCGCCGTCGACCACCACGAGGGCGCGATCACCCTGATCGCGAACGCGGTCAACTGGAACGGCACCGACGAGCACGTCGACGAGGCCTACGACGACGCCGTCGCCCGACTCGACGCCATGACCGCGGCCCTGAGCGCGTCGTCGCCGTCCACGGTGTCCACCTTCGGCCGGCCGGCACCCGAGTACCGGCGCCAGCGCACCACCGAGTCGTTCGGCGCCGACGTCCGCACGCTGATCGGCGAGATCGAGGCCGGTGAGGCGTTCCAGGTGGTGCTCTCGCAGCGGTTCGAGATGGACACCGACGCGCACCCGTTCGACGTCTACCGGATGCTGCGCGCGTCCAATCCGAGCCCGTACATGTACCTGGTCAACGTCCCGGACGGCCACGGCGGCATCGCGTTCACCATCGTCGGGTCGAGCCCCGAGTCGCTGGTCACCGTCAAGGAGGGGGTCGCCACCACCCACCCGATCGCCGGCACCCGCTGGCGCGGGGCCACCGAGGAGGACGACCTGCTGCTCGAGAAGGACCTGATCGCGGACGAGAAGGAGAACTCCGAGCACCTGATGCTGGTGGACCTCGGACGCAACGACCTCGGTCGGGTCTGCGAGCCGGGCACCGTCAAGGTGCACGACTACCGGCACGTCGAGCGCTACAGCCACGTCATGCACCTGGTCTCCACGGTCACCGGGCGGCTCGCGGCGGGCAAGCACGCGCTCGACGCGGTCACCGCGTGCTTCCCCGCCGGCACCCTGTCCGGCGCGCCGAAGGTGCGGGCGATGGAACTGATCGACGAGCTCGAACCGACCCGGCGCGGCATCTACGGCGGCATCGTCGGGTACCTCGACTTCGCGGGTGACGCCGACACCGCCATCGCCATCCGCTCCGCACTGGTCAAGGACGGCACCGCCTACGTGCAGGCCGGCGCCGGGATCGTCGCGGACTCGGACCCGGTGTACGAGGACACCGAGGCGCGCAACAAGGCCATGGCGGTGCTCAGCGCGATCGCCGCGGCGGGCACGCTCAGGACCCTGGGCGGTGCCGATGAGTGACCAGGTGCCCACCGCCGACGAGGCCCCGCCCGCGCGGCGGTCCGGGCGTGCCGCCGCACTGCCCGCCCTGCTGCTCGCGGCCGCCGCACTGTGCCTGTGGGCGTCCTCCCGGATGACGTGGGTGCGGGTGGACTCCTTCGACGGACTCGGCGAAGCACGCAGCACCGCGCTCATCGGCGGTACCTGGGCCGCGGCGACGACCCCGCTCGCCCTGACGTTGCTCGCGGCGATCGCGGCCTCGTTCGCCGTGCGGGGTTGGGCGCTGCGGGTGGTGGGTGTGCTGGTCGCGGCGGTGGCGGTCGCCGCGGCGATTCCCGCGGTGACGCTTCTCGTCAAGGGTGTCGACAGCGACAAGGCCGGACGGCTCGCCGAGTTGCCCGCCCGCGCCGAGGTGACCGGCACCGCGACGCACGCCCCGCCCGCGGTACTGGCCCTGCTCGGTGCGGTGTTGGCGCTGGCGGCTGCCGTGGCGCTGGTCCGGAAGGCTTCGGTCAGCGCCGGGTTGTCGTCGAAGTACGCGGCGCCCGCCGCGCGCCGCGAGGAGGCGAGCAAGCGGCGTGGCGCCGGCTCCGGGGAACCGCAGAGCCAACGAGAGCTCTGGGATGCGCTCGACGCGGGGGAGGACCCCACCGAGGAGCAGTCGCCGGACCAGGCAAACCGCGACGACTCCGGTGACACAGACACCCGCCGTTAGTCAAGAGCGGGGCGCCCTCTACGCTTTACGAATCCGATGAGGTTCCTCACATCGGCCGCCAGCCCAGAAAGGACTCGGGACGCGATGACTGTTCTCGATTCGATTCTCGACGGGGTCCGCGCCGACGTCGCCGCCCGCGAATCCGTGCTCGACTTCGCCGCCGTCAAGGCCGCGGCCGCCGCCGCTCCCGCGGCCCTCGACGCCGCCGCGGCGTTGCGGTCCCCGGGCATCGGCGTGATCGCCGAGGTCAAGCGTGCGAGCCCTTCCAAGGGTGAGCTCTCCACCATTGCAGACCCGGCGGAACTCGCCCTCGCCTACGAGCAGGGTGGGGCGCGCGTGATCAGCGTCCTCACCGAGGAGCGCCGCTTCCGCGGTTCGTTGGCCGACCTCGATGCGGTGCGTGCCGCGGTCCGAATCCCGGTGCTGCGCAAGGACTTCATCGTCGGCCCCTACCAGATTCACGAGGCCCGCGCCCACGGCGCCGACGTGATCCTGCTGATCGTCGCGGCCCTCGAGCAGAACACCCTGAGCTCGCTGCTCGACCGCACCGAGTCGCTGGGCATGACCGCGCTCGTGGAGGTGCACACCGAGGAGGAGGCGAACCGCGCCCTCGAGGCCGGCGCCAGCGTGATCGGCATCAACGCCCGCAACCTCAAGACCCTCGAGGTGGACCGCGACACCTTCGGCCGGATCGCGCCGGGACTGCCGACCAACGTCGTGAAGATCGCCGAGTCGGGCGTCCGGGGGACCGCAGATCTGCTCGCCTACGCCGGTGCGGGCGCCGACGCGGTGCTCGTCGGTGAGGGACTGGTCACCAGCGGCGATCCGCGCACGGCCGTCAAGGATCTCGTCGCCGCCGGGGCGCACCCGTCCTGCCCGAAGCCCGCTCGCTGACCCGTCCGCCCGCGGTCGGACCCGAGGTGGGTCCGACCGCGGCGACTAAGGCAGACTGGTACAGGTGAGCACAGACGATCCCGTCCTTTCCGCCAAAGGCCGCGGCCTTCCCCGCATGAGCGCGGGCGTCACCGAGCGCAGCGCCCACGAGCCCGACCAGGGCGGCCACTTCGGTGTCTACGGCGGCCGGTACGTTCCCGAGGCGCTGATGGCGGTGATCGAGGAGGTCACGGCCGAGTACGACAAGGCCCGCGGAGACGACGCCTTCCTCGCCGAACTCGACCGCCTGCAGCGCGACTACACCGGCCGTCCCTCGCCGGTGTACGAGGCCACCCGGCTGAGCGAGTTCGCGGGTGGTGCGCGACTACTGCTCAAGCGGGAAGACCTGAACCACACGGGTTCTCACAAGATCAACAACGTTCTCGGCCAGGCGCTGCTCGCGAAGCGGATGGGCAAGACCCGGGTGATCGCGGAGACCGGGGCCGGCCAGCACGGCGTCGCCACCGCCACCGCCTGCGCGCTGCTCGGCCTCGAATGTGTCGTGTACATGGGCGAGGTCGACACCAAGCGGCAGGCGCTCAACGTCGCCCGGATGCGGCTGCTCGGCGCCGAGGTGATCCCCGCGATCACCGGCTCGGCGACCCTCAAGGACGCCATCAACGAGGCGCTGCGCGACTGGGTCACCAACGCGCACAACACCTACTACTGCTTCGGCACGGCGGCCGGCCCGCACCCGTTCCCGGTGATGGTGCGCGACTTCCAGCGCATCATCGGCCTCGAGGCGAGGGCGCAGGTGCTGGCGCACACCGGCAGGCTGCCCGACGCGGTCGCGGCCTGCGTCGGCGGCGGTTCCAACGCCATCGGGATCTTCCACGCCTTCCTCGACGATCAGTCGGTGCGCCTGGTCGGCCTCGAGGCCGGCGGCGACGGCGTCGAGACCGGCAGGCACGCGGCGACCATCGGGGGCGGCACACCGGGCGCGCTGCACGGCGCCTACTCGTACCTGCTGCAGGACGAGGACGGCCAGACGATCGAGTCGCACTCGATCTCCGCCGGCCTCGACTACCCGGGTGTGGGACCCGAGCACTCGCACCTCAAGGACATCGGCCGCGCCGAGTACCGGTCGGTCACCGACACCGAGGCGATGGACGCGCTCGCGCTGCTCAGCCGCCGCGAGGGCATCATCCCCGCGATCGAGTCCGCGCACGCGCTCGCCGGCGCGCTGAAGCTCGGCCAGGAACTCGGCGAGGGCGCGATCGTGCTCGTGAACATCTCCGGTCGCGGCGACAAGGACGTCGACACCGCCGCGAAGTGGTTCGGCCTCTTCCCCGACGACGACACCGACGCCAGTGCCACGGAGGAAACCTCGAAATGAGTGAACAGCAGCAGTCCCGGCTGGGCGACCTCTTCGCGCAGTGCCGGGCGGAGAACCGGGCCGCGCTGGTCGGCTACCTGCCCGCCGGCTACCCCGACCTGCCCCGGTCGATCGAGGCGTTCGAGACGCTGGTCGAGTCCGGGTGCGACCTGATCGAGGTCGGCATCCCGTACAGCGATCCGGTGATGGACGGTCCGACCATCCAGGCCGCCGCCGACGAGGCCCTGACCGCGGGCTTCCGCGTGCGGGACGTGTTCACCGTCGTCGAGGCCATCTCGAAGGCGGGCGGCAAGGCGGTCGTCATGACCTACTGGAACCTCGTCCTCAAGTACGGTGTCGACAACTTCGCGCGTGACCTCGCCGCCGCAGGCGGCCTCGGCATCATCACCCCCGACCTGATCCCCGACGAGGCGGCCGACTGGATCGCCGCGTCCGACCGGCACGGCCTGGACCGGATCTTCCTGGTGGCGCCCTCCTCGACCGCCGAGCGCCTCGCGACGACCGTCGACTC
This sequence comes from Rhodococcus sp. NPDC127527, assembly GCF_042672245.1. NCBI lineage: Bacteria > Bacillati > Actinomycetota > Actinomycetes > Mycobacteriales > Nocardiaceae > Rhodococcus > Rhodococcus sp. NPDC127527. The sequence goes on from NZ_JBHXVP010000007.1 coordinate 202,396, forward strand.
GTGCCGCGGCTTCGTCTACGCGACGTCGACGATGGGCGTCACCGGCGCCCGCGCGGCCGTGTCCAACATGGCACCGGAACTGGTCGCGCGGGTGCGCACGCACTCCGACATCCCGGTCGGCGTCGGGCTCGGCGTCAAGTCGGGCGCGCAGGCCGCCGAGATCGGCGCCTACGCGGACGCCGTCATCGTGGGGTCCGCGCTGGTGACCGCCGTCGCCGAGGGCCCGGAGGCGTTGCGGGCGATCACCACCGAACTCGCCGCCGGCGTGCGCTCGGCTACCGTGGCGTCGTGACCTCGACCGTCGACATCCTGGCGTACATCCCGAGCCCGCCGCAGGGGGTGTGGAACATCGGCCCGGTGCCGCTGCGCGCCTACGCCTTCTTCATCATCGTCGGCATCATCGTGGCCATCGTGTGGGGCGACCGTCGGTGGGTCGCGCGCGGCGGGGAGCAGGGCACGGTCCTCGACGTCGCGATCTGGGCGGTCCCGTTCGGCCTGATCGGCGGTCGGCTCTACCACGTCGCCACGGACTGGACGACCTACTTCGGTGCGGGCGGGCATCCCGCCGACGCGTTGAAGATCTGGCAGGGCGGCCTCGGAATCTGGGGCGCGGTGCTGCTCGGCGGCGTCGGCGCCTGGATCGGCTGCCGCCGGCTCGGGGTGTCGGTGGCGGCGCTCGGTGACGCGATCGCGCCCGCGATCCTGCTGGCGCAGGCGATCGGGCGGATCGGCAACTACTTCAACCAGGAGCTCTACGGCCGCGAGACCACGGTGCCGTGGGGTCTCGAGATCTACGAGCGGGTCAACTCCGCGGGCCGCGTCGACATGCTGAACGGCACCTCGACCGGGGTGGTCGAGCGGGTCGTGCACCCGACCTTCCTGTACGAGCTGGTCTGGAACCTGCTGATCGTGGTGCTGCTGGTGTGGGTGGACCGCCGCTTCCGGATCGGGCACGGACGCCTGTTCGCGCTGTACGTCGCCGGGTACTGCGTCGGCCGGTTCGTCGTCGAGCTCCTGCGCGACGACCACGCGACGCACATCGCCGGGATCCGGATCAACGTGTTCACCTCGGTGATCGTGTTCCTCTGCGCGGTCGCCTACTTCGTGCTCGCGAGGAAGGGGCGGGAGACGCCCGCCGAACTGCGGATCGGGAAGGCCCGCGAGACGTATCTGGCGGAGCACTCGGAGGATCCGCCGTCCGCGGACGTGACGGAGCGCGCCGCGGCGACGACCGACCCGGGCACGCCGAAGACGAGCACCACCGAACTGGGGGGCGACGACACGTGACCGGACCTACCGACGACTGGCAGCAGCGGATCGAGAACGGCCTGCCGTTCGAGCCGACCGCCGACGAGCAGGCCACGGGGTTCCCGAACGCCGGGTACTCGGCCGGGCTTCCGCCTACCTCCGGTCCGGTGTACGGCTCGCCCGGCAGCGGCCCGGGGTATCCACCGCCTGCGTCGGGCGCCGCGGCGGCGGGCGCCGGACAGCCGTACGGCGCCCCACAGTTCCCGCCGCCCCAGCAGTACGGTGCGCAGCCCGGTTACCCGACGCAGTACCCGCAGCAGTTCGCTGCGACTCCCGGCTACGGTTACCCGGGCGCGGACCCGGGCGCACCGTTCGGTCGGGACCCGCTGACCGGCGAACCGATGTCGGACAAGTCGAAGACGACGGCGGGACTGCTGCAGATGCTGCTGCCGTTCGTCGGCGTGTGCGGGGTGGGACGGCTCTACACCGGCAGCACCGGCATCGGGCTCGCGCAGCTGCTCGGCTTCTGGTTCGGCGTGTTCGCCACCGTCCTGATGGTCGGATTCGTCATCTTCCCGGTGATCTGGGTGTGGTCGTTCGTCGACGGGATCATCATGCTGTCGGGTGGCGTCCAGGACGGCCAGGGCCGCAAGCTCCGCAGCTGAATCTCGTCCCCTTCTTCACCCTGATCCATCGGCGTAACCCCTGCTAGACTGTGCGCACCCGAGTGTGACGCTCGGAAATCCCTTCGGGCAGAGTCGTCCCGGTACCCCGAAGTAGCACTTCCGCGGACACCCGATCAGGCAGCCGGCGGATCTCGCTACCGCAAGGTTCCCGGAGCAGCGCCCGAACGCGCCACACCGGCGGCATTCCGTGCCGACGTGGAGGTGCCCAGGTGCTGTTCTCGCAGATGCCCGCGCCGCAGGGCCTGTACGACGCTGCGCGGGAAACCGATTCCTGCGGCGTCGCGATGGTGGCCGACATCCACGGCCGCCGTTCGCACGGCATCGTCGCCGACGGCCTTCTCGCGCTGGAGAACCTCGAGCACCGCGGGGCGGCCGGGGCGGAGCCGAACAGCGGCGACGGGGCCGGAATCCTGCTGCAGTTGCCCCTCGACCTGCTCACCGACGTCGCCGGGTTCGCGCTGCCCGCCCCGACCGCGGACGGCGCGAACACCTTCGCGGCGGGCATCTGCTTCCTGCCGCAGGACGAGGCGGCCCGATCGGCCGCGATGGACCGCATCCATTCGATCGCCGCCGAGGAGGGGCTCGAGGTGCTCGGCTGGCGGGACGTGCCCGTCGACCCGGACGGCGCGGACGTCGGGGTCGCGGCCCGAGACTGTATGCCGCACATGAGTCAACTGTTCGTCGTGGCGCCGCCGGGCCCGGCCGGACGGCCCGCCGGACTCGACCTCGACCGGCTGGTCTACGCGCTGCGCAAGCGTGCCGAACAGGTCACCGCCGAGGTAGAGGCGGAGGGCAGCGGGGTGTACTTCCCGTCCCTGTCGAGCCGGACCATCGTGTACAAGGGCATGCTGACGACCGCCCAACTGTCGGCCTACTTCCCGGACCTGCGCGACGCGCGGTGCGCCAGCGCGATCGCGATCGTGCACAGCCGCTTCTCGACGAACACCTTCCCGTCCTGGCCACTGGCGCACCCGTTCCGGTACGTCGCGCACAACGGCGAGATCAACACCGTGCGCGGCAACCGGAACCGGATGCGCGCCCGCGAGGCGATGCTGGCGAGCGACCTGATCCCCGGCGACCTGCGCCGGCTGTACCCGATCTGCACGCCCGAGGCCTCCGACTCGGCGTCCTTCGACGAGGTGCTCGAGCTGCTGCACCTCGGCGGCCGTGGCATCGCGCACGCGGTGATGATGATGGTGCCCGAGGCGTGGGAGAACGACGAGGCGATGGCCCCCGAGCGGCGCGCCTTCTACCGCTATCACGCCTCGCTGATGGAGCCGTGGGACGGTCCGGCGTGTGTGACGTTCACCGACGGCACCCAGGTGGGTGCGGTGCTCGATCGCAACGGCCTCCGCCCGGGCCGGTGGTGGCAGACCGTCGACGGCCGGGTGATTCTCGCCAGCGAGTCCGGCGTCCTGGACGTGCCGCAGTCGCAGGTGCTCGCGAAGGGCAGGCTCGAGCCGGGCCGGATGTTCCTGGTCGACACCGCCGCCGGGCGGGTGGTGCCCGACGCCGAGGTCAAGATGTCGCTGGCCACCGAGCAGCCTTACGGCGAGTGGTTGCACGCCGGGCTGCTCGGGCTCGGGGAACTGTCCGAGCGCGAACCGGTCGCGCACCCGCACGAGAGCGTGGTGCGCCGTCAGGTGGCGTTCGGCTACACCGAGGAGGACCTGCGGATCCTGCTCGCGCCGATGGCCGCCCGTAGTGGGGAACCGTTGGGTTCCATGGGAACCGACACCCCGGTCGCGGTGCTCTCGCAGCGCTCCCGGCTGCTCTACGACTACTTCGTGGAGTTGTTCGCGCAGGTGACCAATCCGCCGCTCGACGCCATCCGCGAGGAGGTCGTCACCTCGCTGACCCGGGTGATGGGGCCGGAACAGAACCTGCTCGCACCGAGCGCCGCCTCCTGTCGGCAGATCGTGCTGCCGTGGCCGGTCCTGGACAACATCGAGCTGAGCAAGATCATCCACATCAACGACGACGGTGACCTGCCGGGATTCGCGGCGACGGTGCTGCGGGCCCGTTACGACGTCGAGCGCGGCGGGGTGGGCATGGCCGAGGCGATCGAGGACCTGCGGGCCCGTGCCAGCGCGGCGATCGCGGCCGGCAGCCGCATTCTGGTGCTCTCCGACCGGGACTCCGATCACACCTACGCGCCGATCCCGTCGCTGCTGGCGGTGTCGGCGGTGCACCACCACCTGGTGCGCACCAAGGAGCGCACCAAGGTCGCCCTGGTGGTCGAGTCGGGTGACGCGCGCGAGGTGCACCATCTGGCGTTGCTGATCGGCTTCGGTGCGGCGGCGGTCAACCCGTACCTGGCGATGGAGTCGATCGAGGACCTGGTCAGCGAGGGGGAGTTGACCGGCGTGGAACCGGCGGTCGCGGTCCGCAACTATCTGACCGGCCTCGGCAAGGGCGTGCTCAAGGTGATGTCGAAGATGGGCATCTCGACCGTCGGCTCCTACACGGCCGCGCAGGTGTTCGAGGCGATCGGTCTCGACCGCGACCTCGTCCACGAGTACTTCCGCGGGACGGTCAGCAAGCTCGGCGGCGTCGGCCTCGACGTGCTCGCCAGGGAGGTGCGGATCCGGCATCGGCTCGCCTACCCGGACAACCCGACCGACCGGGTGCACCGACGACTCGACGTGGGCGGTGAGTACCAGTTCCGCCGCGAGGGCGAGTTGCACGTGTTCACCCCGGAGACGGTGTTCCTGCTCCAGCACGCCACCCGCACCGGCAAGCACGAGGTGTTCGCGCGCTACAGCGAGGAGGTGAACCGGCTCGCGGCCGAGGGCGGCGCGCTGCGTGGGCTGTTCCGGTTCCGCGACGGCCTGCGCCCGCCGGTCCCGCTGGACGAGGTGGAGCCGGTCGAGTCCATCGTGACCCGGTTCAACACCGGTGCCATGAGCTACGGGTCCATCTCGGCGGAGGCGCACGAGACGATGGCGATCGCCATGAACAACCTTGGCGGACGGTCGAACTCGGGCGAGGGCGGCGAGGACGCGGACCGGTTGTACGACGACCGCAGACGGAGCGCCGTCAAGCAGGTGGCCAGCGGTCGCTTCGGCGTCACCAGCGACTACCTGATCAATGCCAGCGACATCCAGATCAAGATGGCGCAGGGCGCCAAGCCGGGGGAGGGTGGCCAGCTGCCCGCGTTCAAGGTCTACCCGTGGGTGGCCAAGACCAGGCACTCGACGCCGGGGGTCGGGCTGATCTCGCCGCCGCCGCACCACGACATCTACTCGATCGAGGACCTCGCCCAGCTGATCCACGACCTGAAGAACGCCAACGAGAGGGCCCGGGTGCACGTCAAACTGGTCAGCTCGGTGGGGGTGGGGACCGTCGCGGCCGGAGTGTCGAAGGCGCACGCCGACGTGGTACTCATCTCCGGACACGACGGCGGCACCGGCGCGTCCCCGCTGACCTCGCTCAAGCACGCGGGCGCGCCCTGGGAGATCGGGCTCGCCGACGCCCAGCAGACGTTGGTGCTCAACGGACTTCGAGACCGCATCACCGTGCAGTGCGACGGCGGCATGCGGACCGGGCGGGACGTGATGGTCGCGGCGCTGCTCGGGGCGGAGGAGTACGGCTTCTCCACCGCGCCGCTGGTGGTCGCGGGCTGCATCATGATGCGGGTCTGCCACCTCGACACCTGCCCGGTCGGCGTCGCCACCCAGAATCCGGTGCTGCGCAAGCGGTTCACCGGCAGGCCGGAGTTCGTCGAGGAGTTCTTCCGGTTCGTCGCCGAGGACGTCCGCGGTTACCTGGCCCAGCTCGGGTTCCGCAGCGTGGACGAGGCGGTCGGTCACGCCGACGCGCTGGAGACGGCGGAAGGGGTGGCGCACTGGAAGGCCCGCGGCCTGGACCTGTCGCCGATCTTCGTGATGCCGACCGACGGCGACGGGAACCGGCTGTCGCAACGGCGTCGTCAGCGGGACCAGGACCACGGCCTGGACCTGGCGCTGGACCGCAGCCTGATCCAGCTCGCGGAGGGGGCGCTCGAGGACGCCCACCCGGTGCGCCTGGAGCTGCCCGTCCGCAACGTGAACCGCACCGTCGGCACGCTGCTCGGTGCCGAGGTGACCCGCCGATACGGCGCGGCCGGCCTGCCCGACGACACGATCCGGGTCCGGCTGACGGGGTCGGCGGGGCAGTCGCTCGGCGCGTTCCTGCCTCCGGGCATCACGATCGAGATGATCGGCGATGCGAACGACTATGTCGGCAAGGGTCTTTCGGGTGGCCGAATCGTCGTCCGGCCCGCGGCGGACGCGTTGTTCGAGGCGGAGGAGCAGGTGATCGCCGGCAACACCCTCCTCTACGGGGCCACCTCGGGCCAGGTGTTCCTGCGCGGACAGGTCGGGGAGCGTTTCGCGGTCCGCAACTCCGGCGCCGTCGCGGTTGTCGAGGGGGTGGGTGACCACGCGTGCGAGTACATGACCGGTGGTCGCGTCGTGGTGCTCGGACCGACCGGCCGCAACCTCGCGGCGGGCATGTCCGGCGGGATTGCCTACGTGCTCGATCTGGACCCGGCGAACGTGAACACCGCGATGGTGACGTTGCAACGCCCGGACCCCGACGACCTGGCGTGGCTGCGCGAGATCGTCACCGCGCACCGGGACCGGACCGGCTCGCCGGTCGCGGCGTCCGTGCTCGCCGACTGGCCGCGGCGCAGTTCGCTGCTGACCAAGGTCATGCCCACCGACTACCAGCGGGTGCTCGACGCGACCCGGATGGCGCGTGCCGAGGGGCGCGACGTCGACGCGGCGATCATGGAGGCGGCTCGTGGCTGATCCGCAGGGTTTCTTGAAGGTTCGCAAGAAGGACGCGCCCAAACGGCCGGTCGCCGAACGGGTCCGCGACTGGCACGAGGTGGCCGCGCCGCAGACGGCGGCCGAACGGGCCCGCGAGGTCGCCGAGCAGGCGACGCGCTGCATGGACTGTGGAATCCCGTTCTGCCACTCGGGGTCCGCGGGCTGCCCGCTCGGCAATCTGATCCCGGAGTGGAACGACCTGGTCCGGCGGGACCGGTGGACCGCGGCGGGTGACCGCCTGCACGCGACCAACAACTTCCCGGAGTTCACCGGCCGGGTGTGCCCGGCACCGTGCGAGGCGGCGTGCGTGCTCTCGATCGCCGAGAACGACACCGGTGGCGCGGTGACCATCAAGCGGATCGAACAGGCGATCGCGGACGCGGCCTGGGAGGGCGGCACGGTGTCCGCGCAACTGGCGACGATCAGTACCGGAAAGTCCGTTGCCGTGGTCGGCTCCGGTCCGGCGGGCCTGGCGGCGGCGCAGCAGTTGACCCGTGCGGGCCACGACGTGACGGTCTTCGAGCGTGACGACCGGCTCGGCGGACTGTTGCGCTATGGCATCCCGGAGTTCAAGCTCGAGAAGGCGGTCGTGGAGCGGCGGCTCGGCCAGATGCGAGCCGAGGGAACACATTTCGTCACCGACTGCGAGGTCGGCGTCGACATCACGGTGGAGCAGGTGCGGGCCCAGTTCGACGCGGTCGTGGTCGCCGTCGGCGCCCTGCGGGCACGGGACAACGCGACCGTGCAGGGGCGTGAGCTGAAGGGCATTCACCTCGCGATGGAACACCTCGTGCTCTCCAACAAGGAATGCGAGGGCGACGGTGCCACCCCGGTCACCGCGAAGGGCAAGCACGTGGTGATCATCGGCGGCGGCGACACGGGCGCCGACTGCCTCGGCACCGCGCACCGGCAGGGCGCACTGTCGGTGACCCAGCTCGACTACCACCCGGAACTGCCCGCCGTTCGCGACGACGAGCGCTCACCCTGGCCGTCGTGGCCGATGGTGCTGCGCACGTCGCCTGCGCACGCGGAGGGCGGAATGCGCCGGTACGAGGTTGCGGTACAACGGTTCCTGGGCGACCAGGACGGTCAGGTCCGCTCGATGGTGCTGGCCGAGGTGACGGTCACCCGCGACGCCGACGGCCGCCGACACGTGACGCCGGTCGGTGAGGAGGTCGAGTTGCCCTGCGACATGGCACTTCTGGCGATCGGATTCGAGGGAGTCGAATACGGCAGGTTGCTCGACGACTTCGAGCTCACGCTCACCAGGAACGGCACCCTCTCGTGCGGTCCGGACTGGCAGACCAGTGCGCCCGGGGTGTTCGTGTGCGGGGACGCGCATCGCGGGGCGTCGCTGGTGGTGTGGGCGATCGCCGAGGGCCGCGCGGCCGCGCACGGCGTCGACGCGTTCCTGACCGGGCACTCGGATCTGCCGTCGCCCGTGCATCCGACGGCACTTCCGCTCGAAGTCCTCTGACCAGCAGGTGACACATCAGTGAACTGTTCTCACTGTTCATTTCGTTCACGGGGTGCGAATAGATCTGAATCGGTTCACCGATTAGGCTTGACGTCGTGACTCGACGGACAAAGATTGTGTGCACCCTGGGACCCGCAACCGCGACCGGGGACCGTATCCGAGAACTCGTCGAAAGCGGCATGGACGTCGCCCGACTCAACTTCAGCCACGGCGCGCATGCCGACCACGAGGAGAACTACCGTCGGGTGCGGGACGCCTCCGACGTGACCGGCAAGGCGGTCGGCATCCTCGCCGACCTGCAGGGCCCGAAGATCCGGCTCGGCCGCTTCGCCCAGGACCGCACGGTGTGGGAGAACGGCGAGCAGGTGCGGATCACGGTCGACGAGTGCGAGGGCACCCACGACCGGGTCTCGACCACCTACAAGGAACTTGCCCGGGACGCCAAGGCGGGCGACCGTCTGCTCGTCGACGACGGCAAGGTCGGCCTCACGGTCGACCACGTCGACGGCAACGACGTGGTCTGCACGGTGACCGAGGGCGGGCCGGTCAGCAACAACAAGGGCGTGTCGCTGCCGGGCATGGACGTCTCGGTGCCCGCGTTGTCCGAGAAGGACATCGAGGACCTCGAGTTCGCGCTGGGTCTCGGTGTGGACTTCATCGCCCTCTCGTTCGTCCGGTCGCCCGCCGACGTCGAGCTCGTGCACGCCGTGATGGACCGCGTCGGCCGGCGTATTCCGGTGATCGCGAAGCTCGAGAAGCCGGAGGCGATCGAGAACCTCGAGGCGGTCGTGCTCGCGTTCGACGCGGTGATGGTGGCCCGCGGCGACCTGGGCGTCGAGCTGCCGCTCGAGCAGGTGCCGCTCGTGCAGAAGCGTGCCATCCAGATCGCGCGCGAGAACGCGAAGCCGGTCATCGTCGCGACGCAGATGCTCGAGTCCATGATCGAGAACTCCCGGCCCACCCGCGCCGAGGCCTCCGACGTCGCCAACGCCGTCCTCGACGGTGCCGACGCGGTGATGCTCTCCGGTGAGACCTCGGTCGGCAAGTTCCCGATGGAGACCGTGCAGACGATGGCCCGCATCGTCGAGGCGGTCGAGAGCGAGTCCACCCGGGTGCCCCCGCTCACGCACGTGCCGCGCACCAAGCGCGGGGTGATCTCCTACGCCGCCCGCGACATCGGCGAGCGACTCGACGCCAAGGCGCTCGTCGCGTTCACCCAGTCCGGCGACACGGTCCGGCGCCTGGCGCGGCTGCACACCCACCTGCCGCTGCTCGCCTTCACCCCGCTGCCCGAGGTGCGCAGCCAGCTGACCCTGACGTGGGGAACGGAGACGTTCCTGGTCTCGCCGGTCTCGACGACGGACCAGATGATCGGGCAGGTGGACACCGCGTTGCTCGGCCTCGGCCGGTACAACAAGGGCGACCAGGTCGTGATCGTCGCGGGTTCCCCGCCCGGCACGGTCGGCTCGACCAACCTCATCCACGTCCACCGCATCGGCGAAGAGGACCACTAGGTGACCGACGCGGGGGAGCTCGAGCGCGCACAGGACCTGGACGTCCTGCTCGACCTGCTGGACCTCGAACAGATCGACGAGGACGTCTTCGTCGGGCAGCATCCTGCACAGGCCCAGCTCGGCAGCCGGACGTTCGGCGGTCAGCTGGTGTCGCAGGCGATGGTGGCCGCCGGCCGGACCGTGGACGGCGACCGGCCGGTGCACGCGATCAATGCGCACTTCATCCGGGGCGGCGACGTCAAGGCGCCGATCGAGTACCGGGTGCAGCGGCATCGGGACGGTCGGGCGTTCGCGAACCGACAGGTCACCGCGTACCAGGACGGTCACGAGCTGATGGTCGTGCTCGCCGCGTTCCAGGACTGGGGCCGCGGGCTCGAGCACGCGGTCGAGGTGCCGGAGGTGCCCTTCCCGGAGTCGTTGCCGCCCTTGGGTGATCACTTCGTCGGGTACGAGGACCGGCTGCAGATGTTCGTCAACGCGCTCAAGCCGATCGACATGCGGTACGCCAACGACCCCACCTGGATCCTCAAGGGCACCGGCGAGACGCTCAACCACAACCGCGTCTGGATGCGGGCGGACGGGCGGCTGCCCGACGACCCCCTGCTCCACGTCGCGACCATGGGCTACGCCTCGGACACCACGGTGCTGGACTCGATCATCACCACGCACGGTCTGTCCTGGGGACTGGACCGAATCGTCGCGGCGACGGTGAACCACTCGATGTGGTTCCATCGGCCGTTCCGCTTCGACGACTGGACGCTGTACGCGACGGAGTCGCCGGTCGCGGCCGGCTCGCGCGGCCTGGCGACCGGGCGGTTCTTCTCCCTCGAGGGCGAGCTCCTCGCTACGGTCGTACAGGAGGGGTTGATCCGGCACTTCCCGAAACGGGGCTGACTCCGGGACAGGAGGTGGCAGTGGGCTTTTCGACGCTCGCCTTCATCTCGGTGATCGCCCTGCTCGGGCCCGCGGTGGCGTATCGGCAGCGATGGCACCTCCCGGTGGTGCTCGGCGAACTCGTAGCGGGGGTGGTGGTCGGCGCGACCGGTCTCGGCCTGCTCGACGCGAGCGACCCGACACTGATGCTGTTCGCGGACATCGGTTTCGCACTGGTCATGTTCGTGGCGGGGACCCACGTGCCGATGCGCGACGCGAGCCTGCGCCCGGCGCTGGCGCGGGGCGCGGCGGCGGCGATCGTGGTCGGGGTGCTCGCCGTGCCCGCGGGCATCGGCATCGCACGGGCCTTCGGGACCGGCCACGCGGGGCTCTATGCCGTGCTGATCGCGTCCTCGTCGGCCGCGCTGGTGCTGCCCATCGTCGACTCGCTGCGGCTGGGTGGGACGTCGGTGCTGCAACTGGTCGCGCAGGTCGCGGTCGCGGACACCGTGTGCATCGTCGCGCTTCCGCTGATGATCGATCCGTCGCACGCGGCGCGGGCCGCGCTCGGCGCGCTGGCCGTCGCCGGGTGTGCGGTGCTCGTGTACGGATTCTTCCGTGCGCTGGAATACCACGACCTGCGCCGCCGGCTGCACCGCGTCTCCGAGGACCGCAAGTTCGCGATGGAACTGCGGATCAACCTGGGCATCCTCTTCGGGCTGGCCGCGCTCGCGGTGTGGAGTCACGTCTCGATCATGCTGGCCGGCTTCGCGCTCGGCCTCGCGGTCGCGGCGGTGGGGGAGCCGCGGCGGCTCGCACGCCAACTGTTCGGCATCACCGAGGGATTCTTCGGTCCCCTGTTCTACGTCTGGCTCGGCGCCTCGCTGAACCTCCGCGAACTGGTGGATCACCCGTCGTACACAGTCCTCGGGCTGGTCCTCGGACTGGCGACGGTGGCGGTGCACTGCGCGGCCCGGCTCCTCGGTCAGCCGCTGTCGCTCGGCGCGTTGGCCGCCGCACAACTAGGCATCCCGGTCGCCGCCGCGACGATCGGAACCCAGTTGCACCTGCTCAACGAGGGGGAGGCGCCGGCGTTGATTCTCGGTGCGCTGGTCACCATCGGGTTCGCGTCCGTGGCGGGCGGCGTTGCGGCGCGACACGGATTGACGAGGTCGTAGCCGGGAGGCGTGGCCCGGGCGACCGGCAGGATCGTCGCGGCGGGGTCAGGTCGTCGAATGGTGCTGTGCGGAGATCGAATCCGTTGACCCGACAGTGCCGCAGGGCCGGGGTTAAACTGCGCCATCGGTCTCGCCCGCTGACGGGGGATGTCAATGTCGCAAACGTCCGGATTCGACTGGAATCACGAGGTGGCGAACACCTTGCTCTGGACGCTGCGGGCGTTCGGGATCTCGGCGGTGTGCTTCCTGCTGATCGCCCTGTTGCTCGTCCGGTTCACCCGGTGGGGCCGACAGTTCTGGCACATCAGCGGACCCTATTTCACCGGGCGTTCCAGCTGGCGGGTGTGGGCGCTGTTCGCGGCGGTGCTGTTGTTGACGGTGCTCGCGGTGCGGATGACGGTACTGCTCTCGTACCAGGGCAACGACATGTACACCGCCATCCAGCGGGCCGCTCAGGCGTTCGCCCAGGACGACTCCGCCGCGCTCGACGAGGCGGAGTCGGCCTTCTGGCGAAGCCTGCTGATCTTCGGGATCCTGGCCACTGTTCACGTGATCCGTACCCAGCTCGACTACTTCGTCGGGCAGGCCTTCGACATCCGGTGGCGGGTGTGGCTCACCGACCACATCACCTCCGACTGGCTGCACGGTCGCGCGTTCTACCGGGACAGGTTCGTCGGCGACCCGATCGACAACCCGGATCAGCGAATCCAGGCCGATATCACCGATTTCGTGCAGATTTCACGGAGCCTGTCGATGGGCGCGGTCGGAGCGGTGATCTCGCTGGTGTCGTTCACCAAGATCCTGTGGGACCTGTCGGGGCCGATGACGGTCTTCGGCACCGAGATCCCCCGGGCGATGGTCTTTCTCGTGTTCACGTACGTGTTGGTGTCCACGGTCATCGCGTTCTGGATCGGCAGGCCGTTGATCTGGTTGAGTTTCTGGAACGAGCGGTTGACCGCGAACTTCCGTTACGCCCTGGTCCGGGTCCGCGACGGATCCGAGAATGTCGCGTTCTACCGAGGTGAACACGTCGAACGGCACGGTCTGCTCGGACGATTCGCCGCCGTCATCCGCAACTACTGGCGAATCGTGTTCCGAACACTGAAATTCGACACCTGGAACCTGGTGGTCAGCCAGATCTCGGTGGTGTTCGCCTTCATCATCCAGGCGCCGCGGTTCTTCTCCGGCGCGATCACCCTCGGCGACATGACGCAGTCGGCCACGGCCTTCGGCCAGGTGCACGATTCGCTGTCCTTCTTCCGCGAGTCCTACGCCACCTTCGCCGGCTACCGCGCGAGCTTGCTGCGACTGAACGGACTGCTCGAGACCGACCACGATTCGCGGGCGCTGCCGACCCTCGACACCGTGCTGCTCGACAACGCCCTCGAACTCCACGACGTTCACGTGCGCAGGCCGGACGGCGAGGCCCTGATCACCGGCCTCCATCTGCAGATGGCGCCGGGGGAGACCTTGGTCGTCAAGGGTCGTTCGGGCAGTGGCAAGACCACGTTGCTGCGCAGCCTGGCCGAGCTGTGGCCCTACACCGAGGGGCAGGTCCGGCGGCCGTCGGACACGGAAACGCTGTTCCTCTCCCAGATGCCGTACCTGCCGCTCGGTGACCTGCGCACGGCAATCGCGTATCCGGGCACCACCGACCGCCTGGACGACGAGACGATCCGCGCGGTGCTGGGCAAGGTTCAGCTGGGCAACCTGGTCGGTCGGCTCGACGAGGAGGCAGACTGGGCGAAGATCCTCTCGCCCGGTGAGCAGCAGCGCATCGCGTTCGCCCGGATCGTCCTGATCCGGCCGACGTTGGCCTTCCTCGACGAGGCGACGTCGGCGGTCGACGAGGGACTCGAGTACTCGCTCTACAGCCTGATCAGGACCGAGGTGCCCGACTGCATGCTGGTCAGCGTCAGTCACCGCAGCACCGTCGACCAGCATCACGCACGACAGTTGGAGTTGGCCGGGGACGGCCCGTGGGAGCTCTCGCCGGTGCCGGCCTAGCTCACGGCCGCCAACCGCTGGGCATGTGCTCGTCGGCGAAGGCGAGTTTGATGCGGATCAGCTCGGATCGGTTGGGCCGGCCCGACTTCATCAGCAGCCCCTCGTGTTCGGCCTGCTGGTCGTACTGCTGGATCTGACCCGCGTCCATCTTCACTCCGACGAGGGGACGTACCGGTCCCGGCCTAGGCATGGCTCGACCCTGTGTGGCGCACGTGTAGTCGGTTCGCCGTTGCCGGCCGTGCTGTCGCGCTCAAGGTGACCTCCCCGGGATCGTAGACCGCGTTGTCGTGCCGAGATGTGGTGCCTGGTGGTGGGCGTCCGAACCCGCGAACGCGCCGGTAGTCGATCTGTTGGCATGCAATGTAGCGAATGGGGACATACCAGTTAGTTGGTTTGGCGTAATTTCCTGGACGTTTGTCCGAGCACTCCCGTGGGATGGGACTGCGCGTGCCTGATTGCGGGACGGGCGGGCAGGCTGGCGGGGTGAACACCGTCGATGCAGTTTCCGAAATCCAGTCCCTGCTGGCGCGATTGGCCCACCTCGCGGACGACGGGACCGTCGAGGAGTACCTCGCGAACTTCACCGAGGACGCGGTGTGGGAGTCCTCGGCCAACCCCGCCACCGGCATGGCGGCCCAGGCCCGCACCGGCGTCGCGGAGATCGAGACCGGTGTGCGGGACCGTCGCGCGGCGGGCATCCAGGGCCCCGGAACCGCGACGCGGCACGTCCTGACCACGGTGGCGGTGACGGCCCCCGACGGCGCGGCGGCGACGGCCACCGCGTACTGGACGTTCTTCGTCGAGACGACCACCGCGCCGCGGCTGTCCAGCATCGGTCGCTACGACGACGTCCTGCGACTCGAGGACGGCGTGTGGCGACTGGCCCGCCGTACGGTGACCATCGGCTAGGGGCGCCGCGGATCACGATCGGACGACGCCGCAGGCCTCGCGACCTCGGCATATAACGATTCCGCAGAGTCTCCGTGCGGACGGGGCATCGGTAATACCGTGGAAGCCACGGCGTGACTCATGTTGCTGGTGTGACGGAGGTCTGTCTGATGCGTGCCGCCTCGACATCCGGACCGGGCCGACTGCGATCGGCGGTACTCCTGCTGGTGGCGGCCGTGGTCGTGCCGATGGGAGTCGCACTCGGCACGACCGGCACCGCGGCCGCGAACCCGTACGACCGCTTCCACGAGGACTGGGTTCCGGCGCCCGGCGGCGTCGGGCACATCAAGGTGCGCATGTGGCTCGCGAACAACGGCAGCAACCGTGCCGTCTACCTCCTCGACGGACTCCGGGCGACCGACGACGTCAGCGGCTGGGAGCACGAGACGAACGCCGCGTGGCTGTCCGACCACGGTGTCAACGTCATCGAACCGGTCGGCGGGGAGTCGAGCTTCTACAGCGACTGGTACTTCCCGAACAACTTCACCAATCAGCCCTACACCTACACGTGGGAGACCTTCCTCACCCGGAACCTGCCGGATCACCTCGCGCGGAACTACGGCATCAGCCGGTCGAGCAATGCGGTGGTGGGGCTGTCGATGGGCGGCAACGCGGCGCTGATCCTGGCCGCGCACCACCGCGACCAGTTCACCTTCGCCGGCACGATGTCCGGGTACCTGAACCTCTCGGCGCCGGGAATGCGCGAGGCGATCCGCATCGCGATGCTCGATGCCGGGCTGTACAACTCGGACTGCATGTGGGGCCCGCCGTGGGATCCCGCGTGGCTCGTCCACGACCCCTTCGTCCAGGCGGAGGGTCTGCGTGGGCTGCCGATGTGGGTGTCGGCGGGCAGCGGGCTGCCCGGGCCGCAGACCCGGCCGGCCTACCCGATCGACTACCTCGACACCGCGACCGGGATGGGCCTCGAGGCGCTCTCGCTCGCGCAGACCCGCGCGTTCCAGGTCCGACTCCTCACGATGGGAATCGATACCGCGCACTTCGACTTTCCGCCCGCGGGCATCCACGCCTGGCCGTACTGGCAGGACCAGCTGTGGGCGATGCTCCCGATGATGAAGAGCGCGATCGAGGCCTGACGGAGACGCACCCGGACCTCGGGTGACACGTTGACCTGATTGTGCCGATTCGGCCCCCGTGCGGAGCCGAATGCTCGTACACTCCAGCCGAATCCACCCACACTCGAGGTCAAGGCGGCTGCCGTGAATCGCTCCCGACCGGTCGGGAGGGCCGCCGCCGCGGCGGTGCTCACCGGCCTCGTCTTCGCCGTGTCGCCGTCCGCGGTGCACGCCGACGCCGGCCGGGTGACGGCCGGGGACGACGGATTCGCCTCGACGACCTCGGTCGGACTGCACAACACCTACGAGCGGGCCAAGTACGACCGCCTCACCGACGCCCTCGACGCAGGTTCCTCCCTGATCGAGATCGACGTCTGGACCAACGTCGCCGGTCCGGGCTGGCGGGTGTCGCACAGCAATCCCGTTGGCAGTGACAGCAACTGCTCGAACGGTTCGATGTCGATGCAACTGACGGGCGACCCGGACCAGGGTCTCGGCGATTGCCTCTCGGACCTTCGGGTGTGGCACGACGCCAATCCCGGCCATCGACCGATCACGGTCAAGCTGGAGCTCAAGGACGGCTTCACCGCGGGTTTCGCGCGTGGCCCGGCCGATCTGGATCTGCTGCTCCGAAATCGGCTGGGCGACGCACTGTTCCGTCCTGCCGCGCTCGTCGGTGACAGCGGTCGCACGCTCGACGACGCGGTGCGTGCGGACGGCTGGCCGACCCGCGAGGCGATGGCGGGCACCTTCATGATCGAGTTGATCCCCGGCACGGTCGAGGAGTCGAACCCGCTCGACGACCTCTGGTCCGATCGCGAGTACGCCCTCCATCTGCGTCAGCTGGCGGCCGCAGGGCAACTGGACCGGGCCGCCGCCTTCCCGGCCGTGCACCGGGCACAGGCCGGTGATCCCCGGGCCCGCTACGAGCAGCCGCTGCGGCCGTGGTTCGTGGTCTTCGACGGTGACGCGGCCGCGTACGCGGACGGCGGGATCGACACCGGGTGGTACCGCGACAACCACTACCTGCTCGTGATGACCGACGCGCACAGCGTCGCCCCGCCGATCGCCTCGGTGGCTCCCACCGAGGCGCAGGCGCGTGCGCGAGTCGCGGAGCTGGCGGCGCGGTCGGCGAGCATCGTCACCTCCGACTGGACGGCGGTGCCCACCGTGTTGTCCGAGGTCGTTCCGCGGGGTTAGGTCGCGGTCGGCATTGCCAGCGTCGTCAGGTCCCCGTCGGTGGCCGAGCGGATCACCACCGGCTGATCGGGACGCGAGAGGTCGAGCATGAGGTCCGGACCGACCGCGCTCAGCAGCGCGGGCCGGAGGGTGACCGGATCGAAGGCGAGCGTGACTTCGGGCCCGGTGACGGTCGCCGGCACGGAAAGTCGGTCCTGCCCGTCGCCGCCGCCGATCGTCAGCTCGCCGCCGCCGACCGTGCACCGGATCGGAGTGTCGCGGACCGCGTCCAGTGCGTCGAGGAGCGCCAGTCGGGGCACGACCACGCGGGTTCGGGTCGGTGCGAGCGCGGCCAGCATGCCCCGGTAGTCCGGGTAGGGCTCGTCGATCACGGTGCAGTCGAACCGATTCCCCCCCGCGTGCAGTGTGAGCCGGGCGGCGGTGGCGGTCAATCCGATCTCGCCCTCGCCGCGCAGCCCGGACGCCGCGGTCGCGAGTTCGTCCGCCGCGACGACCGCCGACCACGATTCGCCCGCCTGCTGGGGGAGGACCAGGGATCGTGTCGAGAGCAGGTAGCGGTCGGTGGCGGTCAGGGTCAGTGATCCAGGCGTCGCCTCGACCAGGATGCCTCGCAGTACCGGGATCGTGCGGTCGCGCGCGGCGGCGGGGAGCACCTGGCCGACGGCATCGGCCAGGTGGGTGCCCGCCAGCGTCGGGCGGCCCGTCGCGGGGTCGGTACCGAGCGCACGCTTGACCGCGTCGGCGACCGCGGCGCCGTCGCGAGCTCGCCGTTCGAGGTCGAGGACGTGCTCGTCGAGCAGTCGTGCGGCTCGATCCGGGTCACCCGCGAGCACCATCGCGACAGCGTCGATCGGCATGCCGATCTCCCGGAGGCGACGAATCATCACCGCCTGCGCTCGCTGCTGCCCCGAGTAGTAGCGGTAGCCCGACGACGCGTCGACCCTGGCGGGCACCAGGAGTCGGCAGTCGTCGTAGAACCGCAGGGCACTCGGCGTGAGTCCGCTCGCGCGGGCGAGAACGCCGATCGTGATCCATTCGTCTGTCGCGTCGTCAGTCACGAGGCCCATCATGGAGCCTCAGGTAACCCGAAGGTCAACCCGCGCGTCAGCGAAAGAGTCCGGCGACGAACCGGGCCTCGTCCTGTTCGGCGTCGTAGATGGTGCGGATGTGATCGCCGGGGTACACCCGGAAGTCCGGGCGTGTGCCGGCCAGCTTCATGTCCGCGATCAGCGCGAGCGTCAGCGGAATCGGCACGACGGCGTCGCGCGCGCCCTGGGCGATGAACAGGGGCCGGTCGAAACCTGAGGTGGGCACCTGGAGGTAGTCGCGCAGCGCGGCGAGCAGGGCGGGGTTGGCCAGTGAACGAGAGAGCATCTGCGCCACAGACACATTCGCACTGAGCTTGGCGAACTGCGCGTACGGCAGGTTGGGTGCCGCATCGACGAGGCGGCGGCCGACGGGGGTGAGGTAGCTGTCCACGTTCAGCTCGGGGTGGACGTCACGCATCCCCGCGATCACGAAGGTCATGAAGTTGGTCAGTCCGGCGAACAGCCCCGAGGGCGGGAACCACGGACCCGCGAGCGGCGCGAGGTTCTCGATGTTCGACGGCACGCCATTGGCCACGGCGCCGCGATAGTCCAATTCGGGGGCGTAGCGCGTGGCCGCATGCGCGGTGAACACCGCGGCGTGACCTCCCTCGGAGAGGCCCACCACCGCCCACCTGGGGGAGAGGGACCGATCGAGGGCGCGGGCGGCGCGGACCGAGTCGACCACCGCATGTGCGGACACCTGGCCGTCCAGATATGGCGGCACCCCCTCGGTGCCCAGTCCGACGTAGTCGGTGGCCGCGACCGCATACCCACGACCGAGCCAGTCGTTGACGTAGGCCCGGGGGTCGTTGTCGACGCCGGTGACCGAGGGAGCGTCGAAGTCGGAGTCCCCGACGGTGCCGTGCGCCCAGGCGATGACCGGCCAGCCGCCGGCCGGGGGCGGGCCGGGCGGGACGAAGACCATACCGGTCGACGGTGTGATGCCGCGCGGGCCTGTGGTGAGGTAGGTCAACCGCCACGCGGTGCCTGCACCGGGCAATGTGAGATTCGCGGGCAACGGCGCGGACTCGAGCACCGCGCCCGGCGCCTGCCTGACCGGCGCGGCCGCAGCCTGGGTCCACCCGGCGTCGACCAGGGGTACCGCCACCGTCGCAGCGATCGCCGTCACCGCCATCGATCGCAGGGAGCCCCGCCGCCTCATTCGCCGAAAGTAGCTCAGTGGGGCGGTTCTCCCGGCGCCTTGGCGGAATCGATGCCCAGTCGATATTTCGAGTGCGCGAGGTTCGGTAGCCTGTTGCGCGTGGCGGCACCGCCGGGGGACGAGGAGGCGACATGCCGGACAGCCTCGAACTACGGGTGCTCGGCCCGGTCTCCGCAGTCCGGGGCGGGCAGCAGCTCGATCTCGGCGGTGCCCGCCAGCGAGCCCTGTTCGCGGCACTCGTCCTCGCGTATCCGCGTTCTGTGTCCGCGGAGCGGCTGCTCGGCCAGGTGTGGCACGACCTCGCCGCACCCAAGCTCAGTTCACTTCACGTCGCGATCTCGAAGCTGCGGGACGCGCTGAGCCCGCAGCGGGCCCGGCGTACCGACGGTGTGGTGGTGCGCGAGGGCAAGCGGTACGTGCTGGCCGTCGACCGCGAGTGTGTCGACGCGTCGAGATTCGAGGACCTGGTCCGGCGCGGCTCCGCGGCCTCGGCGGACGAAGCCATCGGCTGCTATCGGGAGGCACTCGAGCTGTGGCGAGGGTCCGCGTATGCGGACATCGCGGGGGCTGAGTTCGCGGCGCCGGAAGTTGCCAGACTAGCCGCCCTTCGCCTGTCTGCCCGAAAGTCCCTACTCGCCGTGGAGATCTCCCGCGGCCGGTTTGCGGAGGTGCTCCCTGACGCCGAGGCGGTCGTCGCGGAGCACCCGCTGGACGAACGTGCATGGGAGCTGCTTGTCCTCTCGCTCTACCGCAGCGGCAGACAATCCGACGCGTTGGCCGCGCTGCGCCGGGTGCGGGCCGTTCTCGACGACGAACTCGGTATCGACCCGGGCATCGGACTGAGGGAACTCGAGGTCGCCGTCCTGACCCAGGACGAGGCGCTGGACCCCGTGCGCGAGGTGGTGCGCCTCGAGGTGCCGCGCCTGTCGCAATTGCCGGTTCCGCGTACCCGATTCGTCGGGCGCGCCACCGACGTCGACTCGGTGACAGCCCTGCTCGACGATCGTCCGCTCGTCACCCTCGTGGGGCCCGGCGGGGTGGGTAAGACCCGGCTGGCGGTCGAGGTGTGCCGAACCCGCGTGGACGCGGACGGTCCGTGGCTGGTGGACCTGGGCACTCTGGCCGACGGCGCGCTGCTCGTCGCCGCGACGGCCGCCGCGCTGGGACTGCCGGGCGTCGGCACCGTCGAACACCTCGCGGACGTGTTGTCCTCCCGCGAGACGCTGGTGATCTTCGACAACTGCGAGCACGTGGTCGCCGACGCCGCCCGAGTGGTGACCGTCCTCCTGGACCGATGCCCGCAGGTCCGCGTGCTCGCCACCAGTCGCGAGCCGCTCGACGTGGACGGGGAAGTGTTGCACGAGGTTTCGCCGCTGGCACCCGACACCGCGGTCGACCTCTTCGCAGTCCGGGCAGCCGGTGTGGTTCCCGGCTGGACACTCGGCGATGACAACCGCGATGCGGTGCGGACGATTTGCGTTGAACTCGACGGGGTGCCGCTCGGCATCGAGCTCGCGACCGCGCAACTCCGCGTGCTCTCGGAGCAGCAGATCGCGGACGGGCTGGGCGATCGGTTCACGCTGCTGCAGGGCGGGTCACGCAGTGCCCCACCGAGACAGCGCGGCCTCGCCGACACCATCGAATGGAGCTACCGACTCCTCGACGACGAGCAGTCGGCGCTGCTACGCCGGGTGGCCGTGTTCGCGGAGAGCTTCGACCTCGCGGGCGCCGCAACGATGAGCGGGGCCGCGACCGCCGTCGCAGCGGTGGCGCCGCTGACCGCACTGGTACGGCGATCACTGCTGATGGTGTTGCCTGGTACCTCGCCTCGGCGCTATCGAATGCTGCAGACCATCAGGGCCTTTGCGCTCGAGCAGGCGGTGCCCGCCGAGCGGGTTCGGAGCGAGGCCGCGCACCGAGCGTACGTGCTGGCACGGGTGAACGCCGCTCACGCGGGACTGTACGGAACCCACTCCGCAGCGACCATGCGCGAGCTGTCCGACGATCAGGCCGAGCACCGAGCAGCGCTGGTGTCGGCGTTGGCGGTGGGTGACGCGCATTACGCCCTCGAACTGTCCGGCGGGCTGTACTGGTTCTGGTACCGGATGGGCCGGATAGGCGAAGGACTCGGGTTCCTCACCGCCGCCCTCGAAGCGGTGGCGGCCGACGGGCGGCCCCCCGACCCGAGGGTCCTCGCTCGCGCTCAGTCGGGCACCGCGTCGTTGATTTACCTCACCGGTGACCGGGCGGGCGCGGCCCGCGCCGCACAGGCCGCGGCCGACGCCTGGGAGGCGTCGGGCGATGCGGCCGAGGCCGCCCGACTGACTGCGTGGCTCGGCTACTTCCTGTCGATGGACGGCGCCCACGGCGAGGGACTCGACATCGTCTGCCGGAGCGCCGAGCGCGCCCGCGACCTGGGCTCCGACTTCGCCGAGGCGGACGCCCGGATGGTGCTCGGCATGGTGCTGCGCACCCACGGCCGCCCGGCCGAGGCGCGGGCCGCGCTGACAACCGCGATCGCGCTCGCCGAACGGATCGGCAACAGGTGGGCCGTCGGCTCGTCGATCTGGGCGATGATGAAGTCCGCGATGGACGTCGGCGACCTGGAGTCCGCGATGTCGTCGGCGAGGGACATGCAGACGGTGCTCGAGGTCGACGGCGACGTGACGTCGTGGCTGGTCCTGATCCACACGTCCGCCGCGGTGCTGGCCCGGGCGGGCCATCCGGTCGAAGCGGCCGTCCTCGCGGGCGCGGTTCAGGCGCAGGGTAGCCGGATCGGATTCCTGCCCGAGTGGATGGATCCGGTGGACGGGCCGCGGGAGGCGGCCGCGGTGCGGGACGCGCTCACCGTCGAGGACTACCAGCGGCACACCGGGGTAGGGGCGGATCTGGGTCGCGCCCAGATCAACGCGATGCTCGCCGATGTGCTCGAACGGTGGGTGCCAAGCATGTCGTAAGAGAACGGTAAGTGGGCGCGTGTCTGCTGTGGTCGACAGTTTCGACAGCCGAAGGGAAGCGCCCATGTCCACCAGCATCGAAGAATCCTCGCCCGCCCTGCCCTCGATCGTCGAGCGTCTCGCCGCCGCGACGGCCGGGCCGGTGCACGCCCCCGGCGACCCTGGGTTCGACCTGTCCGTGGCCTCGTTCAACACCACGACCGTGCACCGGCCCGCCGCTGTGGTGGTCGCGTCCAGCGCCGCGGACGTGGCCACGGCGGTCGGGATCGCGATCGACGCGGGTTTGTCGGTGGCCGTGCAGGCCACCGGGCACGGCGCGGCCGCCGCAGGGCCGGAGTCGATCCTGATCAACACCAGACTCCTCGACTCGGTCGTCGTCGATCCCCAGGCCCGCACCGCGACGGTCGGGGCGGGCGTGCGCTGGCAGCAGGTGCTCGACGCGGCGACGCCACACGGACTCGGCGGGGCCTGCGGGTCCGCGCCGGGCGTCGGGGTGGTCGGATACACCCTCGGCGGCGGAATCGGCCCGGCGGCGCGCACGCTCGGTTTCGCGGCCGACCACGTCGTCGAGGTGGAGGTGGTCACCGCGGACGGTCAGTTGCACAGGGTCGGCGCGACCGACGATCCCGATCTCTTCTGGGCGCTGCGGGGAGGCGGAGGCGCTTTCGGCATCGTCACGCAGATCACCTTCCGGCTCTTCGAGATTCAGACCCTGCACGCCGGCGGGATGTTCTTCGACTACCTAGACGCGCCGCGGGTCCTGCACGGCTGGCGTGAATGGGTGCATGGGGTCCCGGAGTCGGTGACCTCGTCCGTCGCGGTGGTGAACTTCCCCCCGCTGCCCGTGATCCCGGAACCGCTGCGTGGGAGGACGGTGCTGCACCTGCGCTTCGCGCACCTCAGCGACACCGAGGACGGGGAGGCGCTGCTCGAGCCTCTGCGCGCCCTGGCGACGCCGATCGTCGACACGGTGACCGAGATCATGTACGCAGATCTCGGATCGATCCACGCCGACCCGACTGATGCGATCCCGGGCGCCGAGCGCTCGATGCTGCTGCGCGAGCTGCCGGTCGAGGCGATCGACGAGTTCCTCGCGACGGTCGGCCCGGCGGGTGGACTGCCGCTGGTGCTGGCGGAGATCAGGGCGATGGGCGGTGCTCTGGGTCGCGATGCCGAGGTGCCGAACGCGGTTGCGGGTCGCGACGCCGCGTTCAGCCTGTTCACCGTCGGAATGCCGGTCCCGCCAATCGCCGAGGCGGTTCCGGTTGCACTCGATTCGGTGCTGGCCGCGATGGAGCCCTGGGGGACCGGCGGCGCACTGATGAACTTCGCAGGTGGGGCGACCGGGGAGCCGGCCGACCGGGTACGGGCGACCTGGGATCCGCAGGCGCGTCGGCGCCTCACCGCGATTCGTGATCGCGTCGATCCGAAGGGCGTGTTCGCTGCAGCGGCGCGGTGGTGACGGGCCCCGCGACCCTGGCGACCCGCGGGGTCGGCTGGTCCGTGGGTAGTCCGCGGCGGCGCGTCAGTGCGGCAGCCTGGCCTCGAGGGTGCGGGTGAGGATCTCGAGCGCCAGGTTCCAGCCCCGCGCGACGTCCTGGTTGAGCGTGACGCCGTGCAGCGACAGTGCGGGCCCGGCAAGGTCGCTGACCTCGTCCGGTCCCACTCGGGTCTGCGCGAGCTCGACGAGGTCGAGAACGAGCCGGACGCGGTCACCGTCGCTCAACGGCAGGCACGCGCGCTCGGCGAGGTCGGTCATGGTGTCAACCGTATCGGGTAGGGCCGACGCGGATTCCCGCGCGGGCATGCGGCGACACGGCGGCATGATCACCAAAGCGTCCGGGCCGTCCTCGTCCGCTCGTTTCCGTGGGGCCGCCCTCAGTGGTCGGTCGAGACGCAGCGGAACCCGATGTGGCTCATGCCGGTGTCGATCATGTGTGGGCGGCGGGCGGCGGGCCGATAGCGTCGGCAGTAGCTGTCGGCGCAGAGGAACGAGCCACCCTTGATGACCTTCCGGGGGACCCTGAACTGGGGTTGACGGGCGTCGTAGCTCTCCTCGACGGCTCCGCCGCGCGGGTTCCGCGGCGCACAGCACGAGTGCCCGCTGCCATGACCCTCGGCGTACCAGTCGTCGGTCCATTCCCAGACGTTGCCCGCCATGTCGAACAGTCCGTACGGATTCGGCGGGTAGGACGCGACCGGCGCGGTGGTGCCATATCCCGGTTCGGACCGCCAGGGGAAGTCGCCGTGCCAGAAGTTCGCGAGCCGCTGGTCGTCCGGTTCGGCCTCGTCGCCCCAAGTGAACTCGGCGTGCTCGCGTCCGCCTCGTGCCGCGGCCTCCCACTGCGCCTCGGTGGGCAGCGCGCGCCCCGCCCACAGGGCGTACGCCTGCGCGTCCTCGTGCGCGATGTGGACGACGGGATGGTCGCGGCGACCGTCGGTCGTCGAATCCGGCCCCTCCGGCGTCCGCCAGGACGCGCCCGGCGTCCATCTCCACCACTGGTTGATGTGCCGCAGGTCCACCGGGCCGGGGGTCGGGACGAACACCATCGACCCCGGCTGCAGGTTCTCGGCGGGTGCGCCCGGGAACTCCGCCGGATCCAGGGGTCGTTCCGCGACGGTGCGGTATCCGGTGTCCTCGACGAAGACCGCGTACTGGGCGTTGGTGACCTGCCGGGCCTCGATGGCGAACGCGTCGACCTCGACGCGATGGGCCGGAGCCTCCTCCGGGTAGTGCCGGTCGGAGCCCATCGTGAAGATCTGGGCCGGGACCTGCCGGAGTTCGGTCACGGTGACGGTGTCCACGAGTGCTGAAACTCCTGCCTGCTCAAGCGGTGTCGGGGGCGAACACCTCGTGCCAGTCATTCTTCATGCTCACCACGGTCCAGTCGCTGCGACGCGCGTGATCGAGTATGTCCTCCGCTCCGCCGACGTAGTCGAACTCCCGGTCGCCGTCGTCGTGCAGGATCAGCAAACGCAGAGCAGGTGCCCCCGGCAGGGTGGAGAAGGCCAGCATCGGCAGGTCGCCGTTGGAGTTGCCGACCGACAGGATCGGGCGCCGGCCGATCCGGCTCCAGATTCGCACCGGCTTCTCGGGGCCGTCGTCGAAGAAGTCCATCGCCGCCTTGTAGAGCAGATCGGACCGGCCTCCTTCTGCCCGGTACGAGAGTCCGAGGGCGCTGCCGATGATCCGTTCGGGCGGCACCCCGTACAGATCGCCGGCGACGGGGCGCATGAAATCGCGGTCGCCGCCGGAGGCGATGTAGTTGGTGAAGCCGTGTGCTTCCAGATAGCGCAGCAGTTCGACCATCGGCGTGAAGCCACACCCGCGGTACGGGCGACCGAGCGTCGGATGATCGGTTCCGCCGAAGAACGCCGTCACCCGGGCGTCGTAGTCCTCCACCGTGACCTCACCGAACGCCTGCGTGATGGCGCCCATCAGCAGCGTCAGATCGGCGTCGTCACCGTGGTAGTGCTTGACCATCGCCGCGCCGAGCCACCCGAGATCCTGCTCGAACGCGGCCTTCCAGGGTTGCCGGTCGCGCAACTCGACCTGGTCCTCGGCCATCTCGGCGAGCCGTCGGACGGTGAAATCGAGTTGGATCGGCATCGGTTTCTCACACCACAGGGTGCCGTCGTTGTCGAACACCGCGATCCGTGCCGCGGGTTCGACGTAGTCGGGCCCGCCCTCGTCGGTGACCCGGGCGACGAAATCCACAATGGCGGAGCGTGTTCCGCCGTCCGCCCACGACGCGAGCGAGCCCGTCATCGTCGTCAGTCCCGCGCCAGGAAGGCGTGCAGTTTCTTCACCGCGTGGTCGATGGTGAAGGTGGCCGGCTCCTGCCGCGGCGGGAACTCCTCGAACGTGTCGAGGAAGGCGGTACCGATCGCAGTGCCGTAGAAGACGATGTAGTCGTGGTCGAGGAACCAGTCCCAGTACGTGTTCGACGTCGAATCGGCCCGCTCGAACGGGTCGGTGCGAAGGTTGAACAGTTTCGGGACGCGCAGTTCCGTGAACGGCTCCGCCCAGATCCCCAGCGTGCCGGTCGCCCGCTGCTCCATGAATACGATCTTCCAGTTCTCGAACCGCACACCCAGGACGTCGCAGTCGTCGGAGAAATAGACCATGCCACGGCGTGGGCTCCGCTCCACCTCCCCGGTGAGATACGGCAGCAGGTTGTAGCCGTCGATGTGGACCTTGAACGTCTTGTCCCCGACGGCATGCCCTTGCTTCAGCTCCTCGACGATGTCGGCGTCACCCGCCGCCGCGAGGAAGGTGGGCAGCCAGTCGTGATGCTGGACGATGTCGTTCGAGACCGCCCCAGCGGGGATCCTGCCGGGCCACCTGATCACCTGCGGAACCCGGAAGGCGCCTTCCCAGTTGGTGTCCTTCTCGCTGCGGAAGGGGGTCGTCGCGCCGTCCGGCCACGTGTTGGCGTGCGGGCCGTTGTCGGTGCTGTAGATGACGATCGTGTCCTCGGCGAGGCCTAGTTCGTCGAGGACGTCGAGGACCGAACCGACGTTCTTGTCGTGGTCGATCATGGTGTCGTGGTACGGCGACTGCCAGATGCCCGACTGCCCCACGCTTTCCGGCTTCGTGTGCGTGCGCAGGTGCATGTGGGTGAAGTTCAGCCACAGGAAGAACGGTGTGTCCGCTTCGTGCTGGCGCCGGATGAAGTCGACAGCCGCGTCGGCGATCTCGTCGTCGATGGTCTCCATCCGCTTCTTGGTCAGCGGCCCGGTGTCCTCGATCCGCTGTCTTCCGACGCGGCCGAACCGCGGATCCTCGGTGGGATCGTCCTCGTCGGTGGCCCACGCGCGGAGGACGCCCCGCGGCCGTTGCAGGTTGTACAGCCGGGGATACAGCTCCTTGTCGGGGTAGTCCGGGAGTTCCGGCTCTTCCTCGGCGTTGAGGTGATAGAGGTTGCCGAAGAACTCGTCGAAGCCGTGCACGGTCGGCAGGTACTTGTTCAGGTCACCGAGATGGTTCTTGCCGAACTGCCCGGTCGCGTACCCGAGCGGCTTGATCAGTTCCGCGATGGTGGGATCCTCCGCGGAGAGTCCGATGTCGGCGCCCGGCATTCCGACCTTGCTCATCCCCGTTCGGTACACACTCTGGCCGGTGATGAACGAGGCGCGGCCCGCGGTGCAACTCTGTTCCCCGTAGGAGTCGGTGAACTTCATGCCCTCGTCGGCCAGGCGGTCGATGTTCGGGGTCCGGTATCCCATCAGCCCGTCGCTGTAGCAGCTGAGGTTGGTGATGCCGATGTCGTCTCCCCAGATCACCAGGATGTTCGGCTTCGAATTCGGCATGTGCGATCTCCTCGTCGGCGTGCGTGGCTTCGGCGGATACAGGCAAGCTCCTTCACGGTGAGAATGCGTGGCGCGGTGGGTCGAGCACCTCACCCTGCCCGGGTGAAACCGATGCCGGCCACGCCTCACTCGGCCGCGAACGAATACCCGCGGCGGCGACGCGACCGGCGTCGGCATTTTCACGGGCGGCGGTCTGCACCGCGACCCCAGATCTCAAGGGCCACATCGCCGTCGACCGTTGCGGGCCGCTGTTGGCGGTGGCTCGAAACACGCCTCAGACCAGGCAGATGGGGAATATGACGTTCGGGCCGATGATCGGCACGATTCCCACCGGAGCGCAGGAGAGGATGGCGCCGAGGGGGCCGAGTTGGCTGAAGAGGACGACCGGGTGGACCGAGCCGGGAGCCGGTACGACTGCGGTGTCTGCCGCGGCAAGGCCGGGCGTGAGGGCGATCATGGGTGCGACAGCGATCGCTGCCAGTGCCATGCGAAGCGAGACCTTGTTCATGGCGTTCTCTCAACTACGTGTGTGCGTGCGGCCTGGCAACTCGTTCCGACCTGCGCGACGTGAGAATCGGGGAGTGGACGGCCCCTGTTCACTAACACTGCGCCCTCCGGTCACCGTTGGCAACCAGCGAATTCGGGGTGGGGGAGTGTCCTGCGCCGCGGCGGATGTCGCGGCCTGTCGTGGTGCCCTCGGTGAGACTCGAACTCACACTGCACGGGTTTTGAATCCGTTTCCTCTGCCAATTGGGATACGAGGGCTGGTGCGGTTGTCCACTCTAGGAGATCCGTCGCGAGCGTCAAGCACCGGTACCCTCTTAGAGTCCGCGCCACGTGAGTCGAGGTGGCCGGCGGAAAGGGGAAGGCCCACGATGAACGCTCCTGTCGCTGGTAGCGGCCCGGCTGCGCGACGCGTCGTGGTCGCGGAGGACGAGACGCTGATCCGGATGGATCTGGTCGAGATGCTCCGTGAGGAGGGTTACGACGTGGTCGGCGAGGCCGGCGACGGCCAACGCGCCGTCGAACTCGCCGAGGAGTTGCGACCCGACCTGGTGATCATGGACGTGAAGATGCCCCGGCGCGACGGCATCGACGCGGCCTCGGAGATCGCCGCCAAGCGGATCGCCCCCGTGGTCATCCTCACCGCATTCAGTCAGCGTGAACTCGTCGAACGCGCCCGCGACGCCGGCGCGATGGCCTACCTCGTCAAGCCGTTCTCCAAGTCCGATCTGGTGCCTGCCGTCGAACTTGCCGCGAGCCGGTTCGCCGAGATCGCAGCGCTCGAGTCGGAGGTCGCGACCCTCACCGACCGGATCGAGACCCGCAAGATCATCGAGCGCGCGAAGGGTGTCCTGATGACCTCGCAGTCGCTCAGCGAACCCGAGGCGTTCAAGTGGATCCAGCGCGCCGCGATGGACCGCCGGACGTCGATGAAGGTCGTCGCCGAGGTCGTCATCGAAACGCTCGACCCCAAATAGTTTGAATGACTCAGTAAAATATCGGAACGGAATTGTTTCACGGGCGTTTCCTGTCGAACCCTAAAATGGACGTCCGTCCAAATGGCCGTCCACCTGCTGAATTGTCGAACTCGGGCGGGTGTGTTCCCGCTGGTCCGAGAGCTTCCGGCGTAACACTCGAAACAAGAATTCGGACCGTACGTTGTGTTGCCCTGCAAGCCGATTACGGCGGGGATATGTTCTGTCCGGGCTGACGCGGTCGGCCCCTCCGGCAATGCCGGGGTGCGCAGAATTCGGAGGTGGGACGTGCATCGTCGTACAGCGAGAGGCGCGTTGGTCATTGGTGTCGCGGCGGTCCTGGCGGTCGCGGGATGTAGCAGCAAGTCGACCGACAGTGGATCGTCCGGAAACAGCACGTCCGGTTCCTCCTCGGGGCTGAGCATTCAGCCGACTGTGCTGCTCGACGCCGGGGCCGTCGAGGTGCCCGGCAGCGACGTGACCGACGCCGCGAACCCGGCCGGCAGCGGCAACGCCACCTGCTCGGGCGTCTCGCTGGCCATGGCGGGCGCACTGACCGGTGCGAATTCCGCACTGGGACAGAACATCCTGTACGGCGCCAAGCTCGCCATCGACAAGCACAACAAGGCCAACCCCAACTGCCAGGTCACCGTCAAACAGTTCGACACCGAGGGCGACCCGCAGAAGGCGACCCAGGTTGCGCCCAATATCGTCAGCGACCAGTCCGTCATCGGGCTGCTGGGGCCGGCGTTCTCCGGCGAGACCAAGGCCACCGGATCGATCTTCAACCAGGCCGGACTGCCCTTCCTCACCGCCTCGGCCACCAACCCGACTCTCACCGAGAACGGCTGGAGCACCTTCTTCCGGGGCCTGGGCAACGACAACAGTCAGGGCACCGTCGTCGCCAAGTACCTCACCGGCAGCCTCGGCGCCAAGAAGGTCTGCGTCGTCCAGGACGATTCCGACTACGGCGTCGGCCTGGCCAAGGTCGTCACCGCCGAACTCGGTGCGGCGGCGGACCCGGCATGCTCGGCCAGCGTCAAGACCGGCCAGAAGGACTTCGCCGCCACGGTCTCGCAGATCAAGGGCGAGTCCCCCGACGCGATCTGGTACTCGGGCTACTACGCCGAGGCCGCCCCGTTCGTGACCCAGCTGCGCGAGGGCGGCGTCACCGCGACGTTCAGTTCGGGCGACGGCACCAACGACCCCGAGTTCGTCAAGCAGGCCGGTCAGGCTGCCAAGGACGCGATCCTGACCTGCCCGTGCATCCCGGCCCCGCCCGCGCTGGCGAAGGAGTACGAGGCACTCAACGGTCAGGCGCCGGGCGTCTACTCCGTCGAGGGCTACGACCTGACGACGATCATGCTCGCGGCGATCGACTCGGGGGTCAAGGACCGGGCCGGACTGCTCGCCTTCGTCAAGGGCTACGACGGCCAGGGCGTCGGCAAGCGGTACCAGTGGAACGACAAGGGTGAGCTCTCGAACGCGCTCATCCAGATCTACAAGGTCAACTGACCCGAGGCGCCGGCCGGGCGCCCGCGAGCACACACGCGCACGCGGGCCCCGGCCGTACCGCCCGAGCGGCTGTCGACCACATCCGAAGACCCGCGGAGAAAGACTTCGATGATCGCAACCGCACTCGCCGACTCGGCGAACCTGTACGCAGGCAATATCAGCTTCAACATCGACGGACTGACCAAGAGCTTCTGGCAGTTGACCATCGACGGCCTCAGCTACGGCGCCATCTACGCGCTCGTCGCCATCGGCTACACGCTGGTGTACGGCGTGCTTCGACTGATCAACTTCGCGCACTCCGAGATCTTCATGCTCGGCATGTTCGGCCAGTACGTCGCGCTGGAGTTGATGGGCTTCACCCCCAGCGGCAACGCTTACAACGAGGGCGTGGTCATGACCGTCGTATTCCTCGGTCTCGCGATGCTGTTCGGCATGGCCGTGTCCGGCACCGCGGCCGTCGGCCTGGAACGGGTGGCCTACCGGCCGCTGCGCAGGCGCGGCGCCAAACCGCTGGTCTTCCTCATCACCGCTATCGGAATGTCTTTCGTACTCCAGGAATTCGTGCACTACGTGTTGCCGAAGATCTGGCCGGGGCTCGGCGGACCCAACGCGCAGCAGCCGATCAAGCTCGTCCAGCCGGTGGAGGTGTTCACCATCGGGGGCGCCGCGGTCACGAACGTGACGATCGTGATCATCGTCGCGGCGCTGCTGCTGACCCTGCTCACCGACATCGTCATCAACCGCACCAAGTTCGGTCGCGGAATCCGGGCCGTCGCACAGGATCCCGACACCGCGACCCTGATGGGGATCTCACGCGAGCGGGTGATCATGCTGACCTTCCTGCTCGGCGGCATCCTCGCCGGCGCCGCCGCCATGCTCTACACCCTCAAGATCCCGTCCGGCATCATCTTCAACGGCGGATTCATCCTCGGCATCAAGGCGTTCTCGGCGGCGGTCCTCGGCGGCATCGGCAACCTGCGCGGCGCCCTGCTCGGCGGTCTGCTGCTCGGCGTGATGGAGAACTACGGCCAGGTGGTGTTCGGCACCGAATGGCGCGACGTCGTCGCATTCGTGCTGCTCGTCGCGGTGCTGATGTTCCGGCCTACCGGCATTCTCGGTGAGAGCCTCGGGAGGGTCCGGGTATGAGCATCGGCAATTCGACGGCAGCGTCACCGAATTCGAGCGAACTCCCTGCCGCGCCACCGCCCGAGAGGCACGGTGTCGGCGACGCGATCCGGGGATGGTGGAACGGGCTCGCCCGGCCGATGCAGTGGCTGGTCGGGGTGCCGGTGATCGCGCTGATCGCGATCCTGCCGGTGTGGCGACCGCCGCTGCTGGACACCCCCGGCACCGACTTCGGCGGCGTCATGGCGCAGTTCGCCATGTACGCACTGATCGCCATCGGCCTCAACGTGGTGGTCGGTCAGGCGGGGCTGCTCGACCTCGGTTACGTCGGTTTCTACGCCGTCGGCGCCTACACCGTCGCGCTGCTCACCAGCCCGAACAGCCCGTGGAACAAGTTGAGCGCCACCGGGTTCTTCTCCACCGACTGGGCCTGGCTCTCGTGCCTGCCCCTCGCCGTGGCGATCACCGCGTTCACCGGGCTGATACTCGGCACCCCGACGCTGCGCCTGCGCGGTGACTACCTGGCCATCGTGACCCTCGGCTTCGGTGAGATCGTGCGGTTGCTCGCCGACAACCTCACCGACGTCACCAACGGCGGTCAGGGCCTGTCCCAGATCGCGTACCCGCGCCTGGGCGTCTCCGAGGACAACCCGTACGGGGTCTTCTCGGCCGGCAACACCGGAGGCAACGTCAACTCCGGCGTCTGGTGGTACTGGGTCGGCATGGCGATGGTGATCGTGGTGCTGCTGATCGTCGGGAACCTCGAACGCAGCCGGGTCGGACGGGCGTGGGTG
Source organism: Rhodococcus sp. NPDC127527 (assembly GCF_042672245.1). NCBI lineage: Bacteria > Bacillati > Actinomycetota > Actinomycetes > Mycobacteriales > Nocardiaceae > Rhodococcus > Rhodococcus sp. NPDC127527. The sequence continues at coordinate 234,846 of NZ_JBHXVP010000007.1, forward strand.
GCGATCCGCGAGGACGAGGACGCCGCCGAGATCATGGGCGTGCCCACCTTCAAGTTCAAGCTGTGGGCCTTCACCATCGGCGCCTCCATCGGCGGACTCTCGGGCGCCCTCTACGCGGGCCAGGTCCAGTTCATCAACCCGACCGGGTTCAACGTCATCAACTCGATGCTGTTCCTCTGCGCGGTGGTGATCGGCGGCCAGGGCAACAAGCTCGGCGTGATCGTCGGCGCGTTCATCATCGTGTACCTGCCGAACCGGGCGATGTCGATCCAGGTCGGCGGGCAGTCGCTGGGTGACTACAAGTACCTCTTCTTCGGGCTCGCGCTGGTGGTGCTGATGATCTTCCGGCCGCAGGGCCTGTTCCCGGCGCGGCAGAAGCTGCTCGCCTACGGCAGGCAGGTGTACCAGGCGGTGCGGCGACCGGTGCCGGCCGAACCGGTCGCCGCGACGAAGGGGGAGGCGCCATGACGGCGGGTCCGGGACCGGGCGATGCCCTGTTCGACAACGAGGACATGGCCGAGCCCGCGACCGAGGCGGCGGCGCCCAGCGCGGGCATCGTCGACGTCGCGGCGGTCGACCCGACGCTCGGAGATCCCGAGGCGGTCGCCGAAGTCGTTGCACCGCAACGCGAGATCGCCACCGGCGAGGGGCAGGTGCTGCTGCGCACCGACGGGCTCAGCGTCCGGTTCGGCGGCCTCGTCGCGCTCGACGACGTGACCTTCGAGATCAGGCGCGGGGAGATCCTCGGGCTGATCGGGCCGAACGGTGCGGGCAAGACCACCTGCTTCAACGCCATCACCGGTGTCTACAAGCCGTCCGCCGGCACCGTCACATTCGACGGCAAGCCGCTCGAGAAGACGAAACGCAACGAGATCACCCGCCTCGGCATCGCCCGCACCTTCCAGAACATCCGGCTGTTCGGGGAGATGACCGCGCTGGAGAACGTCGTGGTCGGCACCGACGCCCGGCACCGGACCTCGGTGCCCGGCGCCATCTTTCGGACCGCGCGGCACCGGCGCGAGGAGCGGGACGCCGTCGAGCGCGGCCTGGCGTTGCTCGAGTTCGTGGGCATCGCGCCCCGCGCGGTGGAGAAGGCGAAGAACCTCTCCTACGGCGACCAGCGCCGGCTCGAGATCGCACGTGCACTCGCCACCGAGCCGAAGCTGCTGTGCCTCGACGAGCCCGCCGCCGGTTTCAACCCCAGCGAGAAATCCGCACTGATGGACCTGATCCGCAAGATTCGCGACGACGGCTTCACGGTGCTGCTCATCGAGCACGACATGCGCTTGGTGATGGGGGTGACCGACCGGATCGTGGTGCTCGAGTTCGGCCGCAAGATCGCCGACGACCTGCCCGCCGCGATCCGGCAGAACCCCGCCGTGATCGCCGCCTACCTGGGGGTGCCCGACGATGCCGCTTCTTGATCCGCCCGCCGTCGACCGGCAGGCCACGCCCGCCCGGACGCCGCTGCTCGAGGTGACCGACATGGTCGTCGGCTACGGCCGCATCCGGGCGCTGCACGGGATCTCGCTGCGGGTCGAGCGCGGCGAACTGGTCACACTGCTCGGCGCGAACGGCGCCGGCAAGTCCACCACCATGCGGGCCCTGTCCGGCCTGCTGCCGTTGACCGCCGGCCGGATCGTCTTCGACGGTCGCGACATCACCCGGATGAAGGCCCACGAACGGGTCAAACTGGGCGTCGTGCAGGCGCCTGAGGGTCGCGGCGTGTTCCCCGGCATGACCGTGCAGGAGAACCTCGACATGGGCTGCTACGCCCGCAAGTTCGAGAGCAAGCAGGCCTACACGGACCGACTCGACTGGGTCTTCGGACTGTTCCCTCGACTCGCCGAGCGGCGCACTCAGGTCGGCGGCACCATGTCCGGCGGCGAGCAGCAGATGCTGGCCATCGGGCGCGCCCTGATGGCCCGGCCGCGACTGCTGATGCTCGACGAACCGTCGATGGGGTTGGCGCCCATGGTGATCCAGCAGATCTTCCGGATCATCTCGGAGATCAACACGCAGGGCACCACCATCCTGCTCGTCGAGCAGAACGCGCAGCAGGCGCTCACCCGGACCGATCGCGCCTACATCCTCGAGACCGGCGAGGTGACCAAGACCGGGACCGGGACGGCACTGCTCGCCGACCCGGCGGTCAAGCACGCATACCTGGGCGTGGGATAGTGCCGGGCGACGCCGCGGGGTCGGTTCCCCGCCGCCGGAGTTCCACAGTGTCGGTGTCGCTCCCTAGACTCTCCCCGGTGAGCCCAGCAACCGATCAGAGCCCCGCCGCCCCAGCCGACGCCGCCGCCGCGAGCGAGAAGCCGACACTGCTGCTGCTCGACGGGCACTCGCTGGCCTATCGCGCGTTCTTCGCGCTGCCCGCGGAGAACTTCAAGACGCACAGCGGCCAGACCACCAACGCGGTGTACGGGTTCACCTCGATGCTGATCAACCTGCTGCGCGACGAGCAGCCCACGCACGTCGCGGCGGCGTTCGACGTCTCCCGGCAGACCTTCCGCGCGGAGGCGTTCCCGGAGTACAAGGCGAACCGCGCGAAGACCCCCGACGAGTTCAAGGGGCAGGTCGAGATCACCAAGGAGGTGCTCGGTGCGATGGGCATCCCGGTGATGGCCGAAGCCGGGTTCGAGGCCGACGACATCATCGCCACCCTCACCACGCAGGCCGAGGATCTCGGCTACCGGGTCCTGGTGTGCACCGGCGACCGCGACTCGTTGCAGCTCGTCACACCCGACGTGACCGTGCTCTACCCGAAGAAGGGCGTCTCCGACCTGACCCGCTTCACCCCGGCGGCGGTCGAGGAGAAGTACGGCCTCACCCCGCGCCAGTACCCGGACTACGCGGCGCTGCGCGGCGACCCGAGCGACAACCTGCCGGGCATCCCCGGCGTGGGGGAGAAGACCGCCGCCAAGTGGATTCGCGAGTACGGCTCGCTCAACGATCTGGTGGACCACGTCGACGAGGTCCGCGGCAAGGTCGGTGACTCGCTGCGTGCGAACCTGTCGTCGGTCGTGCTCAACCGGCAGCTCACCGAGATGGTCCGCGACGTGCCGCTGCCGTACACCCCCGACCAGCTGGTGCTCGCGCCGTGGGACCGGGACAAGATCCACGCCCTCTTCGACGACCTCGAGTTCCGCGTCCTGCGAGACCGGCTCTTCGACACGCTGTCCTCGGCCGAACCCGAGGCCGAGGAGGGCTTCGAGGTGCGCGGCGGGGCGCTCGAGCCGGGCACCCTCGCGTCCTGGCTCGCCGAGCACGGACGCGACGGCCGGCGCAGTGGACTGTCGGTGGTCGGCGCGGGCACCCCGTACGGCGGGGACGCCACCGCGATCGCGATCGCCGCGGCCGACGGCGAGGGCGGCTACGTCGTCGTGTCCGCCGCGACACCGGAGGACGAGAAGGCGCTCGGCGAGTGGCTCGCCGACGTGGACGCGCCGAAGGCGCTGCACGAGGCCAAGGCCGCGGTGCACGCCCTGCGCGGACGCGGTTGGACGCTCGGCGGGCTCACCAGCGACACCGCGCTGGCGGCCTACCTGGTGCGGCCCGGTCAGCGCAGCTTCAACCTCGACGACCTCTCGCTGCGCTACCTCAAGCGGGAGCTGCGGGTCGAGGACTCCGGCGAGGCGCAGCTCTCGCTGCTCGACGAGGAGGACCAGGCCGATGCGGCCGCCGCCGAGGGCGAGATCCTGCGCGCCCGCGCCGTGCTCGACCTCGCCGCGGCGCTGGACACCGAACTCGCGGCCATCGAGTCGCAGCGGCTGCTCACCGAGATGGAGCTGCCGCTGCTCGCGGTGCTCGCGGACGTGGAGGCCACCGGCATCGCCGTGGACACCACGCACCTGCACGACCTGCAGTCCCGGTTCGCCGCGCAGATCGGTGAAGCGGCAGACGCGGCCTACGAGGTGATCGGCAAGCAGATCAATCTCGGTTCGCCCAAGCAGCTGCAGGTGGTGCTCTTCGACGACCTGGGTATGCCGAAGACGAAGAAGACCAAGACCGGCTACACCACGGACGCGGCCGCACTCGAGTCGCTGTTCGAGAAGACGCAGCATCCCTTCCTCGAACACCTGCTCGCGCATCGCGACGCCACCCGTCTCAAGGTGACGGTGGACGGCCTGCTCAAGTCGGTGGCCGACGACGGCCGGATCCACACCACGTTCAACCAGACGGTGGCCGCCACCGGCCGGCTGTCCTCGACCGAGCCGAACCTGCAGAACATCCCGGTGCGGACCGACGCGGGCCGGGAGATCCGCGACGGTTTCGTCGTCGGCGACGGCTACGACGTCCTGATGACGGCCGACTACAGCCAGATCGAGATGCGGATCATGGCGCACCTGTCCCGGGACGAGGGCCTGATCGAGGCGTTCAACACGGGCGAGGACCTGCACAGCTTCGTCGGTTCGCGCGCGTTCGGGGTCCCGATCGAGGAGGTCACCCCCGAGCTGCGTCGTCGGGTCAAGGCGATGTCGTACGGCTTGGCGTACGGGCTCAGCGCGTTCGGCCTGGCCGCGCAGCTGAAGATCTCCACCGAGGAAGCGAAGGCGCAGATGGACGCCTACTTCGCGCGGTTCGGCGGCGTCCGCGACTACCTGCGCGAGGTGGTCGAGCAGGCCCGCAAGGACGGGTACACCTCGACGCTGTTCGGGCGGCGGCGCTACCTGCCGGATCTGAACAGCGACAACCGCCAGCGTCGCGAGGTGGCCGAGCGGGCCGCGTTGAACGCGCCCATCCAGGGCACGGCCGCGGACATCATCAAGGTCGCGATGATCGACGTGCAGGACGCGCTGGCCGCGTCCGGACTGCGCTCGCGGATGCTGCTGCAGGTGCACGACGAACTGGTGCTCGAGGTGGTCGACGAGGAACGCGAGGCGGTCGAAGCGCTGGTCCGGGAGAAGATGGCCGGTGCGATCGAACTGTCGGTGCCCCTGGACGTGTCGGTGGGCACCGGACGGAGCTGGGACAGTGCGGCGCACTGACGGGCCGCGTATCGCGCGCGGGAAGGCAAGGCTGGACGGCGGCTACCGAGTGAAGGCATGTGAGGCATGAGCGTTCTGGTGTGTTTCCACGCGCATCCCGACGACGAGGTGTTCATCACCGGAGGGGTGATGCGGCAGGCGTCCGATGCCGGTCACCGCGTCGTCGTGGTGACCGCGACCGACGGTGCGCTCGGCGAGGTCCCGGCGGGGCTGCTCGATCCGGGTGAGTCGCTGGCCCAGAGGCGACGACGCGAACTCGAGGAGTCGACGAGTGCGCTCGGAGCGCACCGCGTGGTGATGCTGCACTACCCGGATTCGGGGATGGCCGGCACCCCGGACAACGAGAACCCCGACGCGTTCTGCAACGTCGACGTGGACCTGGCCGCCGAGCGGCTCGCGGAGATCCTCGCGGAGGAGTCGGCGGACGTGGTGACCATCTACGACACGAACGGTGGCTACGGGCATCCGGACCACGTCCAGGTGCATCGGGTCGGGGTCCGTGCCGCCGAGCTCGCCGGGGTGCCGCACGTGTACGAGGCCGCGATCAACCGCGACCACATGAAGCGGCTGCTGGCGGCGAACCCGGCGTGGACCGACGAGGCGCAGCCGCCGGACGTCGAGTCCCTGGGACTGCCCGAGTCGGAGATCACCACGGCCGTCGACGTGAGCGCCCAGATCGCGGCCAAGCGTGCGGCGATGCGCGCGCACGCCACGCAGGTCGGCGACTTCGGGCCCTTCCTCGAGATGCCCGAGGAGCAGCTCGCGGCCGCGTTCGGGCTCGAGTGGTTCCGGCGGCGCGGCGCGGCCCCCGATGCGTTGGAGACCGCGCTGCCGCTCTAGGCGCCCGGCGGCGTGGCCTCAGCCCTGCTGCTGCGCCGCAACCTGCTCGCGGACCTTGTCCATGTCCAGGGCCTTGACCTGGGTGACGAGGTCCTCGAGCGCGGCCGGCGGGAGCGCGCCTGCCTGCGAGAACACCAGGATGCCCTCGCGGAACGCCATGATCGTCGGGATGGACCGGATGTTCGCGGCCGCCGCGAGCCCCTGCTCCGCCTCGGTGTCGACCTTGGCGTGCACCACGTCGGTGTGCTGCTCGGACGAGGCCTCGAAGGTGGGGGCGAAGGCGCGGCACGGTCCGCACCACGACGCCCAGAAGTCGACGAGCACCACGTCGTTGCCGCCGACGATCTCGTCGAAGTTCTGCTGGGTCAGGGTCTGAGTAGCCATGCGAATCCTCTCGTTGGGCCTGATGCTGCGATTCAACAGCGCGACCACGGGAAATCTTCCCTCACGCGATCCGCCACTCGCGCTTCGCGTCGCCGTCCCAGCGTCGGATTCCGTCCGCGACGCCCGAGCGTTCCCGCGGGTTCAGCAGGTTGATCGCGGGACCGATCTCGTCCGGGAACACCCTCCTGGCCAGCGTGATGTGCGGCGTCCAGTCGCCGGGATGAATGTGCGCGGGGATGCCGGGACTGGTGTGCAACAGCCGAAAGACGGTCCGTTGCAACGCGAGCAGACCCGACGTCGGAATCACCAGATACGACAGGGTCTTCCGATGCCCACCGAAGACGACCAGGCCGCCCAGTGCCAGGTGCAGCTTCGGGGCCAGCAATTCCTGCTGAAGCAGCAGCTCGGTTTCCGGCTCGATGTGCTGTGCCACCGCCAGCGTGATGTGCGGCCGGTTCGTCGACTTGCGCACGATGTCCTGGCTCGGCAGGTTGGCATCGGACAGTCGTCGCCACTCCCGGCGTACCGCAGCGTCGAGATCGGCGTCGAGCAGCAGTTCCACGGACTGCACCATCTGAGCAATGATGGTCGGGTGAACCAGCCTCGCGCAACAACACCCGAGTCGACCCGGTTGGGGCTGCTGGTCGGCGACGGGATCGGCCACGAGATCGTGCCCGCCACGCAGCGGGTCGTCGACACCGCGATGTCGGCAGTCGGAGCGCCGCCGATCGAGTGGGTCGAACTCCCCGTCGGGCTCGAGGCGATCGCCGCGCACGGCTCCCCGATCCCGGAGCAGACCCTGGAGGCGCTCGGCGCCCTCGACGCCTGGGTCCTCGGACCCCACGACAGTGCCGCCTATCCGCAGGCGTTCCGCGGCCAGTTGACGCCGGGCGGCACGATTCGCAAACGGTTCGACCTGTACGCGAACATTCGGCCGGCCCGCGCGTTCGCCGGGGTGCGGTCCACCGTGCCGGCGATGGACCTGGTGATCGTCCGGGAGAACACCGAGGGCTTCTACGCGGATCGCAACATGCACACGGGCAGTGGCGAATTCATGCCGACACCCGACGTCGCGCTGGCGGTCGCGGTGTTCACCCGACGGGCCTGTGAACGGATCGCACACATCGCCTTCGAACTGGCGTCGCGGCGTCGACGCCGAGTGACGGTGGTGCACAAGGCGAACGTGCTGGCTCTGACCACCGGACTCTTCCGCGACGTGTGCCTCGAGATCGCCGAGCAGTACCCCGGGGTGGAGGTGCGCACCGAGCACGTCGACGCGATGGCCGCGCACCTGGTCCGCCGCGGCGCCGAGTTCGACGTGGTGGTGACGGAGAACATGTTCGGCGACATCCTCTCCGACCTCGCGGGCGAACTGTCCGGCTCGCTCGGTACCGCCCCGTCGATCAACGCCTCGCAGACCCAGGCCATGGCCCAGGCCTCGCACGGTGCCGCGCCGGACATCGCCGGACGCAACCGCGCGAACCCGACCGCGCTGATGCTCTCGGCCGCGATGCTGCTCGACTGGCTGGCCGGGCGGCGGGAATCGGATGCGCTCGCGCGGGCCGCCGAGCGGATCCGGGCCGCGATCGCGCACACGCTCGAGGCCGGCGTCGCGACCGCGGATCTCGGCGGCCTCGCGTCCACCGCGGAGTTCACCGAGACGGTCGGCGCCCGCATTCTGCGGTGGTGAGACCCGATCGTGGCGGGCGCCGGTGTCGGGTCGCGTATCAGGTGCGAATCGCCGCTGAGCCAGTAATGTTCTGCTGGTGAGGCCACGGTGGGCGGGTCGGATGCGTGCCGGGAAACCGGCGCGACGGTCTTCGCGGCGCGCGGTGCGGGCCGCGGTCGGGGCGTTGCTGCTCTCGGTGGTGCTGGGCGGGTGCGTCCACAACAGCGAAGGCCTGGTGCCGCCTGCGACCGTGCACGTCGACCGGGTCGAGGAGATCGCCGCCCAGGTACCGCCGGCCACAGCGGCGAGCGGCCGGTTGAAGATCGGGGTCAACGTCCCGTACGCGCCCAACGAGTTCAAGGACGAGAACGGCAAGATCGTCGGGTTCGACGTCGACCTGATGGATGCCGTCGCCGCGGTGCTGGGGTTGCGAGCCGAGTTCAACCAGGCCGACTTCGACAAGATCATCCCCGCGGTGCAGGCCGGCACCTACGACATGGGGATGTCCTCGTTCACCGACACCCTGGAGCGGCAGAAGTCCGTGGACTTCGTCGACTACTACACCGCGGGCATCCAGTGGGCGCAGCGCACCGGCGAGTCCATCGATCCGAACGACGCGTGCGGGCTGCGGGTCGGGGTGCAGACGACCACCACCGAGGACATCGACGAGGTGCCCGCGAAGAGCGACGCCTGCGTCGCGGCGGGGAAGGAGCCGATCGCGAAGATCAAGTACGACAGCCAGGACGACGTGTCCACCGCGCTGATCCTCGGCCGCGTCGACGCGATGTCAGCGGACTCCCCGGTGACCGCGTACGCCATCAAACGTAGCAACGGCCGGCTCGAGGACGCGGGCCCCCAATTCGACTCGGCTCCGTATGGGTGGCCGGTGCGCAAGGGCTCACCGTTGGCACCGGTGCTGCAGCACGCCCTGCAGCACCTCATCGACACCGGCACCTACCAGCAGATCGCTGACAACTGGGGTGTCGGGACCGGCACCGTCACCACCGCGCAGATCAACGGCGCGACGAGCTGACCCGGGTCACGGCAGGAAGGCGGAGGGCGATGGCGCAGGACACGGCAGGTCAAGCCGAGCGCGCGGAGGAACCGGAACCGATCCGGGCGGTGCCGCTGCGCAGGCCCGGGCGGTGGATCGCAGCCGTCGTCGTGGTGGTGCTGGTCGCGTTGTTCGTCTACGGCGCGGCCACCAACGAGGCCTTCGCATGGGACGTGTACGGCCAGTACCTGTTCGACGCCCGCATCACCGAGGGCGCCCTTCGAACGATCGAACTGACCGTCCTGGCGATGGTCATCGCGGTGGTGCTCGGCGTGGTGCTCGCGGTGATGCGACTGTCCCCGAACCCGGTCCTGCGCAGCGCGGCGTGGGTGTATCTGTGGATCTTCCGAGGCACCCCGGTGTACGTGCAACTGGTCTTCTGGGGTCTGCTCCCGTCGATCTACAAGACACTCGACGTCGGTGTCCCGTTCGGTCCGCAGTTCGCGCACATCAACCTGCAGGACCTGCAGGCGGCGTTCCTGTTCGCCGTGATCGGGCTGGGCCTCAACGAGGCCGCGTACATGGCCGAGATCGTGCGCGCCGGAGTCGGTTCCGTCGGCGAGGGGCAGCTCGAGGCGTCCACCGCGCTCGGCATGTCGTGGGCGCAGACGATGCGTCGGACCGTGCTGCCGCAGGCGATGCGCGTGATTATCCCGCCCACCGGCAACGAGCTGATCAGCATGCTCAAGACCACCTCGCTCGTCCTCGCCGTGCCGTACACGGGCGAACTGTGGGGCCGGGCCCGGGACATCTCCGGTGCGAACTTCCAGCTGATCCCGTTGCTGCTCGTGGCGGCGACCTGGTACCTGGCGATCACGAGCGTCCTGATGATCGGGCAGTTCTACATCGAGCGGCACTACTCGAAGGGGCTGTCCCGGGTCCTCACCGCGCGGCAGTTGCAGGCCCTTGCCGACGCCCAGCACAAACCGGTGCCGCCGGTGGCCGCGCCCGATGCAGGAGGTCCGCTGTGACGACGACGCCGATGGTGAAGGCGGACCGGGTCTGCAAGAGCTTCGGGGCGCTGAAGGTGCTGCGCGGGGTGACCCTCGAGATTGAGCCGGGCCAGGTGCTGTGCCTGGTCGGGCCGTCGGGATCGGGCAAGTCGACGTTCCTGCGCTGCATCAACCACCTCGAGCAGGTCAGCGCGGGCCGTCTCTACGTGGACGGGGAACTGGTCGGGTACGCCGAACGCGGCGGCAAGCTGTACGAGCTCCACCCGCGGGCCGCGGCTCGGCAACGCCGCGACATCGGCATGGTGTTCCAGCATTTCAACCTGTTCCCGCATCGCACCGCGCTGGAGAACATCATCGAGGCGCCCACCCAGGTGAAGAAGGTGCGCAAAAAGGATGCGGTGACCCGGGCACGCGACCTGCTCGACCAGGTCGGGCTCAGCGACAAGGCCGACGCCTACCCCGCCCAGCTGTCCGGCGGCCAGCAGCAGCGGGTCGCGATCGCGCGGGCGCTGGCGATGGACCCGAAGCTGATGCTCTTCGACGAACCCACCTCGGCGCTCGACCCCGAACTGGTGGGGGAGGTGCTCGGGGTGATGAAGACCCTCGCCAAGGAGGGCATGACCATGGTCGTGGTCACCCACGAGATGGGCTTCGCCCGCGAGGTAGCGGACCAGCTGGTGTTCATGGACGGCGGCGTCGTCGTCGAGTCCGGGGAGCCGCGGGAGATGCTGGCGAATCCGACCCACGACCGGACCAAGGCCTTCCTGTCCAAGCTCCTCTGACTCGCACCCCGCCCCGCCCCGCCCCCGCCGCCCCCCCACTCAGTGAGTGAACGGAAGCGTTCACTCGATCTGATCGAACGAACGTACCGTTCACTCGATCAGGGCTGCTATCGTAGTGATATCACTTCGATAGCAAAGGTGGGGCAGGGGAGATGGAGCGTCGGGCGTTTCGGCTCAACGGTTTCATGGTGTTGCTGGGCCTGGTGGTGCTGGCGGTGATCGCGGCGACCGTGGCCGCCACCGGCGATGCGGGACTCGGCGGCGCGATCGTGATCGCGGTGCTGATCGTCGTGATCGCGACCGGCTTCACGGTGATCAACCCGAACGAGGCGAAGGTCGTGCAGTTCTTCGGCCGGTACGTCGGCTCGGTCGACGACGCCGGCTTCCAGTGGGTGATCCCGCTGACGACCAAGCGTCGAGTCACCCTGCGGGTACGTAACTTCGAGACCGCGAAGCTGAAGGTGAACGACGCGGCGGGCAACCCGGTCGAGATCGCTGCCGTGGTCGTCTACAGGGTCGTCGACAGCGGTAAGGCCACCTTCGCGGTCGACGACTACGAGGAGTACGTCGCCATCCAGTCCGAGGCGGCGGTCCGCCACCTCGCGACCACGCACCCGTACGACTCCCATCAGGACGACGTCACCAGCCTGCGGGACGGCGCGGAGGTCGCGGCCGAACTCACGGCGGAACTTCGCGAGCGCACCGATCTCGCGGGCGTCGAGGTGATCGAGGCCAGGATCACGCACCTGGCGTACGCGCCGGAGATTGCCCAGGCGATGCTGGTGCGTCAGCAGGCTGCCCAGGTCGTCGCGGCCCGGACCATGATCGTCGAGGGCGCGGTCGGCATGGTCGGGCTCGCACTGGATCGGCTGGGGGAGCAGGGCGTCGTCGAACTCGACGAGGAGCGCAAGGCCAACATGGTGTCCAACCTGTTGGTCGTGCTCTGCGGAGACAAAGCAACGCAGCCGATCGTCAACGCGGGCACGCTGTACTCATAGGCACATGGTCGAACGCAAGAAGGTGCTGTTGCGGCTGGACCCGGCCGTGTACGACGCGATGGCGAAGTGGGCCGCCGACGACCTCCGCAGCGTGAACGCGCAACTCGAGTACGCGCTGCGGAGGGCACTCGATCAGGCCGGGCGGGCGCCGCGCCGCGGTGAGTGAACGTGGCGTTCGTTCGATCTGATCGAGTGAACGCTTCCGTTCACTCACTTGGGGGCGGTGGGTTTGCGGCAGACGAAGATCGCGGTTCCGGGGAAGAGTTGGCCGCGGAGGGGGCTCCACTGACCCCACTCGCGGTCCAGCCACTCCGGCCAGTCCGGTTCGACGATGTCGCGCAATTCCAGTCCGGCGGCGACGATCTCACGGACCCGGTCGCCGATCGTGCGGTGATGCTCGACGTACGTCGGTGTGCCGTCGTCGTCCACCTCGACATAGGGGGTGCGGTCGAAGTACGGGATCGTCGCGGTGAGCCCCTTCGGTCCCGGGTCGTCCGGAAAGATCCAGCGCACCGGATGATTCACCGAGAACACCCACAGTCCGCCCGGGCGCAACACCCGCGCGACCTCTCGCATCACCAACGCGGAGTCGGCGACGAAGGGGACGGCGCCGAACGCCGAGCAGGCGATGTCGAACGACTCGTCAGCGAACGGCAGCGCCTCGGCGCCCGCCTGTACCAGCGGCACCCGCGGCCCGCCCGCGGCCATCGCGTCGAGGCCGCGGGCGAGCATGCCCCGCGACAGGTCCAGTCCGACCGCTCGCGCGCCCTGGCCGGCCAGCCAGCGCGCGCACGGCGCGGAACCGCACCCCACCTCGAGTACGTCCTTGCCCGCGACATCGCCGAGCAGGTGCACGTCGCCCTCGTGCAGACCCTCTGGGCACCAGACGAATTCGCCACCGGCAGACGCCACCCCGAGGAACTCGCCGTGCGTGCGGTGGTAGTCGTCGGCGTCGGCGTCCCACCAGGCGCGGCTCGCGCGTTCGCTGTCGGCCGAGCCGACCCGGGTGCGGCTCACGCCCGTGGTGCCCAGCGCGGCGTTGGCCGCGGCGTGACGGTCGTCGGGAGTGGGAGTTTGCGTCATCGGGGGACCCCTGGCAGGTGTGATCGGTCGTGCTCAGTCGAAGAGTGATCATCCACTGCCGCGCCGAGACCGCCCACACCGGACGGGCGTCACGGCAGCCTGCGGGTGAGCACCAGCGCCGACCCGGCGGAGACGATGAGCACGAGCGTGCCGGCCACCAGCCACGGGCGGCTCGCGTCCGAACGGGTGACCTCGTAGCCGATCTGCTCCTGCAGGCTCTGGTAGCTCTTGCGCAGTTCGGCGCCGCTGGTCGCAGTGAAGGAAGAGCCGCCGGACAGGCGGGCGATCTCGGCGAGCGAGGCGTCGTCGACGGGGACCGGAATCTGCCGGCCCTCGATCGTGACCGTCCCCGTCTCGGTGCCGAAGGAGATGGTCGACACCGGCACCCCCTTGTCCTTCGCCTGACGTGCCGCGGTGAACGCTCCACGGGGGTCGTCGAGATCCTCCGGCACAGTCTCCTTGCCGTCCGACTCGACGACGATCCGGGCGGGCGGTGTGCCCTCGCCGCTCACCACCGCGCCGAATGCCTCGATCGCCTGCAGGGCGGTGAAGATCGCCTCCCCGGTGGCGGTGCGTTCGGCGAGTTGCAGGTGGTCGATGGCCGCCTTGATCGCGGTCCGGTCGCGGGTCGGCGACACCAGCACCGAGGCCGTCCCCGCGAAGGCCTCCAGTCCGAGATTGATGCCCGGGGTGAGCTCGTCCGCGAACGCCTTGGCCGCCTCCTGCGCCGCCGCGATCCGCGACGGGGCGACGTCGTTTGACTTCATGGACAGCGACACGTCGATGACCAGCATCACCGTGGCCCGGTTCCGGGGGATCCGCTGCGCGGCGGTCGGCCCGGCGAGCGCGACGACCAGCAGCACGGTGCCGGCCAGGAACAGGGCCGTCGGGACGTGCCGCGACACGCCGGGGCGCCGCGGTGCGACCTGCTCGAGCAGTTCGAGGTTGGTGAAGCGCAGGAACTGGCGCCTGCGCAGGCGCTGCACCACCAGATAACCGACGAGTAGTGCGACCGGCGCGAGCAGCAGCGCCAGCCACCACGGGGAGGCGAACAGGGGCCCGCTCACGCAGTCGCCGTCAACGCATCCGGTGGTGCATGTACCCGTGATATCCGCCGCCGTGCGCGAACACCGAGACGGCGACCACCGCGTAGACCAGTACGAAGAGCAGGAGCAGACCGCCGAAGAGCCACAGCGAGATCTGGCCGAGCCGGCGTACCCGGTCCGACGCCTCGGCGGCGCCCTCGACGTCCCCGTCGGCCCACAGTGGATAGACGTTGAACGCGTGCGTGAACGCGGCGAACGCGAGCGGCCAGAAGAACAGCAGCGACGCCACCGCCCAGCCGGCGTTGCTCGGCGGTCGCGCACGCCCGGCGGTGGCGGCGCCGGGCGGTTCGGCGGGCGCGGCCGGTTCGGGCGGTTCGGCTGGAGGTGGGGTACCGGGCGTGGTCATCGCGACCTCCTGATGTGAGACTGGTCACTTCGACGGTACCGATTCGGTGCTGAGGAATCGCTGAATCCGGCCGGGCATCGGCCCGGGTTTGCCCAGCTAAGTACCGGTCGCGTACCCTAATCCACGCGAGTGTCCACACTGCCGCACCGAAACTGGCGCGGCGCGGGGATGTTCGTGAGTCCGACAGAACACCATCAACCGACTATCTATCCCTCCGGAGCAACTCACCTAATGCCCTCCACAACCACCACCTCGCCGCAGGTAGCCGTCAACGACATCGGCTCTGCCGAGGATTTCCTCGCCGCCATCGACGCCACGATCAAGTACTTCAACGATGGCGACATCGTCGAAGGCACCATCGTCAAGGTCGACCGCGACGAGGTCCTGCTCGACATCGGTTACAAGACCGAAGGTGTCATCCCTTCCCGTGAGCTCTCCATCAAGCACGACGTCGACCCCAACGAGGTCGTCTCCGTGGGCGATGAGGTCGAAGCCCTGGTCCTCACCAAGGAGGACAAGGAAGGTCGACTGATCCTGTCGAAGAAGCGTGCTCAGTACGAGCGCGCCTGGGGCACCATCGAGGAGCTCAAGGAGAAGGACGAGGCCGTCAAGGGCACCGTCATCGAGGTCGTCAAGGGTGGCCTCATCCTCGACATCGGTCTCCGTGGCTTCCTGCCCGCGTCGCTCGTCGAGATGCGTCGTGTCCGCGATCTGCAGCCGTACGTCGGCAAGGAGATCGAGGCCAAGATCATCGAGCTCGACAAGAACCGCAACAACGTGGTCCTGTCGCGTCGCGCATGGCTCGAGCAGACCCAGTCCGAGGTCCGCAGCGAGTTCCTGCACCAGCTGCAGAAGGGCCAGGTCCGCAAGGGCGTCGTGTCCTCCATCGTCAACTTCGGTGCCTTCGTGGACCTGGGTGGCGTCGACGGCCTGGTGCACGTCTCCGAGCTGTCCTGGAAGCACATCGACCACCCGTCCGAGGTCGTCGAGGTCGGCAACGAGGTCACCGTCGAGGTTCTCGACGTCGACCTGGACCGCGAGCGCGTCTCCCTGTCGCTGAAGGCGACGCAGGAGGACCCGTGGCGTCAGTTCGCCCGCACCCACGCGATCGGCCAGATCGTTCCGGGCAAGGTCACCAAGCTGGTTCCGTTCGGCGCGTTCGTTCGCGTCGAGGAGGGCATCGAGGGCCTGGTGCACATCTCCGAGCTGGCCGAGCGCCACGTGGAGGTTCCGGACCAGGTCGTGGGTGTCGGCGAC
This sequence comes from Rhodococcus sp. NPDC127527, assembly GCF_042672245.1. Lineage (NCBI taxonomy): Bacteria > Bacillati > Actinomycetota > Actinomycetes > Mycobacteriales > Nocardiaceae > Rhodococcus > Rhodococcus sp. NPDC127527. Next base: position 250,312 of record NZ_JBHXVP010000007.1, read on the forward strand.
GATGCGCTCGTCAAGGTCATCGACATCGACCTCGAGCGTCGTCGTATCTCGCTCTCGCTCAAGCAGGCGAACGAGGACTACAACGCCGAGTTCGACCCGTCCAAGTACGGCATGGCCGACTCGTACGACGAGCAGGGCAACTACATCTTCCCCGAGGGCTTCGATCCCGAGACCAACGAATGGCTCGAGGGCTTCGACAAGCAGCGTGAAGAGTGGGAAGGCCGCTACGCCGAGGCCGAGCGTCGCCACAAGATGCACACCGCTCAGATGGAGAAGACCGCCGCAGACGAGGCCGCCGAGGCTGCCAACGCTGCCGCCGGCTACTCCTCGGAGTCCGGTTCCGCCGAGGGTGGCGAGTCCGCCGGTACCTCGTCGACCGAGGCGAGCGGATCCCTGGCCAGCGACGCTCAGCTCGCTGCGCTGCGGGAGAAGCTGTCCGGCAACGCGTGATGTGACGGCCCGCTAGCCGGGTCGACGTGAAAGGCCCCGGTCCTGCAATGCAGGACCGGGGCCTTTCGCTGTCGGGGGAACGCGGTGCCGGCTCACGCTCCCGGACTGGATATCAGCTCGTCGAGCATGGCGGCCTTCTCCACCAGATCGTGTTCGGTGGGCTTGTCGCCGTCGGGCAGTTCCCGTCGCAGGTCCTCGCGGGTGATGACCACCCACGACGACCGCTGCGCCGCGTCGGCGCCCGTCAGAATCCTGATCGAGCCTTCCTCGAGCACCAGGGTCGGAGTGTCGACGGAGCTGTCGAGGAGCATTCGCAAATCGTCCGCTGTGACAGTCATGTACCTACGGTAGAACTGGCGCGGCCCCCTCGCCAGACGAAAGTGACCCCGCCCGAGATTCGGGCGGGGTCACTTTCGACAGCCGGGTTGTTACCAGGCGCCGACGATCAGCCGGTGGCGACCACCCCGGAGCCCCAGGCGCTCTGCATCTCGGCGGTGCGCTTGCGCATCGTCGCGAAGCTGTGCCGGGCCGGGCTGATCATCTGGGTGAACCAGTTGCGGTGGTGCTCGTGAAGGGCGGCAGCCACTTCGGGGATCAGGATGCAATGCACCCCGTCGACCATGCCAAGACGGTGCCGACCGGGGAGATGGACAGTGCTTCGCATGGTGATCCTTCGTCTGAGAATTGGGCGGCCTGGCGCGTCCGCTCGAAGATAACCGAGAAACGTCCAAACCTGGTGTATTTAGGCCGGATGTGCTGCGGCGTGTTTGGTGACAGACTGGAGCGCGTGTTGCGAATCGGCCTCACTGGAGGCATTGGAGCGGGAAAGTCCACTGTGTCACGGATCCTCGGCGATCTCGGAGCGGTCGTCGTCGACGCCGACCTGATCGCCAGGGAGGTCGTCGAACCTGGCACGCCGGGACTCGCGGCCCTGGTCGCCGAGTTCGGTGCAGACATCCTCCAGGCGGACGGGCAGCTGGATCGACCGGCGTTGGCGGCCAAGGTATTCGGTGACGACGCCGCCCGGGGCAGACTCAATGCGGTCGTGCATCCCCTGATCGGTGCGCGCACCGCCGAACTCGTCGACTCCGCTCCCTCGGATTCGGTAGTGCTGCAGGACATTCCACTGCTGGTCGAGGGACGCATGGGCGCGTTGTTCAACATCGTCGTCGTGGTCTACGTCGATGCCGAGGAACGCGTCCGGCGGCTCGTCGAGCTGCGCGGCATGCCGGAGCAGGATGCGCGGGCGCGAATGTCGGCCCAGGCCACCGACGACGAACGTCGCGCAGCCGCCGACGTCTGGCTGGACAACAGCGGTCCGCAGGGCAGCCTGGACGCACCGGTCAAGGCACTGTGGGAGCGGCTGCACGAGTACGGGCGCAACGTCTCGACCGGGACGGTCGTGCGGGTCGCTCCGGTGCTGGTGCCCGCGGATCCGACCTGGCCGGCGCAGGCGCGCCGGCTCGTCGCCCGACTGCAGCTGGTGTGCGGGGACGCCGCACTGCGCGTCGACCACATCGGTTCGACCGCGGTGCCGGGCCTCGACGCCAAGGACGTACTCGACGTCCAGGTGACGGTGGCGAGCCTGGCGGCCGCGGACGCACTGGCGGACTCGCTCGCCGAGGCCGGATTCCCGCGGGTCGAGTCGGTCACCCGCGACGACCCGAAGCCGGCCTACGGCATCGGCGGCGAAGCGGACCCTTCGTTGTGGGACAAGCGATTCCACGCCGGCGCGGACCCGGGTCGACCCGTCGCCATCCATCTGCGGGTGGACGGGTGGCCCGGGCAACGGTTCGCCCTGCTGTTCCGGGACTGGCTGCGTGTCGACGCGGAGGCGGCCGCGGAGTACCTCGCGGTCAAGCGCGCCGCCGCGGCGACGGTGGCGGGTGAACCGGACGTCGTGGCGGCCACCGAGGCCTACGTCGACGCGAAGACGCCGTGGTTCGATGCGGCCCACACGCGGGCGTGGGCATGGGCGAAGGAGACGGGCTGGTCTCCTGCCTGACGGGAGTTCTCAGCGCCAGCTGATCGGCATGCCCCGGTCGGCGAGCCAGGCGTCGAGGTCGTGGCCGTGTGCGGCGATGCCGTCGACCGCCGTCGTCGCGGCGAGGACGGCGCGCTCGGTGGTGTGGGCATCGAGGTGGCCCGCGACGTGCGCGGCGACGAGCTCGTCGACGTCGAGCAGTTCGGTGTCGCGCCCGGTGCGCACGATCAGGTCCAGGTAGTGGTCCTCGGAGCGCCACACCTGCTCGCCCGCGGTGAAGTCGCCGATGTCGACGTATCGGTCCTGGTCGCGGGCGTGGAACGGGTGGTAGTGGAAGATCGACGCCCGCAGACCGAGCGAGGGCAGCAACCACGACTCCAGGTAGTGGAAGTGCGGATGGTCGGCGGGCCTGGCCATGTAGAGCCCCCACGGCTCCACCCTGAAGTGGTCGACTGGACGCACGAATCCCTTCGGGTCGGTGTTGGTCCGGTCGACCAGGTTGAAGGCCTCGACCTTCGGGGCGTGGACGTCCATGGATGCTGAACCTACCGCTCGGGGCGGCCGGGCACGGTACGTCGGAACCTGTCGGACCGTCGGCCTACCCTGGTGCCATGGCGTTCGCATCCGAGCATCCCGTGGTGGCGCAGTCCGAGTTCCGGCCGGTCGGAGACATCGAGCGGTCGGAGGCACGTTTCGAGGTGGTGAGCGAGCATCGGCCTGCGGGTGACCAGCCCGCGGCGCTCGCGGAACTCGAGCGGCGCATCCGGGCCGACGAGAAGGACGTCGTGCTGCTCGGCGCGACCGGCACCGGCAAGTCGGCCACGACGGCATGGCTGATCGAGAAGCTGCAGCGGCCCACGCTGCTGATGGCGCCGAACAAGACCCTGGCCGCCCAGCTGGCGAACGAACTGCGCGAGATGCTCCCGAACAACGCGGTGGAGTACTTCGTCTCGTACTACGACTACTACCAGCCCGAGGCGTACATCGCCCAGACGGACACCTACATCGAGAAGGACTCGTCGATCAACGACGACGTCGAGCGGCTGCGGCACTCGGCGACGTCGAGCCTGCTCTCGCGGCGGGACGTCGTGGTGGTCGCGTCCGTCTCGTGCATCTACGGCCTCGGCACCCCACAGTCCTACCTGGACCGCTCCATCCAGCTCGACGTCGGGCTGGAGGTGCCGCGCGACGGGCTGCTGCGACTGCTCGTCGACGTGCAGTACAACCGCAACGACGTCGCCTTCACCCGCGGCTCCTTCCGGGTGCGCGGGGACACCGTGGAGATCATCCCGTCCTACGAGGAGCTCGCCGTCCGGATCGAGTTCTTCGGCGACGAGATCGAGGCGCTGTACTACCTGCACCCGTTGACCGGTGAGGTGGTGCGGCAGGTGGACTCGCTGCGCATCTTCCCGGCCACCCACTACGTGGCGGGGCCCGAGCGGATGGAGCGCGCGGTCAAGGACATCGAGGCGGAACTCGAGGAGCGGCTCGCGGACCTCGAGGGGCGGGGCAAACTGCTCGAGGCGCAGCGGCTGCGGATGCGCACCAACTACGACATCGAGATGATCAAGCAGGTCGGCTTCTGTTCCGGTATCGAGAACTACTCGCGGCACATCGACGGCCGCGGCGCGGGGACCGCGCCCGCGACCCTCATCGACTACTTCCCCGAGGACTTCCTGCTCGTCATCGACGAGTCGCACGTGACGGTTCCGCAGATCGGCGCGATGTACGAGGGCGACATGTCCCGCAAGCGCAACCTCGTCGAGTACGGCTTCCGGTTGCCGTCGGCCACCGACAACCGCCCGCTCACCTGGGAGGAGTTCACCCAACGCATCGGCCAGACCGTGTACCTGTCCGCGACGCCGGGCAAGTACGAGTTGGGTCAGGCCGGCGGCGAGTTCGTCGAGCAGGTCATCCGGCCCACCGGACTGGTGGACCCGGAGGTGGTGGTGAAGCCGACGAAGGGGCAGATCGACGATCTGGTCCACGAGATCCGGCAGCGCACCGAGAAGGACGAGCGCGTCCTCGTGACCACCCTGACCAAGAAGATGGCCGAGGACCTCACCGATTACCTCCTCGAACTCGGGATCAGGGTGCGGTATCTGCACTCGGACATCGACACCCTGCGCCGGGTGGAGTTGCTGCGTCAGTTGCGTCTCGGCGAGTACGACGTGCTGGTCGGCATCAACCTCCTCCGAGAGGGCCTCGACCTGCCCGAGGTGTCGCTCGTGGCGATCCTGGACGCGGACAAGGAGGGCTTCCTGCGCAGCTCGACCAGTCTCATCCAGACCATCGGCCGCGCCGCCCGCAACGTCTCCGGCCAGGTGCACATGTACGCCGACAAGATCACCGACTCGATGGCACAGGCCATCGAGGAGACGGATCGACGCCGTGAGAAACAGATCGCCTACAACAAGGAGAAGGGCGTCGACCCGCAGCCGCTGCGAAAGAAGATCGCCGACATCCTCGATCAGGTCTACGAGGAGGCCGACGACACCGCCGCCGGGGTGGACATCGGGGGGTCGGGCCGCAACGCCAGTCGCGGCCGCCGGGCGCAGGGCGAGGCCGGTCGCGCGGTCAGTGCCGGTGTGTACGAGGGCCGTGACGTCAAGGCGATGCCGCGGGCCGAATTGGCAGATCTGGTCAAGGAACTCACCGATCAGATGATGAACGCGGCCCGCGAGCTCCAGTTCGAGCTGGCCGGTCGGCTCCGCGACGAGATCGCGGACCTAAAGAAGGAACTGCGCGGGATGGACGCGGCCGGACTCCAGTAGCCCCTGGTCGGCGCTGGGGGACACCGGCTCCCGACGACTGTGCGAGGTCGGCTCCTCGATACGCGCACGGGTCGTCGCCGAGGGCGTCCCCCCGGCAGGCGTGTTCGGTCCGGGCGTGCGGGGCTGAGCCGGGCCGCGCCCTCGGTCGGTGCCGTCGCTCAGCTGGTGATGTCCTTCGTCCCGAAGCGTTGCCACGCACACACCCCGAACGCCGCCGCGTAGGCCAGTGCCGAGAACGAACCGACCACCACGTCGTGCCAGTCGACCGTGGGCGCCAGGAACCGCGTCCACGCGAAGGAGAAGTGCCCCGGCAGCAGGTCTCGCCAGTGGCCGAGAGCGGTGATCTGGTCGAGGATCTGGACCAGGATCGACACCATCACGGTCCCGCCGACCGCGCCGAGGGGCGCGTCGGTGAGGACGGACAGCAGCATCGCCAGGCCCGCCACCCAGGTCAGGTTCACCGCGATGTACGCCAGGGCCAGCGCCAGGCGGGCGACCGCCTCGCCGTAGCCGAGCGAGTCGCCGAACGGGGTGACCAGCGGACCCGTCCCGTACAGCACGGTGCCGAGCGTGAGGGCGACCGTGAACAGCAGCAGCAGTGCCAGCACCGACAGCACTGCCGACACGATCGCCTTCTGCTGCAGCAACCGGCTGCGCGGCACCGGGATCGCCAGCAGGTACCGCAGCGACGACCAGGAGGCCTCGCTGGCCACCGAGTCGCCGAAGAAGAGGGCGACCACCACGATGAGCAGGAACCCGACGGACATGAACAGGCAGAACACCGTGAAGTTCACGCCGCCGCGAGTGCCGAGATCGATCAGGTCGATCGCCGACGAACTCGACCCCGACCCGCCGCCGATCGCGAAGGCCACCGCCAGGATCACCGGCAGCACCGCGAGGAATCCGAGCGCCAGGTGGGTGCGCCTGCGCTTGAACTGCCGGACCAGTTCGGTCCGCAGCGGCAGCGTCCGGCGCGCGTGGTAGCCCGTCGCGCGACCGTCGGAGGGCGGTTCCGGTGCCCGACCGTCCAGTGTGCTCACCAGGTCTCCCGTTCGCGATGGTCCGACACGTGTACGAGCCGCAGGAACACGTCCTCGAGCCGTGTCGACCCGGCCAGTCCCCGGACGCCGATCCCGGCTCCGACGAGGGTGCGGACCACCACGGCTGGATCGATGTCGCCGAGATCGACTCGGACCGAGGGGTTCTCGCCGGTCTGGACGTGAACCGGTCCCAGTCCGGCGAGGTCGGCCAGCACGCGCGCGGCGCCGGCGGCGTCGTCGACGCGCAGCTCGGTGGCGCCCTCCGCGGAGGTGAGCTCCTCGACGGTGCCGGTCGCGATCACCCGGCCGTGGTTCATCACGACCACGTCGGTGCAGGTCTGCTCGACCTCGGCCAGCAGGTGACTCGACACGAGCACGGTCCGACCGGTGCGCGCATAGTTGACGAGCACCTCGCGCATGGTTCGGATCTGCGGCGGGTCGAGTCCGTTGGTGGGCTCGTCGAGCACCATCAGGTCGGGCAGTCCGAGCATCGCCTGCGCGAGCGCGAGCCGTTGCCGCATGCCCTGGCTGTACGAGCGGACCTTCCGGTGCACGGCGTCGCCGAGGTCGGCGATCTCGAGTGCCTCGTCCATCCGGGCCTCCGCGGCGGGTCGGCCGGTGGCATCCCAGTACAGCCGCAGGTTGTCGATGCCGCTCAGGTGGGGGAGCAGGCCCGACCCCTCCACGAAGGAACCGAGCCGCGAGAGCACCGGTGCGCCCGGGGTCACCGTGTGCCCGAAGACCCGGATCTCGCCGGCGGTGGGCGTGATCAGACCCATCAGCATCCGCAGCGTGGTCGTCTTGCCCGCCCCGTTGGGGCCGAGCAGTCCGAGCACCTGACCGCGCCGGACCGTGAAGCTCACGCCGTCGACCGCCCGGAAGCCGTTGCCGTAGGTCTTGCGCAGGTCGGAGATGACGAGCGGCACGTCGACCAGGTCAGGGTCCACCTGCGCGACCGCGCGCCGTCGCGACCGCACGGTGGTGACCGCGACGAGCGCTGCCAGTGCGGCGGCGATCGCGGCGATGCCGACCAGCGGGGCCAACGGCACGGCCCGGCTGGAGGCCCGTGCGGGCACGCTCGGCACCGACAGCATCGGGTCGGCGAGTGCGACCGTGAACTGGGCGGGGGTGAGGGGATTGGCGTACGCCTGGTCGGTCGCGGTCACGACCAGCTCGAGGTGGTGGCCCTCGGGAACCTGGAAGGCGACCCCGGGGAGCGTGACGGTGAGGGGGATCGGTTGTCCCGCAGGTGAATCGGGCAGGCGGATCGCGGAGACGGCGTTGCCGGTGAGGGTGCGTCGGCCCTGGGCGCTGACGTCGTAGAGCTTGGCGAAGAGCACGCCGTCCCCGGGCGCCGCGAGCGCGGCGACCGTGAGCCGAACCGAACTGGTGCCGGTCAGGGTCAGCGGTCGTTCCAGCGGCGCACCCGAGAATCGGGCGGACTGTCCGGGCGGGTCGGCGGCCAGGTCGAGGGCCCCGCCAGCGGCGGTGCCGAGCCCGGCGACTGCCGAGCCCAGCCCGGGCACCGCCGACAGTGCCGCGGGTGAGGCCCCAGGCGGCCGCACCACCGACTGCGGATTCCCCATCAGGGGGATCTGAACTCGTGGGGTCGGAGCGTCCGCCGCGGTCAGTCCCGGATAGTCGTCCGCGGTCATCCGGCGACTCACGGGCTGGCCCTGGTCGGTCGGCGTGCCGGGCAGGGCGAAGGTGAAGGTGTCGCTGCCGGTGCGCTCGCGCAGTCGGTCGGACAGGAACGCGGCGACCGCGGCCCGGCTGCGGTCGGACTCGCCGCCGGCGTCGTGCCCGCCGTCGAACCAGTGCACCTGGACCGGGGTTCCGTTCGCGGCGATCTGGCGGGCGGTCGCGTCGGCCTGGTCCAGGCCGAAGAGGGTGTCCTGCTGACCCTGGACGAGGAGGGTGGGTGCGGTGATGTGATCGGCGACCGCGACGGGAGAGTGCGCCCGCAGCAGGGCGAGCAGTTCCGGTGTGGGTCGGCCGGTTTCGGCGGCGGGGGCGTAGGCCCGGCAGATCTCGGGGGCGAATCGGCCGCAGGGTCCTGCGTTCGGGCTCGGGCCCCCGTCGGGTGCGGCCTGTGCCGCGCCCGACACGCCAGCGCCGAAAAAGATTCCGGCCCAGGCACGTTTGAGGACACCCGGCCCGCCGTAGCCGGCCGCGGCGGGCGTGACGGACTCCGTGGCGACGGTGGTGCCGTAGTTGGGGAACAGTGCCTGGCCGAGGTCGTTCCACGTGATCGACGCGGCCACCGCGTCGATCCGGCGGTCGGTGCCGGCGAGTGTCAGTGCCAGTGCGCCGCCGTACGATCCGCCCGCGACCCCGATTCGGGGGTCGCCGGGACCGTCCTGCTGGACGTCCGTCCTGGCGGACAGCCAGTCGAGCAGTCCGCGGGCGTCGGCCACCTCACGATCGGGATCGTTGAGCGAGATCTGACCGGTGCTGTGTCCGAATCCGCGGGCGCTGTACGCGAGTACGACGAATCCGTCCTCGGCGAGGCCTCGGGCCTGGTCGGCCAGGGTGTCCTTGCTGCCGCCGAACCCGTGCGCCAGCAGCACCGCGGGCGCGGGAGTCCGCGCCGGAAGGTACAGCCGTGCATCGATTTTGACCTCGTCCGAACCTCCGGGTCCGGCCGGCAGTGCCACCTGCACGTCCGAGGTGGTCACGGGGGGAGGCCTGCGGACATTCGAGGTCGCCACCACGGCCAGCGTGGCAAGGAGAATCACCGCCACGACGACGGCGATCCACGAGGTGATTCCGCGCGGCCGGCGAAACTGCATGAGACCCAATGTAGCGAGACACCGCGGATGTGCGTTGTACCGCAATTCCCACTAACCAGATGGTGATCCGGATAGGGTCATCGCAGCGGCCGGGTGTCGGAGCGTGCTGTTGCAGCGTTCCGCATCGGAGGCGGCCAACGCACCACCGCGCCGCGGGCGCGATCGAGATACCGGAGGAATGAATGAGTGCCTACCGCACCATCGTAGTCGGAACCGATGGCTCGGACTCGTCGCTGAAGGCAGTCGACAAGGCTGCGTCGCTGGCGGCCGATGCCGGCGCGAAGCTCGTCATCGCCTGCGCGTACTACCCGGCCGACCCCAAGGACATCGAGGCGGCGCAGGACACCCTGCGCGAGGACGCCTACCAGATCACCGGGTCCGCGCCCACGTTCGAGATCCTCCGCACCGCTCGCGAGCGCGCCCAGGCGGCGGGTGCGCACGACATCGTCGAGCGCGCGGTCGTCGGGGCGCCCGTCGACTCGCTGCTCGCCCTGATCGACGAGGTCTCGGCCGACCTGCTGGTGATCGGCAACCGGGGGCTGAACACCCTGACCGGTCGACTGCTCGGCTCCGTGCCCTCGGACGCGGCCCGCAAGTCGACCTCCGACGTGCTGATCGTGCACACCGTTCGCTGATCGTCACCGATTCGGGCCGTGGCTCCGGCGGGGTACTCCCCGCCGGAGCCACGGTCTTTTCGGAAGCTAGTGCACCGGAGTCAGTTTCGCGAGGACCTCGGGGAGGTCGCGGGCATGCACCACGCCGAGGCGCTGGGTCGCCCTGGTGAGTGCGACGTAGAGGTCGTTCATGCCCCTCGGCGACTCGTCCAGAATTCGCTGCGGTTCCACGATCAGCACGACGTCGAACTCGAGCCCCTTCGCCTCGCGGACGGACAGCACGCTCACCGAATCCGACGCCAGGTCGCGGAACTCGTCCACGCCGTCCTCGCTGGTGAGCACCGCGACGAGCCCGGGTCCGGTCTCGTCGGCAACGCGCGCCCGCACCTCGGCGGACAGCTCGGCCGACGGCACCCGCCGAGCCCAGGGCGGCGTCCCGGAGTCGCGCACCGAGCGCGGGACCGATTGCGCCGGGTCGATCGCCGCCAGCACGTCCTGGGCCACCGCCATGATCTCCGACGGGGTGCGGTAGTTGACCGTGAGTTCGGTCAGCTGCCACCTGCGGGCGACGTACGGTTCGAGCACCGTCTGCCAGGACGAGCTGCCGGCCGGATCGCCGGTCTGTGCGGTGTCGCCGACCAGCGTCATCCACCGATTCGGGATGCGGCGCATCAGCATCCGCCAGGCCATCGCCGACAGCTCCTGGGCCTCGTCGACGATCACGTGTCCGTAGGTCCAGGTGCGGTCCGCGGCCGCCCGCTCCGCCGCGGTGAGTCGCTGCCGCAGGTCCTGTCGCTGCGCCAGCTGGCTGGCGTCGATGAGGTCGTAGGCCATCAGGATCTCGGGGTCGAGTTCGTCCTCGAGATCCTGGGGCGCCGAGCCGGTGAGGATGTCGAGTGCGCCCTGCGCGTCGGCGATCTGTGCGCGCCATTCCCGGGTCGCCCGCTCGCGTTCGGCAGCGTCGTCCACCCCGAGCAGTTCCGCGAGCTCGTCGAGCAGCGGCGCGTCCGCCGCGCTGAATCCCGCCACCCCGACACGGTGCAGCAGCTCGCGCTGCTCGGCAGGTAGGTCGCGGGCCGCGGTGTCGAGCCGAGCCCGGGACGAGAGCAGTTCGGCGAGCACCTGCTGAGGCGTCAGCAGCGGCCAGAGCTCGTTGATCGCGGTCATCACCTCGGGATCCGAACGCATCTCGTCGCGGATGTCGGCCACGTCGTCGCGGCTGAGCAGATTCGCCCCACCGAGGACGTTCGCACCGAGGTTGGCGGCGAACTGGTCGGCCAGCGACTCGATCACGGCGGACACGAAGATCGGGCGCGCGAGATTGTGCGGCCGGCGGGACGAGCGGGCGCGTCCCCGGGCCCTGGTGACGGTCTTGCGGTCGAGGGTGATCGTGTAGGTGTCGAAGCTCAGCGGGACCGGCTGCGCGGGGACCAGCTGCCGATCTCGGACGGCCTGCTTGAGTACCGCGACCATGTCGAGTGAGCCCTTGACCTCACTGGTCTCCAGGGAATCCTGGTGTGTCGCGGTCACTCCCGGATACAGGTCGCCGATGGTGGACAGCAGCACACCGGTCTCGCCGAGAGAGGGCAGCACCTGGCCGATGTAGTCGAGGAAGGTCGCGTTCGGCCCGACGATGAGCACGCCGGACTTCGCCAGCTGCTGGCGGTAGGTGTAGAGCAGGTAGGCGGCGCGGTGCAGGGCGACGGCGGTCTTTCCGGTACCCGGCCCGCCCTGGACCACCATGACCGACTTGTGCGCGGACCGGATGATCGCGTCCTGTTCGGACTGGATGGTCTCGACGATGTCGTTCATCTGGCCCGTGCGCGCCGCGTTCAGCGCGGTCAGCAGCGCGCTCTCGCCGGCCACGCCACCCGCCCCGTCCACGGCGCCCGCCTGCTCGGCGGCGGCCAGGTCGAGGTACTCGTCGCCGAGCCCGGTGACCTTGCGGCTCCGGGTCCGGATGTGCCTGCGGCGGGTGACGCCCTCCGGTGCGGCGGGCGTGGCGAGGTAGAAGGGCCGGGCCAGCGGGGCGCGCCAGTCCAGCAACAGGGTCTCGAAGTCGTTGGCCTCGTCCAGGATGCCGACCCGGCCGATGTATCGCCGGGTGTCCTCGCCGTCGGCCTCGGCGTCGAGGTCGATGCGGCCGAAGCACAGGCCGTTCTCGGCGGCGTCGTACTTGGCGATGTCCTCGGTGTACATCTGCGTGAACGACTCGCGTTCGCTGCGCGCCTGCGGGGTGCCCCCGGTTTGCAGGAGCACCTTGCTGAGCCGGGTGGACGCGTACTCCCGCAGGGCGTCCAGTCGGTCGTACAGCATCGACACGTACTGCTGCTCGCGGTCGCGCTCGGCATGCTGCAATGCCTCGTCGGGCAAGTGATCTCCTCGGCCGGAAAGGGTGGGAAAAGGGCCAAGGAAGTCTAGTGGGCGGGACCGTCGGTGTGCAGAATCGCCTGGTCACAGGCCGTCTCGTGGACCGAGTTCCAGCGCAGGCCGTTGCGACCCGCGGCGTCCGGAACCAGGACGGCGGTGACGATGCGCACGCTCGTCTCGTCCACGGTGTGGTGGGTTTCGCGGAAGCGCACCACGACCACTGCCGCGGTGGACTGCCGAACCTCGACGGCGGTGATGGAGATGCGCAGTCCGGGCACCGCACGTGCGGCGCCCCGTAGCGATTCGGTCAGCTCGTCGTTCCCGAGGACGCGCCCGTCGGTGGTGACGAGCGCGAAGTCCGCGGTGTGTGCACCGGTGAACTCGGTGAGGACCGCGGGGTCGGCCGCGGTCCCAAGCCAGCGCGCGAGGACGTCGTGGTGCCGCTCGATCTCCTTCGCGACGAGGTCGACGGTGACGGCCGTCGCCGGCGGGACCGGTTCGCTCGACGTCACCAGCCGCGCACCTGCCACTCCGCGAGGTTCGGACGCTCCGCGCCGAGCGTGGTGTCCTTGCCGTGCCCCGGGTACACGACGGTGTCGTCGGGGAACCTTTCGAAGATCTTGGTCGTGACGTCGCGGTAGAGGGAGTTGAAGTGCTCCGCGTCCGGGGTCTTGCCGACGCCGCCGGGGAATACGCAGGGTCTGTCAAGGGTAATACTTGCGGTGGAGCTGGAAGGAGTGCCCATGACTAACGATCTTCCCACCTCGGGCCGTGTACGGGCGGCGATCTACACCCGGATCTCCGAGGACCCGAGGGGCCTGGAGAAGGGCGTCACGCGCCAGCAGGAGGACTGTGAGGCCCTCGCCGGCGCGCGGGGGTGGGAGGTTGTCGCCCACTACTCGGACAACGACATCTCGGCACTCAAGGGCCGCGTGCGTCCCGGCTACGAGCAGTTGATGGCCGCCGCCAAGCGCGGCGACTTCGATCAGGTCGTCTCCTACGGGCTGTCCCGGTTGTGGCGGTCGCGGCAGGAGCGTGCCGCGGCGATCGACACGCTCTCGAAGGCGCGCGTCGGTGTCGCGCTGGTGAAGGGTTCGGATTTGGACCTGACCAGTGCCAGCGGGCGTATGTACGCGGGCATCCTCGGCGAGTTCGACACCGCCGAGTCGGAGATCAAGGCCGAGCGGGTGGCCCGCGCGGCGCAGCAGCGAGCCGAGGAGGGCAGGGCAAACGGTGCGTGTGCATTCGGGTGGACGCGCGTCTACGAGCGTGACGCTCAGGGGCGGGTGCTCTCCTGGAAGGACGTGGTCGACGAGCCTGCCGCCGAGGTCGTACGTGGAATCGTCGGGGACCTGCTGGCCGGTGTGACGCTGCGGGCGATCACCGCCCGCCTCAACGACGAGGGGATGGCCGCACCACTCGGGGGTAGATGGATCCCCTCGTCTGTGCGGAAGCTCGCGCTCCGCGACCTCAACGTCGGGATCCGCCGCCACGGCAAGAACACCTACCGGGGAGCCTGGGAGCCGATCGTCGACGAGCCGGACCACGTAAAGGTGAAGGCCCTGCTCGCCGACCCGCAGCGACGGTCGCAGAAGGCCGCCGCCCGGACCCACCTGCTGACCTTCGGCGTCGGCAAGTGCGGCGTTTGCGATGGGCCGCTCGTCGTGTCGCGCAAGGGGCCGAAGGGTAGGAAGACCTCGCTGTACGTCTGCAAGGAGCCGGGCTGCGTAGGACGCCGCGAGGAGTGGGTCGACGAACTGGTCGTCGCGACCGTCTGCGCGCGACTCTCCAAGCCCGACGCGCTGGCCATCTTTGAGTCGGATGACACCGCATCGGAAGAGGCCCGAGACAAGGTCGCGGAACTGAGAGCTCGGCTGGACGGGGCTGCTGATGCCTATGCGGCTGGTGCGATCGACACGGCCCAGCTCGCGCGGATTACCGCGCAGCTCCGACCTGCCCTGGAGGCAGCCGAGATGCAGGTTCGGCCAGCTGCGGCCGTACCGACCGTTGTTGGCGAGCTCATCGATGCCGTTGATAAGCGCGCGGCTTGGGACGGGCTCGAAGTCTCGCAACAGAGGGCTGTCCTGGAAGCCCTTCAGGTCGAGGTCGTCATCAAGAAGGCGCGCGGTGGACCCGGGTTCAAGCCAGAGTCCGTGGATGTGAGATGGCTCACGTCGTCTGGGGCCCCCATCGACTGATCGAGCTTCTGAACAGGGTAAATGCCCGGGATGGCCGCCGCCGCCCGGGCATTACTGCGCTCGCGAGGGCTCTTGTGCGCTTCGGGGATGTCATATGCGCTCCCAACTCGCATCAATGCGCAGCGAGGCACCTGCCCCGCTGCGACGGCCGAATGGCCAGGAGGTGCAGAACATGCCTGCAAGCGAGAAGCGCCCGCTTCTGACCCGGAACGAGCTGTTGGCCGAATACGGCTTCGCGGATAGCAGTGAGCGGCGGGCGAGGGCGCAGGGACGGTTCATCCCGCATGTACGGATCGGCCGGAAGGTCTTCTACCGGCGCGAAGCCGTCGAGGCGTGGCTGGCCGAACACGAACGTGCTGGCCAGGAGCGGCAGGACGGTGGCAGCCGTGGCTGAGGCGACGATCGACGAGGCGACGATGAGCGTGATTCACCTCCGGGCTGTCGAGCTTGCCGATCAGGCACCGCCGCTGACCGCAGAGCAGGTCGTCCGGCTGCGGACGGTCTTCGGCAGTCGCCGCGGCAAGACAGGGGCGGCCGCGCATGTCTGATGCATACCGGTCGGGAGTTTGGGGATCTGGAGTTCGCGGACACGCCGCACGGGCAGTGGAGGCGAAGCAGTGCGTGGACTGTAACGAGGTCAAGCCCCTCGATCAGTTTCACCGTAACCGTGCTGCGGCGGACGGGCACCAGTGGGCTTGTAGGGAGTGCTGCAACCGGCGCGAGAGGTCGCGGCGCGGTATGAATCCAGAACGTCGCAGGCTCCAGAACAAGCAGTACAGGAAGGCGAATCCGCACATCGTCTGGCAGCAGGAGTACCGCACACGCTGTTCGCGTTACGGGCTCCCTTTGAAGATCGTGCCGTTCACGCGCGCACAACTTGTCGACCGCTGGGGTGAGCGCTGTGTCTACTGCACTGTCGGCACGTTTGAGCAGATCGACCACCTCCTGCCGATCGCGGCGGGAGGTCCACACGTCCTCGCTAACGTGGTGCCCACGTGTCGGCGCTGCAACCAGGCGAAGCTTCATGTGTTCGACCGACTCGCGATACGGGAGTTCAGGGCCGGGAAGGCTGGCGGGCCCGGGACCAGCATCCCCGACGTCGCCATCATCAGGTTGGCCCTCGCCAGCGGGCGGCACTCGTGATCTCTGCAGGTGAGTCCAAGTTGATGGATCCGACACCCGCCGGGGCCGACGCGGACCTGCGTCATTTCGGCCGTCGGCTCGTTGCCCTTGGCGTCGTTGTGTGGTCTGCCAAGGGGGGTGGTGGTACGGAGTTCCTCCGACCTCGAGGTTGGCAGAATCTCGGAGTTGAGGACAGCCTTGCGAGGATTTCCGCGCACCGCCCAGGCGATGCCCTGTGCGCCAACATGGGTGGCCGTGTGGCGGTGGTCGACGTCGACCCCCGCAACGGCGGTGACATCGAAGCGGTCCGGTCTCTGCTGGCTGAACTCGGGACAAGGGTGTTCGCCGAGGTCGACACGCCCGGCGACGGCAAGCACTTCTACATCGCGGGGCACGTCGACCTGGCTACGGCTCACCGCGTAAAGGGCCTGCCCGGTGTTGACGTGCAGTCCTTCGGGTCGAATGTCTTCCTACCGGGAACGCGTCGACCCAAGTACGACGGCAAGGGCTACACCATCGTGGTCGACGACCTCGACAGGCTTGCCAAGGAAGGTGACCAGGCAGGGGCGAAGGCGTTCGCGGAGTGGGTATCCGAGCGGTCTTCAGCCAGACGGGTTGCCCCGTTCACGTCGTCGCAGCCGTGGGACGGCGAGCTGCCGAATGCTCGGGAACGCGCGTACTTGGAGACGGTCCTGGAAAACCAGGCCAGGACGGTGGCGGCGGCACCGGCCGGCGGGCGGAACGCGGCGCTGTACAAGGCGGCTCTCAAGTGCGGGTCCTTCGTATCGGGTGCGGGGCTGGACGAGGGTCGTGTGGTCGATGCATTGGAGGACGCGGCCGCGCAGTGCGGCCTGATCGAGGAGGACGGCGAGGCATCGGTGCGTGCCTCTATCGAGTCGGGCGTGAGCAACGGCCGGATGAACCCTCGTGCGGTGCCGGAGCCCGACGAACCGGAGGGTGAGCGCCCTTCGAGCAGCCGAACCGCCGCGGGCAGTGGTACCGGCGTTAGTGACTTCGAGCAGAGGGTCGAACACGAACTCATGATGTTGAGGGCGCGGGAGGAGGCTCGTCGACGGTTCCATGCCGACGTTGCGCCAGCGAACGCCGACTACGACGACGAGTACCTCAGCGGAGACCAGCTCGACGAGCTGCCGGAGCCCGAGCCGTTGATCGAGGGTGTTCTGGTCCGGCACGCCTACGGGATCATCCGGGGTCGTGACGCGACGTTCAAGTCGTTCATCGTCCTCGACTGGGCACTGTCGATGGCGGCAGGGGTGCCGTGGCAGGGGCGGGCCACCGAGCGGGTGAAGGTCCTCTACATCGCTGGTGAGGGTGCTTACGGCCTGGCAGCACGCAAACGTGCCTGGGAAGAGGCCCACGGTCTGCACGTGGACCCCGGCTGGTTCGTCGTTCGAAAGTCGCCCGTGAATCTCTACCGCGGCGGACCGGACCTCGACCACCTGCTCAGCTACATCGAGGAGCACGGATTCGGGTTCGTTGTCCTCGACACGTTGCGGAAGATGTCGGGCGGCGCGGACGGCAACGGGTCGGACATGGGTGTGGTCGTCGACAACATCGACCGCATCCGGCGGGCCACCGACCACGGGAGCGTCCAGGTGGTCGCCCACACCGGCAAGGCGGATGAGGACGTTCGCGGCTTCTCCGGCATCGAGGACGACGCGGACCTCGTCTGGTCAGTCAAGCGCAAGGCCGGCTCCACTCAGGTCAGCCTCAAGTGCGCGAAGATGAAGGACGGACCAGACGGCCACACGATCGACCTCAGGCTCCGCGAGCTCGGAGGGTCCCTTGTCATCGAGCACGATGATCGCGCCCCACACAAGCAGGTTTCAGCTGCCGCGCCGCGCACTGCGGCCGACCGGATCATGCACGTGATGCGTGAGGAGTTCGCCGGCAACGGCGCAACGGTCCAGGACCTCATGAACGGCACAGGGTTGTCGCAGTCCACGATCTACCGCGCTCGCAGCACGTTGTTGGCTAACGGACATCTGGTGGAGCGGGCCGGCCAACTGTTCCTCGGTCCCGCCGGGTCGGCGGCGTAGCCATGGGAAAAGCCAAGGTCGTCTACGTGGGAAAGGACCTCCGGATTCTCTCGGGTTCTCATGAAGATTCCCATCGCGCTGACTGGTGAGAATGCCTATGAACTGGCCCTTTCCCACTATTCTCGCCGGATTCCCACGGGATTCTCACCACTTCTCGCCCCGAGCGCCCCCTAAGGGGGCGCGGAGAGCAGGAATTGAGACAGGTCGTTGGTAAACGTTGCTTGCCGCTACCTCGCCATCATGCCGAGAGCGAGCGAGAAGTCTGGGCTGGTGGCCCCCTGGACCTCGCAGCAGGACGTACCTGCGCGGATGGCCTGGCTGCTGGACGGGATCTGTACCGCGCGCGGCGGGGTCACGTGGCTACCGGCCACGACCAAAGCTGTTGTCGGCAGCGACAATCACGCCTCGGTCCGCGAGAAGTCGGCCTCGGGTCATGGCGGATTTGGTTGACCCGAGGCGCTCGTGGTTGTCGGACCTCGGTTGTACTGTGGCCCGGTCGATTGGGCTGCTCAGTGGCCCGTGAGCATCGACCTCGCCGCGCCACCTCAACCGTCAACATCTGCTCGTCTGTCCACCCGCATGATCCGAGCCAGGAGGCCACGTGACCGTTGAACCCCGAGGTTTCTCCCGGGAGGAGCTCGCCGAGGAAATGGAGGTGAGGCGCGCCCTGCAGATGTTGGGCGAGATCGAAGTGGACCCCGGCGGACTCGGGCCCACCCCTGACTACGAACTCTTTCGCGCCGAGCACCCCGAATTGCGCGACGCGATCCGCGCCTCGCAGGAGTTACTGAGGGAGTTCCGGTACCGCCAGATACGAGTGTCGCGGACGACGCTGCTCGCCGCGTACCTGCGCCTCGCACAGCAGGACCGTGAACTCGCAGAAGGGCTCTATGCCCGGTTCCATGAGCGGGTCGGCTTCGCGGCGGTTGACGACATTTCGGATTTCGGGTTCTACGTGCTGATCACCAGACTGGCAGCTGCGGACGCAGCTGTCGCCGGCCACCGTCACCTCCACGCAGTCCCGCAGCCCGCAGATGGTCTGGGCGAGGCGGAACCGGCCTTCGGGTCCCTCGCCGACGAGCACGGCTGGGAGGCCACACTGCCCACCGACGGGCCGTGGGGGCCGGTACTGGACGCCCACCCTCTGGGTGAAGGAGTCGTCGCCGTCAACACACCGAGACACGGCGGACTGCTGGTGTCCCCGAGGCGCATCGTGGCGATGCCCGACAGCCTGGGCCCGCGGGGCGTGCTCGACGGGAACTGGGTATGGGTGAAGGACCGCTCGGCCGACCACGTCAGGCTGGTATACGCCACCGAACTCGGCATCATCGGCAGTGAGTTCGACGAAATCGAGCTTGCGGTCGCCCGGCGGTTGCCGCTCGCATGGGCGCGGTGGAAGACCGGAAGGGATACGCGGCCTGCGAAGTTGCCGTTCAACGTGACCTTCCATTACAGGCAGCACCTGCTGTCCGCGATGATCTGGCTGCCCAGACACGCCGGCCGCACCGAGGCGACCGACTGGCTCGTCGCGCAGGGCCTCGACCCTGAGGACCTCGCCAGCCAGGTGTGGCCGAACCACGCCTCCCAGGCCTTCACCACGGCCCGGTCGAAGTGGCCCGAGTCGGCGCTCAATCGCGTGCGGAAGTACGCAGGGTGGCTGCGCGACGAGCAGGAGAGGGGGACGACTGACACGCTGGCGATGCGCCTCGCGTTGGACAGTTGGAAGCGTTACGCGCTCCACCTCGGTGCCACGCAGGAGGCCGTAGGTGTCGCCGCACAGGACCTCTGACGCGGCGCTGGGCTCCGGACGATACGGTTCTGTCCACCAGCAACCTGACCGTGGTGTGCCTGCCGGGCATCGTTGTGAGGAAAGGGGTTCCATAGCCTGGCGGGTGACGAGGCAAATACAAGTAAGTACAAAATGGCGCGGTGACTGCCCAGAGTTCCATGGGCATGAGGAGGTGCGGTCGATGGCAGCAGAACATTCCGGCGTGAAGTCACCCTGGGCCCTGTACAAGTCGATGAGCTACGGCCACCTCGGGGCCGGCGGCCAGGCGTACTACTTCGACGTTGGACGAGGGGGCGTGGGTAGCGCGCGTCCGCGTGACGTCGACGGCCATCCCGTGCTCCCGCACGATGCACCGCAGATTGCCGTCGATTACGCCCGTGAGCGGGGGTTTCCCTTGCCCGGAGAGAACGCTTCTGTCGGAGGAGTGACTCCGAATAGGGCCGCTCGACGTCACGGCCGGTAGAGGTGACCTGAGGGCGCGCGGGGAGTGGCACTGACCGCAGTGATCATCGGCCTTGTATTGAGGAGTGCTTCCCGAGTTGCACTGTGACCGAGGCTCTCTCGGCATGTAGGAGTCCTATAGTGCGAAGCCAAGAAGTACGAATTGAAGCCAAAACTTTGTACTTAACGTCTAACGACGCCGGGCGCGCCTGTGCCCCGATCTCGCCGGCTGCGGTACATGTGACCGCGGAGATGCTCTCCGGCGCGGACACCCCGGCGACCTCGACCTCGACAAGTCACTGTTCATGTGTGGGGCAGGCGAGAGCTGCCTACGACGAACTCGAAGTCGCCTCGGACAGGTAGCGGTACGCGGTCGCTCGGGAGACGCCGAGTACCCGGGCGATGTCGGGGACGGCGAGCCCCTGCCCGCGCAACTGGACTGCCTTCGCAGCATCGGCGTCGTCCACCTTGCGGGGGCGTCCACCCTTACGGCCGTTCGCTGCTGCTGCGGCGAGCCCGGCGCGGGTCCGCTCGATCATGGTGTCTCGCTCGAGCTGGGCGAAGGCGGCCATCACCGTCAACATGGCCTTGCCCATCGCGCCCTCGGTGGTTAACCCCTCGGTGAGGGAACGGAACCCGACGCCGCGCTCGGCGAGCTGCTGCACCGTCTCGAGGATGTGCATCGTGTTGCGGCCGAGCCGGTCGAGTTTCCAGACGGTCAGCACGTCGCCTTCGCGGAGGTGGTCGAGGCAGGCATCGAGCTCGGGTCGTGACGACTTGGCCCCACTGACTCCGTGGTCGGTGAAGATGCGCTTCGCGCCGGCGGTGTGCAGTGCGTCGAGTTGAAGCTGCGGATCCTGATCCGTGGTGCTTACCCGCGCATACCCGATGACTGCCACAGTCGCCCCCGTCTCAAAATCTCGCATGTGTCGAGGTTTTGAGAATACTAGTTTTGAGACAGGTTTACAAGACAGTTTAGATGGTCGTGGCCCCTGGGTCGTGGAGTCGGGCTGTCGAGGCGTCGCAGTCTCATCAACCCATCGTTTTTGAGACATCGGCAAAGGGATTGCGGGTGTGCGCCGATCAGGGAAGTGGCCCCGCTTCAATGCGTGTGAGCACTCGACTGTGTGGTCGCGCGCGCCGAAAAGATCTGGCCGAGAAGGTTGCTTACGAACACTTCGAGGATCGAGGCGATTCGATCGACCTCATTGCGCGAGGGTCGTACAGTCGAGCCATGCACCAGCCGGGACCGGACCTTGTATGCGTCCCGGAAGAATGCCTCGGGGGTCTTGTCGTCGTAGACCCGGCCGTCGAGCGACTGGGCAATACGGGTTCCGGCCTGTGTGATCGACTCTTCTCGTAGGTCTCGCAGTGAACCGATTATTGAGTTGGCCTCGTGGTCCGGGAGCAACCCACCCTTGACGTCTTGAATGAATCGGTTGATCAGGTCGGTCGATTCCTGCGAGCGGCGCTCTCGAATCACTAGTGCCTCGATCGCGGTGACCAGCAGGATCAGGCGGGTCTCGGGGTTCAACTCGAAGAAGGACGCGCCGAAGAGGTCACACGCCAGCTGCTGGCCATCGGTGGGCAGGACGCCGGCGTCGCGGACAGTTCGAACCGAGTTCAGGAGTTGCTCCCTAGACTTCGGAATGAAATAGCTCCCGGTGAATGCCGCGAACGTTGCCGTGGGCTCGCACGCAAAGATCATTAGTCCGTGCTCGTCTGGCAGAGCCTGCACGCCATGCTCGGCGGCCAACGGTTCCAATCCGGGGCGGGTTGAGCGGAATAGCGGCGCGTAGTCGCTTCCGAAGTCGGCCCCGACCTGCATCTGAACGAGAGATGCCTGTAGATGACGCCGCCATGCTCGTCCTGAGGACTCTGCATCGGCAGTCGTGGCGTACGGGCCGCCGGTGAGAACCAGTTCGGTTGAGTCGCTGATCGCGATCTCACCACCATGGGACCGCAGCTCGACGCGATGCTCATCGGCTGGGTCGGAGAGCAGCTGGCTGATGTCGTTAATGTCGATGCGTACACGGTCGGGCAGTCGTATCCGGTTCCTGAAGGCGAAGCTCACACCCGAATGCTTGCACGGAGATCCGTGACGCGTTGTAAGCCCGGCATGAGCTCGATGCCGAGCTTGTCGCGGACAGACCATCGGGGGCAGGCGGGGTAACTTCACTGCGACCGCATCGACCGAGGAGACCGCACCACCGATGGCCAAGACCAATGCAGCCCTGATCTGGAGCATCGCGAACCTGATGCGCGGACCGTTCCAGCCGAACCAGTACGGGGACGTCATCCTGCCGCTGACCATCCTGCGCCGCCTGGACTGCATTCTCGAGCCCACCAAGACGGCCGTCCTCGACGAGTACGAGAAGAAGAAGCGCTCGAACATCCCGCTCAAGCCGTTCCTGACCGCGAAGTCCGGCTACTCGTTCTACAACACGTCCAAGTGGGACTTCGAGAAGCTGACCGCCGACCCGGAGGGACTGGCCGACAACCTCATCGACTACATCGCCGGCTTCTCCGCGAACGTCGGGGACGTGTTCGACGGATTCGGTATGGACGCGCTGATCGCGGACCTGGACAAGAAGAACCTGCTGTTCCTGATCGTCAAGGAGTTCGCCAACGTCGACCTGCACCCCAAGGCGGTCTCCGCCCACGACATGGGCTACATCTTCGAGGAGCTGATCCGTAAGTTCGCCGAGTCCAACAACGCGCAGGCCGGTGACCACTTCACCCCGCGCGAGGTGATCCGTCTGATGGTCGAGCTGCTGTTCCAGAACGACGACGAGGTACTCACCAAGGCCGGCATCGTCCGCACCATCTACGACCCCGCCGCGGGCACCGGCGGCATGCTCTCGGTCGCCGACGAGCACCTGCACGACATGAACCCCAAGGCCCGCCTGGTGATGTACGGGCAGGAGGTCAATGCACGGTCCTACGCGATGTGCAAGTCCGACATGATCATCAAGGGCCAGGACGTCGACAACATCTACCTCGGCAACACCCTCACCGATGACGGCTATGGCGGCAACACATTCGACTACCTGCTCTCCAACCCGCCGTTCGGCGTCGAGTGGAAGTCCGCGCAGAAGGCGGTGACGGACGAGCACACCCAGCGAGGGCACGCGGGCCGCTTCGGACCGGGCCTACCCCGGGTGTCCGACGGGTCGCTGCTGTTCCTGATGCATCTGATCTCCAAGATGCGCACACCCCGCGACGGCGGCAGTCGGCTCGCGATGGTTCTCAATGGCTCCCCGCTGTTCACCGGCGGTGCGGGGTCGGGGGAGTCGAACATCCGCCGCTGGATCATCGAGAACGACCTGCTCGACGCGATCGTTGCGCTGCCGACGGACATGTTCTACAACACCGGCATCAGCACCTACATCTGGATCCTCGACAACCACAAGCCCGCCGACCGCAAGGGCAAGGTCCAGCTGATCGACGGCTCCGCCCTGTTCGGGAAGATGCCGAAGTCCCTCGGCTCCAAGCGCAAGGAGCTGCGGCCCGAGCACATCGCGACCATCGCCCAGCTGTACGTCGACCAGGTCAACGACCCCGGCACCGGCGAGGAGTCGTCGCTGTCGATGGTGTTCAACGGCGAGGACTTCGGCTACTCGACCATCACCGTCGAGCGACCGCTGCAGCTGCGGTTCGAGCCCACCGAGGACAAGGTCGACGAGGTCCTCGCGCAGAAGTCGATCGAGAAGCTGAAGGCGGGCGAGCAGGCCGCGATCCGCAAGGCGCTGACCGGGCTGATCGGCTGGGAGTGGAACGACCGCGACGCGTTCGTCGGCGAGCTGAAGGACGCGCTGCGCAAGGCCGGGATCACCAAGCCCGGTGCTCCGCTGGTCAAGTCGATCTGGTCGAGCATCGGCGAGCACGACGACAACGCGGTGATCTGCACCGACTCGAAGGGCAAGCCGGAACCCGATCCGGCGCTGCGGGACACCGAGAACGTGCCGCTGACCGAGGACATCGAGAAGTACTTCGCTCGGGAGGTGCTGCCGCACGTGCCGAATGCGTGGATCGACGACGACAAGACCAAGGTCGGCTACGAGATTCCGTTCACCCGTCACTTCTACCGGTACGTACCGCATCGGGACCTGACCGAGATCAAGGCGGACCTGCAGATCCTGGTCAAGGAAATCACCGAGATGCTCGCAGAGGTGGGGGAGTGAACTGGCCCGCGTACCCGGAGTACAAAGATGTCGGGGTCGACTGGCTCGGTGCGGTGCCGGCGCATTGGCCTGTCGGCAAGGTCAAGCACGGGTTCAGCGTGGTCCTCGGCAAGATGTACCAGGCAGAGGTCACAGGGCCGGATGATCAACTTCTTCCCCATTTGAAGGCCGGAAGCGTCACAGAGACGGGCCTAAACCTTGAAGACCCCATGTTGTGCGCCTTTTCCAGACCCGAGCGCAGGAACCTCAGCTTGAGGCGGGGGGACTTGCTGGTGGTCGAGGGCGGCGCTATCGGGCGATGCGTTGTCCTTGAAGAGGATCTACCTGGCTGGGGGTTTCAGAAGTCATTGAATCGGGTCCGTCCGTTGGGGGACGACTCGGTCATCTTCCTGAGTTATCTGGTTCAGTCCGCTACGGCGCTCGGGCACGTATCCATCTTGTGCGGGAAGGCGACTATTCCGCACTTCACGGCGGAGAAGTTGGCTGCCCTCGAATGGCCGCGGCCCCCGGTGGAGGAACAGACCCGAATCGCGGACTTCCTGGATCGGGAGACCGCCACGATCGATACGCTGATCGACAAGCAGAACCAGTTGATCGCCACCTTGCGTGAGGACCGCACCGCCACCATCACCCGCGCCGTCACCAACGGACTCGACCCCGACGTGGACATGAAGGACTCGGGGGTCAAGTGGCTGGGCCACATGCCAGTGCATTGGAAGGCTGGTCGGCTCAAAGACGTAGTCGCGACCGTCGACTCGGGTACGAGCGTGAACGGTGCGGATGTCCCCGCAGCGGACGGCGAGGTCGGCGTCCTCAAGACCAGTTGTGTGTCGAGCGGGACATTCCTCGCGGGGGCGAACAAGACGGTGGCGTTCGAGGACTTGGATCGGGTGTCGTGCCCCGTCCGCGGCGACACGCTAATCGTCAACCGCGCGAATACGCCGGCCCTTGTCGGCTCGGCAGGATATGTCTCGGAATCGGTCGACGACTTGTACCTCTCCGACAAGCTCTGGCAGGTGAAGTTCGTCGGTTCGCTCCCCAAGTACGTGCACTACTGGACGCAAACGCGGGTGTACCGATCCCAGATTGCGGCGGGATGTGTGGGGGCGAGTGCCAGCATGCAGAACCTGTCGATTACCGACTTCCGCGCGATTGAAATCGGCATCCCACCTGTCGAGGAGCAGCGTGAAGTCGTGGACCACCTCGACGTTGTCTTGTCGAAGGTCGATGCACTTATCGACACGGCGTCCGCGATGATCACCACGCTCTCCGAGTACCGCTCCGCCCTCATAATGGCCGCCGTCACCGGCAAGATCGATGTGCGTGGGGCGGTGGCGTAGTCGTGGCGCGCGCGCAGACGATTCAGATCTACCTCCCGTCGGGCAGTCCGGCGGGCATCCGGGTCGCCAGCATCACCACTCGCACTGTCCGGGTTTTCGAGGTGCCGCGCTCGCTGCTGAGCGAATTCCTCCAGCGCCGCGAGTCCGGGCAGGTGGGGGTCTACTTCCTGTTCGGCGCGGCGGGTGAGGAGTCGACTCGCGCCTACATCGGCCAGTCCGGCAACGTAGGGGAGCGACTCAAGCAGCACACCTCGGGCAAGGACTTTTGGACCACGGCGATGGTGGCGGTGTCGCTGACCAACGAGTGGACCTCGACCCATGTTGCGTTCTTGGAGTGGCTGTCGATCGACCGTGCCATCAAGGCCGGCCGGTACGCGTTGCTGAACGGCAACCAGGCCTCCAACCCGCACACCCCCGAGCCGATGGAAGCGGACTGTTACGAGTTCCTCGACACCATTGCGGTGCTCTTGGCGACCCTTGGCGCGCCGGTCCTTGAACCGGTCCGGCAGTCCCCGACCACCGTCTCCAGCGCCGATACTGCCGGCCCGGTACAGGAGTTGCTGTTCTTCCGGGAGGCGGGATGTGAGGCGACGGGGTATCAGACCTCAGAGGGCATGTTGGTGTTGGCCGGGTCTGTCGGGCGCGCGGATCTGCGCGGTTCGGCGGTCCTTTCCACGCGGCGGCTGCGGGACTTGCTGCGTGAGCAGGGCGTAGTCGATCTGCAGGAGGGTCGGCTGGTGTTCGTCAAGGATCATCTTTTCAACAGTCCGTCGGCGGCGGGTGGATTCCTTGTGGGCGGCAGCAACAATGGCCGCACCTCGTGGAAGAACGACTCCGGTCAGGACCTCAATCACATCGAGGCTCGCGAGCTGACTGCATTCGCAGGCGGCGGCGCGCTCAGCGCCGACGTGGAAGGAGTGATGTCGTGATGGCCCAGCACAACGAGATCGAGTTCGAGTGGGAGATCTGCGAGCACTTGGCCGCCCACGGCTGGCTGTACTCGACCAACGACTCCGGCTACGACCGGGAGCTGGCGTTGTTTCCGGAGGACGTGTTCGGTTGGCTGGCTGACACTCAACCCGATCAGCTGGCCAAGCACCTCAAGCCCGGGCTGACCGGGCCGGCGTTGGAGACGGCACGGCGGGGGGTTCTTGCTGCGCTGGCGAAGACCCTCGACGCCGACCCTGCGAGGGACGGCGGCACCCTGTCGGTGCTACGGCGCGGGTTCAAGCACATCAACGCCAAGTTTGCGATGTGCCAGTTCGCCCCGAACACCACCCTGAACGCGACCACCGCCGAGAAGTACGCGCAGGTGCGGCTGCGGGTGCTGCGGCAGGTGCACTACTCGACCAGCTGTAACAACAGCATCGACCTGGTGTTCTTCGTCAACGGCCTGCCGGTCGCCACCGCCGAGCTCAAGACGGACTTCACCCAGAACATCACCGACGCGATCCTGCAGTACAAGCACGACCGCTCGCCGAAGGGCGAGCCGCTGCTGGCGTTCGGGTCGCGCGCGCTGGTGCACTTCGCGGTCTCCAACAGTGAGGTGGAGATGACCACCAAGCTCGCAGGACCGGGCACGGTGTTCCTGCCGTTCAACCGGGGCAACGACCACCACAAGGGCAATCCGGCGAACCCCGAGGGCTCGCCGGCCGCGTACCTGTGGGAGACGATCCTTCAGCGTGATACGTGGCTGGACATCCTCGGCCGTTTCATGCACCTGGAGATCCGCGACTCTGTCGACCCGATCACAGGGAACAAGGTGCGGAAGAAGACGATGCTCTTCCCGCGCTACCACCAGTGGGAGGTCGTCACCCGCCTGGTCGACGCCGCCCGCGCCGAGGGGCCCGGCCACAAGTACCTGATCCAGCACTCGGCCGGATCCGGCAAGACCAACAGCATCTCGTGGCTGGCGCACCGGCTCTCCGGGCTGCACAACGCGGCCGACGAGAAGGTCTTCGACTCGGTCATCGTCGTCACCGACCGCACCGTCCTCGACTCCCAGCTGCAGGAGGCGATCAAGCAGATCGACAAGGTGCACGGCGTCGTCGCCCACATCGACGGCCTCGGCGGCTCGAAGTCCCAGCTGCTGGCCGATGCCCTCGCCGCGCGGACCCCGATCATCATCGTCACCATCCAGACGTTCCCGCACGCTCTGGAGGCGATCGCCGACCGTGCCGAGCTGGCGTCGCGCTCGTTCGCGATCATCGCCGACGAGGCCCACTCCTCCCAGGCGGGCGAGGCCTCGAAGCGGCTCAAGGATGTGCTCTCGCCCGGCGAGTTGGCGGAGCTGGCTGACGGCGGCAGCGTCGACACCGAGGACATCCTGGCCGCGCAGATGGCCGCCCGGGCGTCGACCCCGAACGTGTCGTTCTTCGCGTTCACCGCCACCCCGAAGGGCAAGACCCTGGAGCTGTTCGGCCGCCCCGGCCCGGACGGGCTGCCGGCACCGTTTCACCTGTACTCGATGCAGCAGGCCATCGAGGAGGGCTTCATCCTCGACGTGCTGGCCAACTACACCCCATACAAGACGGCGTTCCGCCTCACCCACAACGGGCGCGCCTACGAGAGCGGGTCCGACCGTGCGGGCGGCACCGTCGCCGTGAAGACAGACGGCCCGGCCGGCGAGGACCTGGTGGACAAGTCGGCGGCCATCACGTCGGTGATGAACTGGGTCAAGCTGCACCCGACGAACATCTCCCAGAAGGTGCAGATCATCGTCGAGCACTTCCGGCAGAACATCGCCTGGCGGCTCGACGGCAAGGCCAAGGCCATGGTCGTCACCTCCTCCCGCAAGGCCGCGGTGCGGTACAAGGTGGCGTTCGACAAGTACGTCACCGAGCACGGCTACACCGACGTCGCCGCGCTGGTCGCGTTCTCCGGGGAGGTCACCGACACCGACACCGGGCCGGACAAGTTCACCGAGACCTCGATGAACCCGCGACTCAAGGGCCGGGACCTGCGCGACGCGTTCAACACCGACGAGTACCAGGTCATGTTGGTGGCCAACAAGTTCCAGACCGGCTTCGACCAGCCGCTGCTGGTGGCCATGTACGTCGACAAGAAGCTCTCCGGCGTCGCGGCCGTGCAGACCCTGTCCCGGCTCAACCGGACGCTGCCGCCGAAGAAGGACCAGACCTTCGTCCTCGACTTCGCCAACGACCCCAAGGACATCGTCGACGCGTTCGAGCCGTACTACGAGGCCACCACCCTCTCGGGGGTCACCGACCCGAACATCATCCACACCCTCGCCTCCAAGCTGGACATGGCCGCCATCTACACCGACAGCGAGGTCACCGGGTTCGTCGAGGCGTTCGTGGCGGGCAAGGGCAACAACGCGTTGACCCGGTGGATCACCCCGGCCCGGCAACGCTTCCGCGCCGGCGAACAGCAGGCGGTCGCCAATAGCGACCAGGCGGCTCGGGACGAGCTGGACATGTTCCGCAAGGACGTCTCGACCTATATCAAGCTGTACGACTTCCTGTCCCAGATCGTCGACTACGAGGACCCGCAGCTCGAAGCTCGGTCACGGTTCCTCAAGCACCTCGCGCCGACGATCACCAGCGAGCAGATCAACCACGAGATCGACCTGTCGACCGTGCAGTTCGACTACATCGACCAACACAAGCAGGCCACCTCCAACAGCAAGTTGACGGGGGAGGCGACGGTCGATCCGATGAGCGAGGCGGGCAGCGGCGTTGTGCGGGATCCGGAGCTGGTTCGGTTCGAGGAGATCATCGCCAAGATCAACGACCTGTTCTCGGGCGAGCACACCGAGGCCAGCACCCGCGCGGTGGTCACCCACATTCGCGACAAGCTCACCGAGAGCGAGACGCTGCAGGAGCAGGCCCGGGCAAATTCGCTGGCCCAGTTCTCGGCCAGCCCCGACATCAAGAC
Source organism: Rhodococcus sp. NPDC127527 (assembly GCF_042672245.1). Lineage (NCBI taxonomy): Bacteria > Bacillati > Actinomycetota > Actinomycetes > Mycobacteriales > Nocardiaceae > Rhodococcus > Rhodococcus sp. NPDC127527. Next base: position 279,367 of record NZ_JBHXVP010000007.1, read on the forward strand.
GGTGTTCACCGGCGCGGTGATCGAGTCCATGAAGGCGTCCGAGGACCTGTCCGGGCAGATCCTCTCCAGCGAGACCATCGCCCAGACCCTGCTCGACGCGCTGCTGCCCGGTATCCACCGAGCCTTCAACACCGCCGTGCGCGGGGACGTGCAACCCGAGGTGGCGGTCGGGGTGGAGTACACCGAAAACCAGCGGGTCGGAGGGCAGTAGTCGACAGTCTGCAGAACCGATGACGGTGTTGCTGCGTTTGTCCGCCGCCGGTGGTGGGCGGCATCGGGGTATCCAGTCGTGACCCCCACTCGCGTAGATTCTGCCGGTGAGCGACGACATGCAGCAGATGCCCGATGGCGACGATCAGCCAACAGCAGTGGAGACGACGCGACAGCCCGGGTCCGCCGGGGGACAAACTCCGGTCACGTGGTGGCAGACGGTGCACAAGGCTATGACCACGACCACGCAGATCGTGCTGCCGTGGTGGACGGTGTACGCGGCCGCGGCCTTCCTGCCGTTCGTCCTCGTGCTCGGGTTCTGCTCGCGCTGGGGAGCGAATCAGTGGGGAAACGTGGCGTCCTGGCTCTCGGGGTTCGCGACCCTGCTCGCCGTGGTGGTTGCGCTGCGGCAGGCCGCACTCGCCAGGCGACATGCCGACGAGCTGTACGAGCGGCAGGCGAGAGCCGCGAACCTGGCGGTGCAGCGGTCCGAGTTGATGGTGCTGTGGCCCGTACTCGAAGAGACCGAGTTAGTTGCCCACCGAATGCTCCCAGATCCCGGTGTAGCCACTCCTGATCGGGATGAATGGAACGGCCAATTGGCGAGGTGCAAGCGCGCGTATTCGCGTGCGAGATTGTTCCTTCACGACGAGCAGGTACAGGTAGCGATTGGCCACTTTGTCGAGGCTGTTGACCTGCTTGACCAGCAACTGAAGTCAATCGAGCGGGAGCCCCAGACCTTCAAAGCCCCCGGTGTTGTTAGGCAGGTTCTGTGGATGCGCATCCGCCACATCACAGTCACGCGGATTGCTCTACGAGACAAGGCGGCTGCACGACTGACGGACTTTGTCCCCGATGAAGTCGTGAAGCGGGCGGACGCATGGTCGGCACCCACGGCCGTTGACGATCTTTGATCCGCTTCTCTCGGCCATGTAGCGCCGCATGATGGCCTTGAGGTCGGTCGTAGGCACGTCCCTCAGGTCGTTGTTGTGGGCGACCGCCGCCTCGTCGTCTGTTTCCCGGCGTCTACCGTTGAAGACCCAGTACATGCCACCGTCGAGGATGTCCAGGCTTCCACGTGTTGCCACCGGACTCAGTGCACGGCCGGTAGGTTCGCGACCGCTTGACAGCGCTACCAGCCCCGTTCGTGCCACTCCGCGAGGTGCGGCCGCTCGGTGCCGAGGGTGGTGTCCTTGCCGTGGCCCGGGTAGACGACCGTGTCGTCGGGGAACCGCTCGAAGATCTTCCTCGACGTCGCGGTAGAGGCCGGTGAAATCGTCGGGATTTGTTGTCCGTCCAAGACCCCCGGGAAGAGGGAGTTTCCGGTAACTGCTGACTCCCGGCTTGTCCTCCGAAATGGCGACTGGTGACTGCAGGTCGGCGTGATGCCTCGATTCAGGCCACCGGTCTGCGCAGGGCCATCAAGCACAGTCATCGCAGATACCGCTCTTTGGGAGCGTCAAATGGTGTCGGGGGCACATTGCTGGCGGTTTCGGCGGTACTGCTGCTGCCGATTTGCGTGCCGACGACTCTCTCGCGGCAACTACCTGCGGTGGGAGAGTCGGTTCCCCACCACCTGCGGGTAGCTCGGCTGCGAAGTGCCGGTAGCAGTCCAGCCGTGCCCTGGCCGCATGCTGATCGAGATCATCCGGAATCGGCTGGCCCTCGATGTCCAGAACGTATTGGTAGCCCCGGCCGACCGTTTGGTCCTGGGTGACGCAGAGAGCCGTCAGCGCAGGTTCGCGACGCCGCTGGCACTCCACCGCAACTTCACCCAGGACGCCACCGATCCAGTTGCGCATCTGCGAGCGAGTTCGGATGCCGGTGAGGTCTTGGACCTTCTCGGCAAGCTCTTTGTAGGTGATGAAGTCGTTGTACCGAGTGGCGGTGTCGGCCAGGACGTCGTACGCAGCGGTCGCCCACGAGGCGCACGCTTCCTTGAAGGGGACGGCCGATCCATCGGACGTTCTCCAAGTGCCTGGGGTTGGTACTTCGTCGGTGGTCGGGGACGTCACGACGGTCGAGAACGACGCGGACGGTTCTTCCCCGACCGCGATCTCCACTTCCGCTGTCTTGGGTGCAGTCGTGCGGTCGATCGACGGATTGGCGCGCGGTTGATAGACGCTGGTTACGAACCCGATCTTGCGGAGCTGGGCGAGCGCGTGGTGGGAGTTGTAGGTAGAGCGAGATTGCCCGCAGGCCAGCTCGAATGCCTGTTTCGGCGGGTAATGGACCCCTCCTACATCGACCCAGTGGTCCTGGATGGGTTCGGGGTCGACGCGGCTGATCGCGGCAATCGCGAGGTATAGCTCATCGGGGACTTGGGGATCGCTCACGTCGGCTATTACAGCGGATGGATCCGACAGATCCAATGTCGGTCCGCGCGTAGGCGACTCGGTGGTGCCATCGATTGCTCGTGTGTTGTCCGTCCCGGGCGTGACCGTCAATCTCGGACTCATCGTCTCGGCCGTGGGTACCCTCGCCGCATGGTTGCACCCACCGATCCGGATGGCACCGTCGTCGCTCTCGTCGAGGCGCGCTCGACGTACCCGAGTCCGGAGAACGGATCGTTCTACGACGAGGTCCTCGCTGAGGTTCAGGGACGGGCTGCCAGTTCGGGGTCGTTGGGGAAGGCTGACGTCGGTGCGCTCATGATGTGGAAGCGGCTGAATTTGAGCACAGTCTGGACGCGCGAGCTGAACGAGTGGCCGGACAGGAAGGTCCGGGCCGTCACAGGTACGGCTCTTGAACTAGCCAGAGACACTGGTTTGTCGATCCCCGAAGCCGCCGGACGGGCGCGCGCTGCACTGGTCGATCTTCCGGGGTGCAGGCAAGGCGCTGCGGTCGCGTCCACGCTTCTGACCGCTGGAGCCCCGAGGCGGATGGCCGTATACGACCGCAGGGCGGTAGTCGCCCTGCATAACCTCGGTTATCCCGATCCGCATGGGTTTTACAGTCGGTTCATGTCCACCGTGGCCGAGCTGGCTGAACTGGTGAACGGCACGACCGGTGAGCGCTGGTGCCCACGCGACGTCGACAAGGCGCTTTTCATGCTTGGTGGGTCCGGAGCGCGGAGGCAGGTGTAGCCGGCGAGGTTCCGCCTGGGGCTGCCTTCGGACGGGAGGGGCAGGTCAGACGCGACGAGCTAATTGTCGCGTCTGATGCCGTCCGGCCCGATCCAAGCAGTGATCTTGCTGCCGTGCCTGGCGGGCGCGCACCAGGCCGCCGTGGCGGTGCCGTAGCCCAGTCCGTTCCAGCCGCCGCCTTCAGTGGCATACCAGGTCTGCTGCGTGAACGGTGATCGCGACGTTGTGCCGTTCTCATGCGTGATCTCGAGGCTCCAGCCAGACATGTCGGCATCATTTGGGTCGACGATGACGAACAGGCTCCCGTCGACATCGGACGCGAGTTCGGTCGGCGGCAGGGGTGTAGTCACCAGCCGCGCTCCTGCCACTCCGCGAGGTGCGGCCGCTCGGTGCCTATGGTGGTGTCCTTGCCATGGCCGGGGTAGACCGTGGTGTCGTCCGGGAAACGCTCGAAGATCTTGGTTGTGACGTCCCGGTAGAGCGAGTTGAACTCGTCTGGATTTGTTGTCCGTCCAAGACCCCCGGGGAACAGCGAATCGCCGGTGAACAGGTGCACGGTTCCGCTCGCCGGATCGGTGAGGGCGAGGGCGATCGAGCCCGGGGTGTGGCCGGACAGGTGGATGACCTCGAGTGCGAGCGAGCCCACCTCGACCAGGTCTCCGTCGGTGACGGTGCGGTCCGGCGTCACCGGCAGCGTCCCGGCGTCGAGGGCGTGGGCGACGGTCGGCACGCCGGTGAGCTTCACCACCTCCGCCAGCGCGAGCCAGTGGTCGGGATGCTGGTGGGTGGTCACGATCGAGGACAGGCAGGGGGCGGCCGTCTCGATCAGTCGGGCGAGGCGGTCGGCTTCGTTGGCGGCGTCGATGAGCAGCGCGTCGCCGGTCGCGGAACACACCACCAGGTAGGCGTTGTTGTCCATGGGGCCGACCGAGATCTTGGTGATCGTGGCACCGGCGATGGTGCGGCGTTGCGGGTCCGAGCCCGGAGCCAGTTCACCGGTGTAGTGGTCGTCGATTGTCATCTGCTGCCCGTCCATGACCGGGACGCTACCGTCCGAACCGGGCCCGTGGCGGGTCGGACGGAAGCAAGCGTGTCGGTGGGTCGGCCTACCATGTGCATCGGCCGAGGACTCATGCGCGCGACCAGTGCACATGTGCCGGACAAAGGGGAGAAGGGACATCGAGTGGCGGACCGCCTGATCGTGCGAGGAGCGCGTGAGCACAACCTGCGAGGCATCGACATCGACCTGCCGCGGGACAGTCTCATCGTCTTCACCGGGTTGTCCGGATCCGGCAAGTCGTCGCTCGCGTTCGACACCATCTTCGCGGAGGGACAGCGCCGCTACGTCGAGTCGCTGTCGGCCTACGCCCGGCAGTTCCTCGGGCAGATGGACAAGCCCGACGTCGACTTCATCGAGGGACTCTCGCCCGCGGTCTCGATCGACCAGAAGTCGACCAACCGGAACCCGCGCTCGACCGTCGGCACCATCACCGAGGTGTACGACTACCTGCGCCTGCTGTACGCGCGGGCCGGCACGCCGCACTGCCCGGTCTGCGGCGAGCAGATCGCCAAGCAGAGTCCGCAGCAGATCGTCGACCAGGTCCTCGCGATGGAGGAGGGCACCCGATTCCAGGTCCTGGCGCCTGTGGTGCGTACCCGCAAGGGTGAGTTCGTCGACCTGTTCGAGCAGCTCAACACCCAGGGCTACGCCCGGGTGCGGGTGGACGGCGTGGTGCACCAACTCACCGACCCGCCGAAGCTCAAGAAGCAGGAGAAGCACGACATCGAGGTCGTGGTCGACCGCCTCACGGTGAAGGCGAGCTCGAAGCAACGGCTCACCGACTCGGTGGAGACGGCGCTGCGCCTGGCGGACGGCATCGTGGTGCTCGACTTCGTGGACCGCGAGGAGAACGCCCCCGACCGGGAGCGGCGGTTCTCCGAGTCGCTGGCCTGCCCGAACGGGCACGCGCTCGCCATCGACGACCTCGAGCCGCGCTCGTTCTCGTTCAACTCGCCGTACGGCGCCTGCCCGGAATGCACCGGCCTCGGCATCCGAAAGGAGGTCGACCCGGACCTGGTGGTGCCCGACCCGGAGCTGAGCCTCGCGGAGGGGGCGATCGCGCCGTGGTCGATGGGGCAGACCTCGGAGTACTTCGGCCGGCTGCTGTCCGGACTCGCCGACGCGATGGGCTTCGACATCGAGACCCCGTGGAACAAGTTGCCCGCCAAGGCTCGCAGGGCGGTCCTCGAGGGCAGCGAGCACCAGGTCCACGTCAAGTACAAGAACCGGTACGGTCGCACCCGCTCGTACTACGCCGAGTTCGAGGGCGTGATGCCCTTCCTGCACCGCAGGCTCGAGCAGACCGAGTCCGAGCAGATGAAGGAACGCTACGACGGGTACATGCGCGACGTGCCCTGCCCCGCCTGCAACGGCGCGCGGCTGCGGCCGGAGATCCTCTCGGTCACCATCTCGGCAGGCGCGCACGGCAAGAAGTCCATCGCCGAGGTCGCCGACCTGTCCATCTCGGAGTGCGCGGACTTCCTGAACAGCCTCACCCTCGGTGCCCGCGAGGAGGCCATCGCCGGCCAGGTGCTCAAGGAGGTGCAGGCGCGGCTCGGCTTCCTGCTCGACGTCGGTCTGGAGTACCTGTCGCTGGCGCGAGCGGCGGGCACCCTGTCCGGTGGCGAGGCGCAGCGCATCCGGCTGGCCACCCAGATCGGCTCCGGCCTCGTCGGCGTGTTGTACGTGTTGGACGAGCCGTCCATCGGGCTGCACCAGCGCGACAACCGGCGCCTGATCGAGACCCTCACCCGGCTGCGGGACCTCGGCAACACGCTCATCGTGGTCGAGCACGACGAGGACACCATCCGCACCTCCGACTGGGTGGTCGACATCGGCCCGCTCGCGGGCGAGCACGGCGGCAAGGTGGTGCACAGCGGGCCGTACCAGGAACTGCTGACGTGCGAGGAGTCTCTCACCGGTGCATACCTTTCCGGGCGGTCCAGCATCCCGGTGCCGCTGATCCGGCGTCCCGTCGACAAGAAGCGCCAGGTCACGGTGGTCGGTGCGAAGGAGCACAACCTCAAGGGCATCGACGTGAGCTTCCCGCTGGGCGTGCTCACCTCGGTCACCGGTGTCTCCGGGTCCGGCAAGTCGACGCTCGTCAACGACATCCTGGCCACGGTGATGGCGAACAAGCTCAACGGCGCCCGGCAGGTGCCCGGCAGGCACACCCGGGTGAACGGGCTCGACCAGCTCGACAAGCTGGTACAGGTGGACCAGTCGCCGATCGGCCGGACGCCGCGGTCGAACGCCGCGACCTACACGGG
>NZ_JBHXVP010000008.1:0-216180 GCF_042672245.1 Rhodococcus sp. NPDC127527
CGGCCGACGAGTCCGATGCGGTCACCCGCCTGCACACGCAGGGCTGGACCGGGCGCGGTGAGGAGGGTCCGCACACCGGCACGAACTTCGAGGTCGGTGGCGGTAATCACGACGGGCCAGTTTACCGGAGTTTCCGGGCGCCGAACGCCACGCAGCGGGTGACTCCGCTAACCTTCGGACGCATGAGCGTAATCAGGGATCTCGAGGGACGTACTGCGCTGGTCACGGGCGCGAGTCGAGGCATCGGCAAGGCCATCGCCGCCGAGTTCCTGGCCCGCGGCGCCAAGGTCGCGATCACCGCCCGCAAGCCGGAGCCGCTCGAGGCCGCCGCCGCCGAACTGCGCGCCGGCGTCGACGGCGCGCGGGTGCTGCCGATCCCGGGCAACGCCGGAGACGACGACTCCCGCGCCGAGACCGTCGCCCGGACCGTGGCCGAGTTCGGTTCGCTCGACATTCTCGTCAACAACACCGGCATCAACCCGGTGTTCGGTTCGCTGATGGAGGCGGACCTCGGCGCGGTCCGCAAGATCTTCGACGTCAATGTCGTGGCCGCGCTTGGCTACATCCAGCAGGCACACAAGGCGTGGATGGGCGAGCACGGCGGCGCCGTCGTCAACCTCGCCAGCGTCGCCGGACTGCGGTCGACCGGCGTCATCGCCGCGTACGGCGCCTCCAAGGCGGCACTGATCAGGCTCACCGAGGAGCTCGCCTGGCAGCTCGGCCCGACGATCCGCGTCAACGCCGTCGCCCCCGGGGTGGTCAAGACCAAGTTCGCCGAGGCGCTCGTCGCCGGCGGCGAGGACCAGGCCTCCGCGATCTACCCGATGAAGCGCCTCGGCAGCCCCGAGGACGTGGCCGGACTGGTCGGCTTCCTGGTATCGGACGCGGCCGCCTGGATCACGGGCGAGACGGTCCGCGTGGACGGCGGACTGCTGTCGACCGGTTCGCTCTGACACAGGGACACCGGTGACCGGTCCCCACCGGATCGCCGACTTGGTCGTGGTCGGCCTTGGCCCCGCCGGCCGGGCGCTGGCCCACCGGGCGGCGGCGGCGGGTCTCGACGTCGTGGGGGTCGACCCCCGTCCCCAACGCCGCTGGTCGCCGACCTACGCCGCGTGGCTCGACGAACTACCGGACTGGCTGGAACCCACGGTGTTCGGTTCGCGCGTACCGCGCCCCTCGGTGTGGGCACTGCACGAGCGGCGCCTGGACCGGGCGTACGGGATCTTCGACAACGCGGCGCTGCGCGACGCGTTGCACCTCGACGAGGTGCGGGTGGTCCCGGTTCGCGCGGAACGGCTCTCGGCGGGATCGGTGCTGCTCACGGACGGTGCCGAGGTGTGCGCGCGGGTTGTGGTCGACGCCCGCGGCGTGCGCCCGAGCCCCGAACTCGCGGAACAGACCGCCTACGGGATCGTCGTGCCCGGGGCAACAGCCGCACCAGCGCTGGGCGACGCCGGAGCCTGGTTCATGGATTGGCGGCGCGACAACGGGACTGCCGTCGACGATCCGCCCTCCTTTCTCTACGCGGTCCCGCTCGGCGGCGACCGCGTCCTGCTCGAGGAGACCTGCCTGGTGGGTCGGCCCGGACTGTCGCAGCGCGTGCTGAAGCAGCGCCTCGCGCACCGACTGCGAGTACGCGGCGTCACGGTCCCCGCCGACGCCGACCGTGAGCGGGTGAGCTTCCCGGTGCAGGCTCCGCGGTCTGGTTCGGGTTCGGTGACACCGCGATTCGGCGCCGCTGCCGGACTCGGCCACCCCGGCACCGGGTACAGCGTCGCCGCGTCGCTGTCGGCCGCGGACTCCGTCGTACGCGCGGTCGTCGACCGCACCGACCCGGGGGCGGCGTTGTGGCCGGCCCGAGCCCGGGTGGTCGGTGCACTACGGGACGTCGGTCTGCGCGCCCTGCTGCGCCTCGAACCGCGGTACGTACCAACATTCTTCGAGTCCTTCTTCGCGCTGCCCGAGCACCGCCAACGCGACTACCTGTCCACCCGCGACGACCCGTTCGCGGTGAGTTCGACCATGTGGACGCTGTTTCGCCGCGCGCCTGCACCCGTCCGGCGCACACTGGCGCTCGCCGCGCTGCCCGCGCGCCGAGAAACGACGAGGGGACGTGCGTGAAGGTCGAGATCCAGTTGGACGCCGCTCCGGTCGACGCCGCCGCGCGGGCCGTCGAGCTCGCCGCCACCGGCGCCGCCGGCCTGTTCACCTTCGAGGGCCCGCACGACGTCTTCTTCCCGCTCGTCGCGGCCGCGCCTGCGGTGGACCTGGACCTGACCACGAACGTCGCGATCGCCCTGCCCCGCAGTCCGATGCACCTCGCCCACGCCGCGCACGACCTGCAGGTCCTCTCCGGGGGCAGGTTCCGCCTCGGCCTCGGTTCGCAGATTCGACCGCACATCGAGAAGCGCTACGGGGCCACCTGGTCACGCCCCGCCGCCCGGATGCGCGAGGTGGTGCAGGCGGTCCGCGCGATCTTCGACACGTGGGAAGGTAAGGGCCGTCTCGACTTTCGCGGCGAGTTCTACACCCACACGCTGATGGCGCCGACCTTCGACCCCGGTCCCAACCCGTTCGGGCCGCCGCCCATCCTGCTCGGCGCGCTCGGTCCGGTGATGACGAGGACCGCCGCGGAGGTGGCGGACGGCCTGCTGGTGATGCCGTTCAACAGCGAACGTCACTTCCACGAGCGCACCCTGCCTGCCGTCGACCGCGGGCTGGCGTCCGCCGGTCGTGACCGGTCCGACTTCGAGATCGTCCCGCAGGTGATCGTCGCGACCGGGCGCAGCGAGGAGCAGTTGGCCGCGGCGACCGAGGGGGTGCGCCGCCTGCTGGCGTTCTACGGGTCCACCCCGGCCTACCGGCCCGTGCTCGAGGTGGAGGGGTGGGCGCACCTGCAGGACCCGCTCAACGCGCTCTCCAAGCGGGGCGCGCTTGCGGAGATGGTCGAGCACGTCGACGACGCGATGGTCGACACCCTCGCCGTGCGCGGCACCCCCGAAGACTGCGCCCGGCAGATCCTGGCGCGGTTCGGCGCGCACGCTGACCGTGTCTGCTGCTACTTCCCCGGCTACCACGTCGACCTCGCGCACGTGCGCGACCTGGTGACCGCGCTCGGCTGACCGAAGAACGGGTAGTGCACTACTCGTGTCCGGACTTCGTGGTGGGAGATACGGTCGAAGGGACCGATAGCGGTAGCCGTTGGAGGCGACACCATGCCGAACTCGCAGCCCACTCCCCCAGCCCCAGCCCCCGCATCGAAGCGCATCGTCATCTGCTTCGACGGCACGGGGAATCAGATTCGTGCGACCCGGAACACCAACGTGATCCGACTGTTCCGTGCCCTCGAGAACACCGCCGGGGAACAGATCCTTTTCTACGACCCCGGAGTCGGCACGCTCTCCGCCGCGGGTGCCCGTACCCGGATCGGTCGCTGGTACTCGCGGATGCTCGGTCTCGCGTTCGGGCTGGGCCTCAAGACCAACCTGGCCGACGCCTACACCTTCCTGATGAACCACTGGGAACCCGGCGATCAGATCTACATCTTCGGGTTCAGCCGTGGCGCCTTCACCGCGCGGGCGCTGGCCGGGCTGCTGCACTTGATCGGCATTCCGCGCCAGGCGTCGGACAACCTCGTCGAGTACGCGATCGCGACCTACGCCCGTCGGCACAAGTGGACCAAGGCGGACCACGCCGAGGCCGACGAGTTCTCCAGCACACTGTGTCGTGCGGTCCACGGCAAGTTCTCGATTCCGGTGCACTACCTGGGCATCTGGGACACCGTCAGCGCCCCCGGCATCTTCCGCCCCGATCTCAGCTTCCCGAACACCCACCACCTGGGCAATGTGCTCGCCGGCCGCCACGCAATCTCGATCGACGAGAAGCGTCGGCCGTATCGTCAAGACCCCGTTCGTAATCCCCGCATCGAGGAGGCGTGGTTCGCCGGCGTCCACTCGGATGTCGGCGGCGGCTTCGCCGAGCACCAACTCTCCGACATCTCGCTGATGTGGGTGCTCGAGGGCGCCCACACCCACGGTGTCCTGTTGCGGCGAACCGAGGAGCTGCGTGAGTTGCCGACCCTCGAGGCCGCGGACGCGACGGCGCCGGTACACCCGACGGGTTGGATCTGGGCGCTACTGATCTGGCGGCATCGCCATCCCGCGCCCCGCGTGAACGTACATGCGAGTGTGCGAATGCGTCGTGAACACGACCCGTCGTACGGCCGCCGCCAGCTCGAGGACCCGCGATGGATCGACGAGGGATGGGACCGGCACCCGACCGAACGCTTCAGCGCGGCCGGCCACTGCGATTGCGAGGTCAGCGCCGGAACGCACCGACCGCTTCAGTCACCGCCTCCGGAACGCCGTCGAGCGCCCAGAGCGCCAGTCCCACAAGGGCAATCGTCAGCAGCGGCCCCAGGACCGCACGCTCGAACGCTCCGCCGGCCCTGATCGAAATCGGATCCGGCAGACGCAGTTCACGCCAGCGGCGCCCCCGCCACGCCGCGAAGGGGGCCAGGAACGGCACGCCCTCCTTCGTGATCGCGTCGCCGAGGCAATGCACCGCGCACCCGAGACCCAGCGCCACCCCGAGCGCCCTCGAACCCACCTCGTCGGGATACCAGGTCCAGGTCAGTGCCGCGAGCACGCCCGCGACCGCCGTCACCACGAGCCAGCCGTTGCGCTTGGCCCAGTCCCCGGCGAGCCCGCGCAACGCCAGGCCGAGCGTGACGAACAAAGTCCCGACGATCGCCGGCCTGCCGAACGCGGTCACCAGCGCCGATACCCCGACGCTCAGCAGGATCGCGAACAACGCTGTGTGCGTGAGGGTTCGATGGCCGCCGTTGCGCCGTGGATCCCTGCGCCCGCGTGTCAGCCGGTAGTACCACAGCGAGAGCTCGTCGACGCCACGCGCCACGAGGGTGCTGACCGGGCCGAACGAGCGGGCCACCGTCGACTGTGTGGTGTCCAGGTCGGGCAGCAGGGCTGCACCGGCACAGACCCCCGCGAAGGTGAACAGCTCGGCGGTCGACGTCGGCCCGCCCCAGTGCTCGGGCAGTGCCTGCGCGACGAGAAGTCCGGCGACGGCACCGGAGACAGCATGGGTGGCACCCATCACCATGGCAGAGAAGGCCTTTCGGAACGTGACTGAGGAGCAGTATCCGAAGAGCCGCCCATGACGGTGCCAACCTACCAATCGGTCACGACAACTCCGCCGCCGTGACCTGATCGGGGCCCTTGTCCCGCCGGAGCCCACGCCACACCGGGTGCCGTAGCCGGCCGTCACCGGTCGTTTCCGAATACCGCACCTCGGCAACGAGTTCCGGCCGCGTCCAGTGCGCTCCGGGCACGTCGACCGGGTCCGCGAACGGCGACTGCTCGGTCGCGAGTTCGCGGGTCAGCGAACCGAGCTCGGCGAGAGTCGCGTCGGTGAACCCGCTCCCCACCTTGCCGATGTAGCGCAGCCCCCCTCGCCCGTCCGGCACCCCGAGCAGCAGCGACCCCACGCCCGGCGCCCGGCCGCCCTCGCCCGGCTGCCAGCCACCGATCACCGCCTCGCACTCACGAAAGTGCTTGAGCTTGACCCACGACGACGAACGGCCCGACCGGTAGGCGGAGTCCCAGCGCTTGGCCACCAGCCCTTCCATCCGGTCGGCCCGGCTGCGGTCGAGCGCCACCGGAAAGTCGGACGGCGCCAACGCAGGCACCCGCCAGGTGTCCGCGGGGTCGAGTGGAATCGCTTCGAGCACCGTGCGTCGGGACCGGTACGGCTTGGCGGTGAGTGTCGTGCCGTCGAGCTCGAGCACGTCGAACAGCAGCAGCACCGCCGTCGGCCCCGGTGCGCCGCGGCGCCCGATTCGCTGCTGCAGCAGCGCGAAACTCGGTGCCCCGGCATCGTCGACGACCACGATCTCGCCGTCCAGGACACCCGCGTGTCCGCGCAGCCCGGCCGGGATCTCGCCCAGCTCCGGAAAGGTCGCGGTCAGGTCCTGCCCGTTGCGACTGAGCAATCGCAGCGTTCCCGCCTCGGTCGCCCGATTCTGGTCGAAGTACACCAGGGCCCGGTACCCGTCGAGCTTGTACTCGAACGCCCACACCGCCGGATCCGCCCGCGGCGCAAACTCTTCCACTGTGGATCGAGACGCCAGCATCGGCCGCAGGTCCGCGGTCGTGCGCACGGGGCCGCTCGCGGGGGCCGGTTTCGCCGCCGGGGCCGGGATCAGGGCGGGCGCGACCCCCGAGTCGAGGCGGTCGAGCACCTCGCCGAAGTCCAACTGCCGCAGTCCCGATTCGGCAAGCTCGGCCCAGGTCCGGGGCGCCGCGACCGTCGGTGTCGCGGTTCCGCGCAGCGAGTACGGCGACACCGTGGTCTTCGACGCCGAGTTCTGACTCCAGTCGACGAACACCTTTCCCGCACGTTGGTCGCGAGCCATCCTGGAGACGACCGTCGTCGGTGTCTCCCGCTCGAGATCGACGGCGATCGCCTTCGCGAACTCGACGCAGCGTTGCGCCGTCCACCCCCCGCCCAGGCCCGCGTAGAGGTGAATTCCCTTGCTGCCGCTGGTCACCGGCAGCGCGTCGAGCCCGTGCCGTTGCAGGCGTTCGCGCACCCGGAGCGCGACCTCCGCGCATTGGTCGAGGCCCACTCCCGGCCCCGGGTCGAGATCCACCACCAGCCGGTCCGGGTGGAGCGGTCGCCCGTCGTCCCCGAATCGCCACTGCGGCACGTGGAACTCCAGCGAACCCGCCTGCGCGAAGTACACCAGCGCGGCCAGGTCGTCCACCAGCGGGTACGCGATGGTCTTGGAACCGTGCGTCATGGTTCGGCGCTCCACCCACGCCGGCGTCGCCGCGTCGACGTTCTTCTGGAAGAAGGGCGTCGCCGCGGTCCCGTCCGGCCACCGTTTCCTGGTGACGGGCCTGCCCGCCAGCAGCGGCACCATCACCGCGCCGACCCGCGTGAAGTACTGCAGCACTTCCGCCTTGGTGGTGCCGGTCTCCGGGTAGAGAACCTTGCCCAGATTGGTCAGCGACAGCCGCTTTCCCCCGACCACCACCACGGCGTCGTCAGTCATCTTCCGCCCGCCCACATGTCGGCTCCGACCTGCACCGCTTGCTCGTCACCTGGCCTGATCCCACAGTATGGACCATCATGGATGCATGCGATCGATATGGAAAGGCTCCATCGCGTTCGGTCTGGTGAACGTCCCGGTGAAGGTGTACACCGCGACCGAGGACCACGACATCAAGTTTCACCAGGTCCACGGCACGGACGGCGGACGGATCAAGTACAACCGTGTCTGCTCCGAGTGCGGCAACGTCGTGCAGTTCGCCGACATCGACAAGGCGTACCTGTCCGAGGACGGCACCCAGGTGATCCTCACCGACGAGGACTTCGACAAGCTGCCAGCCGCCGAGAAGCACGAGATCCCCGTGCTCCAGTTCGTGCCGTCGGACCAGATCGACCCGATCCTGTTCGAGAAGAGCTACTTCCTCGAACCGGACTCGGCCTCCCCCAAGGCCTACCAGCTGCTCGCGTCCACGCTCACCGAGAGCGACCGCACCGCGCTGGTGCACTTCACCCTGCGTCAACGGACCCGGCTGGCGGCACTGCGCGTCCGCGACGGCGTCCTCGTCATCCAGACCCTGCTGTGGCCGGACGAGGTACGAGCCGCGGACTTCGACAAGCTCGTGGACGCGGCGGCGCCGTCGGACAAGGAACTGGCGATGGCGAAGATGCTGGTGGAGTCGATGTCCGAGGACTTCCAGCCGGACACCTACACCGACGACTACCAGATCCAGTTGCAGAAGATGCTCGACGAGGCGATCGCCAACGGCGGGCAGAAGGTGAGCGTGCCCGCCCAGGCCGCGCACGCGGCGGACGCCGAGGTCGTGGACCTGGTCGCGGCCCTGCAGCGCAGCGTGGACGCCGCGAAGTCCGGCAAGGACGGCGACGGCGCCGAAGCCGAGAAGCCGTCGAAGGCCGGCAAGCGCGCCCCCGCCCGCAAGACCGGCTGAGAACCCGCCCCGACGGTGTGGCGAGACAAAGTCTGGACAGATAGTCCTCGCGCAGATAGTCTGCATACAGATCATCTACCGAGGAGGACACCATGTGGGAGTACGAGCACAGCGTCGAGACCGCCGCCACCCCCGAGTCGATCTGGGGCCTGTGGGCGGACGTCGAGAACTGGGGCACGTGGAACGCGGACATCGCGCACATCGAGATCCGGGGTGACTTCACCGACGGCACCGAAATCGTCATGACGCCCGCCGGCGCCGAGCCGGTGCACCTTCACCTGGCCGACGTCGCCAAGAACCGCGCGTTCGTGGACGAGGCCGAGATCGAGGGACTCGTGCTGCGCACGACCCACCGGGTCGAGACCGCCGCTGACGGCGTCACCCGCGTCACCTATCGGATGGAGATCACCGGCGCGGGCGCCGACGAGCTGGGACCCGAGATCGGGCCCGCGGTCACGGGCGACTGGCCCGAGACCATGGCGGCACTTGTGGAGAAGGCACACGATCATGCCGCTTCGCCCCGGTGAGAGCCCGGGGTTCCTGCTCTGGCACGCCACCCTGCGCTGGCAGCGCGGTGTCGCCGAGGCACTCGACCCCCTGGACCTCACGCACGTCCAGTTCGTCCTGCTGGCCTGCATCTGGTGGCTCAACACCCACGACGAGCAGCCGAACCAGCTCGCGGTGGCGCGCCAGGCCGGCACCGACGTGAAGATGACCTCGCAGGTGCTGCGCACCCTGGAGAAGAAGGAACTGATCGAACGGCACGTCGACCCCGCGGACACCCGGGCCAGGCTGCTGCGGGTCACCGCTGCCGGTGCGGCGCTGGCGCCGCGGGCGATCGAGGCCGTCGAGGCGGTCGACGTGCGGTTCTTCGAACCGGTGGGCGTCGGCGAGGCCACCTCGTTCCTGCAGCGCCTCGCCACCCGACCCAACGAGTAGGTGCCGGAACCGATCACACGGTTCCGGCACCTACCGGCTGGACGCTGCAGAAATCAGACGGTGAAGCCGAGGGCGCGCAGCTGCTCGCGGCCGTCCTCGGTGATCTTGTCCGGGCCCCACGGCGGCATCCAGACCCAGTTGATCTTCAGGTCCTCGACCAGCCCGCTCTTGACCAGCGCGCCGCGCGCCTGCTCCTCGATCACGTCGGTCAGCGGGCAGGCCGCCGAGGTCAGCGTCATGTCGACCGTGGCGATGGAGCTCTCGTCGACCGAGATCCCGTAGACCAGGCCGAGGTCGACGACGTTGATGCCGAGCTCGGGGTCGACGACGTCACGCATCGCCTCCTCCAGGTCGTCCACCACGGCCTGCTGCTCGGGGGTCAGCTCAACCAAGGCCTGCTGCTCGGCCGGCTGCTGCTCCGGCGTCTGCTCGCTCGCCTGAGTGTCGGTCATGATGAAACTCCTCCGGTCTGAGCCGGCACGCTGGTGCCGCTGCCGTCTCCGTCAACAATTCGAACAACGGCATCCTTGAATGCCATCCAGCCCAGCAGCGCGCACTTCACGCGGGCCGGGTACTTCGACACCCCCGCGAACGCGATGCCGTCACCGATCAGGTCCTCGTCACCCTCGACGGCGCCGCGGCTGGTGATCATCGCGTCGAACGCGTCCACCGCGACCATCGCGTCCTCGACCGCCAGGCCGACCACCTGGTCGGTGAGCACCGACGTCGCGGCCTGGCTGATCGAACAACCCTGGCCGTCGTAGGAGACGTCCGCGACCCGGCCGTCGTCGGTGAGCGCGACGCGCAGGGTGATCTCGTCCCCGCAGGTCGGGTTCACGTGGTGTACCTCGGCGCCGAACGGCTCCCGCAGGCCCCGACCGTGCGGGTGCTTGTAGTGGTCCAGGATCACTTCCTGGTACATCTGCTCCATGCGCACGTCAGGACGCCCCGTCGATCGGTGCGGTCTCCGGCTCGTCGACGACCGGCTCGCTCGCCGCGGTGACCCCGAAGAACTCCTGGGCGCGGCGGATGCCCGCCGCCAGGGCGTGCACCTCGTCGGCGGTGTTGTACACGGCGAACGACGCCCGCGCGGTCGCGGCGATGCCGAAACGCTTGTGCAGCGGCCACGCGCAGTGGTGGCCGACACGGATGGCGATGCCCTCGTCGTCGAGGATCTGGCCGAGGTCGTGCGCGTGGATGCCCTCCACCACGAACGACACCGCGCCACCCCGGTCCTCGGTGGTCAGCGGTCCGACGATCCGGACCCCGTCGATGCCGCCGAGCAGTTCGAGCGCCAGCGCGGTCAGCTCGTGCTCGTGCGCGGCGACGGCGTCCATGCCGATGCCGTCGAGGTAGCGCACCGCGGCGCCGAGCGCGACCACCTGCGAGGTCATCGGGACGCCGGCCTCGAACCGTTGCGGCGGAGCCGCATAGGTGGTGGCCTCCATCGTGACGGTCTCGATCATCGAGCCGCCGGTGATGAAGGGCGGCATCGCCGTGAGCAGCTCCCGCTTGCCGTAGAGCACGCCGACGCCGGACGGTCCGAGCATCTTGTGCCCGGAGAACGCCGCGAAGTCGACGTCGAGGCCGTGGAAGTCCACCGGCATGTGCGGCACGGACTGGCAGGCGTCCAGCACCACCAGCGCGCCGACCGCCCGCGCCCGCCGCACCAGCTCGGCCACCGGCGCGACCGCGCCGGTGACGTTGGACTGGTGCGTGAACGCGACGACCTTGACGGCGTCGGTCAGCTCCAGCGAGTCCAGGTCGATCCGGCCGTCGTCCGTGACCCCGTACCAGCGCAGCGTCGCGCCCGTTCGGCGGGCCAGCTCCTGCCAGGGCACCAGGTTGGCGTGGTGCTCGAGCTCGGTGACCACGATCTCGTCGCCGGTCCGCAGCGCCCGCTCGAACCGCTCGTCGCCGAGCACGTAGGTCACCAAGTTCAGCGACTCGGTGGCGTTCTTGGTGAACGTCAACTCGTCCGGATCAGCGCCGACGAACTCGGCGATGGCCGCCCGCGCACCCTCGTAGGCGTCGGTCGCCTCCTCGGCCAGCTGGTGCGCACCCCGGTGGACCGCCGCGTTGCAGGTGGTGAGGAACTCACGCTCGGCGTCGAGCACCTGGACCGGTCGCTGCGAGGTGGCGCCGGAGTCCAGGTACACCAGAGGCTTCCCGTCCCGCACCGTGCGGGCCAGGATCGGGAAGTCCGCCCGGATGCTGGTGACGTCGAGCGCGGCCGCCGTGCTGGTCATGGAACTAGGCCCCTGCCGCCGCGGCCTGCGTGAACCGGACATAGCCGTTGGTCTCGAGCTCGTCGGCCAGCTCCGGGCCGCCCGACTCGACGACCTGGCCGCCGACGAACACGTGCACGAACTGCGGCTTGATGTAGCGCAGGATGCGGGTGTAGTGGGTGATGAGCAGGACGCCGCCGTGCTCGCGCTCCTGGTACCGGTTGACGCCCTCGGACACGATCCGCAGCGCGTCGACGTCGAGGCCGGAGTCGGTCTCGTCGAGGATCGCGATCTTCGGCTTGAGCAGACCCAGCTGCAGGATCTCGTGCCGCTTCTTCTCGCCGCCGGAGAAGCCCTCGTTGACGCTGCGCTCGGCGAAGGTCGGGTCGATCTCGAGCTCGGTCATCGCCTCCTTCGCCTCCTTCACCCAGTGCCGCAGCTTGGGGGCCTCGCCGCGGACGGCGGTGGCGGCGGTGCGCAGGAAGTTCGACATCGACACGCCGGGCACCTCGACCGGGTACTGCATGGCCAGGAACAGGCCGGCGCGGGCGCGCTCGTCGACGCTCATCTCGAGCACGTTCTCGCCGTTGAGGGTGATGCTGCCCGAGGTGATCTCGTACTTGGGGTGGCCGGCGATCGCGTAGGACAGCGTCGACTTGCCGGAACCGTTGGGGCCCATGATGGCGTGGGTCTCCCCCGAGCGGACCGTGAGGTTCACGCCCTTGAGGATGTTGATCGGCTCGGCGTTCTCGTCGGTCTGGGCGACGCGAACGTGCAGGTCCTTGATCTCCAGAACGGAGGTTTCAGGGGTAGTCATTCAAGAATTCCTTTGAGAAGTGTTGTGTCGGCGACTAATTCGGCGTGACGATCAGACGCCGACCGCGGCGAGCTCGACCTCGATGGCGGCTTCGAGGCGCTCGCGCACCTCCGGTACGGCGATGCGGTTGATGATCTCGTGGAAGAAGCCGCGGACCACCAGACGGCGGGCCTGGTCCTCCGGGATGCCTCGCGAGCGCAGGTAGAACAGCTGCTCGTCGTCGAAACGCCCGGTGGCACTGGCGTGTCCGGCGCCGACGATCTCGCCGGTCTCGATCTCGAGGTTCGGCACCGAGTCGGCGCGCGCCCCGTCGGTGAGCACCAGGTTGCGGTTGAGCTCGAAGGTGTCGGTGCCCTCGGCCTCGGCCCGGATCAGCACGTCGCCGACCCACACGGTGTGCGCGTCGTGCTTGCCGGAATGCGGGTCGCCCTGCAGCGCGCCCTTGTAGACGACGTTCGACTTGCAGTGCGGCTGCGAGTGATCCACCAGCAGACGCTGCTCGAAGAACTGGCCGGCATCGGCGAAGTACAGCCCGAGCAGTTCGGCGTCGCCGCCCGGTCCGTCGTACTTGACGATCGGCGTGAGCCGGACGAGGTCGCCGCCGAGGGACACCGAGGTGTACCGCAGCACCGCGTCACGGCCGAGTCGGGAGTGGTGGGCGGCGACGTGCACGGCGTCGTCGGCCCAGTCCTGCACCGCGACGACGGTCAGCTTGGCGCTGTCACCGAGGACGAACTCGACGTTCTCCGCGTAGGTTCCGCTGCCACGCTGATCCAGCACGACGGTGGCCTTCGCGAAGGCCTCCAGCCGCACCTGCAGGTGACCGTAGGCGACCTTGTCCGCGCCGGGGCCGGTCACCACGATGTTGACCGCGTCAGCGATCTCCCGCTCGGTGCCGACGGTCACGACGGTCGCGGACTCGAAGCTCGAGTACGCCTGCGCCGCGACACGGTCGGCGGGCACACCGGCCTGGCCGAGGCGCGCGTCGTCACGACCGACGGTCTCGACGGTGACGCCGTCGACGGCCTCGACCTCCACGGTGACCGCTCCGGAGGTGACGGCCGAGCCGTCGTGCAGGCCGCGCAGCCGGCGCAGCGGGGTGAAGCGCCAGGCCTCGTCACGGCCGGCGGGAACCTCGAAGGCGTTGACGTCGAACGAGGTGAACACCTCGCCCTTGTTGGTGGCCGGGCGGGCGGTGTTCTCCCCCGCGACCGCGCCGACGACTCCTGTTGTGGGGTTGCTCACTAGCCAACCGCCCCTTCCATCTGCAGTTCGATCAGGCGGTTGAGCTCGAGGGCGTACTCCATCGGTAGCTCCTTGGCGATGGGCTCGACGAACCCGCGCACCACCATGGCCATCGCCTCGTCCTCGGTGAGGCCGCGGCTCATCAGGTAGAACAACTGGTCCTCGGACACCTTGGACACGGTCGCCTCGTGTCCCATCGACACGTCGTCCTCGCGGATGTCGACGTACGGGTAGGTGTCGGAGCGGGAGATCTGGTCGACCAGCAGCGCGTCACACTTGACGGTCGCCTTCGAGCCGTGCGCGCCCTTGTTGACCTGGACCAGGCCGCGGTAGGAGGCACGGCCGCCGCCACGGGCGACGGACTTGCTGACGATGGTCGACGAGGTGTGCGGCGCCAGGTGCAGCATCTTCGCGCCGGTGTCCTGGTGCTGGCCCTCGCCGGCGAACGCGACGGAGAGCACCTCGCCGCGGGCGTGCTCGCCCATCATCCACACGGCCGGGTACTTCATGGTGACCTTGGAGCCGATGTTGCCGTCGATCCACTCCATCGAGCCGCCTGCGTCGACCTTGGTGCGCTTGGTCACCAGGTTGTAGACGTTGTTCGACCAGTTCTGGATCGTCGTGTAGCGGCAGTGACCGCCCTTCTTGACGATGATCTCGACGACCGCGGAGTGCAGCGAGTCGGACTTGTAGATCGGCGCGGTGCAGCCCTCGACGTAGTGCACGGAGGCGTTCTCGTCGACGATGATCAGGGTCCGCTCGAACTGGCCCATGTTCTCGGTGTTGATCCGGAAGTAGGCCTGCAGCGGGATGTCCACGTGCACGCCCGGCGGCACGTAGATGAACGAGCCGCCCGACCACACCGCGGTGTTCAGCGCGGAGAACTTGTTGTCGCCCGCGGGGATCACGGAGCCGAAGTACTCCTTGAACAGTTCCGGATGCTGCTTGAGCCCGGTGTCCGTGTCGAGGAAGATCACGCCCTGCTTCTCGAGATCCTCACGGATCGAGTGGTAGACGACCTCGGACTCGTACTGCGCGGCGACACCAGCGACCAGGCGCTGCTTCTCCGCCTCCGGGATGCCCAGCTTGTCGTAGGTGTTCTTGATGTCCTCGGGCAGGTCCTCCCAGGACTCGGCCTGCTTCTCGCTCGACCGCACGAAGTACTTGATGTTGTCGAAGTCGATGCCCTCGAGGTTCGAGCCCCAGTGCGGCATCGGCTTCTTGTCGAAGGTCTTGAGCGCCTTGAGCCGGATGTCGAGCATCCACTCGGGCTCGTTCTTCTTGGCCGAGATGTCCCGCACGACGGCCTCGGACAGACCGCGCTGCGCGCTGGCGCCTGCGACGTCGGAGTCGGACCAGCCGTAGCCGTAGTGGCCGAGCGAGGCGATGGCCTCGTCCTGCGTCAGGCCTGCTTGCTGTCCGGCTGCCTGGTCTTGGGTGACGGTCATGCGAGCTCCTTCCGGAGTCTTGTTGCGTACCGATGCGGGCTGGGCACCGGCGAGGGGTGTTGCTTCTTCGTTCTGTGTTGCTGATGTGCTGTGTTGCTGACGTGCTCTGCTGCTGAGTGTTCGACGTCGCTGAGGGGTTCAACGGCGCGGTCACGCCGATTCGGTCAGGTCGCTTCCTGATGCGTCGCGGCCGGTGGGACGAGCGGGACGTGTGTCGTGCAGGCGCAGTCCCCGTTCGCGATGGTCGCGAGTCGCTGCACGTGGGTGCCGAGAAGCTCGGCGAAGGCCTGCGTCTCCGCCTCGCACAGCTCCGGGAACTCCGAGGCCACGTGCGAGACCGGGCAGTGGTGCTGGCAGATCTGCACGCCGTTGCCGACCGGCCGGGTGGTTGCGGCAAAGCCGGCACTGGTGAACGCGTCCGCGATGGCGTCGGCGGTCGCCTCGACCTCGCCCTCGCCGTGCCCCGCGACCGGGTCGATGTCCGCGACGATGGTCTGGACGCGGCGCCGGGCGAACTCGACGATCGCGTCCTCGCCGCCGACCTCGCGGAGCTGGCGCATCGCCGCACCGGCGAGGTCGTCGTAGGAGTGCCCGAGCCGCGAGCGACCGGCGGCGGTCAGCTGGAACTGCTTGGCGGGCCTGCCGCGGCCCTTCTGCTGCCAGCTGGCCGACCTGGTGGAGCGCGCCTCACCCGAGTCGATGAGTGCCTCGAGGTGACGACGGACGCCCGCGGCGCTCAGGCCGAGGTTGGTGCCGATCTCGGTGGCGGTGATGGGGCCCTGCTCGAGCAGAAGTTGCACCACCGCCGCCCGGGTATGCCCCTCGTGGCTCATCGCACTGGGTGTGGGCGCAGCACCGCGCGCGGGAAGAACAGGCGCACTACCTGCGACTTCACTTCGCGACTCGGGGGCCGGTGCCGTTTTCACAACACCAGTGTGACGGAATTGTTCGCGCCGGTCCACCAAGGGTGCCCTGCATTACACCGCTACTCTGCACCCTGTGCCGAAGACCGACGACGCACCGGACGCCGGTGACACCCCAGGCGCCGGTCCCGGCTCCCCTCCCCGACACGAGTTCGGCAGCCGCGCGCTGACCCTCGGCCGACGTGCACTCGGCATCGACGGCCGCCACCACGGCTTCGAGGTGTCCAGCCTGCACGGCGACGAGCCCGAGGCCCCCGGCCTCGACCCACGCGAGACCGCCCAGCTGCGCGGAGTCAGGCGGTTCGGCGCGACCGGCGCCCTGCTCATGGCCCTCGGCGCGCTCGGCGCAGGTGCCCAACCCGTGCTGCAGAACCCGGTCCAGGGCCTGCGCATCCTCGGCCTGCCCGCGCGGATGCCGAGCGTCGCCATGACCATCACGCTGACCGGCAGCGCGATGGTCGTGCTCGCGTGGCTGCTGCTGGGCCGGTTCGCCATCGGCAACTTCCGCGAGGGCACCGCGATCCGACGCCTGACCCGCTCCCAGCTGGATCGCACGCTGCTGATGTGGGTGATCCCCCTCGCCGTGGCGCCGCCGATGTTCAGCAAGGACGTCTACTCGTATCTGGCGCAATCGAAGATCGCCGCCCTCGGACTGGACCCCTACGCGATCGGCCCCAGGCAGGCACTCGGCGTCGACCACGTCCTGACCCGGACGGTGCCGACGATCTGGCGGGACACCCCCGCCCCGTACGGCCCGCTGTTCCTGTGGATCGGCAAGGGGATCTCCGCGCTGACCGGTGAGAACATCGTCGCGGGCATCTTCCTGCACCGACTGCTCGCGCTGGTCGGCGTGGCCCTGATCGTGTGGGCACTACCGCGACTGGCGAAGCGATGCGGAGTGGCCAGCGTGACCGCCCTGTGGCTCGGCGCCGCCAACCCGTTGCTGCTGTTCCACCTGGTCGCGGGAATTCACAACGAGGCGCTCATGCTCGGACTGATGCTCGCCGGCATGGAGATCGCGCTGCGGGCGGTCGAGGGGGCAGGCCCGATACGGGGTAGATCGCTGATCTACCTGCTGTCCGGGGTGGCGCTGATCGCGCTGTCCTCCACCGTGAAGATCCCGTCGCTGCTCGCGCTCGGCTTCCTCGGCATGGCGTTGGCCAGGCGCTGGGGTGGCCGGGTGCGGTCGGTGGTCTCGGCGGCGGCCCTGATGCTCGCCGTGACGGCGGTGGTCGTGCTCGCCGTCAGCCTGGCCAGCGGGCTCGGACTCGGCTGGCTCAGTCCCGACACCCTCGGCACCGCGAACGAGGTGCGCAGCTGGATGTCGCTACCGACACTCCTGGGCCTCGGGACCGGACTCGCCGGGGTGCTGCTCGGCCTCGGCGACCACACCACCGCGGTGCTGAGCCTGACCCGTCCGATCGCGGCGCTCGCCGCGGCGTTCGTCGCGCTCCGGATGCTGATCGCGGTCCTGGTCGGCCGGATCCATCCGGTCGGCGCGCTCGGCGTCTCACTCGGCGTGCTGGTCCTGCTGTTCCCGGTCGTGCAGCCCTGGTACCTGTTGTGGGCCGTGATCCCGCTGGCCGCGTGGGCGACGCGGCCAGCCTTCCGCCTCCCCGCGATCGCGTTCTCCTCGGTGGTCAGCCTCATGGTCATGCCGAACGGCGGCGAATACCAGCCGTTCGTGATCGTGCAGGCCGCGATCGTCACCATCCTCGTCTGCGGATCACTGATCTTCGCCACCCGCAACCGGCTGCCGTGGCGCTCCGACCGTGGGGCGTCGAACGACCGGCAAACCGCCGACGCCTAGGCTGGGACCCCGTGAGCTCTTCGGCGTCGAACGCGACGCACCCCGTTCTCAGCCTCGACGGCGTGGTGAAGACCTATGGCGGCGTCATCGCCGTCGACGGCCTGGACCTGTCCCTCGAACGCGGTCAGGTGCTGGCACTTCTCGGACCCAACGGCGCGGGGAAGACGACCACGGTCGAGATGTGCGAGGGCTTCCTGCGCCCCGACGCCGGCACCGTGCGGGTGTTCGGGCTCGACCCCATCGCGGACTCCGGCGAGGTGCGCGCGCGCATCGGCGTGATGCTGCAGGGTGGCGGGGCCTATCCGGGATCGAAGGCCGGCGAGATGCTGGACCTGGTCGCCGCGTACTCGGCCAACCCGCTCGACCCGCAGTGGCTGCTGCGTGAACTCGGACTCTCCGACGCGGTGCGCACCCCGTACCGGCGGTTGTCCGGCGGCCAGCAGCAACGACTGGCCCTGGCCTGCGCGTTGGTCGGCCGCCCCGAACTGGTCTTCCTCGACGAGCCCACCGCCGGGCTCGACGCCCAGGCACGGCTGATGGTGTGGGAGCTGATCGAGGCGCTGCGCCGCGACGGCGTCGCGGTGCTGCTGACCACGCACCTGATGGACGAGGCCGAGGCGCTCGCCGACCGGCTGGTGATCATCGACCACGGCCGGATCGTCGCGGAGGGCACCCCGAGCGAACTGACCCGGCACGGCGCCGACGGCCAGTTGCGGTTCTCCGCGCCCCACCACCTCGATCTGAGCGGGCTCGAGACGGCGCTGCCCGCGGGCTTCGTCCCGCGCGAGCTGTCCCCCGGGAACTACGTCGTCGAGGGCGAGATCAATCCCGGCGTACTGGTCACCGTGACGAGCTGGTGCGCGGAACTGGACGTACTGGCCACCGAACTGCGCGTGGACCAGCGCCGGCTCGAGGACGTCTTCCTCGACCTCACCGGCAAGGAGTTGAGGGGTTGAGCATGACCGACCAGGGCCGCCTCGCGGACAACCGTTTCGCGCCGGGGACCTTCACCGCCGACCCGAAACCCAATGCACCGCTGCCGATGCTCGCCGCGCAGACCAAGCTCGAGCTCACCTTGCTGCTACGCAACGGCGAACAGTTGCTGCTGGCGCTGTTCATCCCCATCACCCTGCTGATCGGGCTCTCGCTCATGCCGCTCGGCGATCTCGGCGACCCCCGGGTGAACCGGGTGCTGCCGGCGGTGATGATGGTCGCGATCATGTCGATCGCCTTCACCGGGCAGGCCATCGCGGTCGGATTCGACCGCCGATACGGTGCGCTGAAACGTCTCGGCGCCACCCCCCTGCCGCGGTGGGGCATCATCGCGGGCAAGAGCGCGGCCGTGGTGATCGTCGTCGCGTTGCAGTCGATCCTGCTCGGCGCCATCGGGTTCGCGCTCGGCTGGCGACCCGACGTGACGGGACTGCTGCTGGGTGCGGTGGTGATCGCACTCGGCACCGCGTCCTTCGCCGCGCTCGGGCTGCTACTCGGCGGGACGCTGCGCGCGGAGATCGTGCTCGCCCTCGCCAACGTGCTGTGGTTCGTGATGGCCGGCATCGGGAGCGTGGTGTTCGCCTCGGCCGACTCGATTCCCGGTCCGCTGCACACCGCGGCGCGGCTCGTCCCGTCCGGCGCTCTCGCGGAGGCGCTCGACCACGCGCTGTCCGGCTCGATCGACGTCTTCGCCGTCGTGGTGCTGGCGCTGTGGGGTTCGGTCGCCGCGTGGCTCGCGACCCGGCTGTTCAAGTTCACCTGATACCGAATCACCCCGAAACGTATTTGTTTTCACACGCGAAAGGGCATCATGCATCGGTACCGAAGAATTCACTGCGCGTAGCCGCCTCGCTGACCGCAACTCTCGCACTCTCACTGGGCGGCGGCCTCGCCGCCACCCAACCGGCCTGGGGGCCGCTGGCGCCACCGAATCCGTTCCTCGGCCCGGTCGGCACCTCCACGATGCACGGCGACGCGGGCTCGTCGGACGCGACACCGCTCGCCGGGCCCGGCGCCGGAAAGCTCGGCGTGCAGTCCTATTCGCTGCTGTCCGCCTGCCCCACGCTGCTGCAGGGATCCGACCGGATGGTCGTGGCGTTGTGCACCTCGGTGCTCGGCCAGGTGCCCACCGTGCACCTGATCGACAAGGCCGGCGGGTCCAAGGCGAAGCTCGAACTGGC
This sequence comes from Rhodococcus sp. NPDC127527, assembly GCF_042672245.1. Taxonomy (NCBI): domain Bacteria; kingdom Bacillati; phylum Actinomycetota; class Actinomycetes; order Mycobacteriales; family Nocardiaceae; genus Rhodococcus; species Rhodococcus sp. NPDC127527. The sequence continues at coordinate 19,606 of NZ_JBHXVP010000008.1, forward strand.
CAAGGGCAGCCTGCTCGGCGGCGTGTACGCCTATCTCGACAACCAGAACCGGCTGGTGGCGGTGGACGGTAACCGCAAGCTGCAGCGGATCGGTCACACCGCCGACAGCCTGTCCGTCGATTCGACGGTCGACCTGTCCGGCGCGGTGCCCGACGGCGACGCGGTCACCGGCCTGGTCCCCGACTGGCAGGGCAACGTCTGGTTCGCCACCGGCGGCGGCGTGATCGGCGCGGTGGACTCGGCGGGCGTCGCCCGTACCGTCCGGGTGCCGCAGGGCGAGCAGGTGCAGAACAGCATCTCCAGCTCCCCCGACGGGGTCTCGGTGGCGACCACGCACGCCCTCTACCAGCTCAGCCTGGCCGCGGACGGCACCCCGCAGATCGACTGGCGCCGCGCCTACGACCGCGGGTCGGCCCGCAAGCCCGGCCAGCTCAGCTGGGGCACCGGCTCGACGCCCACCTTCTTCGGCCCCGCCACCGGCCACGAGTACGTGGCGATCGTGGACAACGCCGACAGCCGGGTCAACCTGCTGGTGCACCGCGCCGACAACGGCGACGAGGTGTGCAAGATCCCGGTGCTGGCCTCCGGCGGGCCCGGCAGCGAGAACTCCCCCATCGGAGTCGGCAACTCGGTGTTCGTGGCCGGCACCTACGGCTACCCGTATCCGAAGGTGCCCGAGGGCGCCGGTCCGGCGGTGCCTGCGTCCGCACCCTTCGCCGGCGGCATGACCCGCGTCGACATGGACGCCGACGGCAGCGGCTGCCACCAGGTGTGGGACACGAACGTGCGCAGCTCTGCGGTGCCGCACCTGTCCACCGCCGACGGCAACCTGTACACGGTGCTGCGCGAGGGCACCGGCGGTGCGCTCGACGGGTTCACCTTCGCCGCCATCGACCCGGCCACGGGCGAGGTCCGCGGGCGCACCTCGCTGCCCGGCACCACCGCGAACGACACCCTGCAGATGTCGGCACTGATCAGCGCCGAGGGCGACTACTGGCAGGGCACCATCACCGGCATCCAGCGAGTCGGCCAGGACGCGGGCTCCGGCAGCCTCGGCGGCGGCAGCCTCGACCTGGGCAGCTCCGGCAGCTGACGGCAGCACCCAACGACAGGCTGTAGTTGACCGGGCTCTACCATCGGACCCGTGCTGTATCGCGGGTTTGTGAGCCTGGTCAACCGTCTGCCGCTGCCCTCGCTGGCCGTGCAGAAGTGGATCGCCGTCGCGGTGATCCTGAGCCAGGGCGGGATCGCGGTGACCGGTGCGGTGGTCCGGGTGACCGCCTCCGGCCTCGGCTGCACCACCTGGCCGCAGTGTTATCCCGGCAGCTTCATCCCGACGTCCTCGTCGACCGCGCCGTGGTTCCACCAGACCATCGAGTTCGGCAACCGGATGCTCACGTTCCTCGTGGTGGCCACCGCGGCCGCGATCGTCCTCGCGGTCACCCGCGCGGGACGCCGACGCGAGGTACTCGTCTACGCCTGGCTGATGCCGCTGTCGACGGTGCTGCAGGCAGTGATCGGTGGCATCACCGTGCTCACCGGCCTGCTCTGGTGGACCGTCGCGATCCACCTGGTGTTCTCGATGGCGATGGTGTGGCTGTCGGTGATGCTGTTCCACAAGATCGCCCAGCCCGACGACGGCGTCGAGGAGACCACGGTCCCCAAGCAGCTGCGATGGCTGACCGCGCTCACCGGTGTGGCGCTCGCGGGCACGATCGTCGCCGGAACGATGGTCACCGGCGCGGGGCCGCATGCGGGCGACAAGAGTCCCGAGCGGACGGTCGCACGCCTCGATCTCGACATCACCAACCTGGTCCACCTGCACGCGGAACTGCTGGTCGGGTACCTGGCCCTGCTGGTCGGGCTCGGGTTCGGCCTGTATGCGGTCGGCGCACGGGCGGCCGTGACACTGCGACTGAAGGTCGTGGTGGCCCTCGTCGTGGCGCAGGCGCTCGTCGGCCTGGTCCAGTTCTGGACCCACGTTCCCGCCGCCCTGGTGACGGTGCACGTCGCCCTCGCGGGGGCATGCACGGCGGCGACCGCCGCGCTGTACGCCGCCGGACGGATCCGCACGGTGGAGCCGGCCGTGCGCGAAACCGCCGCCGCGCACTGAGTCGGACACACGAACGCGGGGCGCCCCGGTCGGATCGACCGGGGCGCCCGCGTTGGTGTGGTTCGGCTCAGCCGAGGCCGTTGCGCGCCTTCGGGAAGCGCGTCTGCTTGGCGACCCAGCCGGCCATCTTGCGCCAGTGGCCGACCCGCGGGGTGACGATGCTGGTGATCGAGCGTTCCCACTCCGAGACCGCGAGGTTGTCCACCGCGGCGACCACGGCGTTGGCGGTGGCCAGGTCGTCGACCACCTCGTCACCGAGGACGCCGTCCGCACCCACGAGGGTGATCCGCACGCCGGCGTAGCCGATCGGCTGGATGACGGCGGTCGCCGACCCGCCGTGCTCGGCAACGAACTTCCGTACCGAGGCGACGATGTGCGACGGCAGCGCGGCGGTCGGGGCGGGCGCGCCGGAATCCTGGGTCTCGACAGTCATGGTGCACAGGATACTGGAGGGTAGAAATAGGTCCATGCGCGCAATCACTGTGACCGAATTCGGCGGCCCCGAGGTACTCCGAATGTCCGAGACCCCCGACCCGGCGCCGGGCGACGCGGACCTGCTGGTCCGTACGGACGCGATCGGCGTGAACTACATCGACACCTACTACCGGACCGGCGCCTATGCCGTCGACCTGCCGTATGTCCCCGGACTCGAGGGCAGCGGCGTCGTGGAGGCGATCGGCTCCGACGTCGTTGGCGTCCGAGTCGGCGACCGGGTGGCGTGGTCCTCCGCACCGGGCAGCTACGCGGAGAAGGTCGTGGTGCCCGCCGCCGTGGCGGTACCGGTGCCGGACGGCGTCGGCGCCCCCGAGGCCGCCTCGGTGCTCCTGCAGGGCATGACGGCGCACTACCTGATGAACTCGGTCTACTACGTCGAGCCCGGCGACACCGTGCTGGTCCATGCGGGCGCGGGTGGGGTCGGCCTGGTGCTGACGCAGCTCGCGGTCGCCCGGGGCGCCCGCGTGATCACCACCGTGTCCTCGGACGAGAAGGAACTGCTGTCCCGGGAGGCAGGCGCCGCGGAGGTGTTGCGCTACACCGACGACCTCGCGGAGCGGGTCAGGGCGCTCACCGACGGCGAGGGCGTGGCCGCGGCGTTCGACGGCGTCGGCGCGGCCACCTTCGAGGCCAGCCTCGCGTCGGTCCGGATCCGGGGCACGCTCGCGCTGTTCGGGGCGGCCAGTGGACCGGTGCCGCCGTTCGATCCGCAGCGGCTCAACCCGGCCGGCTCGCTGTTCCTGACCCGCCCGACCCTCGCGCACTACACCCGCGACCGCGACGAACTGCTGTGGCGCTCGGGCGAGGTGTTCGAGGCGATCCGGGACGGCTCCGTGAAGATCCGGGTCGGCGCGCAGTACCCGCTCGACCAGGCCGAGCAGGCGCACCGCGATCTGCAGGGCCGCCGCACCACCGGCTCGATCGTGCTGGTCCCGTAGCCTCAGGCCAGAAAGGCAACGAGGGCTTCGGTCAGCGTTCGACGGGCAACCTCGAGCTCCGAGGTGAAGCCGAGCTCGCGCTCGTTGCTCAGGCCCCGCACGGCCGCCGGGAGCAGACAACGCACCTGGTAGAGCTTGGTCGGGTCGACGTCGAGGCCGTCCATCAGGTAGTCGAAGCCCTGGATCCAGTCGTGCTCGCGGGCGGCGAACGCTGCTGCCGTCCGCGGGTACTCGGCGGCGATGTCCGAGCGTCGCGGGGGCAGCACCGTGCGCAGCGCGGTGAGCGCCCGCCCCTCGGTCGTGTCGAGGTAGGTCCAGACGGAGTCGACGGCTCCCTCGACCCGCTCGCGCAGCGAACCGCTCCTGGCGGGCCACGGACCCGGGAGCTCCGCCCAGCTGCGGGCGTGGATCTCGGAGACGACGGCTACCCACAGGCCGTCCAGGTCCCCGAACTGGTGCTGGACCGTGCCCCAGGTGACGCCGGCCTCCTTGGCGACACGGTTCGCGGAGACCGGCTCGCTGCCACTGTCGGCCAGGCAGGTGATGGCCACATCGAGCAGCCGTGCACGGGTCTCGAGGCCACGCTTGTTGAGCCGCGTTCCGGCAGCCGACAGCGTGACCTGTGACGGAACCGCCACCCGCCACTGCTCCAGTGCACGGGCCGCCTGGGGAGACTCGCTCGTCATGACCAGGTCCGTCCTACGTGTTGGGTGCGCGCGAGACCGGGAGCGACGCCCCCGGTCTCGCGCGCAGTTTACCGGCGGCCGCTCAGGCGAACCGTCCCGCGTTCGCCGAGACGGCCCTTCGCAGCGTCGGTCGATCGGCGCGGTAGGCCGCCACGACCGGCGCGAGCTCCTGGGGGCTCGCCCCGTGCATGATGACCGAGTGCACGCCCAGGTCGAACTGCCGGGCGATGGTCTTCGCGCAGTCCTCGGGCGATCCCGAGGCCGCCGACGCCAGCCACTCGTCAGGCATCAAGGCGTCGAGCTGCTCCAGTGTCTCGACCGATGCACTGGCGTCGATGGGACCCGCGGCGGCCGCGTTCGCGAAGAGCTCGGTCTGGCGGATCCGCTCCCACACGGCGGGGTCCCAGCCGTTGGCGCGGATCAGGACGTCCGCATAGGCCTGCAGGTAGGTCACGAGCCGGCCCGCCCGGCGACGCAGGCGGTCCTCCTCCGCGAGGGTGTCGCTGACCGTCGCCAGGCAGGCCCAGATGCGGACGCTGTCGGGGTCCTTGCCCGCCCGCTCGGCACCGCGACGCACGGCCTCGACCGACGCGATCGTCGCCTCGTCCGAGAAGAAGGTGTGCAGGATGACGTAGTCGCAGATCTCGCCTGCGAGTTCCATCGTCTTGGGACCGACCGCGACCATGCCGATCGGCGGCGCGTCCGCCAAGCCGTTCACGTGGCGCAGCACCGGCCACTTCCCCGCAGGACCGTCGTGATCGAGGATCGTCTCGCCGTCCCACAGCCGACGCAGGATGCCGATGAAGTCGCGCAGCCGGGCCTCGGTCACCACCGGAAGGCCGACGGCCTGCCAGTAGGCGGCCATCCCCCGGCCGAACGCCATGGAGAAGCTCCCCTCGGTCAGCGCGTGCATCGTCGATCCCACGGTCGCGGTGACGGTGGGGTGCCGGGTGTGGTGGTTGGTCGACGGGGCGATGCCGAGGCTGGTCGTGGCACCGGCAAGCGCGCCGGACAGCACCGCGGCGTCCTTCACGGTGAACCGCTCGCCGACATGGCACGAGCCCAGGCCGAGCTCCTCCGCCGCCCGCGCCTCGGGCAGCAGCACCCGCGCGTCCGCCGGGTGCCGGGTCACGGCGTAGTAGCCGAGTTCGTTCAACTGCTCGCTCACGGGGCCACCACCTCGAGACTGTCGAGGAGGCTCTCGAACAGCGGCCGGTGGTGCATCAATTCCTCGATGTCGTCGGGGCGTTCGGCCTCCCCGAAGTGGATGGCTCGCGCGCCGGTCCGCAGGAAGAGGATTCCCCAGTTGACCGCGCTGTGGACGTGGTACCAGAGCAGGTCGCCGACCTCGAGGCCGGTGAGCTCGGTGTACCGGGCCACGACGTCCTCCTCGCGCATGAAGTCCGGCATGCCGGGCATGCCGAAGCGGGTCGTCATCGACTCGAAGACGCGGTGCGCGAAGATCAGCCAGGACAGGTCCAGCTCGCGGGGGCCGATGCTGGCCATCTCCCAGTCGAGGACCCCGACCGGCTCGAAGTCGACGTACATCACGTTGCCGAGGCGGGCGTCACCCCAGGTCAGCACCGCCTCGGCAGTGTCGGGCAGGGTGGACTCGAGCCAGCTCAGGCCGCGCTCGATCAGCGGCGAGCGATCGAGGTCGCGGACGGCGAACTCGTACCAGGCCCGCGTGCGGGCGAGGTTGCGCTGCAACGCGGTGGCGCCGGGGCGTTTCGGGTCGAGGAAGGCGAAGGTCTCGTGCGCGGCCGGGATCGCATGAAGTCCCGCGAGAGCCTTCACGGTGCTGTCCTGCAGGCGCCGCTGGTCCTCCGGCGACGCGTCGAAGAGCCAATTGCCGCCGAAGTTGTACGGCATCACGTCGGGCGGGACGACCCCGGTGAGGCGGTCCATGAGGAAGAACGGCGACCCCAGTACGTCGCCGGTCGGCTCCATGAAACCCACCCGCGGCACGGGGACGTCGCTGAGCTCGCCGATGATCCGCATCGTGTCGTACTGGTGCTGGAGCGCGTAGTTCTCGAGGACCGGGAAGTCCGCGGCCGACGGCACCACCCGGGCCACGTACTCGGCGGTCCGCTCCTCGCCGTCCGTACGCCAGGTCGCGTCGAAGACGAGGGTCTCGGAGGACATCCCGTTGGCGTCGATCCCCGAGTGCAGCGAGACGGTGGGCTCCGCCCCCGCTGGGAGCTTCGTGGCCAGCCATCCGGCCAAGGCGGCCGGAACGACGGTCATGTCCCGGCTCGTTCTCTGCATCTTCATGTCGTCCGGCGGCCCTGCGTGCGTCACATTTCCTCCCGAGTGTTATCTGCGTTACATCGACGACGCCAACACTCGGCCACGCGGACGCCATTGTCAATGAACCCTCTCAATAACTGAGAGGCATGGCGCCCACGACAAACGCCCGGCATCGATGCGGAACTGCATCGATGCCGGGCGTCGAGTCGAGAGGGGTGAGAGGCGAAGCGAGCGCCCCTGCGATCAGCTGAAGAAGGAGCCGATCGTGCTCATGCCGAGCACGGAGTCCACCGCGAGGCCGCAGAAGACCACGGCCAGGTAGTTGTTGGACTGCAGGAACAGTCGCAGGGGCTTCACCGACTCGCCGCGCCGCACCCCCGCGTACAGCTGGTGCGCCATCAGCAGGAACCAGGCGCCGGCGACGAGCGCGATCGCCGCGTACACCACGCCCGCGGCCGGGACCAGCGCCAGCGTCGCGAGGACGGTCAACCAGGTGTAGACGACGATCTGCTTCGTGACGCGTTCCTCGGTCGCGATCACCGGCAGCATCGGCACGCCCGCGGCCTCGTAGTCCTCCTTGTACCGCATGGCGAGGGCCCAGGTGTGCGGCGGCGTCCAGAAGAAGATGACCAGGAACAGCACGATCGGTTCCCAGCCGATGGTCCCGGTGACCGCCGCCCAGCCGACGAGCACGGGCATGCAGCCGGCCGCGCCGCCCCAGATCACGTTCTGCCAGGTCCGCCGCTTGAGCACCATCGTGTACACGAAGACGTAGAAGGCGATCGTCGCCAGCACCAGCAGTCCGGAGAGCAGGTTCGCGGCCCACCACAGCCACGCGAACGAGCCCGCGCCGAGAACCAGACCGAAGATCAGGGCGTGCCGGGTCGGCACGGCCATCCGCGCCAGCGGCCGCCGGGCAGTGCGCTTCATCACCTTGTCGATGTCCGCGTCGACGACGCAGTTGAGCGTGTTCGCGCTGGCGGCGCCCATCCAGCCACCGAACAGGGTGGCCAGGATCAGCGGGAAGTCGATGGTGCCGCGGTCGGCGAGCAACATCGCCGGGATCGTGGCGACCAGCAGCAGTTCGATCACCCGCGGCTTGGTCAACGCGAGGTAGGCCAGAACCTTGGCGACGGCCCGACCCCAGAGCGTGTCAGACCCGCTCGAGGGGGTGGGGCTGGGGGCTCCAGCGAGACCGTGTCCGCCACGCTCCACTATCCGCACCATTTCTCCTGCCCTCAATCTGCACCGAACCGCGCGAACGACAACCAGCTCCGGCAGCCACACACGACGGTCAGACCCGAGCACTACTACACCCGATGGTAGACGGCGAGTCGTCGAGAACCGAACCGCAGGGGTCGGCCGAGGCCGATCGACCTCGATGCACTCGCGCACTACTGTTGTCACGGAACTACGCTGGGGCTTACCGCGCCGCCTTACCCATGTGTCGCCGTTCACCAATGTCAGGAGACTTCTGCTCGTGTCGATCACAGACGAGATCCGCGTCCTCACCCAGCCGGTGCACCCCGCCGACTGGACGGAGCTAGACACCAAGGCCGTCGACACCGTCCGTGTCCTCGCTGCCGACGCGGTGCAGAAGGTGGGCAACGGCCACCCCGGCACCGCGATGAGTCTCGCCCCCCTCGCCTACACCCTCTTCCAGCGCATCCTGCGGCACGACCCGTCGGACGCGAAGTGGGTCGGCCGCGACCGCTTCGTGCTCTCCTGCGGGCACAGCAGCCTCACCCTGTACCTGCAGCTGTACCTGTCGGGCTACGGTCTCGAGCTCGCCGACATCGAGGCGCTGCGCACCTGGGGCTCGCTGACCCCCGGACATCCCGAGTACGGCCACACGGTCGGCGTGGAGATGACCACCGGTCCGCTCGGTCAGGGCCTGGCCTCCGCGGTCGGCATGGCGATGGCGGCCCGTCGTGAGCGCGGCCTGTTCGACCCGGACGCCGCCGCCGGTGCCAGCCCGTTCGACCACGACATCTACGTCATCGCCTCCGACGGCGACCTCCAGGAGGGCGTCACCTCCGAGGCGTCCTCCATCGCCGGCGTGCAGCAGCTGGGCAACCTGATCGTCTTCTACGACGACAACGAGATCTCCATCGAGCACGACACCGCGATCGCGTTCGGCGAGGACGTCGCCAAGCGCTACGAGTCGTACGGCTGGGACGTGCAGCGCGTCGAGGGCGGCGAGAACGTCTCGGCGATCCTCGACGCCGTCGCGCACGCGAAGTCGGTGACCGACAAGCCGTCGATCATCATCCTGCGCACCATCATCGGCTACCCCGCCCCCACCAAGATGAACACCGGCGACGTGCACGGCGCGGCGCTCGGCGCCGACGAGGTCGCGGGCGTGAAGGAGGCGCTCGGCTTCGACCCCGAGAAGTCCTTCGACGTGGACCCGGCCGTGCTGGCGCACGCCCGTCAGGTGCACGAGCGCGGCACCTACGCGCACGCCCAGTGGCGACTCGACTTCGACGCCTGGGCCGCCCGAGAGCCCGAGCGCAAGGCCCTGTTCGACCGCCTGCACGCCGGCGAGTTCCCGGCGGGTTGGACCGACACGCTGCCGACTTGGGAGCCGGACGCCAAGGGCGCCGCGACCCGCAAGGCGTCGGCGAAGGTGCTCAACGCCCTCGGCCCGATCCTGCCCGAGCTGTGGGGCGGTTCGGCCGACCTCGCGGGCAGCAACAACACCACCATCGACGGCTCCGATTCCTTCGGCCCGCCGTCGATCTCGACGAAGGACTGGACGGCTCAGCCGTACGGCCGGACGCTGCACTTCGGCATCCGCGAGCACGCGATGGGCTCGATCCTCAACGGCATCGCGCTGCACGGACCGACGCGTCCGTACGGCGGCACCTTCATGGTGTTCAGCGACTACATGCGCCCGGCCGTCCGCCTGGCCGCGCTGATGCAGACGCCGGCCATCTACGTCTGGACGCACGACTCCATCGGCCTCGGCGAGGACGGCCCGACGCACCAGCCGATCGAGCACCTGGCCGCGCTCCGCGCGATCCCGAACCTCGCGGTGGTCCGTCCGGGCGACGCCAACGAGACGGCGCACGCGTGGAAGAACGCGCTGGAGAACAAGACCGGACCGACCGCCCTCGCGCTGACCCGCCAGGACATCCCGGTCCTCGAGGGCACCAAGGACAAGGCCGTCGACGGCGTCGCCCGCGGCGCGTACGTGCTGGCCGAGGCGTCCACCGGCACCCCGCAGGTGATCCTGCTGGCCAGCGGCTCGGAGCTGTACCTGGCGGTCGAGGCGCGCGAGGCGCTCGAGGCCGCGGGCGTCGGCACCCGGGTCGTCTCCGTGCCCTGCCTGGACTGGTTCGAGCAGCAGGACCAGGCCTACCGCGACGAGGTGCTGCCGCCCGCGGTCCGCGCCCGCGTCTCGGTGGAGGCCGGCATCGCGATGCCGTGGTACCGGATCATCGGCGACGCCGGTGAGGCCGTGTCGATCGAGCACTTCGGCGCGTCCGCCGACCACAAGACCCTGTTCCGCGAGTTCGGCTTCACCGCCGAGGCCGTCACCGCGGCCGCACATCGCACCCTCGCCCGAGTGAACGGATAACGGAGATGGCACAGAATCAGAACCTCGCCGCCCTGTCGGCGGCCGGGGTCTCGGTGTGGCTCGACGACCTCTCACGTGCTCGCCTCGAGACCGGCAACCTCGCCGAACTCGTCCGCGAGAAGAGCGTCGTCGGGGTCACCACCAACCCGTCGATCTTCCAGGCCGCGCTCAAGGGCGCCGAGTACGCCGGTCAGCTGGCCGAGCTCGCCGGCCGCGGCGCGGACGTCCACGACACCGTCCGCGCACTGACCACCGACGACGTCCGCAACGCGTGCGACCTGCTGGCGCCGCAGTACGAGGCCACCGACGGCGTCGACGGCCGCGTCTCGATCGAGGTCGACCCGCGGCTCGCCCACGACACCGACGACACCGTCGCGCAGGCGATCGAACTGTGGAAGATCGTCGACCGGCCGAACCTGCTGATCAAGATCCCGGGCACCCTCGCGGGTCTGCCCGCGATCACCCGGGTGATCGCGGAGGGCATCAGCGTCAACGTCACGCTGATCTTCTCGGTGGAGCGGCACAAGGCCGTCATCGACGCCTACCTCGCCGGCCTCGAGGCCGCGGCCGCCGCCGGGCACGACCTGGCGAACATCCACTCGGTGGCGTCCTTCTTCGTCTCCCGAGTGGACTCGGAGATCGACGCCCGGCTGGAGAAGATCGGTTCGGACGAGGCGCTGGCCCTGCGGGGCAAGGCCGGCCTGGCCAACGCGCGCCTGGCCTACGCCGCGTACCAGGAGGTGTTCGAGGGCGGTGCCCGCTTCGCCGAGCTGGCGAGGTCCGGCGCCCGGGTGCAGCGCCCGCTGTGGGCGTCGACGGGAGTCAAGAACCCCGACTACCCGGACACCCTGTACGTCACCGAACTGGTCGCGCCGAACACGGTCAACACCATGCCGGAGAAGACGATGGACGCGGTCGCCGACCACGGCACCATCACCGGTGACACGATCACCGGGACCGCGGCCGCCTCGCAGCAGGTCTTCGACGCGCTCACCGCGGCCGGGGTGTCGCTGCCCGAGGTGTTCGACAAGCTCGAGACCGAGGGCGTCGACAAGTTCGAGGCGTCCTGGAACGAGCTGCTGGAGGCGATCTCCGGCCAGCTCACGGCCGCCTCCCACCAGGGCTGATCGGTGGCGAGCACGGGCGCCGCACCGCAGTGGGTCAACCCGCTGCGGGACGAGAGGGACAAGAGACTTCCCCGCATCGCGGGCCCGTGCTCGCTGGTGATCTTCGGGGTCACCGGCGACCTGGCGCGCAAGAAGCTGATGCCGGCGGTGTACGACCTCGCCAACCGTGGTCTGCTGCCGCCGGGCTTCGCGCTGGTCGGTTTCGCGCGCCGGGACTGGGCCGCCGAGGACTTCGGCAAGGTGGTGCACGACGCGGTCAAGAAGCACTCCCGCACGCCGTTCCGTGAGGACGTGTGGGACCGGCTCGCCGAGGGACTGCGGTTCGTGCAGGGCAGCTTCGACGACGACGCCGCGTTCGCGGAGCTGACCTCGACGCTGGCCGCGCTCGACGAGGAGCGCGGCACCGGCGGAAACCACGCCTTCTACCTGGCGATCCCACCGGCCGCGTTCCCGACGGTCTGCGAGCAGCTCTCGAAGTCGGGGCTGTCGAAGCAGACCGCCGACCAGTGGCGCCGGGTGGTGATCGAGAAGCCGTTCGGCCACGACCTCGACAGCGCCAAGGAACTCAACGCGGTGGTCAACACCGTCTTCCCCGAGGACGCGGTGTTCCGCATCGACCACTACCTCGGCAAGGAGACGGTGCAGAACATCCTGGCGCTGCGGTTCGCGAACCAGTTGTTCGACCCGATCTGGAACGCGCACTACGTGGACCACGTCCAGATCACCATGGCCGAGGACATCGGCCTGGGCGGCCGGGCCGGGTACTACGACGGCATCGGCGCGGCCCGGGACGTGATCCAGAACCACCTGCTCCAGTTGCTCGCGTTCACCGCTATGGAGGAGCCGGTCAGCTTCGAGCCGTCGGAACTGCAGGCGGAGAAGATCAAGGTCCTCTCCGCGACCCGGTTGGCCGAACCGCTGGACGAGACCACCGCGCGCGGCCAGTACGCGGGCGGCTGGCAGGGCGGCCAGAAGGTGGTCGGCCTGCTCGACGAGGACGGCTTCTCCAAGGACTCGACGACGGAGACGTTCGCCGCCATCACCCTCGAGGTGGACACCCGCCGCTGGGCCGGCGTGCCCTTCTACCTGCGGACCGGAAAACGGTTGGGCCGCAGGGTCACCGAGATCGCGGTGGTGTTCAAGCGCGCCCCGCACCTGCCCTTCGACGCCACCATGACCGAGGAGCTGGGGCAGAACGCCCTGGTGATCCGGGTGCAGCCGGACGAGGGCGTGACGATGCGGTTCGGCTCGAAGGTGCCGGGCTCGTCGATGGAGGTCCGCGACGTCAACATGGACTTCAGCTACGGGCAGGCGTTCACCGAGTCCTCCCCCGAGGCCTACGAACGGCTGATCCTCGACGTGCTGCTCGGCGAGCCGTCCCTGTTCCCGGTGAACGCGGAGGTCGAGCTGTCCTGGAAGATCCTCGACCCGGTGCTCGAGCACTGGGCCGCGGGCGGGAGTCCCGAACCGTACGAGGCGGGCACCTGGGGCCCGCCGTCCGCGCAGGAGATGCTGCGCCGCACCGGACGCGAATGGAGAAGGCCGTGACCACGTTCGAGACCGGCACGGCGGAGGTGCACCGGTGATCATCGACCTGCCCGAGACCACCACCGAGACCGTGAACAAGAAGCTCGTCGAGCTCCGGGAGACCGGCGGGGCCGTCACCCTCGGCCGCGTGCTGACCCTGGTGGTGAGCGCCGACAGCGCGAACTCGGAGGCGGTCATCGAGGCCGCGAACGAGGCGAGTCGCGAACACCCGTGCCGCGTCATCGTGGTCACCCGCGGCGGACGGGACGGCGAGTCCCGCCTCGACGCGCAGATCCGGGTCGGCGGCGATGCCGGTGCCTCCGAGGTCGTGGTGCTGCGACTGTCGGGCGAACTGGCCGGCCACGAGAGCAGCGTGGTGGTTCCCTTCCTGCTGCCGGACACCCCCGTGGTGGCCTGGTGGCCCGGCGACGCGCCGGCCGTGCCGGCGCGTGACCCGTTGGGGCAGTTGGCGATCCGGCGGATCACCGACGCCACGGGGACGACGGATCCGACGGCGACGATCAAGTCCCGGCTCGACTCGTACACCGCGGGCGACACCGACCTCGCGTGGAGCCGGACCACACCGTGGCGGGCGCTGCTCACCTCGGCGATGGACCAGCCGCCGCACGAGAAACTGGTCTCGGCGACCGTGTCGGGTCTCGCCGAGGAACCCGCGATCGACCTGATCGCCGGGTGGCTGGCGAGCCGGATCGACGGTCCGGTGCGGCGACGGGTCGGGATCCCGACGGTGGACCTCGAACGGGAGACCGGCTCGGTGTCGTTGAGCCGGCCGCAGACGGGCAAGACCGCGACGCTCAGCCGCTCGGGCGCGCCGGACGCTCTGGTGTCGTTGGCACGGAGGGAAACCCGCGACTGCCTGGCCGAGGAACTGCGGCGCCTCGACCCCGACGAGATCTACCGCGCCGCACTTGCTGGACTTTCGCGCGTGATCTACGAATGATGTGTGCCCATGACTGATTCCGTGAGTGTGCAGACCTTCGACGACTCCGATGCCCTCACCACTGCGGCAGCCGCCCAGTTCGTCGACGTGATCGTCGGTGCCCAGGCCGAGCGCGGGTCGGCCTCGATCGTGCTCACCGGCGGCGGCAACGGGATCGGCCTGCTGCGCAAGCTCCGGGAGAACTCGGGCGCGATCGACTGGTCGGCGGTGGACGTGTTCTGGGGCGACGAACGGTTCCTGCCCGCCGGACACGCGGACCGCAACGAGGTCCAGGCGCACGAGGCGCTGCTCGACCATGTGCCCGTCGCGCCGGCGCGACTGCATCCGATGCCGTACGGGGACGGCGCGTACGCGGGCGATCCGGATGCGGCCGCGCACGCCTACGAGCACCTGCTCGCGGCGCACGCGACGGGCGGGCCGATCCCCGACTTCGACCTGCACCTGCTCGGCATGGGCGGTGAGGGACACGTCAATTCGCTGTTCCCGGACACCGAAGCGGTGCAGGAGACGAGGCGCTACGTCGTCGGCGTCACCGACTCCCCCAAGCCGCCTGCCGAGCGAGTCACCCTGACACTGCCCGCGGTGCGTCGGGCGCGCCGGGTGTGGCTGCTCGTCGCGGGCGCGGACAAGTCGCAGGCCGTGGCCGCCGCGGTCGCGGGCGCCGACCCCAACGACATCCCTGCCGCCGGGGCCCTGGGCACCGAGTCGACGGTCTGGTTCCTCGACCGGGCCGCCGCCGCGGACCTGCCGACCGGCTGAGGCCTCAGTCGTCCTCCGGCCCGTCGCAGGCGGCGCGTGGGTTCGCGTCCCGCGGCGCCTGCGGTCGGGGGCCCGGCGCCGGCCGGTCCGCGCGTCGGCCGTGCAGCAACGCGTGGGCGCGGGGCGTCGCCCGTGCGTACGCGTACGACCGCACCCCGCCGCGCCAGTCCTGCGCACCCGTGCAGCTCTTCATCGCGGAACCCCCTGGAGACGGTGAGCGTGTCGGTCTGTTGCTGAGTTGGACGCGCCCACCGCCGATCCGGTTCCGCGACAGGCACCGGACGTAGGCTCGACGGCATGTGTGGCCGCACGCTGACCGTCGTCGTCGGGGCGTCGATCGTGATGGACCGCTCGGTCGCACCGCCCGCGGTCGGCGAGATCCTCAGGATGTGGGCCTGCGGGACGTGACGCTGTCGGATCCGCCGGCCCGGCTGCTGTCGCCGCTCGGCCCTCCGATCGGCGTCGCCCTGCCGCCACTGCCGGTCGACGTGGTGGCCGCCTCCGCCGACGGATTCCGGGTGCAACTGCACGATCCGATCGCGCCGCGGGGCTTCCGGATGGTGGCGGTGGCGCTCGACGGAACGGTCACCGCCGCCGGGGCGCGGTGGGCCGGCGCCGCCGGGACGATTCACCAGGTCGACATGAACGCCCTACTCGGACCGGACTTCTGACGACTGCTACCCGCTGTTGCGCAGCGCCGTCGCGAGCCCGTTCATCGTCAGCTGGATGCCGCGACGGACACGATCGCTGTCGTCGCCGGCGCGATACCGGCGCAACAGCTCGACCTGCAGATGGTTGAGCGGTTCGAGGTACGGGAAGCGGTTGTAGACGGAACGCTCCAGCGCCGGGTTGTCGGCGGTGAGCGAGTCGTTGCCGGTGATCGCGGTGTACATCGCGACCGTCCGGGCGTGCTCGGCGGCGATCATGCCGAACACCCGCTCGCGCAGTTCGGTGTCGGGGACGAGTTCGGCGTACCGCGCGGCGAGACCCATGTCGGACTTGGCCATCACCATCGCCATGTTCGAGAGCACGGTGCGGAAGAACGGCCACCGCCGGTAGAGCTCCGACAGCCGCGCGAGCCGGTCCGGGTCCCCGCCCACCCAGGTCTCGAATGCGGTACCGGTGCCGTACCAGCCGGGGAGCATCACCCGGGACTGGCTCCAGGAGAGCACCCAGGGAATCGCGCGCAGGTCGCCGATCGAGCGGGTCGGCTTGCGGGAGGACGGCCGCGAGCCGATGTTGAGGTCGCCGATCTCCGCGACCGGCGTCGAGGTGGTGAAGTACTCCACGAAACCCGGTGTCTCGTGGACGAGTTCGCCGTACGCGACCCGCGCACGCTCGGCGAGGTCGTCGAGCAGGGCGTACGCGGCGTCGGCGTCGGGGCCCAGTCCCTCGACGTCGAGGAGGGTCGATTCGAGGGTCGCGGCGAGCAGCGTCTCGAGGTTGCGGTGTGCGATCCGCGGCTGCGCGTACTTCGCGGCGATCACCTCCCCCTGCTCGGTGATCCGCAGCGACCCGGTCACCGCGCCGGGCGGCTGCGCGAGGATCGCCTCGTAGCTCGGTCCGCCGCCGCGGCCCACGGTGCCGCCGCGACCGTGGAAGAGCCGCAACCGGATTCCGGTGTCGCGCGCGGCGTCGACGAGGTCGAGTTCGGCGCGGTACAGCGCCCAGTTCGCGGCGAGGTAGCCGCCGTCCTTGTTGGAGTCGGAATAGCCGAGCATCACCTCCTGCAGGCCGCCGCGGGCGTCGACGAGCGCCCGGTACTCCGGCACGTCGAGCGCCGCCCGCAGGGTGGCCGCTCCCCCACGCAGGTCCTCGATCGTCTCGAACAGCGGCACGACGTTCGGGGCCGGGCGCTCCGGGTCCCCGGGGACCAGCAACGCGACCTCCTTGAGCAGCACCGCCGCCTCGAGCATGTCACTGACCGAGGTGCACATGCTGATGACGCAGTTCGGGATCGCATCGGGACCGAGCTGGGCGACCGCGTCGGCCGCGGCCGCGAGGATCGCGAGTTCGGAGGTGGTGCGCTCCCCGAAGGTCGCGCCGGGCCGGGTGAGCGGGCGCCGGGTGCGCAGTTCCGCGGCCAGCAGCGACACCCGCTGCGGCTCGTCGAGCGAGGTGTAGTCGGGGTGCACACCCGCCCACGCGAACAACTCGGCGATCACCTCCTCGTGCACCTCGGAGTTCTGCCGCAGGTCGAGGCCGGCGAGGTGGAACCCGAAGGCCTCCACCGATTCCCGTACCACGGCCAACCGGTCGTCGGCGATCGCGTCGTCGCCGTGCCCGCGCAGGGACGCGTCGACCACCGCGAGGTCGGCGAGCAGTTCGGCCGGCCCGCGGTACGGCGCGAGCCCGGAATCGGCGAGCGCGGCCGAGGAGGTGCGGGCGAGGTCGCCGCCGAGGACCGCGACGGCGGTCTCGGTGAGCCGGGCACGCATGCCGCGCAACGCCCGCCGATACGGCTCGTCGGCCCGGGACGGGGCGTCGTCGCCCGAGGCGGCGGCGAGCGCGTCGAGGTCCGCCGACACCGACACCAGCCGGGCCGACATCGCCAGTTCCTGTCCGAGGGTCTCGAGATCGTGCAGGTGCCGGTCGAGCGCGGTCGCGGCGGCGCGCCGGGTGGCCCGCCGGACCACGTCGGCGGTGACGTACGGGTTGCCGTCGCGGTCACCGCCGATCCACGAACCGGTGCGCAGCATCGGCTCGGGTAACAGGTTCGCGTCGGGCCAGCGTCGCCGCAACTGCAGGCGCAGCGCGGCGTTGATCCGCGGGACCACCTCGAAGAGCGCGGCGTCGTAGTACCGCAGTCCGACCTCGATCTCGTCCTGAATCCGCAAGCGAGCCAACCGGATCAGCGCGGTCTGCCACAGCGTGAGAATCTGCCGTCGCAACGCGGCCAGGGTGTCGGCGTCCTCGACGGCGTCGAGTTCGGTGCGTTCCCGGTACCGCATCAGGTCGGTGATGCGGTTCTGCGTCTCGAAGACGGTGCGCCGGCGCGTCTCGGTGGGATGGGCGGTGATCACCGGGACCACCTGCGCGCCGTCGAGGGCGCGGGCCACACCGGTCGAATCCAGATCCGCCGCATCGAGTTTCGCGTAGGTCGCGGCGAGGCTGCTGTCCTGCGGCGGGTCGCCCGCCCGGACGTGGATCGCCCGGCGCCGCTCCCGGTGCAGGTCCTCGGCGAGATTGGCGAGCAGCGCGAAGTGACTGAACGCCCGGATCACCGGGATCGCCACGTCCACCTCGACGCCTGCGAACAGGGCGGCCAGTTCGGAGCGGTCGATCTCCGAGCGGCGGACCCGGAACGACTCGACCCGGGCCCGCTCGACGAGTTCGAACACCTCGGCGCCGGCCTGCTCACGGACGGTCTGTCCGAGGATCCCGCCGAGCAACCGGATGTCCTCCCGCAGCGGCTCGGTGGCCGCGCGCGACCCGTCGTCTGGGTGCTTCGTCATCGCCCCAGTATCGGGGCCGACCGCGGCGGTCGCAGCGCGAACGCGCCCGGTCAGGCCTTGAAGACGACCGCGTCGGGGGTCAGGCGCCCGATGACGCGGGGCGTACCCGGGGCGTCGAACTCCCAGCGCGCGGCGCCCGTGTACTTGGTCGCGAGGGTGTGGATCAGCGAGCCGTCCGGATCCTCGGTGAAGGCGACCGATCCGCGGACCTCGAGGTAGCTGTACGGCCGCGACGCCGGGTAGACCAACAGGGTTGCCCGGGGGTCCCGTTCGAGGTTGGCGGCCTTGCGGCGACCCCGGACGGTCGAGAACAGCACGTCGCCGCCGTCACGCTGCACCCAGATCACCGACAACTGCGGCTGCCCGGACGGTTCGAGCGTCGCGAGCGTGGCGAACTCGGGGGCGTCGATCAGCGCGGCCCCGGCCTCGGGCAGGACCGCCGAGCGGATCAGGTCTGCCACCGTCAGCTGAACTTGATCTCGAGGCCGATACCCAGGATCGCGATCAACCAGACCGCCGCCGTGAACAGGGTCAGGCGGTCGAGGTTCTTCTCGACCACCGTGGAGCCGGACAGGCTCGACTGGACACCGCCGCCGAACAGGCTCGACAGTCCGCCGCCCTTACCGCGGTGCAACAGCACGAACACGATCAGCAGCACGCTGGTGATCACCAGCAGGATGTCCAGGAACAGTTTCATCTCGGCTCTTCTCTGCCCTTCACGCGCGGGGTACGGACACAAGCCGCCCCAGCCTACAGTCACCTACCCGAGGCACCGGCAATCGGACCGAAGAATGTTCGCGAATACCGAATCCTGACCGCTGAGCGGGAGGAACGGGCGCATCTCGAGACCCACCGGGGAACCGTGGCTACGTTCCTCATCCGGAAGCACCCCCTACCCGATCGGAAGGTTCTTCATGTCTCGACACCGTTCCACAATCGCGTGCGCCCTTGTGGTCAGCGGCGCGGCGCTGTTCACCGGCGTCGGCGGCGCCGTTGCGCAGGCCGAGCCCTCGATTCCGCCGGCCATCGCTTCGCTGTTGGACGCCGGATCGTCCGGACTCGGCAGCTCCGCTCCCGCCGCCGACGCACCCCGGCTCGCGAGCATCGACAACTTCCGGGACGTCGCGGGGACCGGCGCCGGCTATGCCGCAGGATTCGGGCACGTGAACAAGGGCGTGTTCTACCGCGCCAACGCGATCGTGCCGAGCGATGCCGACATGGCGACCCTCACCGGACTGAAGCTGTCGACGGTGTACGACCTGCGCAGCGACGACGAGGTCGGCCAGAAGCCCGACAAGCTGCCGGCAGGCGTGACCTACAAGCGCATTCCGATCCTGTCGGGCAACATCAACGAGATGCTCGGCAAGATCCAGGGCCCTGACGACGCCCGCAAGATGATGCAGGACATGAACAAGTCGTTCGTCACCGGCGACGTCGAGCGGTCGAAGTTCAAGGAACTGCTCACCGACATGGCGAACACCGACGGCGGCCAGGTCTTCCACTGCACCGCGGGCAAGGACCGCACCGGCTGGGCCTCCGCACTGCTGCTCAGCATCGCGGGCGTCGACCAGAAGACCATCATGGACGACTACCTGCTCACGAACGAGTACGCCAAGGACTCCATCGCCAAGAACACCGCCGGCCTCAAGGCCGCGTTCGGCGACAAGTACACCAACTACCTGCCGCTGGTGACGGTCGAGTCGAGCTTCCTGCAGGCCGGCCTGGACCAGGTGACCGCCAGCTACGGCTCGATGGACAAGTACCTCACCCAGGGACTGGGTCTCGACGGCGCCACCCTCGGCAAGCTGAAGGCCAAGCTGCTCGGCTAGAGGCAGCTCCGCTGCCCGTGAGTACTTCCGGCCTCGTACAGGGCCGGAAGTACTCACGGGCCGAAGGCCTATCCCAGGTCCCGCGCCAGCGCCCGGCCCGCAGCCCGGCCGGAGAAGATGCAGCCACCGAGGAAGGTGCCCTCGAGCGCGTTGTAGCCGTGCACACCGCCGCCGCCGAAGCCGGCGACCTCGCCGGCCGCGTACAGGCCGTCGAACGCGCTGCCGTCGGAACGGATCACCTGGGAGTCCAGGTTCGTCTCGAGCCCGCCGAGCGTCTTGCGGGTGAGCAGGTTCAGCCGGACCGCGATCATCGGGCCGTGCGCCGGGTCCTGCAGCTTGTGCGGCTTCGCGACCCGGGTGACCTTGTCCGGCAGGTAGCTGCGCGCATTGCGAATCGCCATCACCTGCATGTCCTTGGAGTACGCGTTGTCCATCTCGCGGTCGCGGGCGACGACCTCACGCTCGACCTGCTCGTAGTCCAGCGGCGGACCGGGGTTGATCGCGTTCATCCCGTCGACGAGGTCGCGCAGGTTGTCGCGAACCACGAAGTCCTCGCCGTGCTGCTTGAACGCCTCGACCGGTCCGGTCGCGCCCTTCTTCACCCGACCGAGCAGCAGCTTGAGGTCCTTGCCGGTCATGTCCGGGTTCTGTTCGGAGCCCGACAGCGCGAACTCCTTCTCGATGATCGACTGGGTCAGGATGTACCAGGTGTGGTCGTGCCCGGTGCCGAGGATGTGCTGGAGCGTGGCGAGGGTGTCGAAGCCGGGGAACAGCGGCACCGGCAGTCGCCGGCCGGTCGCGTCGAGCCACAGCGACGACGGACCGGGGATGATCCGGATGGCGTGGTTCGGCCAGATCGGGTCCCAGTTGACGATGCCCTCGGTGTAGTGCCACATCCGGTCGCGGTTGACGATGTTGCCGCCGGCCGACTCGGTGATGCCGAGCATCCGCCCGTCCACGTGCGCGGGCACCCCGGTGATCATCCGCTCGGGGGCCCGGCCGAGCCGTTCGACCGGCCAGTTCGCCTTGACCAGGTCAGGGTTGCCGCCGATGCCGCCGGAGGTGACGATCACCGCCTGCGCGCGCAGTTCGAACTCCCCAGCCGGGGTGCGGTTGGACTTGACGCCGCGAGACTCGGTGGACGGGGCGAGCACGGTGCCGCGCACACCGACCGCGGCCCCGTTCTCGACGATCAGCTCGTCCACCTGGTGCCGGTACTTGAACGTCACCAGTCCGCGGTCGGCGCCCGCGAGGACCGGCTCGCGGAACACCCGGACCACCTCGGGTCCGGTCCCCCAGGTGATGTGGAAGCGCGGCACCGAGTTGCCGTGACCGGTGGCCGATCCCGAACCGCGTTCGGCCCAACCGACGTTCGGCATCACCTTGAGCCCGAGCTCGTGCAGGTAGGCACGCTTCTCCCCGGCGGCGAACTGCACGTAGGCGCGGGCCCACTGCCGGCCCCAGTGGTCCTCACGCTCACGATCGAAGCCGGCGCTGCCCATCCAGTCCTGCATCGCGAGCTCGTAGGAGTCCTTGATGCCCATCCGCCGCTGCTCCGGGCTGTCCACCAGGAACAGTCCGCCCAGCGACCAGAACGCCTGCCCACCAAGGTTTTCCGCGTTCTCCTGGTCGACGAGGAGAACGGAGCGACCCGCCTTGACCAGTTCGTGGGTCGCAACCAGGCCCGCGAGCCCGGCCCCGACGACGATGACATCGGCATCTCGAGACATGTCCACCTCACACGCTTTCGCTGTAGCTGCGGAGCACGCACACGAACAGGTGTGTGCGCGCGCTGACTATCCGTTCGTCGTCCGGTTCCATCAGGACCTGCACGGAGGTCCCGTCGTGGACGGCGACGAGGGCCCGCCCGAGCTCGCCCGGGTCGGTGATTCGACGTCCGGCCCGCGCCAGCGCCGACTCGACGATCGGCAGGATCGCCGCCAGGATCGCCGCCTCGCGGGCCACCATCACCGACCTCAGGGCGGGGTTCCGTAGCGCGTGCGCGGTGAACTCGGCCGTGATCCGATACCAGCGGTCCTCGACCGGGATCGCGGCGAGGATGCCGGCGGCCGCATGGTCGAGGTCGACCGGCCCCGTGGCCGCGGCCTCCTCCGCGGCGGCGACCGCCTCGCGGATCCCGGCGAGCATCGCGGTCGAGTGCTGCTCCCACATCACGAGGAACAGCTCGTCGAGGGACTCGAAGTTCGAGTAGAACGCGCCGCGGGTGAAGCCCGCCCGCTCGCAGACCTGCTCGACCGTGGAACGCCCGAAGCCCTCCTCGGCGAACACGTCGAGGGCCGCGGCGAGCAGACGGTCGCGGGTGCGGGTCCGCCGTACACTCAGCGGGCGGTCCGGCGCGTCGGTCATGCGGATACGCTAACGCATCGGATACACAAATGTATCGAAACTAGCGCGGGGACAGCACCACGATCGGAATCGGACGCGAGGTGTGCCGCTGGTAGCCGCCGTAGCGCCCGCCGTTGTTGGCATCGGCCGCCGCGAACAGCCTGACGTAGCCGTCTTCCTCCGGCCCGAGCATCCGCGCCGTCACCGCAATCCCCTTGGTCCCCACCCGGATTCGCGCGTCGGGCCGCTTGCGCAGATTGAAGTACCAGCCCGGCGACCGCGGCGCGCCACCGTTGGACGCCACCACGACGTAGTCGTCGCCGTCGCGCACGTACGTCAGGCTGTTGACCCGCGCCTGCCCGGTCTTCGCGCCGACGGTGTCGAGGAGCAGGCACGGCACCCCGAGGATCCGGTGCCCGATCCGGCCGTCCGTGCGTTCGTACACCCACTGGTGCGCCTTCAGCACCTGGATCCCGATCTTCTTCACCGCGGGGATCTCCTCGAACTTCACCGATGTCCTCCTGCTGATCGACGGCCCAGGACATCACGCTACCGCCGTCAGTCACCGAGTTCGGGCTCGGAACGATGGTCGGCACATCGGTCCGGGCCCGTCGGACTAGCATTCGTTGCAGTCTCAACACGATCGGAGGACCGCGTGATGGCCGGTGTGGACGTCGAGACCGACATCGTGATCGAGCGGCCGCGGCGCGAGGTCGCCGCCTTCGCATCTGACCCCGACAACGCCACCACGTGGTACACGAACATCAAGACCGTCCACTGGGAGACGCCGAGACCCGCGGCGGTCGGCACGAGAGTTCGCTTCACCGCGCAGTTTCTCGGTCGGACTCTCGGCTACACCTACGAGGTCACCGAGCTCGTGCCGGGCGAGCTGTTCGTGATGCGCACCGCAGAGGGGCCGTTTCCGATGGAGACGACGTACTCGTGGTCGGACACCGACGACGGCCGCACCACGATGACGCTCCGCAATCGCGGTGAGCCGTCGGGCTTCTCGACGGTGGCGGCACCGTTCATGGCGGCGGCGATGCGACGGGCGAACGGCAAGG
Organism: Rhodococcus sp. NPDC127527; assembly: GCF_042672245.1. Taxonomy (NCBI): domain Bacteria; kingdom Bacillati; phylum Actinomycetota; class Actinomycetes; order Mycobacteriales; family Nocardiaceae; genus Rhodococcus; species Rhodococcus sp. NPDC127527. The sequence continues at coordinate 42,739 of NZ_JBHXVP010000008.1, forward strand.
ACCTGGCCCGCCTCAAACGCATCCTCGAAGCTCCCACCCCCGCGTAGACGCCGCACACACCTCGACGCGAAGACGCCGGTGGGCGCGCAGTCCGAAGACCACGCGCCCACCGGCGTTCGTTCTGCGATCCTCAGATCACGGCAGCGGACCGCCGGCCGCGATCGCGGAGAGCGTCGCGAACTCGTCCGCCTTGAGCGAGGCACCGCCGACCAGTCCGCCGTCGACGTCGGGCTGAGCGACAAGCTCGCCGACGTTCTTGGCGTTCATCGAGCCGCCGTAGAGCACTCGGACACCCGCCGCGACCTCCGCGGAGGCCAGCTCGGCGAGGGTGGCGCGCACTGCGGCGCACACCTCCTGAGCGTCGGCGGCCGAGGCCACCTTGCCGGTGCCGATGGCCCACACCGGCTCGTACGCGACGACGATCTTCGAGATCTCGTCCGCCGACAGGCCGGCCAGCGAACCCCGCAGCTGCGCCACGTTGTACGCGACGTGATCGCCCGCCTCGCGGATGTCGAGACCCTCGCCGATGCAGACGATCGGGGTGATCCCGTTCTTCAGCGCCGCCTTGGTCTTGGCCAGCACGATCTCGTCGGTCTCGCCGTGGTACTGGCGACGCTCCGAGTGCCCGACCACGACGAAGGAGCAGCCCAGCTTGGCCAGCATGGCGCCACTGATCTCACCGGTGTACGCGCCCGAGTCCTGCGCCGAGACGTCCTGCGCACCGTAGGTGAGCAGGAGCTTGTCGCCCTCGACCAGCGTCTGCACGCTGCGGATGTCGGTGAACGGCGGGATCACCGTCACGTCGACCTTGTCGAAGTACTTCGCGGGCAACGAGAAGGCGATCTTCTGCACCAGGGCGATGGCCTCGAGGTGGTTGAGGTTCATCTTCCAGTTGCCGGCGATGAGCGGCTTGCGTGCCACGCCTCAGCCCTCCAGCGCCGTGATGCCGGGCAGCTGCTTGCCCTCGAGGTACTCGAGGGACGCGCCGCCGCCGGTGGAGATGTGCGAGAAGCCGTCCTCCGGGAGGCCCAGCAGCCGCACCGCGGCCGCCGAGTCGCCGCCGCCGACGACGCTGAACGCGCCCTTGGCGGTGGCACCGATGATCGCCTCGGCGACGCCCTTGGTGCCTGCCGAGAACTTCGGGAACTCGAACACGCCCATCGGGCCGTTCCAGAACACCGTCTTGGCGCCCCCGAGGATCGCCGCGAAGCGCTCCACCGACTCCGGTCCGATGTCCAGACCCATCCAGCCGTCCGGGATCTCGAGCACCGAGACCGTCTTCGACTCGGCGTCCGCGGAGAACGAGTCGGCGATCACCACGTCCTGCGGGATGTGGATGACGTCCGCGTACTTCTCCAGCAGCTCCTTGCAGGTGGGGATCATCGACTCCTCGCACAGCGAGTTACCGACGGACACCCCCTGCGCGGCGAGGAAGGTGTAGTACATGCCGCCACCGATGACCAGGGTGTCCGCCTTGGTGGCCAGCGCCTCGATCACGGCGAGCTTGTCGGAGACCTTCGAGCCGCCCAGCACGACCGCGTACGGCCGCTCGGACTCCTGCGTCAGCCTCTGCAGCACCTCGACCTCGGCGGCCACCAGGGTGCCCGCGTAGTGCGGCAGCAGGGTCGCGACGTCGTACACCGACGCCTGCTTGCGGTGCACCACACCGAAACCGTCGGAGACGAACGCCCCGTTGAAATCGGTCAGCTCGACCAGAGCCTTCGCCAGCGCCAGGCGCTCGGCGTCGTCCTTGCTGGTCTCGCGCGGGTCGAACCGGATGTTCTCCAGCAGCAGCACGTCGCCGTCGGTGAGGCCCTCGGCCCGCGCCAGCGCGTCCTGGCCGACGACGTCGCCGGCGAGCTGGACGTTGCGCCCGAGCACCTCACCGAGCTTCGCGGCGACCGGGGCCAGCGAGAGCGCCGGATCCGGCGCGCCCTTCGGACGACCCAGATGGGCCATCACGATGACCTTGGCGCCGGCATCGGCCAGCGCGCCGATGGTCGGCGCGCTCGCGATGATCCTGCCCGGATCGGTGATGGTGCCGTTGTCCAGCGGGACGTTGAGGTCCGAGCGCACCAGCACGGCGCGCCCGGCGACCCCCTCGGCCAGCAGGTCCTTCAGAGTCTTGACTGCCACGACGATCAGAGGGACTTCGAGACGAGACCGATGAGGTCCGCGAGACGGTTCGAGTAGCCCCACTCGTTGTCGTACCAGGAGACGATCTTGACCTGGTCGTCGATCACCTTGGTCAGGCCCGCGTCGAAGATCGACGAGTGCGGGTCGGTGACGATGTCCGAGGACACGATCGGCGCCTCGGTGTACTTCAGGATGCCCTTGAGCGGGCCCTCCGCGGCGGCCTTCATCGCGGCGTTGATGTCGGCGACGGACGCCGACTTCGCCAGGTTCGCGGTGAGGTCGGTGACCGAGCCCGTGGGGATCGGCACGCGCAGGGCGTAGCCGTCCAGCTTGCCCAGCAGCTGCGGGAGCACCAGGCCGATGGCCTTGGCGGCGCCGGTGCCGGTCGGGACGACGTTCAGCGCGGCGGCGCGGGCGCGACGCAGGTCGCTGTGCGGGCCGTCCTGCAGGTTCTGGTCCTGGGTGTACGCGTGGACCGTGGTCATCAGGCCCTTGACGATGCCGAACTCGTCGTCGAGCACCTTGGCGATCGGGCCGAGGCAGTTCGTGGTGCACGAGGCGTTGGAGATGATGTTCTGGCTGCCGTCGTACTTGTCGTCGTTGACGCCCATCACGATGGTGATGTCCTCGCCCTTGGCGGGCGCGGAGATGATGACCTTCTTGGCGCCGGCCTCGAGGTGACCCTTCGCCTTCTCGGCGTCGGTGAAGATGCCGGTGGACTCGACGACGACGTCGACGCCGAGCTCGCCCCAGGGCAGCTCGCTGAGCGGGCCGCGGTGCGCGAGCGCCTTGATCTTCTTGTCGCCGACGACGATGGTGTCGTCGCCCTCGAGCGAGACATCGTGCGGGAGACGGCCGAGGATCGAGTCGTACTTGAGCAGGTGAGCGAGGGTCGCGTTGTCGGTCAGGTCGTTGACCGCCACGATCTCGATGTCGGTGGTGCCGAGCGCCTTCTGCGCATCGACGGCCCTGAAGAAGTTACGTCCGATACGACCGAAGCCGTTCACGCCTACCCGGACAGTCACAATTCGCTCCTTTTTGACCAGTTCTCGTGTGCAAAACTCAGATGTGTGCCACAGCCTAGTGCGCCCACCCCGGCACACCTGCAGCTCCCCCGGTGGGAAGGACGTGACTTACGCCTCAGTACAGATGGTCGGCTGCGCTGCGCTACGCCTCAGCGCTGAAGGGTCGGCTCCGCTGCGCTACGCCTCAGCGCTGAAGGGTCGGCTCCGCTGCGCTACGCCTCGTCGAGCAGATCGGCGGTGACCGCGGACTCGGTGTCCGGGATCCCGGTCTCCTTCGCCTTGCGGTCCGCCATCGACAGCAGACGCCGGATGCGGCCCGCGACCGCGTCCTTGGTCATCGGCGGATCGGCCAGCTGACCGAGTTCCTCGAGCGAGGCCTGGCGGTGCTGCACCCGCAGGCTGCCCGCCGCCGCGAGATGGTCGGGCACGTCCTCGCCGAGGATCTCCAGCGCACGCTCGACCCGTGCCGCCGCCGCGACCGCCGCCCGCGCGGACCGTCGCAGGTTCGCGTCGTCGAAGTTCGCCAACCGGTTCGCCGTCGCCCGGACCTCGCGCCGCATCCGGCGTTCCTCCCACACCAGCCGGGTGTCCTGGGCCCCCATCCGCGTCAGCAGCGCGCCGATCGCCTCGCCGTCGCGCACCACCACCCGGTCGCTGCCGCGCACCTCCCGCGCCTTGGCCGAGACACCGAGCCTGCGTGCCGCGCCGACCAGTGCGAGCGCGGCCTCCGGTCCCGGGCAGCTGACCTCGAGCGCCGACGACCTGCCCGGTTCGGTCAGCGACCCGTGCGCCAGGAACGCCCCGCGCCAGGCCGCCTCCGAGTCCACGACGCTGCCGCCGACCACCTGGGCGGGCAGGCCCCGCACGGGCCGGCCGCGCAGGTCGAGCAGTCCGGTCTGCCGGGCGAGCGCCTCGCCCTCCTTGGACACGCGCACGATGTACCGCGCGGTCTTGCGCAACCCGCCCGCACCGAGCACGTGCACGTCCGAGCCGTAGCCGTAGAGATCGAAGATCTCGCCGCGCAGCCGCCGAGCGGTGGAACCGAGGTCGACCTCCGCCTCCACCACCACTCGGCCACCGACGATGTGCAGTCCCCCGGCGAACCGCAGCAACGCTGAAACCTCGGCTTTGCGGGCCGAGACCTGGGTCACGGCGAGCCTGCTCAGCTCGTCCTTGACCTCCGCTGTCATTGCCACGAAGTGGTCTCCCTTCCCGGTGTCACCTGTCGGTCCCGCGCCGCTGCGAGGGACACGATTCGATCGAGTGCCGCGGCCAACTTGCCCGCGTGATGAATGGCGGTACCGCTCTCCGCGACGTCGGCGTAGCCGACCTCGGCCCCCAGCCGCCGAGCCGCGCGGTGCAGGTGCTCGCGTTCTCGCCCCTCCGGCACCGACCCCGAGTCCACGACGACGTCGTGGACCGTCAGCTCCGGCGCGTGCTGCGACAGCACGTGCAGGTGGCGTTCGGCGGAGAATCCTGCCGTCTCCCCCGGCTCCGGGGCCAGGTTGAGGATCAGCGCCTTGCGCGCCGTGGTCTCGGTGAGGCTGGCCAACAGTTCGGGGACGAGCACGTGCGGGATGACGCTGGTGAACCAGGAACCCGGGCCGAGTAGGACGAGGTCGGCGCGCTCGATGGCCTCGACGGCCTCGGCGCACGCCGGCGGGTTCGACGGCAGCAGCCGCACCCGGCGCACCTTGCCGGGCGTCGTCGCGACCGCGACCTGTCCGCGGATGCACCGGCTCACCCGCGGGTCCGCCTCGAGACCCACCACGTCGGCCTCGATCGCCAGCGCGATCGGCGACATCGGCAGCACCCGACCGTCGATGCGCAGCAGTCGGCCCAGCTCGTCGAGCGCGGCGACGGTGTCGCCGAGGACCTCGCTGAGGCCGGCGAGGATCAGGTTGCCCACCGAGTGCCCGGCGAGCGCCCCGGTTCCGCCGAAGCGGTGCTGGATGGTCCTCGTCCAGGTCTGCACGTCCGGACCGGAGTCGACGCCCGCTCCACCGTCGGAGAGGGCGGCGAGCGCCATCCGCAGGTCGCCGGGCGGGATCACGCCGAGTTCGGACCGCAGCCGGCCGGACGAGCCACCGTCGTCGGCGACCGTCACCACCGCGGTCACGTCGGAACTGAGCCTGCGCGCCGCGCTCAGCGTCGCGTACAGGCCGTGCCCGCCGCCGAGCGCGACGATCGACGGCTGCGTCCGCTCGCTCGACGCCCCCTCCGCGGTGACCGGATCGTGCGCCGTCATTCGCGCCCCAGGTCGCGGTGTACGACCTTGACCGTGATGCCCGTGTCGCCTGTGAGCCGAGACGCGAGTGCCTCCGCCATCGCGACGCTCCGATGCTTTCCGCCGGTGCATCCCACCGCAATCGTCATGTACCGCTTGCCCTCTCGACGGTATCCGTTGGTCGTCAACTCGACGACGTGGTGATAGGTGTCGAGGTAGTCCTCGGCACCGTCCTGACCGAGCACGAAGTCCCGCACCGGCGCCTCCTGGCCGGTGTGCTCGCGCAGCTCCGGAACCCAGTGCGGGTTGGGCAGGAACCGGACGTCACACACCAGGTCGGCGTCCATCGGCAGTCCGTACTTGAATCCGAACGACTGTACGGTGACCGCGACCGACGGCGCAGCGCCACCACCGAACGCGGACTCGATCTTCTGGCGCAACTGGTGCACGGACAGCGACGACGTGTCGATCACCAGGTCCGCGTCGGCCTTGACCGGGGCCAGCCGCGCCCGCTCGGCCGCGATGCCCTCCACGAGGGTGCCGTCCACTCCGTCCGCCTGAAGCGGGTGGCTGCGGCGCACGTGCTCGAAGCGCTGCACCAGGACCTGGTCGGTGGCCTCGAGGAACAGCACCCGGGTGCGCGTGGTCTTTGCCGCCACTTCCTTGATCACCGACACCAGTTCGTTGCTGAACAGCCGACTGCGCACGTCCACGACCACCGCGAGCTTCGGGATCCGGGACGCCGGCTCCAGCCCGAGATCGACCATCCGGGAGATCAGTTCGGGCGGCAGGTTGTCGGCGACGTACCAGCCCATGTCCTCGAGCACCTTTGCCGCGGTCCCGCGGCCGGCCCCCGACAACCCCGTGACCAGGGCGACATCGATGCCGGCCTCTCCCACGTCGATTCGGTCGTTCACTCCGCCCCCGCCCTCCTCAATCCGTCACGCTGATGATCGATGTGTCCGGCTTCGCGCTCAGCTCATCATTCCCTACCGCGCGGTCTGCCACAGCGTCATCGGTTCCGCCGACCGGTTTCGTTTCACCGCCGAGCGCGGCGAGCACCGCCCGGGCGGTGGTGACGCCGACCCCCGGGACCGCCGTGATCTCCTCCACGGTCGCCTCCTTGAGCTTGGCGACGGACCCGAAATGCGTGACCAGCGCGGTGCGCCGGGCCTCGCCGAGCCCCCGCACGGAGTCCAGCGCGGACGCGGTCATGCGGCGCGAACGCTTGCTGCGATGGAAGGTGATGGCGAAGCGGTGGGCTTCGTCACGCACCCGCTGCAGCAGGAACAGCGCCTCGCTGGTGCGGGGCAGGATCACCGGGTCAGGCTCGCCCGGCACCCACACCTCCTCGAGACGCTTCGCGAGTCCGACCACCGCGACGTCGGTGATGCCCAACTCGTCGAGCACGGCCGCGGCCGCGGTCACCTGCGGCTGGCCGCCGTCGACCACGAACAGGTTGGGCGGGTAGGCGAATCGGCGTGGGCGCCCGGTCTGCGGGTCGAGCGCTGCCTCCGGCGCCAGGTCACCGCCGCCCGGATCCTGCGCCGGACCGGTGCCGGCCGGCGCCGCGTCGGACGAGTGCCGCAGGAAGCGACGCCGGGTGACCTCCGCGATGCTCGCGACGTCGTCCGAACGCCCCTCCCCCGCAGCCTCTTTGATCGAGTAGTGCCGGTAGTCGGACTTGCGCGGCAGACCGTCCTCGAACACCACCAGCGAGGCCACCACGTCGGTGCCCTGGACGTGACTGATGTCGATGCACTCGATCCGCAGCGGCGCCTGGTCCAGGTCCAGCGCGTCCTGGATTCCCTGCAACGCCGCCGACCGCGTGGTGAGGTCGCCCGCCCGCCGCAGCTTGTGTTGCGCGAGCGCCTCTTTCGCGTTCCGCTCGACCGTCTCGGCGAGGGTCTTCTTGTCGCCGCGCTGGGGAACCCGTAGTGCCACGGAGGATCCGCGCAGGCCGCTGAGCCACTCCTGCAGCTGCCCGGCACCGGGCGGCAGCACCGGCACCAGCACCTCCCGCGGCACGACGGTCGCCTTGTCCGCCTGCAGGTCCGACTGCTCGGTCAGCGCCGCCTGCTCGCCGTAGAACTGGGTCAGGAACTGCTCGACGAGGTCTTCCGTACCCGCGTCACCGGAGCGCTCGACCACCCAGCCGCGCTGCCCGCGCACGCGTCCGCCGCGGACGTGGAACACCTGGACGGCGGCCTCGAGATCGTCCGCGGCGAACGCGACGACGTCCGCGTCGGTGCCGTCGCCGAACACCACCGCCTGCTTCTCCAGCGCCTTGCGCAGCGCGCCCAGGTCGTCGCGCAGCCGGGCGGCCGTCTCGAAGTCGAGATCGTCGGAGGCGCACTGCATCCGCACCTCCAGCTCGCGCACCAGCTTGTCCGTGCGGCCGGCCAGGAAGTCACAGAAGTCCTCGACGATGCGGCGATGCTCCGCGGCGCTGACCCGTCCCACGCACGGTGCCGAGCACTTGTCGATGTAGCCGAGCAGGCAGGGCCGACCGATCTGGTTGTGCCGCTTGAACACTCCGGTCGAGCAGGTGCGCGCCGGGAACACCCGCAGCAGCAGATCGAGGGTCTCGCGGATGGCCCAGGCGTGCGAGTACGGCCCGAAGTACCGAACACCCTTGCGGCGCGGCCCGCGGTAGACGAAGAGCCTCGGGTACTCCTTGTTCAGCGTCACCGCCAGCACCGGGTAGGTCTTGTCGTCGCGGTAGCGGACGTTGAACCGCGGGTCGAACTCCTTGATCCAGTTATACTCGAGCTGCAGCGCCTCGACCTCGGTCGTGACGACGGTCCACTCGACCGAACCCGCCGTGGTGACCATCTGGCGGGTGCGCGGGTGCAGCGAGGCCACGTCCGCGAAGTACGAGTTCAGCCTGCTGCGCAGGCTCTTCGCCTTGCCGACGTAGATGACCCGGCCGTGCGGATCACGAAACTTGTACACGCCCGGCGCGACCGGGATGGTTCCGGTGGCGGGACGGTAGGTGGCTGGATCGGGCACGGTATCCAGGCTAGTCGCCCCCGCCGACACCGCTACGGCCGGCGACTGCGCTCTAGTCCGCCTCGCCGCGGGGCGCGTACTTGGCCTCGAGCGCGCGGAACGAGCGCACCGCCGAGACGGCGTGCTCCCGGTCGTTCGCCTGGATCGCCATCACCGGGATGTACTCGTCGTCGGGCAGGTCGATGCGCGCCCAGGCGGCACCGTCCGGGAACGACAGTCCGCGCACCAGGTCCCAGTCCACGAACCGTTCGCCGAACGCGTTGCGCACAGCGACGCCCGCCGAGTTCGCCCGCAGCCGCGGCCGGGTCAGCAGCAGGGCGCCGCCGGCGAGGATCAGCCCGATACCGACCATCGCGAACTGGTCGGCGGCCCGGAAGTACACGCCGGTGGCGGAGCTGCGCAGCAGCACCGCGAGCACCACGAACACCAGGGTGAAGAAGGCGGCCACGATCATCGCGACCCGAGCCGACTTCTTGGACCGCACGTCCATGTCCCAGCCGGTCATCGGAACGACCGCTCGGTCCACGGCTGGCGCAGGTGCTTGAGCGTGACGGCTGTGTCGATCGCCGCCGCGCACGCCTGCTCGCCCTTGTCCTCGACGGAGCCCGGCAGGCCCGACCGATCGCGCGCCTGCTGCTCGGTGTCGCAGGTGAGCACGCCGTTCCCGACCGGCGTGCTCTCGTCGAGCGAGACCCGCGTCAGGCCGGCGGTGACCGCGTCGCAGACGTACTCGAAGTGCGGGGTGCCGCCGCGGATCACCACGCCGAGCGCGACGACCGCGTCGTGTGTGCGGGCCAGGGCCTGCGCGACGACGGGAAGCTCGATCGCGCCTGCGACGCGGATCAGCGTCACGTCCTCGATCTGCGCCTGCTTGGCGACCCGCCGCGCGCCCGCGATCAGGGCCTCGGAGATCTCCGTGTGCCAGGACCCGGCGACGATCGCGAGCCGGAGATCCTTCGCGTCGCCCAGCTGCAGGCCGGGCAGTCCCTCCCCGCTCACACGGCACCGCCCTTCTCGAAGTCGTCGAGCCCGGCCAGGTCGTGGCCCATCCGGTCCCGCTTGGTGCGCAGGTAGGTCAGGTTCTCGGCGTTGGCGCGCAACGGCATCGGCACCCGCTCGGTGATCTGCAGGCCGTAGCCGTCGAGGCCGACGCGCTTGGCGGGGTTGTTGGTCAGCAGCCGCATCGAGGTGATGCCGAGGTCGACGAGGATCTGCGCACCGATGCCGTAGTCGCGGGCGTCGGCGGGCAGGCCGAGCTCGAGGTTGGCGTCGACGGTGTCCGACCCGGCGTCCTGCAGCTGGTAGGCCTGCAGCTTGTGCATCAGGCCGATGCCGCGACCCTCGTGCCCACGCATGTAGAGCACCACGCCGCGACCCTCGGCCGCGACCATCTCCAGCGCGGCGTCGAGCTGGGGGCCGCAGTCGCAGCGCAGCGACCCGAAGACGTCGCCGGTCAGGCACTCGGAGTGCACCCGCACCAGCACGTCGCCACCGTCGCCGGCGGGGCCCGCGATGTCGCCCTTGACCAGGGCGACGTGCTCGACCTCGTCGTAGATGCTCTGGTAGCCGACGGCCTTGAACTCGCCGTGGGTGGTCGGGATGCGCGCCTCGGCGACCCGGACCACGTGCTTCTCGTGCTTGCGGCGCCAGGAGATCAGGTCGGCGATGGAGATCATCGCCAGGTTGTGGTCGTCGGCGAACACCCGGAGCTCGTCGGTCTGGGCCATGTGGCCCTCGTCCTTCTGGCTGACGATCTCGCAGATCACGCCCGCCGGCCGCAGGTCGGCCATCCGGGCCAGGTCGACCGCGGCCTCGGTGTGGCCGGGCCGGCGCAGCACGCCGCCCTCCTTGGCGCGCAGCGGCACCACGTGTCCGGGGCGGGTGAAGTCGCTGGCGCCGGTGGTCGGGTCGGCCAGCAGTCGCATGGTGGCGGCGCGGTCCGAGGCGGAGATGCCGGTGCCGATGCCCTCCTTGGCGTCCACCGTCACGGTGTACGCGGTGCCGTGCTTGTCCTGGTTGGACGAGTACATCGGCGGCAGGCCGAGGCGGTCACAGTCCTCGCCGTCGAGCGGCACACACAGGTAGCCGGAGGTGTACCGGACCATGAAGGCCACCAGTTCCGGGGTCGCCTTCTCGGCGGCGAAGATGAGGTCGCCCTCGTTCTCGCGGTCCTCGTCGTCCACCACGACGACGGCCTTGCCTGCGGCGATATCGGCAACTGCGCGCTCGATACTGTCGAACCTGGTCACGTGCTGCGCTCCATCAGTCTTGAATGCTCCGTACACCCTGAAAAGGTGCACCTCAACAGTACGACCCCCGGGCACGGGGGCCGAAACGCGACCTACCGACCCGCGTTCTGCAGCCGTTCGACGTACTTGGCGATGACGTCCACCTCGAGGTTCACCGGCGTGCCCGGTGCGGCCGTGCCCAGCACCGTCAGCTCGAGGGTGGTCGGGATCAGCGAGATCTCGAAGTACTCGCCGGACTCGTCGGATCCGAGCGCGGAGACCGTCAACGAGACGCCGTCGACGGTGATCGAACCCTTCTCCACCACGTAACGGGAGATCGAGGCGGGCAGCGAGATGCGCACCACCTCCCAGTTCTCCGAGGGCGAGCGGCTGACGATCTCGCCGGTGGCGTCGACGTGCCCCTGCACCAGGTGGCCGCCGAGCCTGCTGTTCAGCGCCGCCGCCCGCTCGAGGTTCACCCGGCTGCCGACCTCGAGGGCGCCGAGGCTCGACCGGTCGAGGGTCTCGGCCATCACGTCGGCGGTGAAGCTGTTGCCGTCCACGACGTCGACCACGGTCAGGCAGACGCCGTTCACCGCGATCGAGTCCCCGTGCGACGCGTCGGAGGTCACCAGTGGGCCGCGCACGGTGAAACGCGCCGCGTCGGTCAGGTCCTCCTTGGCGACGATCTCACCCAGTTCTTCGACGATCCCGGTGAACACTTCAGTCCGCTCCTCGTGTGTCGTAGGTCATGCAGTGGTGGTACGGATCACGCCCGGGGCGTGAGCGTCAACAACAGGTCCGGGCCGACGGTCTCGACCGATTCCCGGTCGAACCGCAGCGCCTCCGCGATGGTGCCGACCCCAGCATCCTCCACCGCGGCCGCGCCCGCACCGAGTAGTACCGGTGAGAGGAACGCCTGGACGCGGTCGACCAGTCCCGCGGCCAGGAACGCCCCGGCCAGGTGCGGGCCACCCTCGAGCAGGACGTCGGGATGCTCGGACAGCGCGGCCAGCACCTCGTGCGGGTCGCGCGTCCGCAGCACCAGCGTCGGCGCGGCATCGTCGAGGATCCGGGCGGTGGGCGGAATCTCCCTCTCCCCCACCACGACTCGGAGCGGCTGGTGCGCGGCGAGGCCGCCGTCCGGTCGTCGGGCGGTCAGCCACGGGTCGTCGGCGAGGACCGTCCCGGTGCCCACCACGATCGCGTCGAGCCGCGCGCGCTGCTCGTGCACCCGCGCCCGGGCCTCGGGGCCGGTGATCCACTGGCTGGTGCCGTCCGCGGCGGCGCTGCGCCCGTCCAGACCGGCGGCGAACTTCCAGGTGACGTGCGCCCGGCCGGTGCGCTGGCGGTGCAGCCAGGCCCGCAGCGGGCCGCGTTCCACCTCGACCGCCCCCACCCCGGACACCACCTCGACGCCGGACGCGCGCAGGGTCTGCGCCCCGCCGGCTGCCTGCTGGTTGGGGTCCGCGACGGCGAAGACCACCCGCGCGATCCCGGCCTCGATCAGCGCGAGCGCGCAGGGACCGGTCCGGCCCTGGTGATTGCACGGTTCGAGGGTGACCACCGCGGTGCCGCCACGGGCGCGGGCACCCGCGGCGCGCAGCGCCATGACCTCGGCGTGCGGGCCACCCACCGGCGCGGTGGCGCCGACCCCGGCGACCACTCCGTCGGCGTCGAGGATCACCGCGCCGACGGGCGGGTTCGGGCTGGTGGTGCCGCGCACCTGTTCGGATGCGTCGACGGCCACCCGCAGCGCGGTGAGCACCGCGTCCTCGACGGGGCCGGGCACGCTACTGGACGATCGTCAGGTGCGGGGACGCGGCGGCCGCCTGGGCGCGCAGACCGCGGACCGCGGCGGCCGGATCGGCCGCGCCGTACACCGCGGAGCCGGCCACGAAGCAGTCGACGCCTGCCTCGGCGGCGGCCTCGATGGTGTCGACGTTGATGCCGCCGTCGATCTCGACCAGCAGGGTGAGCTCACCGGAGTCCACGAGCTTGCGGACCGCGCGGGCCTTGCTCAGCACCTCGGGCATGAACGACTGCCCGCCGAAGCCGGGCTCGACGCTCATCACGAGGAGCGTGTCGAACTCCTTGAGGATCTCCAGGTAGGGCTCGATCGGGGTGCCCGGCTTGACGGACAGGCCCGCCTTGGCCCCGGCCGCCCGGATGTCGCGGGCGACGGCGATCGGATCGTCGGTGGCCTCGGCGTGGAAGGTGACGTTGTGCGCGCCGGCCTCGGCGTAGGGCGGCGCCCAGCGGCCGGGGTTGTCGATCATCAGGTGGCAGTCCAGGGGGATGTCGGTGGCCTTGAGCAGCGACTGCACCACCGGCAGTCCGAGGGTGAGATTCGGCACGAAATGCGCGTCCATCACGTCGACGTGCAGCCAGTCGGAGCCGGCCACGGCGGCCGCCTCGTCGGCGAGTCGGGCGAAATCGGCGGACAGAATGGACGGTGCGATCATCGGGTGGGCCACGGGCGCCAAGTTTAGTGGGTGCCCTCGGCGTCCTCGCCACGACGGGCAGGAGGCGCGGCCGACCACGCCCGCCGGGTCGACAGGGTGCCGGGTTCGGACGATCATCAGCACACCCGGCGCAGACAGGAGTACCCATGCGAGTCACCCGCATCACCACCAACCTTCCGGTTACCGACATCGACTCCGCGAAGGGCTTCTACACCGACTTCCTCGGTCTGAGCACAGAGGAGTTCAACCTGGGCTGGGTGGCCCGCTACACCTCACCGGAGACCGGCGCGCACGTCCAGCTCGTTTCCGGCGACGCCACCGCGCCCGAGGACTCGGTCATGTCGGTGCACACGGTCGACGTCGACGCCGCCTACGAGGAAGCCCGACGGCTCGGCTACGACATCGTGTACCCGCTCACCACCGAGGCGTGGGGTGTGCGCCGGTTCTTCGTGCGTGCCCCGGACGGCGCCGTCGTCAACGTCGTCCAGCACCACGACTGACGGACCCGGTCGCGGCGCCGCGTGAATCAGGGCGCCGGGTGAAGCGTGCCAACGGCGAGGTCGGGCGGCAGTGCCGCAGAGAACTTCAGTCCGGCAACCGTATTCGCTGACACCGCGGGTGACTGCCAGTCGACCGAGCCGAGCGCCGCCGAGACATCGCGCGGCCCGACTTCGGGAGCGGCCGCCCTGACACCCACCTGCTGAGCGAACTCGGCGACGTTGGCGCCGGTCGGGTAGGTGCGCGGCATGGTGTAGCCGACCAGGAAGGCGACCGGCACGGCGACGAAGGGTGTCGAAGGCGGCACCGGCTCGTGGCGCCTTGTCGTCTCCGGAATCGGTGCCGTCGCCGCGCCTGCGGCTGCGGCTGCCCTGGTCGTGGTGCTCCTGCCATCGGCGCAGTTCGACGGCCTGGCGGGCCCGGTAGCGGGCGAGCGCTCCGGCGATGTACTCGTCGAGGTGATGCCGGTGATTGACGCGAGGCTTCTGCTCCGGGTCGATGTGCGGCGGCGCCGTCCACTGGGTGCGGCCAGCCTGCTCCGACTCGGGCGGCGCGACCTCGGTCTTCCAGCCGCCCGGTCCGTCGTGGACGAGCGCGTGACAGGCGTCGCAGGCGAGGTCCTCGTTGGTGATGTCGGTGCGGCCGCCGTCCTTCCATTCACGGATGTGGTGCACGGCGGTCAGCGTCGCGGGGGCATCGCAGCCCGGGCAGGTGCAGCCGCGGGACGCCGCGATGAGCGCGAGCCGCTGATCCGCCGACGCGAGGCGCCTGCTGCGGCCGAGGTGCAACGGCCGGCCGTCGTGGTCGAAGACCACGAGGACCGGGTGGGCATGTCCGGCCATCCGCAGGGCGTCCTTGACCGGGACGAAACCACCGGACGCGGTGGTTTCGTCCCCGGACGCCTCCTCGAGTTGGCGCAGCGTCATCGTGATGGGGGCACCTCCCTGCACGAAGTGCTTGGGGGAATCGCAGTGACCGGCAACCCCCGATGACTGCCCAGCGCACCGGACGAGAGCAGCTGCCGCAGGGCCACTTTCATCGCGTCGTGGTTGCGCTGGGCGGCGGTGCGGGATTCAGGTGCGCGAGCAGGCCCCAGCGAGTACTTCTCGCCCATATATCAACATTCGTTAGGATGTTGATATGGACGACGACAAGGTGGACACCTGCGACCTGCTGTGCCTCGATCTCCCGCACGCGGAACGGATCCGGGCCGGACTCCCGACCCGGGCACGGGTGGAGCCGGCCGCCGCGGCGGCTCGGGCGCTCGGCGATCCCACCCGCCTGACGATCGCAACGGCACTGCACGCCGGCGACGAGCTGTGCGTGTGCGACATCGCCTGGGTGGTCGGACTGGCCCAGAACCTCGTGTCCCATCACCTGCGGCAACTGAAGATCGCCGGACTCGTCGGCTCGCGACGCCAGGGCCGGCTGGTGATGTACGCGCTCACCCCGCGCGGCCACGGTCTCGTCGGCGCCGTGCTCGGCGACAGCGAACTCGACGCCGTGGAGGGTGAGCATGTCTGACGCCTGCTGCGCACCGACGCCCGCCGACAGCCCAGCCGTCGGTGCACACTCCGACCAGGGGCCGCGGCGGTGGTGGCAGGTTCGCGAACTCCAGTGCGCGGGCGTGGCCGCGGTCCTGCTCGCGGTCGGCTGGGCTCTCGGTCGGGCCGGATCCGATCCGGCGGCGGCGGTGGTGGAACTGGCCGCCGTCGTGGTCGGCGCGTCCACCTTCGCTCCCGGCGCGGCGGCGAACCTGCGGCACCGCCGAATCGGTGTCGGCACGCTGATGACGATCGCCGCGATCGGCGCCGTCGCGCTGGGAAAGATCCCCGAGGCGGCCATGCTCGGCATTCTGTTCTCGACCGCCGAGGGGCTCGAGCACCACGCCGTCACCCGGACCCGCCGAGGACTGCGGGCGCTGCTGTCGCTGGTGCCACCGACCGCGACGGTGCTCCGCGACGGCCACGAATCATCCGTCGCCCCGGACGAACTCGCGCTCGGCGACCGGATGCTGCTGCGCCCGGGTGAGCGGGCCGCCACCGACGGCGTGATCCGCTCCGGCCGCACCAGCCTCGACCTGTCCGCCATCACCGGCGAATCGGTTCCGGTGGAGGCGGGCCCGGGCGACGACGTGTACGCCGGGGCGATCAACGGCGGCGGCGCCGTCGAGGTCGAGGTCACCGCCCTCGCCTCCGACAGCTCCCTCGCCCGCATCGTGCACATCGTCGAGGAAGCCCAGGGACGCAAGGGATCCGGGCAACGTCTCGCCGACAGGGTGGCCCGGCCGCTGGTCCCGGCGATCATGATCCTCGCCGCCCTCGTCGCCGTGGTCGGCGCCCTGCTCGGCGACCCGATGCTGTGGATCGAACGCGCCCTCGTGGTGCTCGTCGCCGCGTCCCCGTGCGCGCTGGCGATCGCGGTCCCGCTCACCGTGGTCGCCGCGATCGGCGCCGCGAGCAGGCACGGCGCCCTGGTCAAGGGCGGCGCCGCGCTCGAGGAGCTCGGCCGCATCCGCGTCGTCGCACTCGACAAGACCGGCACCCTGACGCGCAACACCCCCGAGGTCGTCGCCACCGTCACCGCGCCCGGGGTGAGCGAGGCCGATGCGCTGGCCACCGCTGCGGCCCTCGAGGCCCGCAGCGAGCACCCGCTCGCGCACGCGATCCTCACCGCCGCAGCCGATCCGGTCGTTGCGGCCGACGACGTCACCGCCGTCCCGGGTCACGGCCTGCACGGCAGCCTGGCCGGCGCCCGCCTGCGGCTGGGCAAGCCGGGCTGGATCGCGCCAGGATCCCTTGGCCCCGAGGTCACCCGACTGCAGGACGGAGGCGCCACGGTGGTGCTCGTCGAGCGCGACGCGGCGGTGATCGCGGCGATCGCCGTCCGCGACGAACTGCGCCCCGAGGCGCCCGACGCCGTCCACCGACTACGGCGACTCGGCATCGACGTCGCCATGCTCACCGGCGACAACGAACGCACCGCACACACCCTCGCCGCCGAGGCCGGCATCGTCGCGGTGCACGCCGGACTACTCCCCGAGGGCAAGGCGCAACTGCTGCCCGCCCTCGCCCGCGGCCGCCGGATCGCCATGGTCGGCGACGGCATCAACGACGCCCCGGCACTGGCCACCGCCGACGTCGGCATCGCGATGGGAGCGATGGGCACCGACGTCGCGATCGAGACCGCCGACGTCGCCCTGATGGGCGAGGACCTGCGGCACCTGCCCCAGGTACTCGCCCACGCCCGGCGCGCCCGGCGAATCATGGTGCAGAACATCGGGTTCTCGCTCGCCATCATCGCCGTGTTGATCCCCCTCGCCGCGACCGGCGTGCTCGGTCTCGCCGCGGTCGTGTTCGTCCACGAGTTCGCCGAAGTCCTGGTCATCGCCAACGCCATTCGCGCCGCCCGGGCCACCGCCCTGCCCGGGCTGACCGCGGCCCCCACCGTCGCGGGCCCGGTCCACGTGCGCCTCGCGCCCGCGGGCAACGTCCCCGGCGACACCTGCTGTCCGGGCGACGGCCCGTCCCCGGCACGCTGACCGTGCCATGCTGGAGCCGACGGCCAAGGGGGCCGCGAACGGTCGGGAGGCGCCATGGGGTTCTACTCGGATCGAATCGTGCCACGCCTGGTGGACATCTCCTGCGGGATGTCCCTGACCGAGCCGCTGCGCGAGCGGGTGTGCAGCGGCCTGCACGGGCGCGTGGTGGAGATCGGCTTCGGGTCGGGCCTCAACGTCCCGTTCTACCCGCCCGCCGTCGAGTCCGTCAGCGCCGTCGAACCCGCCGACCTCGGCTGGAAACTGGCGGGCGCACGTCTCGCGGCGTCCACCGTGCCGGTCGAGCGCTCCGGGCTCGACGGGCAGTCACTGCCCTTCCCGGACAACACCTTCGACACCGCACTGTCCACCTGGACGATGTGCACGATCCCCGACGTCGACGCAGCGCTGCACGAGGTGCGCCGGGTCCTCAAGCCCGGCGGCACCCTGCACTTCGTCGAACACGGGCTCGCCCCGGACGCGAAGGTCCAGCGCTGGCAACGCCGCATCGAACCCGTCCAGAAGGCCCTCGCGGGCGGTTGCCATCTCACCCGCGAGATCCCGGCCCTCGTGCGGTCCGCGGGTTTCGAGATCCGCGACCTCGACACGTTCTACGAGCAGGGCGCCCCGAAGTTCATGGGCGCGCTCTCGCTCGGTGTCGCCGCACCCGTCGGTCGGTGACGCCCGCCGCTACTCCGGCTTGCGCAGCGCCGCCATGAACATCGCGTCGGTGCCGTGCCGGTGCGGCCACAGCTGCACGCCCGGGCCGGCGCCGAGGTCGGGCACGCCGGGCACCGACTCGCGGGTGTCCAGCGGGACCACGCCGTGCCTGCGGACGGCGTCCGCGACCACGGCCACCGTCTCCGACAGGTGCGGCGAGCAGGTGGAGTAGAGCACCACGCCGCCCGGACGGACCAGCGAGATCGCCGAGGCGAGGAGCTCACGCTGGAGCTTGACCAGCGCGGCCACGTCGGAGGGCTGTCGACGCCAGCGCGCCTCGGGACGTCGGCGCAGCGCGCCGAGCCCGGTGCACGGCGCGTCCACGAGCACCCGGTCGTAGCCGGGTTCGAGTCCGGGTTCGCGGCCGTCCGCGACGTGGACGTCCACGGGCAGTCCGCGAGTGGTCTTGCGCACCAGGTCGGCCCGGTGCTGCGCGGGCTCGACGGCGTCGACCCGCGCGCCCTCGATGTCGGCCAGCGCGCCGAGCAGGGCCGCCTTGCCGCCCGGGCCCGCGCACAGGTCCAGCCAGCGGCCACCGTCCGCGCCGACGACCGGCGCCAGCGTCAACGCCCGCGCAACGAGCTGACTGCCCTCGTCCTGGACGCCGGCCAGGCCCTCGCGCACCGCGTCGAGTTGTCCCGGATCGCCGCCGTCGAGATGCACCGCGTACGGCGAGTACGGGCCGACCTCCCCACCGGTGACCAGCGCCAGTTCCTCCGCCGAGATCTCCCCGGGCCGCGCCACCAGGTGCACCACCGGGCGGGCGTCGTCCGCGGCGAGCACCGCCTCGAGCTCGGCCGCGTCCGCACCGAGAGCGTCGGCGAAGGCCTGCGCGATCCACACCGGGTGCGCGTACTCGAACGCCAGGTGCCCCACCGGGTCCGCCGTGGCGTCCGGACCGAGCTCGGCCACCCACTGGTCCTCGGACTTCTCCGCCACCCGCCGCAGCACCGCGTTCACGAATCCGGCCTTGCCGCCGCCGAACTCGGCGCGCACCAGGTCCACCGAGGTGGCGACCGCGGCGTGCGGGGCGATCCGGGTGCGCAGCAACTGGTAGGCGCCCAGGCGCAGCACGTCGAGCAGCGGACCGTCGATCTCGTCGACGGGCCGGCCGGCGCCGGCGGCGATGACCGCGTCGAGCAGTCCGCGGGCGCGGCTGGCACCGTAGGCCAGTTCGGTGGCGAGGGCGGCGTCCCGGCCGTCCATCTTGCGGTCCCGGAGTAGTCCGGGCAGCACCAGGTTGGCGTAGGCGTCGCGTTCGCGGACCGCGCGCAGCACGTCGCGCGCGGCGACCCGCGGCTGGTCGACGCCGGAGTCGTCGGGCCTACGCGGCTGACGTGGTCGGGTGTTCGAGGCGCCCTTGCCTGCCTTCGACGAGTTCGCCCGGTTGCCGCGGGAGGGTCTGCGGGATTCGGTCACTGTGCACGCACCTCGGGGTCGAGGCGCGCACCGCGCGCCCAGTCGGCGGCCGCCATGGCCTTCTTGCCTTGTGGCTGAACCTGACTCAGCCGGACCGCGGTCGTCGCGGTGCCGACGTAGCAGCCGTCCTTGCGGACCAGGAACTGGCCGGGTTCGAGCGGTACGTCGACCGCCGTCTCCGCGACCGGGGTGACCGGTGCGACCTTGAGGCGCAGCTCCCCCACCTGCGTCCACGCGCCCGGTGCCGGGGTGACGGCACGGATCTGCCGGTCCACCGCGAGCGCGGGCAGGTTCCACCGCACCCGCGCGGAGTCCACGGTCACCTTCGGCGCGTGCGAGACGCCCTCGTCGGGCTGTGGAACCGGCCGCAGTGCCCCGTCCTCGATGCCGTCGAGCACCGAATCCAGAAGCACCGCACCGCCTTCCGCGAGCCGGCCCAGCAGCTCGCCCGCCGTGTCCTCGGCCCGGATCCGCTCGGTGACCACACCGAACACCGGACCCGTGTCGAGTCCCTCCTCGAGCAGGAACGCGCTGGCGCCGGTCATCTCGTCGCCGGCGGCGATCGCGGCCTGCACGGGGGCCGCGCCGCGCCAGGCGGGCAGCAGGGAGAAGTGCAGGTTCACCCAGCCGTGGCGCGGGACGTCGAGCACCGGGCGCGGCAGCAGGGCGCCGTACGCGACCACCGGGCAGCAGTCGGGCGCGAGTTCCTCGAGCCTGGCGAGGAACTCGGGATCCGAGGCGCGCGCGGGGGTCAGCACCTCGATGCCGTGTTCGTCGGCCAGCAGGCCGACCGGTGACCGGGTCACCTTGCGGCCGCGACCGGCGACCGCGTCGGGCCGGGTCACCACGGCGACGACCTCGTGCCGCTGCGAGGCGAGCAACCGGGCCAGCGAGGGGACGGCGGGGTCCGGTGTACCGGCGAAGACGATCCGCATGTCAGCGACCCCCCGCCGGCGCCGCGGACCCGGTGGAGACGGTGATGCCGGCCCGGAACCAGTCCGACTGGCGGATCACCCGCATCGCGTCCTTACGGTCGGCGGGTTCGAGACGCGCGAGGAACAGGACGCCGTCGAGGTGGTCCGTCTCGTGCTGGACGCAGCGCGCCATGAGGCCGTCGCACTCGAAACTCACCGGCTCGCCATCCATCGTGAAGCCGTGCGCCCGCACGGTCAGCGCGCGCCGGCAGTCCGCCCGCACCCCGGGGATCGATAGGCAGCCCTCCGGGCCGACCTGCTCCCCCGACCCGAGCACCTCGTAGGTCGGGTTCACCAGGTGTCCGGACATTCCGCCGCAGTTGTAGGCGAACACGCGCAGGCCGACGCCGATCTGCGGGGCCGCGATGCCGGCACCGCCCCGGTCCTGCATGGTGTCGACGAGATCCTCGACCAGCTGCGCCAGCTCGCGGTCGAAGTCGACCACCTCGTCCGCGCGGGTCCGCAGGACGGGGTCGCCGAAGAGGCGAACGGGCTGAATACTCACGAGGCTGCTCCCACGGTGTGCGCCCGCCGTCTCCGCGGGTCCGATGTCAAGCAACAGTCTAGGGAAGCCCACGGCCGTCCCCGACCACACCGTACGGGGAGTCCGTCCTGGCTCCGAGCCGTGCCGACGACCGTTACGCCGGATTCCGCATTCTCCGGCCGTCGAATACGCGAATTGTTTGCGAACACGGCGCGTGTAATCCCACCCAATCGGCTCTGCGGGGTATTGACTGTCCCTGTTGTTCGGTCCGGCGGTGCGCGGGAAGTCGAATTGCGGCCGCCGGCCCTGGGAAATGTCGCGCACTCATCTGGAGGTTGTTATGGCCGCTACCGACAACAAGTTGACCAAGGCCTGGGAAGGCAAGACCCTCGAGGAGATTGCCAAGGCACCAGTTTCGGCACTCCAGGGCGTCAGCGAGGGAGATGCCGAGCATCTCCAGGCAGCGTTCAACATCAAGACGGTGGCCGACCTCGGCACCAACAAGTTCTTCCTGTGGGCCCAGGCGTTCGCGAAGCTGGCGGAATAGCTTCCGCATACCGCTCGACACCGAATTCGGCGGCGCGATATCGCGCCGCCGAATTCGGTGTCCGGTGGTTTCGGGTCAGCGACGCCCGACCATTCCTGCCATTCCGGTGCCCAACGGCACCGACTGGCAAGGCGCGACCGGCGCCGAGGGGTCGACCGCCCCGACCACGAGCGACACCGTGAACGGGTCGTACACCATGTTCATGTGACCGGTCATGTCCTGCGGGCAGCGGTCCTGAATCAGGATGTTCTCGGCCCCCGAGCCCTGGAGTGCCACGTTCGAGAACGGCTGGATCATTTCGTCGAATCGGGTGCCGATGGTGACGTACTGCACGCCGGGCACGGTGTCGGAGCCCGCATTCAGTTCGTCGAGGAAGTCGGAGCCCTGCATCTGCTGGGCGACGGCGGTGGTGGTGAACAACCCCGCCGCGTCGGCCCCGCCCGGCACCGACTGGACGAGGGGCACCAACCCGTAGAACACCCCGCCGTAGCTGGGTGAGGCGACCCCGACCCATCGGTCGACGACCTCGGACCCGCCGAGGCGATTGACGAAGTAGCGGGTCACGGTGGCGCCCTGCGAGTAGCCGACCAGATCGACCTTCGCGGCGCCCGTCGCCGCCAGCACCCGGTGGGTGAAGTCCGCCACCTGGCCCGCGGACTGGTACATGTCCTCGGTGCCGAACGACGTCGCCCCGGCCTTGCCGCCGTAGTTGAGCGCGAAGACGCAGTAGCCGCGATCCTTCAACCGGGGCGCGATCTCGGACCAGTCGGAGTAGGCGTTGGCGTCGCTGCCGTGCGCGAGGATCACCGGATTCGGGTGCGCCGCCGACGGCCGGCAGGAGAAGTCGTTGGTGCCGGGTGGCGCGCTGCCGGGATGAGCGTCGGCGTAGTTCGCGGCGTCGAGGTGCGTGTTCTGCGGCGGACCGACCGACGTCGGCACCTCCGACAGCGAGGCGACACCGACTGCCTGCGCCGCTGCGGGAATCGCGAGCAGCGCGGCGATCAGCACGCCGCTACAGGCAACGACAGAGCGCCTCATACGATCCCTTCCCCCTGCGGGCCGGACACCTCACCCTGCAGCCCATCATGTCGTCCGACGGACCGGACGGCTACGCCGGAAAGGTCACGATTTCGGCACGGCCGGAACAAACTTCGGTCTAGATCGAGGTCTCGTCGTTCGACGGGTCCGCCGCATCGTCGGCGTCGCCGGGCCGTGGCTCGTCCGCGAGGATCCGGTAGATCGCGCGCCGGGCCTCGACCAGCACCTCACCTGCCGCCTTCGCCTGCGCGACGGTCCCCACCGCGGCGACCTGGCCGACGGCACCCATCAGCTGCCGGACCAGATCGCGCAGGTCCCGCGCCTCGGGGCCCACCTCGGCGGACACGTCGGCCCAGGGGTCGCCGAGTTCGCCCCGATGCTCCTCGATGTAGGTGGTCCCGGCCTCGGTCAGGCGCGCGGTCTTGCGCCCGGCCACCCGCTCGATGAGCACGAGGCCCTCGTCCTCGAGCTGGGCGAGCGCCGGGTAGACGGACCCGGGGCTCGGCTTCCACAGCCCGTTGCTGCGTTCGGCGATCCGCTGGATCAGCTCGTATCCGTGCTTCGGCCCCTCGGCCAGCAGCAGCAGGACCGCCGCGCGAACGTCGCCGCGCCGACCGCGCCCGCCGCGACCGCGGCCACGTCCGAATCGTTCGCGGCCGAACCCGTCGTCACCGTGCGGCCCACGACGCCCGGGCCCGAAGCCCGCCCCGGCGCCGAACGCGCCTGCCCCGAACGCGTCGGGCCCGAAGCCGTCTCGCCTGCGGTCGCGGCCGGCATGTCCGGGGTGGCGCCGGCCTCGTCCCATGTCTCGTTGAATGTGCTCCATGTCAGTCTCCTCGACTGTCGTCGGCCTGATCGGCCGTCTATCGATTACGTTCTCAACGATATATCGACAATAGCTCGACGGCAAGGGTCGCCTGGATCACCCCGCGCCACCCACAAACACCGGGAGCCGCCCGTGCCGATGGCACGGACGGCTCCCCACGTCGATCAGCGCGAGCGACTCACTCGCCGGTCATCGCCGCGCGCACCCGGTCGGTGTCCGCCTGCGACCAACCCGGATCGGGCAGGATCCGAGCCCAGATGTCCGCAGCTTCCGCACCGTAGGCGTGACCGTGCCCGGCCGGGACGTCGGCCGAGAACACCATGTCCAGGGTCACCTGCCAGAACGTCACCAGCGGCAGCCATCGCATCTTCGGGTCCACGTCGGACCCGCGCGACTCCCTGAGCCAGTCCGGCTCGTTCAGCAGCAGCGACGGCGACCACCACACGATCGGATCGCTGGCGTGCTGCCAGTACACGATTCGGCGCGCTCCCCACTCGGCGCCCAGGTCGAGGTCCGCCGGAGCGGAGGCGAACCGGACAGACCTGCCGCCGTCGATCACCGGGAGGATCTCGCTGGAACCGGCGTCCCGGTCGGCCGTCACCTCCTGCCACTGCGGGGTGAAGTTCGGCGTCCCCACCCAGAGCCCCCCGTCCACCCGGGTGGCCATGTCCTGGTACCCGGCGAACGCGTTCTGGCCGCCGTAGGAGCCGAGGCTCTCGCCGAACACGACCAGCTTCGGCCGGGACTCGACGGGGAGGTCGATCCAGCGCGCGAAGACCGCGTTGAACAGGGCGCGGCCCGCGACCTGCGGGGTCTGCCGGTCCGCGATGAAGGCCAACGGACTGGGCAGGAAGGAGTACTGCATGGAGGCGATCGCGGTGTTTCCGCCCTCGAGGTACTCCAGCGAGGAGGCGACGTTCTGGTTCACCCATCCGCGCCCCGTGGTGGTGTTGACCGCCAACACCTTTCGCTCCCACGCCTTGGTGCGGTCGAGTTCGGCGACCACGAGATCGGCAACGGCCGCCACCGAGTCGGCGGACCCGCGGCCGGCGTAGACGCGGACGGGCTCGAGCGCCGGACGCCCCGTCACCGCCTCGATCTGCGCGGCGTCGGGCCCGCGCCCGACGAAGGTGCGCCCCTCCTGCCCCAGGGTGTCCCAGGCCTGCGCGGACGCGGGCGACCCGCTCCGCTCCGGCGCCGTCGGCTCCTCCACGCCCGGGGCGGTGTCGTAGTCCGCGCCGGAGAAGCTCCAGTTGGCGAACGCGATCAGTCCGTTGTACAGCGCGCCGTTGACGACCAGCACGCCGAGCGTCACGGCCACCACCAGGCCCGCGACGTTCGCGGCCGGGCGGGGCACGAAGCGACGCGCGACCGCGCTCAGCTTCCTGGTTCCCGATCGCAGCCCCCGCGAAGCCCCGAGCAGCACGAACCAGACCAGCGCCGCGATCAGGAACACCAGCAGTACGTTGGCCTCGTTGGTCGGTTCGACCGAGACGAGGCCACGGACGTAGTTCTGCGAGCGGGCGCCGAGCACCAGGAACACCGGGACCAGGACCACCGTCGCCGACCCGAGCACCCACCAGCCGATCCGTCGGGTGCGCGCCGACCACGCCGGTGTGACGCCGCAGGACCGCACCAGCCAGGCCCCCGCGCAACCGAGACCGTAGCCGAGCGCAACCGAGATTCCGGTCGCGACGCCCTGCAGGTACCACGCCCGCGGCAACAGGGACGGGCTCAGCGACCAGGTGAAGAACACCAGCGCGGTGGCCAGCCCGACCGGATGCAGTCGGCTGCCGTAGCGACGCAACCCGTTTCGAAGTCGCCGGACTCTGGGTGCGGGGTCCGGCGCGGGCGCGGAACTCGCGTCCGCGCCGACCGTGTCGAGGGCTGCAGTCATGGTGGCCAACACTAGAGCCCGGGCGCGCACCGAGTGCTCGGCATCAGCCGATTGTGACGGGGTCCATCTGCACCCGCACCGACCCCGACTCCCGACGGGCGCCGCGGACCGCCTGCGCCTGGGCCAGTGCCGCGGCCAGCGCACCACCCTTCCCGCGCGGCACCCGCAACAGCATCCGTTCGACCTCCGCCGGCTCCGGGCCGTCGCCGGCGAACGGCAGCCGCGCTCCGGGCGGCAACGGCACCGGCCCGAGCAGCTCCACCGAGTCGGGCAGGTGCGCACCGGACAGCAGGTCCTCGATCGCGGCGCGGGTGCCGTCGACGGCGGCCAGGTGCACCGCGGGCGGGAACCGGACCTCCGCCCGCTCGGCCAGCTGGGCCTGCGCAGCACCGACCGGATCCCATCGGACCAGCGCCTGCACCGTCGGCAGGCCCGAGTCCGCGACCACCACCACGCGACCACCCTCGCTCGCCGGGCGCACCAGCGATCCCGCCGTCATCCAGCGCCTCAGCGTCTCCTCCTCGGCGCGCAGGTCGGCCCGTCCGAGCAGCGCCCAGCCGTCGAGCAGCAGCGCCGCCCCGTAGCCGCCGGGCATCGTCGGCTCGGCGCCGACCGTCGAGACGACCAGGGACGCACCGGCTTTCACCGTCGTCACGACCTCGCCGCCGCCGGAGGTGAGCACGGGAACGCCGGGGAAGGCGCGACCGAGTTCCTCCGCGGTGCGGCCGGCCCCGACCACCACGGCGCGCAACGAACGGGCGCCGCACGCGTGGCAGCGGTGGTTGGCGTCGGCGACCCCGCACCAGCGACAGGTCGGGGTGCCCGCCCCGTCCGGCCCGGCCGCCGTGGGCAGCGAGAGCGGGCCGTTGCAGCGCCGGCACCGCGCCGGGGCACGGCACTTCCCGCAGGCCAGCGACGGCACGTAGCCGCGCCGCGGCACCTGCACCAGCACCCCGGCGCCCGCGGCGAGCGCCTCCCGGGCGGCCGCGAAGGCCACCGCGGGCAGCCGCGCCGCCCGCGCCCCGGGGTCGCGGGCCAACGCCTGGTCGCTGTCGGCCAACGCCGTGACCTGCGGAGCGCGCGCCCGCACCTGCGGCCGGGCGGCGACGAGGTCGTGCGCCCAGCCGGAGTCCACCAGCGCCTGCGCCTCCGCGGTCCGGGCGTGCCCGCCGAGGACCACCGCGCAGCCGGTGCCGTGCCCGCGCAGCAACGCGACCTCCCGGGCGTGGGGGTACGGGGCCCGCGGTTCCGAGTGGCTGTCGTCGCCGTCGTCCCACACCGCGACCAGTCCGAGGTCGGGCACCGGCGCGAAGACCGCGCTGCGGGTGCCGACCACGATCCGGGCGCTGCCGCGCAGCGCGGCGAGCCAGCGTCGGTAGCGCATCGCCGGGCCGAGGCCGGCGGCCAGCGGGACGACCAGATCGTCCCCCGCGACGTCGACGCAGGCGGCCGCGACCCGGTCCAGGTCCTTCTGATCCGGCACCACCAGCACCGCGGACTGGCCACGCCGGGCGACGACCACGGCGAGTTCCGCCAGCCGCCTCGGCCAGTCGTCGCCGGGCAAGGCCTGCCACACCGCTCGCGGGCCGCGGCCGGCCGCGACCGCGGCGACGAACCCCGCGCCGTGCTGGTACTCGGCCCACGGCTCGGGTGCCGGGCTCGGCAGGTCGGCGACGGTGACCGAGTGCGCCTGCGGGGTATCCCTCTCGGGCGAAGCCTCGGGCGTCCTTTCAGCCTCGACCCGCGCGTGCCGGGGCGGGACGGCGAGACGCAGCACGTCCGCCCTGGTCCCGGCGTAGCGCGCCGCGACGGCGTCGACCAGCGCCGCGATCTCCGGGGTGAGCACCCGTTCGGGTGACACCACACGGTCCAGCCAGCCGAGCTTGCCGGGGTGCTCGCTGGCGGCGATCCGCTCCACCAGGAAACCGTCGACGAGCCGGCCCGCGAACCGGACCCGGACCCGGACACCGGGCTGGGCCTGCTCGTCGAGCTCACGCGGGATCAGGTAGTCGAACTCGCGGTCGAGGTGCGCGAGCGGCAGCATCGGCAGCACCCGGGCCACGGGCAGTTCGGCGGCCGGTTCGCGGGCCGCCGTCACCGCGCCGCCCGTCGACGGTCACCAGACCCGAGGCTCCGCCCGAGAGCGCACGAGCCGCCCACCGTGATCGGTGAGCGGCTCGCGGCAGCGTGCATCTAGAGCCCGGCGGCCGCGCGAAGCTTCTCGGCGCGGTCCGTGTGCTCCCACGGCAGATCGATGTCGGTGCGACCGAAGTGACCGTACGCCGCGGTCGGCGCGTAGATCGGACGCAGCAGGTCCAGGTCACGGATGATCGCGCCGGGACGCAGGTCGAAGATCTCGGTGATCGCCGACTGGATGCGCGCGGGGTCGACCTTCTCGGTGCCGAACGTCTCCACGAACAGCCCGACCGGTGCGGCCTTGCCGATCGCGTACGCGACCTGCACCTCGATGCGCTCGGCCAGGCCCGCGGCGATCGCGTTCTTGGCCACCCAGCGCATCGCGTACGCCGCGGACCGGTCCACCTTCGACGGGTCCTTGCCGGAGAACGCACCGCCGCCGTGGCGGGCCATGCCGCCGTAGGTGTCGACGATGATCTTGCGGCCGGTCAGGCCGGCGTCGCCCATCGGGCCGCCGAGCACGAACTTTCCGGTCGGGTTGACCAGCAGCCGCACGTCGGAGGTGTCGAGACTCGGCACGTCGATCTCGGCGAGCACCGAGCCGAGCACCTTCTCGCGGATGTCCGGGGTGAGCAGGTTGTCGAGGTCGATGTCCGCCGCGTGCTGGGTGGACACGACCACGGTGTCGAGGCGGACGGCCTTGTCGCCGTCGTACTCGATGGTGACCTGGGTCTTGCCGTCCGGACGCAGGTACGGCAGGACGCCGGTCTTGCGGACCTCGGTGAGCCGACGCGAGAGCCGGTGCGCGAGCGCGATCGGCAGCGGCATGAGCTCGGGGGTGTCGGTGCAGGCGTAGCCGAACATCAGGCCCTGGTCGCCCGCGCCCTGGCGGTCGATCTCGTCGTCGGTGACGCCGTCGACGCGCGCCTCGTGCGAGTGGTCGACGCCCTGCGCGATCTCCGGCGACTGCGCGCCGATCGCGATGTTCACGCCGCACGAGTTGCCGTCGAAGCCCTTGGCCGAGGAGTCGTACCCGATCTCGAGGACCTTGTCGCGGACGATCTTCGGGATGTCGGCGTACGCGGTGGTGGTGACCTCGCCGGCCACGTGGACCTGGCCGGTGGTCACCAGCGTCTCGACGGCGACGCGGCTGCGCGGATCCTGCTCGAGCAGGGCGTCGAGGACGGAGTCGCTGATCGCATCACAGATCTTGTCCGGGTGTCCCTCGGTCACGGACTCGCTGGTGAATAGCCGACTACCGGACTTGCTCACAGATCTCCCTCTCGCCAACGGCTGTTGTGTGCCGCGCACGAGAATAGTGCGCGGTGGGGCTGAAACGAACAATTCAAATCACGAAACTGGTCTATCAATATTCACCCTACGAGCACAGGGCTCAACTCGCGTCCGCGCCCCCGCCGTCGGAGCCCGCGTCGAGGAGTGCTGCCACCGCGTCGAGGACCCGGCTCGCCATCAGCGCCTTCGAACCGTGAGCCAGGGCACGCTCCGAACCGTCCGCGCCGAGCAGCCAGCCGTCGTTGTTGTCGACCTCGAAGGCCTTGCCCTCGCCGACCGCGTTGACCACGAGCAGGTCGCAGCCCTTACGAGCGAGCTTGGACCGGGCGTGGGTGAGCACGTCGCCGTGCGCGTCCCCGGTCTCCGCGGCGAACCCGACGATCGCCGCCGTGTTCGGCAGGCCGCCGTCACGGCGGGACTGCACGAGGCCGGCCAGGATGTCGTCGTTGCGGGTCAACGGGATCGTGTCGGGCTCGTCGGCGCCCTTCTTGATCTTGCTGGTCGCGACGGTCGCGGGCCGGAAGTCCGCGACTGCGGCGGCCATCACCACCGCTTCGGCGCCGATCGCGGCCTTGTCGACAGCCTCGCGCATCTCCTGCGCGGTCCGCACCCGGACCACCGTCACGGAGGCCGGATCCACCAAGTCCGCGGTGTAGCCGGCGACCAGCGTGACCTGCGCGCCGCGCTGGGCGGCGAGCCGCGCGATCGCGTAGCCCTGCTTGCCCGAGCTGCGGTTGCCGAGGAAACGCACCGGGTCGAGGGGTTCGCGGGTGCCGCCCGCCGAGACCAGGATCCGCCGGCCGGCGAGGTCCCGGGGCAGCGCGTCGGCGCGCTCGAGCAGCAGGTTGGCGAGGCCGACGATCTCGTCGGGCTCCGGGAGGCGACCCGCGCCGGTGTCCTTGCCGGTCAACCGGCCGGACGCGGGCTCGATCACCGTGATCCCCCGTGCGCGCAGCGTGGCCACGTTCGCGACGGTGGCGGGGTGCTCCCACATCTCGGTGTGCATCGCGGGCGCGAACACGACCGGACAGCGCGCGGTCAGCAGCGTCGCGGTCAGCAGGTCGTCGGCGCGGCCGTGGGCCGCGCGCGCCATCAGGTCCGCGGTGGCGGGTGCGACGACCACGAGGTCGGCCTCCTGGCCGAGCCGCACGTGCGGCACCTGGGGGACGTCGGCGAACACGCCGGTCTGCACCGGGTTGCCGGACAGCGCCTCGAACGTGGCGCGGCCGACGAACTCGAGCGCGGACTCGGTCGGGACGACGCGGACGTGGTGCCCGGCCTCGGTGAAGCTGCGGATGATCGAACAGGCCTTGTAGGCCGCGATTCCGCCGCCCACGCCGACGACGATGCGTCGGGGTGAACCGGCGGAATCCGAATCGATGTCGGTCACAGCGAGGAGCCTGCCGAGCGACCCGTCACTGGCGTCACTCGCCTTCGGTGTGCTCGAGCAGGTCGGAGTGGATCTCGCGCAGGGCGATGGAGAGCGGCTTCTCCTGCAGGCCCGGCTCGACCAGCGGTCCGACGTACTCGAGGATGCCGTCGCCGAGCTGGTTGTAGTAGTCGTTGATCTGCCGAGCGCGCTTGGCGGAGTAGATCACCAGGGCGTACTTCGAGGACGTGCGCGCGAGCAGCTCGTCGATCGGGGGGTTGGTGATGCCGAGCGGGGTGTCGTAGGCCGGCACGCCGTGGCGGTCGGCGTCGGACGTGACTGTCTGAGTGGCGCTCACTGGCGAATCTCCTGAAGTTCGGGGTATTGCGATGGCACTGTGCCGCTACTGCGGACTACCGACTAGCAAGGATACCAACTGTTCGCACGCACGGTCGACGTCGACGTTCACCACGACCGTGTCGAACTCGTCCTTGGCGGCCAGTTCGACCCTGGCCGTCTCCAGTCGGCGCGCGACGACCTCGTCGGACTCGGTCCCGCGGCCGGTGAGCCGGGCGACCAGTTCCTCCCAGCTCGGCGGGGCCAGGAACACCAGGATCGCCTCGGGCATCGCCGCGCGGACTGCGCGGGCTCCGGCGAGGTCGACCTCCACGAGCACCGGGTGTCCGGCGTCGAGCGCCGCGCGCACCGGTGCGGCCGGGGTGCCCGACCGCTGCAGCCCGCCGTGGATCTCCGCCCATTCGAGCAGTTCACCGGCGTCGATCATGCGCTGGAACTCGGCCTTCGACACGAACCGGTAGTCCTTGCCGTCGACCTCGCCCGGGCGGGGTTCTCTCGTCGTCGCAGACACGCTGAAGACCAGGTCCGGGAGCCGCTCGTGGAGCTTGCGCACCACGGTCGACTTGCCCACGGCGGAGGGGCCGGCCAAAACTACGAGCCGGCCCCTCCGCGCTGTGCTGTCCCCGGCCACGTGCGCCGGGGTGGTCTTGCTGCCTGACACGTTGTTTGCGTCAGCCACCACGTTCTTTGCTCAGGCCTCGAAATCGAACCTGGTGAGCAGGGCCTTGCGCTGGCGGTCGCCGAGGCCGCGCAGGCGGCGGGTCGGAGCGATCTCCAGTTCGGTCATGATCTCCTGCGCCTTAACCTTGCCCACCTTGGGCAGGGCTTCGAGCAGGGCGGACACCTTCATCTTGCCAAGGATCTCGTCCTCTTCGGCGTCCTTGAGGACCTGCTTCAGGTCGGTGCCGCCGCGCTTGAGGCGCTCCTTGAGCTCAGCCCGGGCCTTACGGGCGGCAGCCGCCTTCTCCAAAGCAGCAGCGCGCTGCTCATCGGTCAACTGGGGAAGGGCCACGGTTCCTCCGTCTCGTCGTGTGCAAAATAGGTCTTCATCCACTGGATAACCAGCAGCGATAGCGACCGTACTCACGCTGACCGCCGATTGCTAACCCACCCCCTGGCGCGTCGCCGGAAATCCCGTCGGCTATGCGAGCCCGGCCTCGACCTCGTCGCGAACCCGTTCGGCGGCCTCACGGAGCGCCGAAACCGACGGCCCGTGACGAAGAACGTCGCGAGAAGTGTTGGGTAGCAACAACTCTCGCGAGTCCGCGAAGATCTCTGCCAAATCGGCCACGGTGGCGCCCTGCGCGCCGAGACCCGGCGCCAGGATCGGGCCGGAAAACTCCGACAAATCCAATCCGTGCCCGCGTGTCGCACCGATCACCAGGCCCACCGTGTCTCGTCCGTCACGGTTCTGCGCGGCCGCCGCGTCGACGATCGACTGCGCCACCGATACCGTCTGGTCTGCGGAAACAGACTCTTCGGGTATCCGGGCACCCTGGAGCACCCCGCCCTCCGGGTTGGAGGTGCGGGCGAGCACGAACAGGCCGCGGCCGCCCTCGGTGGCCAGCGTGACGGCCGGTTCGAGCGCGCCGAATCCCAGGTACGGCGAGACCGTCACCGCGTCCGAGGACAACGGTGAGTCGGCCCCGAGCCAGGCCTGCGAGTACGCGGCCATCGTCGAGCCGATGTCGCCGCGCTTGGCGTCGGCGACCACCAGCGTCCCCGCCGCCCTGACCACCGAGATGGTGCGTTCGAGCACCGCGTACCCGGCGGCGCCGTAGGCCTCGAAGAACGCCACCTGAGGCTTCACGAGGGCCACGTCCCCGACGAAGGCCTCCACGCAGATCTCGGCGAACGTCTCGACGCCCCCGGCGGTCTCCGGAAGTCCCCAGGCCCGCAGCAGCGAGGGGTGCGGGTCGATCCCCACGCACAGCCGACCCCGGGCCGCGACCGCGGCCCGGAGCCGATCGCCCCAGCTGTGCTGGCTCACGACTGCGCCGATGTGGGCTGCGCAGGCTCGCCCGGTGCCGGCTCGCGCAGCGTCACGTGCAGGTCCTGCAGGGAGCGCACCCCGATGTCACCCCGGATGCCCGCCTCGATGCCCTGCACCGCCGCGGAGGCGCCCTGGACGGTGGTGATGCACGGGATGTTCACCGACACCGCCGCGCTCCGGATCTCGTAGCCGTCCACGCGGGGACCCGAGTTGCCGTAGGGGGTGTTGATCACCATGTCCACCTCCCCCGCCTTGATCTGCTCGACGATCGTGCGCGCGCCCTCCGGCAGGTCCTCGCCGGACTGCTTGTGCACCTGCTCGCAGGTGATGCCGTTGCGCCGCAACACGTCCGCGGTGCCCTCGGTGGCCAGGATCCGGAAGCCGAGGTCGGCGAGGCGCTTGACCGGGAAGATCAGCGACCGCTTGTCCTTGTTCGCGACCGAGACGAACACCGCGCCGCTGGTGGGCAGCGAGCCGTACGCCGCGGTCTGGCTCTTGGCGAAGGCGGTGCCGAAGTCCGCGTCGATGCCCATCACCTCGCCGGTGGACTTCATCTCCGGGCTGAGCAGGGTGTCGACGCCGGTGCCGTCCGCACGGCGGAACCGGTTGAACGGGAGCACCGCCTCCTTCACCGCGATCGGCGCGCCGGCCGGGGTGTTGCCGCCGTCGCCCTCGGCGGGCAGCACGCCGTTCGCCCGCAGGTCCGCGATGGACTCGCCGAGCATCACGCGGGCGCAGGCCTTGGCCAGCTGCACGGCGGTCGCCTTCGACACGAACGGCACGGTGCGGCTGGCGCGCGGGTTCGCCTCGAGGACGTAGAGGATGTCGTCCTTGAGCGCGTACTGCACGTTCAGCAGGCCCTTGACCCCGATGCCCTTGGCGAGGGCCTCGGTGGAGCGTCGGACGTTCTCGAGATCCGCCTTGCCGAGCGTGATCGGCGGCAGCGCGCAGGCCGAGTCGCCGGAGTGGATGCCGGCCTCCTCGATGTGCTCCATCACGCCGCCGAGGTACACCTCGGTGCCGTCGCACAGCGCGTCGACGTCGATCTCGACCGCGTCCTCCAGGAACCGGTCCACCAGCACCGGGCGGTCGTCGGAGATCTCGGTGGCGCGGGAGATGTAGTCCTGCAGCGACTTCTCGTCGTAGACGATCTCCATGCCGCGGCCGCCGAGCACGTAGGACGGGCGCACCAGCACCGGGTAGCCGATGCCGCCTGCGATCTCGCGGGCACCGTCGAAGGTGGTGGCGGTGCCGAACTTCGGCGCGGGCAGGCCCGCCTCGGTGAGGACGCGACCGAACTCGCCGCGGTCCTCCGCCAGGTCGATGGCCTCGGGGCTGGTGCCGACGATCGGCACCCCGGCCTCCTTGAGGCGCTTCGCCAGACCCAGCGGCGTCTGGCCGCCGAGCTGGACGATGACGCCCGCGACGGTGCCCGACGCCGACTCGGCGCGGTAGACCTCGAGCACGTCCTCGAAGGTCAGCGGCTCGAAGTACAGCCGGTCGGCGGTGTCGTAGTCGGTGGAGACCGTCTCCGGGTTGCAGTTGACCATGACGGTCTCGTAGCCGGCCTCGGACAGCGTCAGCGCGGCGTGCACGCAGGAGTAGTCGAACTCGATGCCCTGACCGATGCGGTTCGGCCCGGAGCCGAGGATGAGCACCTTCGGCCGCTCGGTCTGCGGGGCGACCTCCGACTCGGCGTTCGGATCCAGCTCGTAGGTCGAGTAGTGGTACGGCGTCTTGGCCTCGAACTCCGCGGCACAGGTGTCGACGGTCTTGTAGACCGGGTGCACCTTCAGCACGTTGCGCAGGGTGCGGACCGCGTCCTCGCCCTCCTGGCTGTCCCCGCCGAGTCCCGGCCGCAGCGCGGCGATCTGCCGGTCGGACAGGCCGTGGTACTTGGCCTGACGCAGGGTCGCCTCGTCGAGGACCTCGACCGCCCGGACCTGCTCCCCCAGCTCGTGGATCTGCTGGAACTGGTCGAGGAACCACGGGTCGATCTTGGTGGACTCGAAGAGTTGCTCGACCGTGGCGCCGAGCGCGAACGCCTTCTCGATGCCGTACATCCGGCCGTCCTGCGGCACGCTGAGGTCCGCGAGCAGCGACTCGAGGTCCTGCGCCTCCACCTCGGGCCCGGTCCAGTAGCCGGCGCGCTTGGTCTCGAGCGAGCGCATCACCTTGCCGAAGGCCTCGGTGAAGTTGCGGCCGATCGACATCGCCTCGCCGACCGACTTCATCGTGGTGGTCAGGGTGCCGTCGGCGCCGGGGAACTTCTCGAACGCGAACCGCGGCGCCTTGACCACGACGTAGTCGAGGGTCGGCTCGAAGCAGGCGGGGGTCTCGCCGGTGATGTCGTTGACGATCTCGTCGAGCGTGTAGCCGATGGCCAGCTTCGCGGCCATCTTCGCGATCGGGTAGCCGGTCGCCTTCGACGCGAGCGCGGACGAGCGCGAGACGCGCGGGTTCATCTCGATGACGACCAGGCGGCCGTCGGTCGGGTCCATCGCGAACTGGATGTTGCAGCCGCCGGTGTCGACGCCGACCTCGCGCAGGATGTCGATGGAGAGGTCGCGCATCTTCTGGTACTCGCGGTCGGTGAGGGTCATGGCCGGGGCCACGGTCACCGAGTCGCCGGTGTGCACGCCGACCGGGTCGACGTTCTCGATCGAGCAGATGATGACCACGTTGTCGCGGCCGTCGCGCATCAGCTCGAGCTCGTACTCCTTCCAGCCGAGGATGGACTCCTCGATGAGCACGTTCGCGGTCGGCGAGGCGGCGAGGCCGCCGCCGGCGATACGGTTGAGGTCGTCCACGTCGTACGCCATGCCGGAGCCGAGGCCGCCCATGGTGAACGAGGGCCGCACGACGACCGGGTAGCCGAGCTCGGCGACGGTGTCGTGCACCTCCTCCATCGAGAAGCAGACCCGCGAGCGTGCGGACTCGCCGCCGACCTTGGCGACGATGTCCTTGAACTTCTGCCGGTCCTCGCCGCGCTGGATGGCGTCGAAGTCGGCGCCGATCAGCTCGACGTCGTACTTCTCGAGGATGCCCTGCTCGTGCAGCGCGACCGCGGTGTTCAGCGCGGTCTGGCCGCCGAGGGTGGCGAGCACGGCGTCGATCTTGTGGCCCTGCTCCGCTTCGCGGGCGATGACCTTCTCGACGAACTCGGCGGTGATCGGCTCGACGTAGGTGGCGTCGGCGAACTCGGGGTCGGTCATGATCGTGGCCGGGTTGGAGTTGACCAGGCTCACGCGCAGGCCCTCCTCGCGCAGCACGCGACACGCCTGGGTGCCCGAGTAGTCGAACTCGCAGGCCTGGCCGATGACGATCGGTCCGGAACCGATCACCAGGATGTGCTTGAGATCTGTGCGACGTGGCATTACTTCTTGACTCCCTCGAGCAGGCTGGTGAAGCGGTCGAACAGGTACGCGGCGTCGTGCGGGCCGGCGGCGGCCTCGGGGTGGTACTGCACCGAGAAGGCCGAGTCGTCTAGCAGGCGGACACCCTCGACGGCGCCGTCGTTGGCGCAGGTGTGGCTGATCACGGCCCGGCCGAACGGGGTGTCGAACTCCTGGCCGGCCTCGCCCTCGAGCGCGAACCCGTGGTTCTGGGCGGTGATGGCGATCCGGCCCGTGCCGTGCTCGATCACCGGGATGTTGATGCCGCGGTGACCGAACTTCATCTTGTAGGTGTCCAGGCCGAGCGCGCGGCCGAGGATCTGGTTGCCGAAGCAGATGCCGAACAGCGGCAGACCCTGGCCGAGCACCTCCTTGGTCAGGTGCACCGCACCGTCCGCGGTCGCCGGGTCGCCGGGTCCGTTGGACAGGAACACCCCGTCCGCGCCGAGGTCGAGGATCTGCTCGAGGCTGGCGTTCGAGGGCAGAACGTGCACCCGGATGCCGCGCTGGGCGAACATCCGCGGGGTGTTGGTCTTGATGCCGAGGTCGATGGCCGCGACCGTGAACCGGGCCTCGCCGCCGACCGGCTCGATGACGTAGCCGCTGTCGGTGCTCACCTCGCTCGCGAGGTCGGCGCCGAGCATGGACGGCTGCTCCTTGACCGCCTGCAGCATCGTCGCGTCGTCGGTGAGCGCGGGACCGGAGAAGACCCCGGCGCGCATCGAGCCGCGGGTGCGCAGGTGCCGGACCAGCGCGCGGGTGTCGATTCCGGCGATGCCGACGACGCCCTGGGCGACCAACTCGTCCTGCAGCGATCCGGTGGCGCGCCAGCTGGAGGTGCGGCGCGCGGGGTCGCGGACCACGTAGCCGGCCACCCAGATCTTGTTCGAGTCGCCGGAGGCCTGGCGGCCCGCGCTCAGCGCCTCGCCGTCCTCGCTGTTCCAGCCGGTGTTGCCGATCTGCGGCGCGGTCGCGACCACGATCTGGCGGTGGTAGCTGGGGTCGGTGAGCGTCTCCTGGTAGCCGGTCATGCCGGTGGAGAACACCGCCTCGCCGAGGGTCTGCCCCACGGCCCCGAAGCTGGCGCCGCGGAAGATCCGCCCGTCCTCGAGGACGAGGGCCGCCGGTCCCGTGCCGCTCGCTGATTCAAAGCTGTCACTCACGCGTTCTCTCCGTTCACCCATGCCGGGTACACACTCTTGTCGTCTCCACGGAATCCGGTGTCGATCTCCGTTCCGGTGGGCAGCTCCCACCGGATCACCAGGACCCCGTCCTTGCTCATGACCTTGCCCGCGAGCCCGCGCTCGGTGCGGATCGCGCGGATCGACTCCTGCGGGATCCAGATCGCCGAGGCGCCGTCCCGCTCGAGCAGCACCCCGCGCTCGTACCGGCTGAGGTCGCCGGTGGCACGAAAACCGATGTCGCCGACCGCGATCCGGTCCTGCCAGCTCGGCGCCACCGTGCTGCCGACGTACAGCCCGGAGCTGGGCTCGATCAGCTGTTCACCGAGTTCCGCGGGAACCTGCGGCAGTTCGCCGATCGCGTCTCGCTGCCGGCGGGCCCGGCCCTTCCAGCCCCAGTACATCAGCGCGACCATCGCCACCCAGAAGGCGACGAAGCCGAGCGTCAACAGGATCCGGTCCGTGCTCATGCCTGCACCTTCCCGTCGCGGACGGTGACGCGGCCACGCAGCAGGGTGGTGGACACCCGCGCGCCGAACGTCATCGACTCGTACGGGGTGTTGTTCGCGACGGACGCCAGGTCCGGTCCGTGCACCGTCCACTCGTGGTCGGGGTCGACCAGGGTCAGGTTGGCCGGCTCGCCGACGGCGATCGGCCGGCCCTGGTCGGGCAGGCCGACGATCTCGGCGGGACGCTCGCTCATCACCCTCGCGACGCCGCGCCAGTCCAGCAGGCCGGACTCGACCATCGTCCGCGCGATGACCGCCAGCGAGGTCTCGAGCCCGAGCATGCCCGGCCGCGCGGCCGAGAACTCGCAGCACTTGTCCTGCTCGGCGTGCGGGGCGTGGTCGGTGGCCACGCAGTCGACGATGCCGTCGGCGAGGGCCTGCCGCAGCGCGGCGACGTCGGAGGCCTCGCGCAGCGGCGGGTTGACCCGGTTCACGCCGTCGTAGGTCTCGAGCCGGGAGTCGTCGAGCAGCAGGTGGTGCGGGGTGACCTCGGCGGTGATCGGAATGCCCTGCCCCTTGGCCCACTTCAGCAGCTCGACGGTGCCCGCGGTGGACGCGTGGCAGATGTGCACGCGCGCACCGGCGTCGCGGGCCAGCAGCGCGTCGCGGGCGACGATCGACTCCTCGGCCGCGCGCGGCCAGCCGCCGAGCCCGAGCCGGGCGGCGGTCGGGCCCTCGTGCGCGACGGCGCCGACGGTCAGTCGCGGCTCCTCCGCGTGCTGGGCGATCAGGACCCCGAGGGCGCTCGAGTACTCGAGCGCGCGCCGCATGATCAGCGGGTCGTACACGCAGTGCCCGTCGTCGGAGAACATCTTCACGGCGCCGACACCGGCGGCCATGGTCGCCATCTCGGCGAGCTGCTTGCCCTCGAGCCCGACGGTGACCGCACCGACCGGGTGCACGTCCACCAGCCCGACCTCCTGCCCGCGCCGCCACACGTGGTCGGTGACGACCACCGAGTCGGCGACCGGGCTGGTGTTGGCCATCGCGAAGACGGCGGTGAAACCGCCGAGCGCGGCCGCGGCCGAACCGGTCTCGATGGTCTCGGTGTCCTCGCGGCCGGGTTCGCGCAGGTGGGTGTGCATGTCGACGAAACCGGGCAGCAGCACCTGGCCGCCGGCGTCGATGACGTCGGCGCCCTCGGGTGCGGTCAGGCCGACGCCGATCTCGGCGATCTCGCCGCCACGGATCAGCACGTCGGTTGGCTCACCCTCGCCGTAGAGGCGCGCTCCCGTGATGAGAACCTCGGTCACAGCACGGCCCCTTCCTCGGTTCCGACCAACAATCCGAACAACACCGCCATGCGGACGTGAACTCCATTCGTAACCTGTTGCAACACTGCAGTTTTCGGTGAATCAGCGACCGCGGACGCGATCTCCATGCCGCGCAGCATCGGGCCGGGATGCAGGACCACCGCGTGCTCGGGCAGCAGCGCGAGCCGACGCTCGGACAGTCCGTAGGTGATCGAGTACTCGCGCGGCGACGGGAAGAACCCGCCGTTCATCCGCTCGGCCTGCACCCGCAGCATGAGCACCGCGTCGGCGCCGGGCAGTTCCGCGTCCAGCGAGTGCGAGACGGTCACCGGCCAGGTGGACACCCCGACCGGCAGCAGGGTCGGCGGCGCGACCAGCACCACCTCCGCGCCCAGCATCGAGAGCAGGAAGGCGTTCGAGCGGGCCACCCGGCTGTGCAGGATGTCGCCGACGACGAGGATCCGCTTGCCCTCGACGGTGCCGAGGCGTTGACGCAGGGTCAGCGCGTCGAGCAGGGCCTGGGTCGGATGCTCGTGCGTGCCGTCGCCTGCGTTGATCACGGCCGGTCCCCCGCCGTTGCCGTCGCCGGTCCACTCCGCGATCCGGTGCGCGGCCCCCGACGCGGGGTGCCGCACGATGAGCGCGTCCGCACCCGCGGCGTGCAGGGTCAGCGCGGTGTCGCGCAGCGACTCGCCCTTGGACACCGAGGAACTCGACGCGCTGACGTTGATGACGTCCGCGCTCATCCACTTGCCCGCCACCTCGAACGAGACGCGGGTGCGGGTGGAGTTCTCGAAGAAGACGGTCATCACCGTGCGCCCGCGCAGGGTGGGCAGCTTCCGGACCTCGCGGCCGAGCAGGGCCTGCTGGAACCGCTCAGCCTCGTCGAGCAGCCCGGTGGCGGACTCCTTGGTCAGGTCCGTAACCGAGAGCAGATGCTTCACAGATTCACTCCAGAGCTGAGGGTCACACTGTCCACGCCGTCGTGCTCGACGAGCAGGACCTTGACGTCCTCGGTGCGTGCGGTCGGGACGTTCTTGCCGACGTAGTCGGCCCGCAGCGGCAACTCGCGGTGACCGCGGTCCACCAGCACGGCGAGCTGCACGGCTTTCGGCCTGCCGAGGTCGCGCAGGGCGTCGAGGGCGCTGCGCACGGTCCGTCCGGAGAACAGCACGTCGTCGACGAGGACCACCAGCGCGTTGTCGACGCCGCCGTCGGGCACCGAGGTGCGCTCGAGCGGGCGGTGCGGCTTCGTCCGCAGGTCGTCGCGGTAGAGGGTGATGTCGAGCGAGCCGGTCGGCGGGCGGACCCCCGAGAACTCCTCGATCTTGCTCGCCAGCCGGGTGGCGAGGGTGGTGCCGCGGGTCGGGATCCCGATCAACACCACGCGGGGCGGATCGGTGTCGGCGTCGAGCGCGGTCTTCTCGATGACCTGGTGCGCGATGCGCGCGATCGTCCGACCTACGTCGGCGGCAGAGAGCAGCTCCCTGGTGACAGGGTGGTCCTGAGCCGACGACTCGGCGGAGGATGGCTCGGGCGTGAGCAAGCTGGACCTCCTTCTCCGCCTCTCGGGACGGGTCGTTAAAGGATGTCTGACGTCGTCGAGCCTATCAGCGCGACCGCCCCCGATCGGCAACGGTTCGGGGTGTGCTCAGCCACACTCGCGCCCCCAATGACGACGAACGCCACGGACCGGTAGTCGGTCCGTGGCGCCTCGGCCAAGCCGGGTGAGTGAACGGAAGCGTTCACTCGATCAGATCGAACGAACGATCCGTTCACTCAGTGAATCGGCCCATTCGATGGATCGGCTCACTCGGTGGATCGGTTCACTCGGTGCTGTCGGGGTCGGCCTGCTCCGCGCGCTGCGACGTGGCGGCCGCGGCCGCGCGCACCTGCGGCGCGACGAGCACGACCTGGCCGAGCACCCCGTTGACGAAGGCCGGCGAATCGTCGGTGGACAGCTCCTTGGCGAGTTCGACGGCCTCGTCCACCGCGACCACCGGCGGCACGTCGGTGGCGTGGAACAGTTCCCACACCGCGATGCGCAGAATGGCCCGGTCCACGGCGGGCAGCCGGTCCAGGGTCCAGTCCTGCAGGTGGTCGGCGATGACGCGGTCGAGCCGGTCCAGGTTCTCCGCGACCCCGGTCACCACGGTGACGGTGTACGCGCTGACCGGCGCGACGGACTCGTCCTTGGTCGCGAGCTCGGATCGCTCGCTCGCCAGGTTCACCGGGTCGAGGTCACGGGCCTCCGCCTCGAAGAGGAAGTCGACCGCGCGCTTACGGGCCTTGTGCCGGGCCCCGAGCTTCTTGTGACTACCGGACACGCTACGAGTTCACGCGGCCCAGGTAGTTGCCGTCACGGGAGTCGATCTTGAGCTTGTCGCCGGTGTTGATGAACAGCGGGACCTGCACCTCGGCGCCGGTCTCCAGGGTGGCGGGCTTGGTGCCGCCGGTCGAACGGTCGCCCTGCAGGCCCGGATCGGTGTGCTGGACGACCAGCTCGACGGTGACCGGGAGCTCGACGAACAGCGGTGCGTCCTCGTGAGTTGCGACCTGGAC
Source organism: Rhodococcus sp. NPDC127527 (assembly GCF_042672245.1). Classification (NCBI taxonomy): domain Bacteria; kingdom Bacillati; phylum Actinomycetota; class Actinomycetes; order Mycobacteriales; family Nocardiaceae; genus Rhodococcus; species Rhodococcus sp. NPDC127527. Next base: position 83,821 of record NZ_JBHXVP010000008.1, read on the forward strand.
CTGCATGTTCTCGAGCAGGAAGCGCGCGCCGTCGCCGACCGTCGCCTCGTTGATGGCGATCTGGTCGTAGGTGTCGCCGTCCATGAAGACGTAGTCGCTGCCGTCGTGGTACAGGTAGGTCATGTCGCGGCGGTCGACGGTGGCGGTCTCGACCTTGACGCCGGCGTTGAAGGTCTTGTCCACGTTCTTGCCGGAGAGCACGTTCTTGAGCTTGGTCCGCACGAAGGCGGGGCCCTTGCCCGGCTTCACGTGCTGGAACTCGATGATCTGCCAGAGCTGGCCCTCGATCTTCAGTACGAGCCCGTTCTTGAAATCACTGGTGTCAGCCACTTACTTCGCGTCTCCTTCAGACGATTGCGAGATCCTTGCTGGTGAGGGTGAGGAGCTCCGGCTCCTGCTCGCGAACAACGAGAGTGTCCTCGATCCTGACGCCTCCGCGCCCGGAGAAATACACACCCGGCTCGACGGTTACAGCCGCACCGGCTAGCAGTGTACCGGTGCCCAGCGCGCCTATCCCCGGTGCTTCGTGGATTTCCAGCCCGACGCCGTGCCCCAGACCGTGCACGAACAGCTCGCCGTAGCCCGCGTCCGCGATCACCGAACGGGCCGCCGCGTCCACCGCGGCGACCTCGACGCCCGGAGCCAGCGCCGCCCGTCCCGCGGCCTGAGCCCGCGCCACGAGGTCGTATACGTCGCGTTGCCAGTCCGCCGCCGACCCGAGCACGTAGGTGCGGGTCATGTCCGAGTGGTAGCCGCCCACCTCGGCGCCGAAGTCGAGCTTGACGAAGTCGCCGGTCGCCAGGACGGCATCGGTGGGGCGGTGATGCGGGATCGCCGAGTTCGCGCCCGCCGCGACGATCGTCTCGAACGAGATGCCGTCGGCGCCGTGTTCGAGCATCAGGAACTCGAGCTCCCGCCCGACCTCGCGTTCGGTGCGCCCGGGCCGCAGCCCGCCGCGCTCGACGAGCACCGCCAACGCCAGGTCCGCGGACGCGCAGGCCCGGCGCAGCAGGCCCACCTCGTGCTCGTCCTTGACCATCCGCAGTCGCTCGACGAGGCCGGGGCTGCGGACAAACTCGAGGTCCGGCGCGACCGACTCCCAGCCTGCCAACGCGTCGACCGTCACCACGTGACTCTCGAACCCGACGCGGCCGCGTGGGCCCTCGGCGAGCGTCCGGACCAACGCCGGCGCGCTCGACCGGTCGATCAGCGCACGCAGGTCCGGAACCTGCTCCCCGACCTGGATCACGTACCGCCCGTCGGTGCAGATCACCGTCCGGTCCTCGGCGTCGGGTTGGTCGCGGGTGTCGACCACGAGGGCGGCGTTGGATCCGGTGAAACCGGTGAGATACCGGATGTTGAGCAGGTCGGTCACCAGCAGCGCGTCGACACCGCGCTCGGCCAGCACTGCGCGCAGCGCGGCACGTCGGGACCCGTGATCGGCGGTGGGCATCGTCCCAACTTACTGCTCCCGCGACCGTGACGGTGCCCACCATGTGGGTTAGGACACAGCCGTGTCCGCGCGGTCGTTACGCTGTCCGCATGAACTCGTGGCTTCTTCGTGGTCTCGGTATGGCATTGGTGCACGTGGTGACGCGGGTACTGCTCGGCGTAGCCGTCACCGAATGGCCCCTGCACGGCTCGACCCTGCGGTGGTTGGGCGTGGCGGTGGTGATCCTCGCGGCACTGATCTGGGCGGGACTCGACGGCATCCGGGACGCGCGGGCGCATCCGGGTGAGGAGGAGCAGGGCGAGGACCTGACCATGCGGTGGCTCAAGGCCGCCGTGGTCGCCGGTCCGCTGGCGGGCGCCGTGTCCTGGCTCGTCGGCTCGGTCTCCGACATCGCCCTCGGCGAGAACTCCCTCTTCTTCGAACTGACCTCCGGTGCCGCCTTCACCATCCTGCTGGTCTTCGTCCCCGCGATGGCCGCGGTCACGACGGGGCGGTTCATCGTCCGCCGCGACGCGAAGAAGGCCGCGAAGTCGGCCGCCCCGGTCGCCGTCGGCGCCGGCGTGGGTGCCGCGGGTGCGGCGGGCGTCGAGGACACCTCGGCCTGGTCGCACGAGAGCGACGACGACGGCCAGTACGGCTTCGCCGAGGGCCCGTACAGCGAGGACGGCGCCGGGTACGAGGCGGGCGACTACGCCGAGTCCCCGCAGCACGAGGCCCGCTACGACGAGAACGCACCGACCGAGGTGTTCGAGGCGATCCGCCCGCAGACCGAGGGCCACACCGGAACCCAGGGCTCGCACCGAGCCGAGTGACACCGGCGCCGACCGCGGGGCGCGGTCGGCACACGCGAAGAGTCCCCCTACCCGAATCGGGAGGGGGACTCTTCTTGCTCTGGGCGGTCAGCGCTCGGCGAAGTACCGCAGCGCGAGCGGGTACCCGGCCACGCCGAGGCCCGCGACGACGGCGGTCGCAATGCCGCTCAGGTACGAGTGGTGCCGAAACTCTTCGCGCGCATGCACATTCGAGATGTGCAGCTCGATCAACCCGGCGTCGAGCTCCTTGCAGGCGTCGCGCAGCGCGATCGAGGTGTGCGTGAGCGCACCGGCGTTGAGGATCACCGGCTCGTTCGCGTCGGCCGCGGCGTGGATCCAGCCGATCAGCTCGCCCTCGAAGTCGCTCTGCCGCACCTGCACCTCGACACCGAGATCGGCCGCGGCGCGCTCGCACAGCGCGACCAGGTCGGCATACGTGGTCGTGCCGTACACCTCGGGCTGGCGCTTGCCCAGACGGCCGAGATTAGGGCCGTTGATCACCTGGACCCTCACAGCAGCACCGTCCCCCGGTTGTCGTCGTTCTCCCGGGCCACCGCCGAGTAGGCCGCCGCCAGCAGGGTCGGGTCCGGTCCCTCCAGCCGGCCCGGCTTGGCGAGCCCGTCGAGCACCACGAACCGGAGCATGCCCGCCCGGTTCTTCTTGTCGGTCTGCATGCCCTTGACCAGGTCGGCGAACGCGTCGGCGTCGTAGCTCGTCGGCAGTCCGACGCTGGCCAGGATGGCGCGGTGCCGGTCGGCGGTCGCGTCGTCGAGTCGTCCGGCGAGCCGGCCCAGCTCGGCGGCGAACACCAGGCCGACGGACACCGCCGCGCCGTGCCGCCAGCGGTACTTCTCCCGCCGCTCGATCGCGTGACCGAGGGTGTGGCCGTAGTTGAGGATCTCGCGCAGGTTCGACTCCTTGAGGTCCGCGGCGACCACCTTCGCCTTGACCTCGACCGAGCGGCGGATCAGTTCCGGCAGCACCTCACCGGTCGGATCGAGCGCGGCCTCGGGGTCCCGCTCGATCAACTCGAGGATCTCCGGGTCGGCGATGAAGCCGGTCTTGATCACCTCGGCCATGCCCGCGACGATCTCGTTGCGCGGCACCGTCTCCAGGGTCGCGAGGTCGATGAGCACCGCGGACGGCTCGTGGAACGAGCCGACCAGGTTCTTGCCGGCGTCGGTGTTGATCCCGGTCTTGCCGCCGACCGCGGCGTCGACCATCGCCAGCAGCGTCGTGGGCACGTGCACGATCCGCACGCCGCGCATCCAGGTCGCGGCCACGAAACCGGCGAGGTCGGTGGCGGCGCCGCCGCCGAGGCTGACCACGGCGTCGCTGCGGGTCAGACCGATCCGGCCGAGCACCTCCCAGCAGAAGCCCGCGACGGCCAGGTCCTTGCCGTCCTCCGCGTCGGGGATCTCGACGCGGTGCGCGTCGATGCCCTTGGCGGCGAGCGCGGCGCGCACGGCCTCCGCGGTCTGCGCGAGCGGCGGCTGGTGGAAGATCGCCACCGTGCGGGTGCCGATCAGCTCGTCGACGAGCTCGCCGAGCAGCCCGCGCCCGATGATCACCGGGTAGGGGCTGGCGGTCTGCACCTCGACGCGTACGGGTTCGGTCACAGTCTGCTTCTTTCCCTCGGACATGGTCGGCCTCGATGTGTTCGAGCTTGCTTCATTCCAGTTTGGCGACGAGCTGTTGCACGACGCGCGCCGGGCTGCGGCCGTCGGTACGCACCCGGATGGTGGCGACCTTCCGGTACAGCGGCCGCCTGCGCCGCATCAGCTCGCGGTACTTCTGTCGGGCGTCGCCGCCGGCGAGCAGTGGCCGCGAGACGTTCGCCCCGGTCCGCTTGAGGCCCTCCGCGACGCTGATCTCCAGGTACACCACGGTATGCCCGACCAGCCGCTCCCGCGTCGCCTCGGACAGGATCGACCCGCCTCCGAGCGAGACGATGCCGTCCTGCTCGAGCAGGGCGCGGCGCACCACGTCCTCCTCTATCGCGCGGAACGCCGGTTCGCCGTCGACGGCGAAGATGTCCGGGATGGTCCGGCCGGTCTCGCGCTCGATCGCGACGTCGGTGTCGAAGACCTCCACGTCCAGCGCCCTGGCGAGCCTGCGCCCGATGGTGGACTTACCCGCGCCGGGCGGCCCGACGAGCACCGCACGGGGCGTCATCGGGACTCACGACCTGTGGTCACCTCGCCAGACGCTCCCGCACTGCCGCCAGGTATCCCTCGACGTTGCGAGCGGTCTCGTCGGCCGAGTCGCCGCCGAACTTCTCCAGCGCCGCCTGCGCGACCACGAGCGCGACCATGGACTCGGCGACCACGCCCGCCGCGGGGACCGCACACACGTCGCTGCGCTGGTGGATGGCCACGGCCTCCTCGCCGGTCGCCATGTCGACCGTCGCCAGCGCCCGCGGGACGGTGGAGATGGGCTTCATCGCCGCGCGCACCCGCAACGCCTCGCCGTTGGTCATGCCGCCTTCGAGCCCGCCGGCCCGGTTGGTCGAGCGCAGCACCCCGTCCGGCCCGGGCTTGATCTCGTCGTGCGCGGCGCTGCCGCGGCGGCGGGAGGTCTCGAAGCCGTCGCCGACCTCGACGCCCTTGATCGCCTGAATTCCCATGAGCGCGGCGGCGAGTCGCGAGTCGAGCCGGTTGTCGCCGCTGATGAAGGAGCCGAGGCCGACGGGCAGGCCCTCGACGATGACCTCGACGACACCGCCGAGGGTGTCGCCGTCCCGCTTGGCCGCCTCGATCTCGGCGATCATCGCGGCCTCCGCCTCGGCACCGAACGCGCGCACCGGGCTGGCGTCGATCGCCGCGAGGTCGCCGGAGGTGGGCAGCGGGCTGCCGGGGGCGGACGCCGCGGTGCCGATGGAGACGACGTGCGAGATCACCTCGACGCCGAACACCTGACGCAGGAAGTTGCGGGCCACGGTGCCCGCGGCCACGCGGGCGGCGGTTTCGCGGGCGCTGGCGCGCTCGAGCACCGGGCGGGCGTCGTCGAAGCCGTACTTGAGCATGCCCGAGTAGTCGGCGTGACCGGGCCGCGGACGGGTCAGCGGCGCGTTGCGGGCGAGGTCCTTGAGCAACGCCTCGTCGACCGGGTCGGCAGACATGACGGTCTCCCACTTGGGCCACTCCGTGTTGCCGACCTCGATGGCGACGGGGCCGCCCATGGTCCGGCCGTGGCGGACGCCACCGAGCACCGTGACCTTGTCGGCCTCGAAGGCCATGCGCGCACCACGGCCGTAACCGAGGCGGCGGCGGGCCAGTTGGGCAGCAATCTCGTCCGAGGTGACCTCGACCCCAGCGACCATTCCGTCGAGGAGGGCGACCAGGGCGGGACCGTGGGATTCTCCGGCAGTTATCCAGCGCAGCACGCCGACCATCCTTTCACGAAAGCCCGACCCGAATGCACACCGGCCGGTCCCCCGCTAGGCTCCCCCGGCCGCGACCAACGCCAGCAGCGTCGCCGCGCACATCGACGGGCCGTGCGGCAGGCCGACGCCGCGCCTGCCGCAGGCGAGCGCGGCCACCCCGACGGCGGCCGTGATCACGACCGCCCCGACCGCCGCGAGCAGCCAGGTGCTGCCGCCCGCGGCGCCGGACGCCGCACCCAGACCGAGCGCCAGCTTGACGTCGCCCGCGCCCATCGCGGCAGGTGCGGCCAGGTGCACGAGCAGATAGAGACCCGCCAGCATCGCGGCCCCGGCGAGTGCCGCGACCCCGCGCCCGGACAGCGCCGCGGCCAGGACGACGGCGGCGGCACCGGGCAGGGTCAGGACGTTCGGCAGGCGGCGCACACCGAGGTCGACGGCGGACAACGTCACGCACCACCACACCAGCCCGCAGGCCGCCACGGCGAGGAGCGGACCGTCGGCCACGGCTACCGCGACCGCGAACCCGACGGCCGTCGCGGCGACCGACCACTGCGTCGGATCGGCGAGGAACCGGCCCAGCAACGGCCGCGACGCCAGTCCGACGAGCCCACCCACGACAGCAGCGAGGACCGTGACCATGCCTCGACACTCTCACTCGTCGGGTACCCGGCGACAGCCCGAGACCGGTCGCCTGTGGATGAATCGTCGGGGCATGGACACAGTCGGTGCAGGCCGATACCGATCAGCACGGCGGTCAGGTGGCCGTAGTCGGTGAACGTCTGCCCGCGCCAGGCCACCGCGGCGAACACTGCGACGAGCACGGCCGCCGCGCACCAGCGCGAGGCGGGGCGCGCGAACCGGAAGGCGAGCAGTGCCGCGACCGCCCAGAATCCGTAGCTGGCGCCGACGTCCACCGTGCCGGCGAGTTTGGCTGGGAGCAGATCGTGATCGAGCGCCCAGGCGATGCCGACCACGGTGACCACGGTCGCGCCGACGTGCCCGGCAACGAACACCAGGATCCACCGGCCGCTGCCGAGCCATCGTTCCGCGGCCACCATGACCACCAGGAACTCGACGACCGTCAGCCAGGGGAAACTCGCGCCGTCCACCCAGAACGCCGACACCACGAGCACCTGGACGGGGTCGTGGGTCATGTTGTGCAGGTTCGTCGACGCGCTCACGACCAGTCGGTGCAGTGTGCGGTGATCCGTGCCCTGCAGCGACCACCAGGTGACGACGAGGGTGAACACGAACACCAGGGACGCCGGCGCCCGCCCGAAGTGGTCGCGGGTCCGCGACCACGGGGACCGGACCCGGACGGTCCGCGCCTCCCGCGCGACCATCGCGGGCGACCCCGGGGCCTGCTGAAGAACGACCATCGGATCGACTCGGCTCTCGACGTCCTGCGCGCTACCGCATCCGGTGGTGCATCGATCCGTGGCCGCCGCCCCCGTGCGCAATCACGACGACGGCGACGACCGCGTACACGACGGCCAACAGGAGCAGCAGAACCCCTGCGATCCACAGGGAGATCTGTCCGAGCCGACGCACCCGATCCGACGCATCCCGCGCCGCTTGGGCTTCGCCGCTCGCCCACAACGGGAAGACGTTGAACGCATGCGTGAACGCCGCGAATGCGAGCGGCCAGAAGAACAGCAGGGACGCCACTGCCCAACCAGCGTTGCTCGGTGGCCGAGGCCCGTTCGCGGCGGCAGACCGTGGCGTGGTCGCCGACGCGACGACGTCGCCCGATTCCGGCGGAGGAGGACTTTCGACGGGATCGGACATCGCGGGCCTCCTGACGGGTTGACTACCCGACCGACGCTACGGCGTTGTACTGCGGAAACGCTGGGCCCGTGCTGTCAGTGTGCTGTGTACCCGGTCGGGCGGCACCGTCCTCGATCCGGATCAGCGGTCGGCGTCGGTGTAGCGGATGATTCCGCGGATGTTGCGTCCCTCCAGCATGTCTCGGTACCCGTCGTTGATCTGTTCGAGGCGGTACTGCCGGGTGACCATGTCGTCGAGGTTGAGTTTGCCCACCTTGTACATCGACAGCAGCTGGGGGATGTCGTAGTGCGGGTTGGAGCCGCCGAAGATGGTGCCCTGCAGGTTCTTCTGCAGCAGGGTCAACAGCGACAGGTTCAGCGTCACCTTGGTGTCGAGCAGGCTGCCCATCGCGGTCAGCACCACGGTCCCCGCTTTCGCGGTGATCCCCATCCACAGTTCGACGTCCTCGCCGTGCACTTCACCGACCGTGACGATGGTCTTCTTGGCCATGCCGCCGGCGGTGATCTCCGCGATCGCGCCTGCCGCCTCCTCGACACTCGCGAAGACGTGGGTGGCCCCGAACTTCAACGCCTGCTCGCGCTTCCACTCGACCGGGTCGACGGCGAATATGTATCGGGCACCGGAGTTGGCCGCGCCCTGCAGGGCCGAGATGCCGACCCCGCCGATACCGACGATCGCCACGTCGTCACCCGGTCGGATCTGCGCGGTGTGCGTCGCCGATCCGTAGCCGGTGGTCACACCGCAGCCGACGAGGCACGCCACCTCGAACGGAATGGACGGGTCGATCTTGACGACCGAGGCCTGGTGCACCACCAGGTACGGCGAGAAGGTTCCGAGCAGGGTCATCGGATAGACGTTCTGGCCGCGTGCCTGCACGCGGAACGTGCCGTCGCTGACCGCGGCGCCGCCCAGGAGGTGCATCCCGAGGTCGCAGAGGTTGCGCAGGCCGGCCTGACACGACGGGCACTTGCCGCACGACGGGATGAACGACATCACGACGTGGTCTCCGACGGCGAGGTCCTCGACACCCTCACCGACCTCGGTGACGATGCCGGCGCCCTCGTGGCCGCCGAGAACGGGGAAGCCTGCCATCGGAATGCCGCCGGTGACCAGGTGATGGTCGGAGTGGCACATGCCCGATGCTTCCATCTGGACCTTGACCTCGCCCTTGCGGGGGTCACCGATCTCGATCTCTTCGATCGTCCACGGTTGGTTGAAATCCCAGATCAACGCGCCCTTGGTCTTCATGACACCCCTGCTCTCGTCGTCGGCAGTGAGGCGACCGCACCGCTACCCGCGACCGCCACGGTCTCCTGGTTGCGATGCAAGACTAGACAGCCGGGTGGACGCGTGTTCGCCATTGGGCGAATCCACCGGATCGGCGCGGGCGCGGGCCGTCAGCGCACGTTCAGCGCCGCGGCCATCGCCTCGCGCGGGGCCGGGCGGCCGGTGAACTGCTCGACCTGGCCGAACGCCTGGTTGAGCAGCATTCGCAGTCCGTCGACGACGGTCCCGCCCGCGGCCTGGACCGCCGAGGCCAGCGGCGTCGGCCAGGGATCGTAGATCGCGTCGAACACCACCGGCGCCTGCGCGACCGCGGCCGCGTACGGCGCCACCGCGTCCGCGGGCACCGTGCTCAACGCGACCGCGGCGTCCGCGCACGCGGACCGGAGCGCGTCCGCGTCGAATCCCAGATGCCGGGCGGTCAGTCCCATGGCCCGGGCGCAGGCGAGGGTGTCGGCGGCGCGGTCGGCGGATCGGGCGACCACCGTCACCTCGACCACGCCGAGGTCGGCCAGTGCTCGCAGCGCGGGCCGCGAGGTACCGCCGGCCCCGATCAGCACCGCGCTCGAATCGGCCAGGTCCACCACCCCGACCTCGGCCAGCGCCCCGGACACCCCGTCCACGTCGGTGCAGTCGGCCCGCCAGCCGCCCCCCGGACCACTGTCACCTATCCGGACCAGGGTGTTGGCCGACCCGATCTGGACCGCCCGTTCGGTGCGCTCGGTGGCGAACTCGAGCGCAGCCACCTTGCCCGGCATGGTGACCGACAGCCCCACCCACTCCGGCCCGAGGCCGGCGACCAGCCCGGGCAGCTGCTCGCCGGTGCACTCGATGCGGTCGTAGGTCCAGTCGGTCAGGCCCAGCGCCCGGTAGGCGGCCAGGTGCAGCTGCGGCGAGCGGGAATGCTCGATCGGCTTGCCGAGTACCGCCGCCCTGCGCGGCACGTCGCCGCCCGGTGTGTCAGCGCCCACTGTCGAGGATCCCGCTTCCCTGTGCCTTCTTGATGTTCTGGAGGTGCTCGTCGTAGCTCTTGGTGAACAGGGTGGTGCCCTGCTTGTCGATGGTCACGAAGTACAGCCAGTCGCCGGGCGGCGCGGTCTCGACGGCCTGGACGGCACCGATGCTCGGTGACGAGATCGGGGTGGCCGGCAACCCTTCCTTCGCGTAGGTGTTCCAGGGGGTGACACGGGCACGGTCGGCGTCGGTCGTCGCGACTTCCGTGGTGGAGAGGGCGTAGTTGACGGTCGAGTCGAACTCGAGCTTCTGCGGCACCGCGAGCCGGTTGATGATGACCCGGGCCACCTTGCCGAAGTCGCTCGGCAGGGACTCGCGTTCGACCAGCGACGACGCGATCAGCACCTGGTACGGGTTCAGCGCCACCGCGGTGCCCGCGGTCCGGATGCCGGTGGCCTCGTACTTTGCGGCGCTGCCGCTGACCAGGGTCCGCAGGATCTCGGTCGGCGTCGAGGCCGGGTCGAAGTCCCAGCTGCCCGCGGCGATCAGCCCCTCGAGCTGCCGGTTGCGGTCGGGCACGCCGCGCACCTGCGCGGCAGCCCAGTCCGGCACACCGAGGCCGGCGAGATCGGGGCTCGCGCCCGCGGTCTCGAGGTCGGCGACGCTGATGCACTTCGGCAGGCCGCCGGCGCTCGGCAGGCAGCTGGCCTGCGAGATGAGCGTGTAGATGCCGCGCTTCGTCGCGCCGGTGGTCACGTCGCGGGTGTCGTGGAGCTGACGTCCCTCCGAGATCACCACGGAACCGACGCGAGAGTTCGGATCGACGATCGCGCTCACGGCCTCGGCCGCGGGCAGCTTCGACTGGACGTGGTAGTACCCGGGCTGAACCGAGTTCATCGCGCTGTTGCCGACCGCGGCGTTGTAGAACGCGGCGCTGCTCGCGACCACGCCCTTCTCGGCCATCTGCTCGCCGATCTGGGTGGCGGTGTCGCCGCTCTGCACGACGACCACCACCTCGGGACCGGCCTCGCCCTCGGCGAAGTCGGCGGGCGCGTCGTTACCGAGGAACTTCTTCGCGCCGACGTAGCCGAAGCCGACGAGCAACACCAGCACGATCAGTCCGGCGAGCGCGACGACGAACCGGCCCTTGCCCTTGCCCTTACGCTCGGCGGCCTCGCGCAGGCGCCGTTCCTCGGCGCGGCTGAGATAGCGCTGGGGCTCGCGATGCGGTTCGCGCGACCATCCGTCGGTCACAGACCGTCCTCCGTGTGTGAGTGCGGGTCCTGCTGGGTGCGCAGGTACCTGCTCCGCTGGTCCAACCACCCCTGCAGGATCGCGACGGCGGCGGCCTGGTCGATCACCGATCGTTGACCTTTGGCCTTGACCCCGCTCTCCCGCAACGCCCGTGACGCGGTGACCGTCGTGAAGCGCTCGTCGGTCATGCGAACGGGCACCGGCGCGAGCCGGTCCCGGAGCTGGGCGGCGAATCTCGTCGCCAGCCCCGCGGCGGTTCCCCGCTCCCCGCGCAGGGTCTGCGGCAGACCGACAATAACCTCCACCGCTTCGTACTCCTCGACTATCGAGGCGAGTCGCGCGAGGTCGGAGGTGTCGGCCTTGGACTTCGACCGCGGCACCGTCTCCACGGGGGTTGCGAGGATGCCGTCGGGGTCGCTGGCCGCGACGCCGATGCGCACGCTGCCGACGTCGACGGCGATCCGGCGGCCACGTCCGGGATCGTCGGCACCGGGGCGGTCGGCCGCCACGTGTTCGGACACAGCCTTGTCCGGCTCGCTCACCCGGCGATCTCGGCGACGCGGGCGCGCACCGCCGACAATGCGGCCGGGATGCCGGCGGCATCGGAGCCCGAACCCTGAGCCATCTCGGGCTTGCCGCCGCCGCGACCGCCGATGCTCGGGCCGAACGAGGCGACCAGGTCGCCGGCCTTCACGCCGAGCTCCTGGGCGGCCTTGTTCGCGCTGACCACGAACGGCACCTTGCCGTCGGCGTTGCCGAGCAGCACGACGACCGCCGGCTCGGTGCCGAAGCGGCCCCGGATGTCGGTGGCGAGGGTGCGCAGGTCACCGCCGCCGACGCCGTCGGGCGCGGCCTCGGCGACGAGCAGCAGCCCGCCGATGCGCTCGGCCTTGTCCACGAAGGAACCGGCGGCGGCGAGAACGGCCGCGGCCTTGGTCTGCTCGAGTTCCTTCTCCGCGACCTTGAGCCGCTCGACGAGCTGCTCGACGCGGCCGGGCACCTCCTCGGACGGCACCTTGAGGGCCGTCGCGACGCCGGCGAGCAGCGCGCGCTCCTTCGCGAGGTAGCGGTAGGAGTCGAGCCCGACGAACGCCTCGACGCGTCGCGCCCCGGAGCCGACCGACGACTCGCCGAGAATGGTGATCTGACCGATCTGCGCCGACGACTGCACGTGGGTGCCGCCGCAGAGTTCCATCGAGAACGGGCCGCCGATCTCGACGACCCGGACCTCGTCGCCGTAGTTCTCGCCGAACAGCGCCATCGCGCCCATCTGCTTGGCCTTCGTCAGGTCGGTGACGAACGTGTTGACGGTGTGGTTGGCGGCGACGGCCTCGTTGGCGACGGCCTCGATGTCGGCGAGCTGATGCGCCGACAGCTGGTTCTGCCACGCGAAGTCGAACCGAAGGTAACCGGGCTTGTTCAACGAACCCTTCTGAGTGGTGTTCGGGCCGAGCACCTGCCGCAGCGCCGCGTGCACCATGTGCGTGCCCGAGTGGCCCTGGGTGGCCCCGGACCGCCAGTCGGGGTCGACCTGCGCGAGGATCGCGTCGCCCTCGGTGAGCTGCCCCTCCTCGACGGTGACCTTGTGCACCCACAGCTTCTTGGCGATCTTCTGCACGTCCCGCACCCGCACCTTCAGGCCCGGTCCGGTGATGACGCCGATGTCGGCGATCTGGCCACCGGACTCCGCGTACAGCGGGGTGCGGTCGAGGATCACCTCGACCTCCTGCCCGGCGGTCGCCGTCGGAACCCGGACGCCACCGGAGATCAGCGCGAGAACGGTTGCCTCGGTGGTCAGTTCGGCGAATCCGGTGAACTCGGTCTCGCCGCGGTCGACGAACTCCTTGTAGATGCTCAGGTCGGCGTGCGCGTGCTTGCGGGACTGCGCGTCCTCCTTGGCGCGCTTGCGCTGCTCGGCCATCAGCGACCGGAAGCCGTCCTCGTCGACGGACAGGCCCGCCTCGGCCGCCATCTCCAGGGTCAGGTCGATCGGGAAGCCGTAGGTGTCGTGCAGGACGAACGCCTCGCTGCCACCGAAGACCTTCTTGCCCGCGGCCTTGACGTCGTCGGCTTCTGCCTCGAACATCTTCGATCCGGACGCGAGGGTCCGCAGGAACGCGGTCTCCTCACCGACCGCGACGCCGAGGATCCGGTCGAAGTCGGTGGCGAGGACCGGGTACGACGGCGACATGGTGTCGCGGACGACTGTGACGAACTCGCTCATGCTGGGCTTGTCGGCGCCGAGCAGCTTCGCGGAGCGGACGATCCGGCGCAGCAGCCGGCGCAACACGTAGCCGCGGCCCTCGTTGCCGGGGTTCACTCCATCCGCGATGAGCATCACTGCGGTGCGCGCGTGGTCGGCGATGACCCGGAACCGGACGTCGGACTCGTGGTCGGTGCCGTACGCGCGGCCCGTCAGCTCCTCCGCCTTGGTGATCACCGGGCGCACCAGGTCGGTCTCGTAAACGTTGTCGACGTCCTGGAGGAGGAACGCGACGCGCTCGACGCCCATGCCGGTGTCGATGTTCTGCTTCGGCAGCGGGCCGAGGATCTCGAAGCCGTCCTTGCCGGTACCCTCGCCGCGCTCGTTCTGCATGAACACGAGGTTCCAGATCTCGAGGTAGCGGTCCTCGTCGGCCTCGGGGCCGCCCTCCACGCCGTACTCGGGTCCGCGGTCGTAGTAGATCTCCGAGCAGGGACCGCACGGGCCGGGGATGCCCATGGACCAGTAGTTGTCGGCCATGCCGCGGCGCTGGATGCGCTCGTCCGGGATACCGGCCTCTTCCTTCCACAGGTCGCGGGCCTCGTCGTCGTCGAGGTAGACGGTGACCCACAGCCGCTCGGGGTCGAAGCCGTAGCCGCCGTCGTCGACGCTGTTCGTCAGCAGCGCCCAGGCGTGCCTGATCGCCTCGCGCTTGAAGTAGTCGCCGAAGGAGAAGTTGCCGGCCATCTGGAAGAAGGTGTTGTGCCGGGTGGTGACGCCCACGTTCTCGATGTCGCCGGTACGCACGCACTTCTGCACGCTGGTCGCGGTGGCGTACGGCGGGGTCTGCTGGCCGAGGAAGAACGGCTTGAACTGCACCATGCCCGCGTTGACGAAGAGCAGGTTCGGGTCGTCGAAGATCAGCGAGGCGCTGGGTACCTCGGTGTGACCCGCCTTGACGAAGTGGTCGAGGAATCGCCTGCGGATCTCGTGGGTCTGCACCTGGTTGCCCTTCACGTGTCTACTGAATCTGTCGTCGAGTTCGCCGGGTACGGCAAATCGGCCCTTCACAAGCTTAACGTCAGCGTCATTCGAGTTCTCCCGCGCTGCCGCGCGCGGTGCGCGATCGGCACCCCGGGTGGGGTGAAGATCACGCGCCGGCGGCGTCAGCCGCGCACGATTCGGCGCAACTTGCCGACCCGTGCGGCGATCTCGCGTTCGGCCCCGTGACTGGTCGGCTCGTAGTAGTCCACGCCGACCAGCTCGTCCGGCGGGTACTGCTGTGCCAGCACGCCGTCCGCGGTGTCGTGCGGGTAGCGGTAACCGACGGCGTTGCCGAGCTTCTCCGCGCCCGCGTAGTGGCCGTCGCGCAGATGCGGCGGCACGAGCCCCGACCTGCCCGCGCTCACGTCGGCCATCGCCGCGCCGAGAGCGGCGATGACGGCTCCCGACTTCGGCGCGGTGGCGAGGTGAATGGTGGCCTGCGCCAACGCAAGTCGCGCCTCGGGCATGCCGATCAGCTGCACCGCCTGGGCCGCCGCGGTCGCGGTCTGCAGCGCGGTCGGGTCCGCCATCCCGATGTCCTCGCTGGCGTGCACCACGAGCCGGCGGGCGATGAAGCGGGGGTCCTCCCCCGCGACGATCATCCGGGCCAGGTAGTGCAGCGCCGCGTCGACGTCCGATCCCCGGATCGACTTGATGAAGGCGCTGATCACGTCGTAGTGCTGGTCGCCGTCGCGGTCGTAGCGCACGGCGGCCTTGTCGACGCTCGACTCGACGGTCTCGAGGTCGACGACGGCCTGCTCGCCCGCGGCGGCGTCGAGCGCGGTGCCCGCGGCGGCCTCGAGCGCGGTCAGCGCCCGGCGCGCGTCACCGCCCGCCAGCCGCACCAGGTGGGCGGTCGCCTCCTCGGTCAGCCGTACGCCGCCGCGGAGCCCGCGCGGGTCGGCGACCGCCCGGTCCAGCAACTCCCGGATGTCGGCCTCCGTGAGCGGTTGCAGCTGCAGCACCAGCGAGCGCGACAGCAACGGCGAGACCACGGAGAACGACGGGTTCTCGGTGGTCGCGGCGACCAGCAGCACGATCCGGTTCTCCACGGCGGCGAGCAGGGCGTCCTGCTGCGTCTTGGAGAACCGGTGCACCTCGTCGATGAACAGCACCGTCTGTTCGCCCGCGGTCAGGCGCCTGCGGGCCAGGTCGATGACCGCGCGCACGTCCTTCACCCCGGCCGACAGCGCCGACAGCGCCTCGAACCGACGCCCGGTGGCGCGGGAGATCAGCGACGCGAGGGTCGTCTTGCCGGTGCCGGGCGGCCCGTAGAGCATCACCGAGGCGGCACCCGAGCCCTCGACCAGCCGCCGCAGCGGGGCGCCGGGACCGAGCAGGTGGCCTTGGCCGACCACCTCGCCGAGGCTGGCCGGTCGCATCCGGACCGCGAGCGGCGCGTCCGGACGCACCGGCGGCAGTGCCGCGTTCGCCTGGCCCGGCTCGGAATCGGGCTCGGGCTCGGGCGAGGCGAACAGTCCCGTGTCCGGTTCGTCGGACGCTCCCAGCCAGTCACTCACGGCCTCGACGCTACTCAAACCCCCCGACGCCGCGACAATCCCGGCTGCGAGAGCGGCACCACCACCCCCGGCGACCAGCATCCGAACTTACGGTGAACTTCCGACGATCCGCCCCGTTGCGGATTGAACATGCGTCCAGCTTCCGATCAGATCTACGGGTGTCTGAAACCAGGGTGCCGACCGACGCGGCGAAGAAGACCACCGGATCCAGTGGCGTGAGCCGCCGCGGACTGCTCACGGGAACGGCGGCCTTGGCGGGCGCGGGCCTCGCGGCGGCCACGTTCGGCCGCGCCTCGGCCGCGCCGGCCGGTGCGGCCCCCGGCTTCGTGCACGGGATCGCCTCGGGCGACCCGTTGCCCGACCGCGTCGTGATCTGGACCAGGATCACCCCCACCGCCGCGGCAACGCCGGGTTCCGGTGTGGGCGAGCAGGTCCCGATCCGCTGGGAGATGGCCACGGACCCGGCGTTCGCGTCCGTGGTGCGCAGCGGCACGGTCACCGCGACCGCCGACTCCGACCACACCGTCAAGGTCGACGTCACCGGCCTGCAACCCGCGACGACGTACTACTACCGCTTCACCGCGGCCTCCCTCGGCGATGTCTCGCCGACCGGCCGCACCCTCACCGCACCGGCCGCGACCGCCGACCTCGACCGTCTGCGGTTCGGCGTGGTGTCCTGCTCGAACTGGGAGGCCGGCTACTTCGGTGCGTACCGGCACCTGGCTCTGCGCGACGACCTGGACGCCGTCGTCCACCTCGGCGACTACATCTACGAGTACGGCCAGGGCGAGTACGGCGCCCGCAACGGCTCGGTGCGGCTGCACGAGCCCGCCCACGAGATCGTCTCCCTCGCCGACTACCGAATTCGCCACGCGCAGTACAAGACCGACCCGGACCTGGCCGCGCTGCACGCGCGGGTGCCGTTCATCGCGACGTGGGACGACCACGAGTCCGCGGACAACTCGTACCGCTCGGGCGCGGAGAACCACAACCCCGCCACCGAGGGCGACTGGGCCACCCGCAAGGCGAACTCGGCGCGCGCCTACTTCGAGTGGATGCCGGTGCGGGTCAACGGTTCCGGCACCGATGTCGCGCTGTACCGGCGTTTCCGGTTCGGCTCGCTCGCCGAGATCTCGATGCTCGACCTGCGGACCTACCGCGACGAGCAGGCCACCGCGGGGCCGGGTTGGCGTCAGGTCGACTCGCCGGACCGGACCATCACCGGCAAGGCCCAGATGGACTGGCTGGAGAAGGGCATCGTGTCCTCGCCCGCCCGCTGGAAGGTGGTCGGGAACCCGGTGATGATCGCCCCCTGCGTGTTCCCGCCGCTCGACCCGCGCAGCACCGCCGCGCTGACCGCGACGGTCGGGCTGCCGCAGGCGGGCATCCCGTACAACACCGACCAGTGGGACGGCTACACCGCCGACCGCAGGCGCCTGTTCGATGCGATCGCCGGGCACGGCGTGGACAACACGGTGTTCATCACCGGCGACATCCACTCGTCGTGGGCATGCGACCTGCCGGTGGACGCGGCGAACTACCCGGCCGGACCGACCGTCGGCACCGAGTTCGTCGTGCCGTCGGTGACCTCACCCAACATGGACGAGCAGCTGAAGGTGCCGCCGCGCACCGCGACCGTCCCGATCGAGGAGGCGTTCAAGACGGTCAATCGGCACGTGCGCTACGTCGAACTCGACTCGCACGGCTACGGCGTCTTCGAGCTCGCACCCGCGGGCGCGCAGATGGACTGGTACTTCCTGACCGATCCGACCGATCCGCGCAGCGGTGTGCATCGCGCGGCGAGCTTCCGGGTCGCGGATCGGGCGCAGCGCATCGAGCCCGCCGCCCCGCTGGGAGCGTAGGCGGGCGCTACACCCCGTTCCAGCTGCCGAGCAGGCCCGGCGCCGCGTCCTCCCCCTGCCGGTCGCCGGCACGGTAGGCGGGCACCCAGGCTGAACGGTCGCCCAGGTCGGCCCCGAACGCCGCCGTCGATGCGGCGTCCGGGCCGATCGCGACGACGGTGTCCGCACCCGTCTCGGCGATCTCACGCCGAACCCGGTCGCGCGGCAGCATCTGCGCCATCGGCTCGATCACCACGATCAGCCGCGTTCCGGCGGCGAGGTCTGCGTTGGCCGCGGAGTACATGCCGCCGTCCATGCAGCGCCCGCCGCCGACGGTGACCGGAGGGAAGACCCCCGGCATGGCGCGGCTCGCCACCACCGCGGGCAGCATCGCGGCGCCGGTGTCGCGGTCGAAGACTCGCCGCTCACCGGTGTCGATGTCGACCGCGACGACCTTCAGCGCCGTCGCCGGCCAGTCCCGCCCGCCGACGAGGGCTGCCATCCGGTCGAGGTGGATTCGGTCGTGGGACGCGTCCATCCCCGCGGCGAGCGCGCCGACACGCAGTCGTGCCTCGGCGGGGTCCAGGCTGCCGTCGCGCAGCACGTCGAACACCGCGGACTGCAATGCGGGGTCGACCGGTGGCAGTTCCGGCTCACCCGGGGTCGGCCGGACCGGCTCGGCGAGCCGCTCGGTCCCGCGTCCCGCCGCCAGCACCGCCCCGACCATCGCGCCCGCCGAGGTTCCCACCACGACGTCGGCCGCGGCGAGATCGACTCCGCCTCGCTTCAACCCTGCGATCAGGCCCGCCATCCACGCGACGCCCACCAGTCCACCGGCACCGAGCACCACGGCGCGACCGTACGCTCCCGGCGATGCGCCGGCCGACGGGCCGGCGATCGTGACCACCGCCTACTGCCAGAGCTTCTCGAGTGCCGCGGCAGTCGCCCTCGCGTGCGTCGCGACAGCGTCCGAGTTCGCTCGCTCGGCGGCCCGGGCCAGTGCGTTCCACCGCCCGATCAGCGCCTTCGAGCGCGGCACGGACAGCTGGTGCTCGCGAACCGCGGCGATCCGTGCGTGATCCTCGGGCAGGAACCAGTAGGTCGAGAGCCACACCCAGGCCAGCTGTGCCTCGACGAGCCGCGTGGCCAGCATGTCGTCGTCCGCGAGCTGCGGCCACATGCCGACCACCTCGGCCTGCCAGGCCTCCACCATCGCGGCGGACCGCTCGTCGGTGAGTTCGAACTTGCACAGGCAGCCGGGGAAGGAGAT
Source organism: Rhodococcus sp. NPDC127527 (assembly GCF_042672245.1). Lineage (NCBI taxonomy): Bacteria > Bacillati > Actinomycetota > Actinomycetes > Mycobacteriales > Nocardiaceae > Rhodococcus > Rhodococcus sp. NPDC127527. The sequence goes on from NZ_JBHXVP010000008.1 coordinate 102,629, forward strand.
CAGCGCGTAGGCGATGTCGAGCGTCGCGTCGCGGAACCCGCCCCACTCGTAGTCGAGGAAGCGGACGCCCTCGTCGTTGACGATGATGTTGTCCGGGCACAGGTCGGACGGACTGAACGCGCGGTAGCGACCGCCGTCGAACAGTCGCACCGTGCGCTCGGCGACCTCGACCACCGCCGGGTCGACGACGATGCCGAGTTCACGCTCGAGCATCTCCGGCACCTGCGGGATCCGAGACGCGACCTGCTCGGCCACCAGGTTGCCGCGGGTCGCGACCCCGGTTCGCCGGAGCAGCGCGGTGAAGTCCTCCTCGCGACCCACCGTCGCGGCGTGCATGCGGCCGATCGCCTGGGCCAGTGCCATCAGCGAGTTCGTCACTGCGGACTCGTCGGGGCGCACCAGCAGGTCCGCGATCGGCATGGCGTCACCGAGATCGGTGAGGACCAGCAGCCGCGCGGAGAGGTCGTACGCGATCAGCGCCGGACCCGGCCGGTGCTCGGTCGCCAGTGCGGTTGCGAACTGGTACGACACCGCCTCCCGGAGGAAGGCGGCGTCCGCGATCTCGCCGGAGACGAGCCTGCCGTCGCCGCCGGAGAAGGTGTCCTCGTGGTAGACGGCCACGCTGCGGGCCTCGGCTGCCTCGGACAGCTCGCGGACCTGTTTGATCACCAGCGTCCGGGGCAGCGAGAAGGGATTCTCCGCGCAACGGACCCGGAGGACGATGGTGCGACCACTCCCCCCGAGGTCGACGGGATCGACGAGGGTGACCGGAGCTCCGGTCCGTCGCTCGAGCAGCTGTTCGGCTGCGGCGACCACCTCTGAAACTGGATCGGCCAATAGTGCGGTCATCGCTCCCCAACCTACCCGCTCACGGACAGTTTCACGCCACCTCCCGGCAAGCCAGTCGGCCCTCCGGAGCGGCCTGTCTCGAACCGACCTGGCAAAACAGACCGATCCGTACGCATTGTCTCGAATGGGTCACGATCGGACCCCGGTGCCGGCCCCGCGGCAGCCCCCGAGAGGAGTCTCGGGGGCTGCCGCCGTCAGGACGCGGAGGCCGCGGCGTCGGCCGCGGTCGTGGCCGAGCCGGCGCCGTCGCCCTTGGGCTCGGGCTTCGCGTCGATGCCGGACTCCTTGCGCTGGAGCTCGGTGATCGGTGCCGGGGCGTCGGTCAGCGGGTCGACGCCGCCGCCGGACTTCGGGAAGGCAATGACCTCGCGGATGGAGTCCATGCCCGCCAGCAGCGCCGTGATGCGGTCCCAGCCGAAGGCGATGCCGCCGTGCGGGGGCGCGCCGAACGCGAAGGCGTCGAGCAGGAAGCCGAACTTCTCCTCTGCCTCCTCGTGCGAGATGCCCATCACCTTGAAGACGCGCTCCTGGACGTCCTTGCGGTGGATACGGATCGACCCGCCGCCGATCTCGTTGCCGTTGCAGACGATGTCGTAGGCGTAGGCGAGCGCCGACCCCGGGTCGGTGTCGAAGGTGTCGATCGACTCCGGCTTCGGCGAGGTGAAGGCGTGGTGCACCGCGGTCCAGGCGCTGTAGCCGAGGGCGACGTCGCCGCTGGCGGTGGCGTCGGAGGTCGGCTCGAACAGCGGCGCGTCGACCACCCACACGAACGCCCACTCGTTCGGGTCGATGAGGTCCTGCTTGCGGGCGATCTCGCCGCGAGCTGCGCCGAGCAGCGCGCGCGAGGACTTGGTCGTGCCCGCGCCGAAGAAGATGCAGTCGCCGGGCTTCGCGCCGACGTGGTCGGCCAGGCCCGCCCGCTCGGTGTCGGTGAGGTTCTTCGCGACCGGACCGGTCAACGCGCCGTCCTCGCCGACCAGCACGTAGGCCAGACCCGGCGCGCCGCGCTGCTTGGCCCACTCCTGCCAGCGGTCGAGCTCACGCCGGGGCTGGCTCGCCCCACCGGGCATCACGACGGCGCCGACGTACTCGGCCTGGAAGACGCGGAAGGTGGTGTCCTTGAAGAAGTCCTTGCACTCCACCAGTTCGACGCCGAACCGCAGGTCGGGCTTGTCCGAGCCGTACCGGCGCATCGCCTCGGCGTAGGTCATCCGCTTGATCGGGGTGGTGATCTCGTGCCCGATCAGCTTCCAGACGTTGGTCAGGATCTCCTCGGCCAACAGGATGACGTCGTCCTGGTTGACGAAGCTCATCTCGATGTCGAGCTGGGTGAACTCCGGCTGCCGGTCCGCGCGGAAGTCCTCGTCCCGGTAGCAGCGCGCGATCTGGTAGTACCGCTCGATGCCGCCGACCATCAGCAGCTGCTTGAACAGCTGCGGGCTCTGCGGCAGCGCGTAGAAGCTGCCGGGCTGCAGGCGCGCGGGGACCAGGAAGTCGCGGGCACCCTCGGGGGTGGACCGGGTCAGGGTCGGGGTCTCGACCTCGACGAACTCGTGGTGCGCGAGCACCTCGCGCGCGGCGGCGTTGACCTTCGAGCGCAGCCGGATCGCGTGGCCGGGGCCCTCGCGGCGCAGGTCGAGGTAGCGGTACTTCAGGCGAGCTTCCTCGCCGGCGTTGTCGTCGAGCTGGAACGGCAGCGGGGCGCTCTCGTTGAGCACCTCGAGCGACGTGACGTTGACCTCGATCGCGCCGGTGGGGATCTCGAAGTTCTGGTTGCCCTCGGGCCGGACCTCGACGGTTCCGGTGACCTTGACGCAGTACTCGGCGCGCAGGCGGTGGGCCTGCTCGGCGGCCGCACCCTCACGGAAGACGACCTGGGCGACACCCGAGGCGTCGCGCAGGTCGATGAAGATCACCCCACCGTGATCGCGCCGCCGGGCCACCCATCCGGTGAGGGTGACGGTCTGGTCGGCGTGCTCGGCTCGCAGCGAGCCGGCGAGATGGGTGCGCAGCACGGGTTTCCTTTCAGAAATGTCCAGGACTTGTTGTGGCAGTGATCCTACGGAGGTCGGACACGACACGACACATCGCCTTGGAGGAATCGCCAGAGCCGTTGTCGTGCAAAGGTGGACAACTACGGCAAGCGCGACTACCGACGAAACGCCTCGACTACCGACGAAAGTGGTGACGATGACCTTCAACGAGGGCGCTCGGATCGATGCGGGACGAGTCTCGGTCGGCGGCGGCGGAGGTGGCGGCGGCCGGGGCGGCAAGTTCGCCCTCGGCGGCGGCATGGGCGGACTGATCGTGCTCGTGCTCGCACTGCTGATGGGCGGCAACCCGGGCTCGGTGCTCGGCAGCCTGTCCGGCGCGGTCGACGGCCCGGCGCGGGTCGGCACCGGCGCGGCCAACACCCTGGAGGGCTGCGAGACCGGGGCCGATGCGAACCGGGACGTCAACTGCCGGGTCGCGTTCACCGCCGCGAGCCTGGACTCGGTGTGGGGCCAGCAGCTGAAGCCCCAGACCGGCACCAAGTACGTCGAGCCCGGGGTCATGCTGTTCTCCGGTGCGGTGAACACCGGCTGCGGCAACGCCACCAGCGACGTGGGCCCCTTCTACTGCCCCGCCGACTCCACCGCCTACTTCGACACCAGCTTCTTCCAGCTGCTGGTCGACCGGTTCGGTTCCAGCGGCGGCCCGCTGGCGCAGGAGTACGTGGTGGCGCACGAGGTGGGTCACCACATCCAGAACCAACTCGGCGACATCGGCCGCGCCCAGGCGGATCCGAAGGGCGCCCAGTCCGCGGCGGTGCGCACCGAACTGCAGGCCGACTGCTACGCGGGCATCTGGGCGCACTATGCGGACAAGCAGCCCGGCCCGGACGGCGGCGCACCCTTCCTGAAGCCGTTGACCGAGACGGACATCAAGGACGCGATGTCGGCGGCCTCCTCGGTGGGTGACGACCGGATCCAGCGGGCGTCGAGCGGCCGGGTCAACCCGGAGGGCTGGACGCACGGTTCCTCGGAGCAGCGCGTGAAGTGGTTCCTCACCGGCTACCGCACCGGCCGGGTCGCCGACTGCAACACCTACGCGGCCCGCGACCTGAACAACCCGCCCGCGCTGAAGCCGTAGCCACACGATCCCGCCGCCCACGCCCGAGGCGCGGCCGGCGGGACTCGTCGGACCGCCCGACTACCCGGCCGCGCCCTTCGTGCGATCGAGGCCCAGCGCGTCGGTCATGGTGAAGAACAGGTCGGTCTGGTCGGTCAGCCCGCTGACGTTCGCGGCGCGCGGACCGAAGGCCGCGATCTTCAGCTGCGCACCGGTGTGGCCCTCGGACTCGACCGACGGGTCCTCGGAGGTGCCGTAGCTCAGCGTCATCTCGGCGCCGTCCTTGGTGGCGAGCCGCCGGGTCAGGCCGGGGTAGACGATGTCGCGTGCCCGCTCGATCGGCAGGTTCTTGTCGGCGGCGATGGCCGCGATGTCGGCCTCGGTCATGTTGCCGACGATCTGGCTGGAGTGCGCGTGATCGGCGGTGACGATCACCAGGGTCTGCCCGTCCGCCTTCGCGAACGCCAGCGCCTTCTGCACCGCCTCGTCGAGATCGACCGTCTCACCGATCTGACCGCACGGGTTGGCGGCGTGATCCTGCTTGTCGATGGACGCGCCCTCGACCTGGAGGAAGAAGCCCTTCTCGTTGGGCGAGAGCAGGTCGATGGCCTTCTGGGTCATCGCGGCCAGGGTGGGCACCTCGGCCGTCCGCTTGGCGTTGTCGACGCAGGTCTCGGCGGGCTGCAGGTACCCGCCGCGGGTGGCGACCGAACCCTGCCAGCGGACCGGCATGTTGCCGTCGGCGAACAGTCCGAGCACCGGAGAGTCCTGGTCTGCCTTCTCGATCTTCGCGAGTTCCGTTGCGGTGGAGACCGTCTGGTAGCCCCGCACCTTCGCCTGCTCGGCCAGCGTCCGACCCTGCCACTCGCCTGCCTTCGCGGTCTCGCCGAAGGACTTCGCCCCGCCGCCGAGGGTGACGTCGGCGCGAGTGCCGAGGATCTGCTCGCTGATCGAGCCCCTGCCGCCGTTCTCGAGCGCGTTCTCCGGGCAGGACTTGCTGGTGACCTCGGGTCCGTAACACTTGCGGCTGCTCACGTGGGAAGCGAGCACCGCCGGTGTCGCGTCCTGGATCTCGGCGGTCGAGACGTTGCCGGTGGCCTTGCCCGCGGCCTTCGCGAGCTCGAGGACGGTGTCCTGGGCGGCGCCGGTGATGTCGACCGAGACCGCGCCGTTGTAGGTCTTCGTGCCCGAGGCCCACGCGGTTCCGCTGGACGCGGAGTCCGCGACGTAGTCCGGCTTGCCGTCCCTGGTCAACGCGTAGTGCGTGTACTGACCGGTGATCGGCAGCGCGTCCAGGCCGGCGAAGCTGCCCCCCGCGCCCTCGGCGTAGTCGCGGGCGGCGGTGATCTCGGAGTCCCCCATGCCGTCACCGATGAGCAGGATGACGTTCTTGGCGCCGGACGAGTTGATCGCGTCCTTCAACGCCTGCGACTGCTCCGAGTCGAGGCGGCGGGCGCCGCCGTTGCTCGTCACGTTGCCCGCGGCAGCGCGAGTGACCGTGTCGCCGTTGGACTTCGACGAGTCATCGGATCCACTGCTGCAACCGGCGGCCGCCAGCGCGGTCACCGCGAGCGCTGCCGCCAGGAACCGGCGGGAATTTGTCGACGAGGCCATCGGATTACGACTCCTTTGATTGAACGAGAGGTTCGGATGCGCCGAATGGTCTGCCATCCCCGTGAACGACAGGCAACCGGCCGGCTTCCGACGGGCGTCTGCTGGGCGAGCACCTGGGTCGGACCGAATGCAGGGAGGTGACCATCGGCCCTACCGCAGCCGCTGACGTCGCGCGAGACTGGATGAGCAGCCCGACGAGGCAGGGCTGACCAGCCGCGAGGAGGCAGACATGGACACCACCGCTCCCGATGCCGGCGTGGTTCGGATCGCGGTCGATCTGGCGTGCCGTGCACCCTCCGTACACAACAGTCAACCGTGGCGCTGGCTGTACACCGACGGCCGGCTCGACCTGCACGGAGACCGGACGCGGTTGCTCGCCTCGACCGATCCATCCGGACGACAACTCATGATCAGCTGCGGGGCAGCCCTCGGCCACCTTCGAGTCGCACTCACATCGTTGCGCTGGCGCACGAGCATCGAGCTGCTGCCCGAGGCGGCCCTGCCGAACCTGGTGGCAGCCATCCGGTTCCACCGGGACGCCGAGCCCCGCTCGCACGACTTCGACCTCGTCACGGCAATCAAGCACCGACGGACCGACCGCCGGCCCTTCGCGCCGCCGGCGCGAGCACCGGGCCTGTTCGACGCCCTACGGGAAGCCGCCGACAGGCACGGCGCAACGCTGACGGTGCTGCCGCCCGACGCAGAACCCGAACTGGCGGCGGCCTCGAACGCCAGCGCGGCGAGCCGCAAGTACGACTCGTCGTACCAGGCCGAACTCCACTGGTGGGCGGGCCATTCGTTCCCGTTCGAGGGGATACCGGCGAATGCCCTCGCCACCGAGCTCGACAGTTCCCGGGTCGGCGTCGGACGAGAGTTCCCGACCCCGGCCCGGAACGGTCCGGAACCGACCCTCCCCCTGGACGCGGCCACCGTGCTGGTGATCAGCACCACGACCGACCTCCCCACCGACTGGGCGCGCTGCGGTGAGGCGTTGTCGGCCGTCCTGCTGGAGGCAACCGCCCTCGGCAACGCCACCTGTCCCCTGACCCATCTCACCGAGGTCGAGCGGAGCCGCGAGATGATCCGCGAGCTCGCGCCGGACGCCGGCTATCCGCAGATCCTCGTCCGGGTCGGGACCGCGCTCGATCCGGTCCCGCTGCGCGCGACGCCGCGCCGTCCGACTACCGAGGTCCTCAGGCTGGGGTGAGGGCCCCGCGCCGACCCGACCTCAGAACAGCGTGAGTGCGGGCGCGGCACCGGCCCCGACCAGCTCGCGTCCGGAGGCGCGGACCGGCTCCTGCCGGTGCGCAGCACTGCCACCGAGGCCGTACTTCTCGACCAGCGGCGTCACCCGGCCGCGCAGCCACAGCTTGTACTCGGGTGTCACGTAGGCGCCGCGACCGTAGAGCTGCCGGTACCGGCGGATCAGTGCGGGGTGCTCCTCGGCGAGCCAGTTGAGGAACCAGCCGCGGGTACTGCCGCGCAGGTGCATCGGGAACACCGTCACCGCCGTCGCGCCCGCCTCGGCGATCGCACCCAGGAGTTCGTCGAGGTGTCGCGTCGAGTCGGTCAGGTACGGAATCACCGGCGCGACCATCACATTGCAGTCGAAGCCTGCGTCGGTGACCGCGCGGATCAGTTCGAGCCGAGCCCGTGGCGACGGCGTGCCCGGTTCGATCGCCTTCTGCAGGTCGGCGTCGTGAATCGCCAGCGACACCCCGATCCCGACGTCGACCTGACGGGCGGCCAGGGTCAGCAGCGGCAGGTCGCGGCGGAGCAGCGTGCCCTTGGTGAGGATGGAGAACGGCGTGCCGGACTCCGCGAGGGCGCCGATGATCCCGGGCATCAGGCGGTACCGCCCCTCGGCCCGCTGGTACGGGTCGGTGTTGGTGCCGAGTGCGACCGTGTCGCGTTTCCACGACCGCCTCGCCAGTTCCCGGCGCAGCACCGCCGCGACATTGGTCTTCACCACGACCTGACTGTCGAAGTCGCGACCCGCGTCCAGCTCGAGGTACTCGTGCGTCGGACGTGCGAAGCAGTAGCGGCAGGCGTGCGAGCAGCCGCGAAAAGCGTTGACGGTGAACCGGAACGGCAGCGCCGACTCCTCCGGGACCTTGTTCAGCGCCGACTTGCACAGCACCTCGTGGAAGGTGATCCCCTCGAACTCGGGGGTCTGTACGCTGCGTACGAGGCCGGCGCGCGCCAGACCGGGGAGAGCGCCGTCGTCGAGCTGGGACTGCACGGCGTCGAGAGTCTGCCCCTGCCATCGCATGCAGAGAGTCGAACACTTGTTCTACGTTTAGTCAAGCCTGCGAGCCGCCGACGTCCCCGACACCGACCCCGCGCCTCGCTACACTCCGCCGATGCGCCAACGCCGCTCCACCTGTCGAACGGTCGCCACTCGCCTCGCCACCCTCACTGCTCTCACCACCGCGTCGTTGCTCGCGGCGAGTGCGCTCACGCCGACCGTCGCGGCCGCCGCAGTCCCGACGTCGGCCTGCGGCACCGCCCTGACGAGCACCGACATCGCCACCGTCGCGCACCTGTCGGACACCGGCACGATCACCGCCGCCGACCCGATGGCCCGACTCGAGGACGAGGTCGGCCGCCAGCAGCAGATCGCGCAGATCCTCGTCGCACACCGGGACCGGCGCGGACTGTTCGGTATCGGCCTGGACGCCGTCGTGCAGGCCGCCGTGATGCCGCTGCAACGCTCCCCCGCCTCGTTCGGCACGCCCGCGTGGGCGCACGCGATCAGCACCGACCTGCTGCGCCGCTACCTGGCCAACCTGCACGCCGAATTCACCGGCGCGCCAGTCGAACCCGCCTGGCAGCGCTACTTCGGGCTCGCCTACGACTGCGCCCAGTCGCCGGCGCGGGTGGCGATGACCGGGTACAACGCGCATCTCACCGTCGACCTGGCGCGATCCGTCGCCGCCACCGGGACCGCCACCGAGAACGTGCCCGACTTCTACAAGATCGTCGACTCCATCGCCACCGACGGCGACGCCATCGTCACCCGGACCAAGGCGGTCTACGGCGCCGACCTCGGACCGTTGTGGCGCTTCTACTTCCTGGGCGAAGGACTCGACCGGCTCGCGGGCGCGGGCGTGGCCTCCGAACTGCTGTTGCGGGCCGCCGACAGCGGATACAACACCCTGACGCTGGCCAACGGCTTCGCGCTGCAGAATCCGCAGACCGCACCCGGGGCGGCGGCGGAGATGGACGCCCTGTGGTCCACCGCGGACGGTGCCGTCGAAGTTCTGGCGAGGCTGGGCGGGCTCTGAGACAATTCGAGTCATGACCTCGGCGGTTGATCCGAAGGTTCCGCACACGAGCACCGACGTCCTGATCGTCGGCGCCGGTCCGGTCGGACTGACGCTCGCCCTCGAACTCCGCCGCCGCGACATCGACGTCATCGTCGTCGACCGACTCGCCGAACGGGCGCCCTACGCGAAGGCGGTCGGGATCCAGCCCCGCACGCTCGAGCTGTGGGATGCCATGGGCGTGGTCCGGCCCGCCCTCGACGCGGCCACCGTCATGCGCGGACAACTCGTGTACGTCAACGGTGTCCGGACCGCGAGGGTGGAGCTGTCACTGCCGAGCCAGGTGCCGTACCGCTTCGCGGCCCTGCCCCAGTACGAGACCGAACGGGTCCTCGCGGAGGCCCTCGCACGGCGCGGCATCTGCCCGCGCCGCGGCATCGAGTTCGCGGAGTTCGACCAGCACGACGACCACGTGGTCTCCGCCGTCCGCGGGCCGCAGGGTCGCGCGACGATCGCCTCGCGCTACCTGGTCGGCTGCGACGGCGCGCACAGCGCGGTCCGCAAGGGTCTCGGTGTCGGGTTCGAGGGCGACGCCTTCCCGGAGGAGTACATGCTCGCCGACGTCGAGCTGGACTGGAGCATGCCGACCGGGTTCGGGGTGCGCTCGATGCACCAGAGCGACGGCGTCACCGACGACCTACTGGTCTGCATCCCGCTGCCGGGCGATCGCCGCTACCGGATCTCGATGCTCGTGCCCGACGAACTCGCCAGCGCACCAGCCGGTTCCGGCGAGGTCGCGCACGGACTCGAGGGCGGGCGAGCGCCGGAACTGCGACATGTGCAGGCCGTCCTGGACCGGCTCTCGCCGCAGCCGACCACCGCGCACACGATGCGCTGGTCGTCGGTGTTCCGGATCAGCCACCGGCTGGCGCCGCGCTACGGCGTGCGGCGGGTGTTCCTCGCCGGCGACGCCGCGCACATCCATCCCCCGACGGGTGCGCAGGGCATGAACACCGGCATCCAGGACGCCGTCAACCTGGGCTGGAAGCTGGCGCTGGCCGTGCGCGGACGCGCCGCGGACGGACTGCTCGACAGCTATCACCTCGAGCGCCATCCGGTGGGCGAGGAGGTGGTCGGGCGCACCGTGCGGCACGCCCGCGCCGGCGGAGTCGGCGTCGACGAGGCCGATCCCCAAGGCGCAATGGCCCGCGAGGCCCAGCTGCTGGTGGCGTACCCGGACAGCCCGCTCGTCGGGGAGACAGTCTCCTTCGGCCACTCCGACGGCGGGCCCCGGCCCGGCGAAAGGGCCCCGGACGCAACCGGACTCGCCCAGGACACCGCCGCCTTCGGAACGCGGCTGCACGAGCTGTTGCGCCACCCCGGGCACACGCTGCTGCTGTGGGCTCAGGACGAGGCGGCGTGGGCGCGGCAACGCGACCTCGCCGCGGCGGTCGAGGCGCGGTTCGGCCCGCAGGTGCGCAGCTACGTCCTGGTGGCGGCCGGTGTGCCGGACGCATCGGGAATCACCCTGCGCGACAACGCCGGGCACTTCGCCGCCGAGTACCTGCCGCACGACCTCGCCGGGTACCTGATCCGGCCCGACGGCTACCTCGGCTACCGCAGCGACACGATCACCGTCGACGGTCTCGCCGAACACCTGGCGGGAATCGTGCGTCCGCGGCCCTGAGCGATCCCCGCGGACAGGCCATGGCGTGCACTAGTTTCGAGCCATGGACACCGCCTCGCTCGTACTCGACTGTCCGCGCGGCAGGTTCTTCTGCGCGATCGTCGGCTATCGCTGCAGCGACGACGAGCGAGCCGCCGGTCATTACCGCCCGCGCTCGACCGGCGAGGTCCTCGATGTCCTCGGGGCCGTCGACGTCCACGCGATTGCCCGGTTGCCGGAGCGCGATCTGCTCGACGCGCTGGCCCTGGCCGTGGACTTCGCACGCTACTGGCAGCCACCGGACGAGGAAGACATCGTGTTCGCCCGCCCCGAAATCGTCGCGGTCCTGCGGCCGATCGCCGAGGCAGCCTCGGCCGCGCCACACACCAGGTGGTGGACCGAGCCGATCGATCTCGGCCACCAGCGACTGGTGGAAAAGTTCAACTCCCTGTGGGGCTGGTCTGAATTGCCACTGCGGATCGGCCGAGTTGACGACGGACTGGAACGGTGGCGAGAGCACGTCATGGTCGACGAGGCGCGGTTCCGGAAGGATCTGATCGCCGATCCGGGCACAGAGTGCGGCGGCAAATGGTGGTCTACCCCGGTGGCTGACGGGACGGTGATGACGACCCGGGCGCGGGACGGCCTCGGCGCCCTCGAGCTGTGGCTCGAAGAGGATTCGATGGGCGGGGACCACGCCCGCGTCTGGCCGGTGCGGGTGCAGGGCTCTCCCCGCGTCTACGAGATCACCTCGCCCGCGGACTGGGCGCACCTGGTCGACAACTATCCGCTTCCGGTCCCGGCGTCACGTCGATCCGTCTGGTACGACACCACCGGTGAGCACCACGACTGGTTCATCCCGGACTGGCTCGCCGTGTCCGCCGACTACGACGCCGTCCACCTGACGATGCGCGGCTACCTCACGACACCCGGCATCGCGATCCCGCTCACCGCCAACCCCGGTGCCACCGTGCTCGCCGGCTGGAACCCGGACGCCACCTTCTGGCTCCGTGGCGACCACATCACCGTCGACGGTGACCCGGTCGAGTGGCGTCGCACGCAGGACGATCCCTGGGCGGTCACGGTCTAGCCGTCGACGATGCCCTGCACCAGCGCGCCGTACCGCTCGATCAACTCCTCGCTGGCGATCAGGTTCGACCCGAGCAGACCCATCGTGCGGGTGCCGCCCGCGAGCCCGAACAGTGCGGCGAGGACGAGGTGCGACTTGAGCTTGTCTGCCGAGGTGTCGCCGATCCGTTCCGCGATGGCGGCCACGTAGCGGCTCTCGTAGTCCGCCCGCGCCGCCTCCCGATCCTCGGACTCGTGGATGAGCAGCAGCGCCGTGACGAACGGGTCGGGCGCGTCGGCGTCGCGCCGTTCGACGAGGCGGCGCACCAGGCCGTACCCTGCCGACTCCTGCACCTCGGCGGCCTCGGCCAGATGGGGTTCGGACGGATCCGCGGCGGCGAGGAGGCCGGCCTTGCTGCCCATCAGCTTCATCACCATCGCGGGCGAGCACCCGGCCCGGACGGCGACGTCCTTGATGGTCGTGGCGGTGTAGCCGCGACGGGCGAACAGTTCGCGCGCCGCCTCGATCACCGCGTCGCGCGTGGTCGTGCCGCTCACGGCGTTCGCACCGACTCTCGGTCGTCGGTCAGGTCGAGGTCGATGACCGCGGACTGCGCCAGCACCACGATCTGTCGGGTGACGGTGCGCCGCTGCCACCGGTCGAGCACGGTGAGCAGGTAGCGGCCGGTGGCCGGGAGCGCGAACTGGTAGCGACCGTCGTCGTCGCAGCGCGCGGACGCGACGAACTCGCCGGTGGCCCGCACCAGGGTCACCAGCGCCGCCTCCGCCGGCAGCCCCGCCTCGGTCACGCGTCCGCCGAGGCGGAGCCGCTCGGCGAGCACCACGCACTGCCGGGTGTGCGAATCGTCGAAGTGCAGCACCTGCGACTGCGGCGCCCACCCGTCCGCACTGGTGACCACCAGGTACGGCCCCGGCCCCGGCAGCACCACGGAGAACTCGCCGGTGTTGTCGGCCCGGCTCCAGTCGACCGACTCGCCGGTCGTGCGCAGCACGGTGACGACCGCCTGCCGGATCGGCCGCAGATCGGCGTGCAGCACCGTCCCCGTGACGACGAGTTCCTCCGGCACGTGCGCCTTCTCGACCTCGGCCACGTCCGGGGCCGGCACCGCTGTCGGCACCAACGGCCGGCGCGGGATGAACGCCGCGACGAGCGCGGACGCGGCCCCCGCGACGGCGGCCATCGCGAAGATGATCTTGAAGGCGCCGAGCGAGGGGAAGACGTGGCCGGCCACCTCGACGGTGACCGCGGTGAGGACCGCGGAGATGACGGCACTGGACACCGAGGTGCCCACCGACCGCAGCAGTGCGTTGAGACCGTTCGCGGAGGCGGTCTCGGTGATCGGCACCGACCCCATGATCAGCATCGGCATCGACGCGTAGGCGATGGCGGTGCCGGTGGTCACCAGCATCGCGCCCGCCACGATCATCGGGACCGAGCCGGTGAGGAAGATGCGCAGCGTGTACGCGGCGGCGAGGACCAGCGCGCCGAGGATCAGGGTGCGTTTCGCACCGACGCGTCCCATCAGTCGTCCCGCGATCGGCGCGACGACGACCATCATCAGCCCGGCGGGCATCATGCACAGGCCGGCGGCCAGCACCGTCAGGCCGTGCCCGTAACCGGTGGCCGTGCTCATCTCGAGCTGCTGGGTGGTGGAGAGCATGTTGGCGTACATGGAGATTCCGACCAGCAGGGCGCTGATGTTGGTCAGCAGCACCGGCCGTCGAGCGGAGGTCCTCAGGTCGACCATCGGCTGGTTTACCCGCAGTTCGTACGGGAACCAGACGGCGAAGGCGACCAGCGAGACCACCAGCGCGAGGATGGTCGGCTCGCTCCCCCACCCCCAGGTGCCGCCCTTGGAGATGCCCAGCAGCAGCGCGGTCAGCGCCACCGACAGCAACACCGCACCGCCGACGTCGAAGCGGCCGGGGGTACGCACCGGCGACTCCGGCACCACCGCGAGCACCGCGATCAGCAGCAGCAGTCCGGCGAGCCCGGACAGCCAGAAGATGGCCTCCCAGCCGAAGTGCTGGTACACCAGGCCGGACAGCGGCAGACCGAGCGCGGAGCCGATGCCGAGCGTCGCGCTCATCATCGCGGTCGCGCCCGCGACCTTCCCCTTGGGCAGTTCGTCGCGCAGGATGCCGATGCCGACGGGCACCAGCGAGGACGCCAACCCCTGCAGGCCGCGGCCGACGAGCATCGCCGGGAAGGTGGCCCCCACCGCCGCGATCACCGAGCCGAGCACCATCGTCAGCAGGGCCACGACCATCATCCGGCGCTTGCCGAACATGTCCGCCAGCCGGGACACGATCGGCGTCGCCACCGCCGCGGTCAGCAGCGTGACGGTGACCAGCCAGGACGCGCTGGCGTAGTCGATGTCGAGGATGGCGGGAAAGTCCGACAGCAGCGGAATGATCAGCGTCTGCTGCAGCGCGACGACCGTGCCGGACATGCACAGCACGGCGACGAGCACCGAGCTCGGTACCCGACGGGTCGCGGTCGACGGCTTCGAATGAGTCGACAAGGGCACTCCAGAGGACAGGTGGTGAATGGGCGTTCACCGTCGAGTGAACACGCGTTCACCCCTCGCGCGCAAGCCGGACAATTCGACGCGCCCCCTCGCCGGCGTCACCTCGGGCCGGCCCGTCCGCCCTCACGCGGCCGCCTCCCCTCCCGCCGGCGAGGTCGCCGTCCGCGCGAACTCGCCCGCCGCGGACCAGGCCTCACGCTCGGCCCCGAACGCCGCGACCTGGGTCGCGCGGAACGCGGCGATCGAGGCGCTGTTGTCGGTCAGGAACGCCTCGTGCTCGGCGAGCGAGAAGCTGCCGTCGGTGATCTGGACGCCGCCGGACCCACCGGCCGCGGTCTCGGCCCGCAGCTCGAGCAGCTCGTCGGGTTCGACGGGATACCAGGAGATCCGGTCGAAGAACCGCAGCAGCCACGGGGTGCCGTCCTCGAACGGCCCGGACCGCTGCGGGTGCCGGTGATTCCACACCTGCGTGGTCCGCCCGACGAACTGGTAGCCACCGGGGCCCTCCATGCCGTAGATGCACAGGTACGCCCCGCCGATCCCGACCGCGTTCTCCGGCGTCCAGGTGCGGGCCGGGTTGTACTTGGTGGTCACCAGGCGGTGGCGCGGGTCGAGCGGGGTGGCGACCGGCGCACCGAGGTACACGTCCCCGAGCCCGAGCACCAGGTACTCGGCGTCGAAGACGGTGTCGAACACGTCCGCGACCGAGTCCAGGCCGTTCATCCGCCGGATGAACTCGATGTTCCACGGGCACCACGGCGCGTCCGCGCGCACGCCGTGCATGTACCGCTTGATCGCCTCCCGCGTGGACGGGTCGTCCCAGGACAGCGGCATGCGCACGGTCCGGCTCGGCACCACCAGCTGGGACGAGTCCGGGATCTGCGACTCGGCCTCGGCCAGCAACCCCATCAGCGTCGGCACCGGGAGCACGTCCGGATCGACCCGCACTTGCAGGGACCGGATGCCCGGGGTCAGGTCCAGCAGCCCGGCCGGCTTCTCGGCCTCGAGCCGCTGGTGCAGCGCGTGCGCGCGGGCCCTGAGCCCGAGGTCGAGGGTCATGTCCCCGTACTCGACGAGCACGTTGTCGTCGCCCGAGCGGCGGTAGGTCACCGCGGTGACGCCGTCGCGCCGGGCGATCACCCCGTCGTCGGCGTCGCCGCCCGCGCCGTACACGGCGGGCAGGCTGGCGCGACGGCCCAGTCCCAGTTGTCTTCTCGACGCCGCCCGCTCCGCCCGGATCGGCACGAACCGGACCGTGTCCCCGGGGCTGAGCTGGCCGAGCTTCCAGCGGTCGGCGGAGACGACGGTGACCGGGCAGACGAAACCACCGAGGCTGGGGCCGTCGGGACCGAGCAGAATCGGGGTGTCCCCGGTGAAGTCCAGCGCGCCGACCGAGTAGGCGTTGTCGTGGATGTTGGACGGGTGCAGGCCGGCCTCGCCGCCGTCGCCGCGCGCCCAGTCGGGCTGCGGTCCCACCAACCGCACGCCCGTGCGGTCGGAGTTGAAGTGCACCTCGTAGTCGGTGGCGTACAGGGTCTCGATGTCCTCGCGGGTGAAGAACTCCGGCGCCCCGTGCGGCCCCTCGGTGACCGCGATCTCCCAGTGCCGCCCGATCACGGGTACGTGCTCCATCGGGACGGGCTGGGCCGCAGCGGGATTCGACGGCCCGCCGCCGCAGGTGAGCACGTCCCCCTCCCGTAGGGTGCGGCCCTCGTGACCACCGAAGCGCCCGAGCGTGAAGGTCGCGCCGCTGCCGAGGTAGTCGGGCACGGTCAGGCCGCCGCGGACCAGCACGTAGATCCGCAGGCCCGGGCCGGACGCCGCGCCGACGTCGAGCACGCCGCCCGCGGGCACGTCGACCGGCGCCCAGGTGCGCACCGTGCGCCCGTTCACCCGGACCGTCGCGGGCGCACCGGTCACGCAGATCGTGGTCGCGTCCTCGAACCGCAGCGCGGGTCCCGCCATGGTGCACTCGAGTCCGGCCGCGCCCTCCTCGTTGCCGAGCGCCACGTTGCCGAGGCGGAAGGACAGGTCGTCCATCGGGCCCGAGGGTGGTACGCCGATCTGCCAGTAGCCGACCCGACCGGGCCAGTCCTGCACGGTGGTCAGCATGCCGGGACGCTGGACAGTCACGGTGTTGCAACGGCCGTCTTCCACGGTGGGGGTCATCACGCCTCCTCGGGCCGGGTGACGATCATCCGCACCTCGGTGGGGTCGAAACCGTTGCAGGGGTTGTTGATCTGGGGGCAGTTCGACACCAGCACCAGGGTGTCGATCTCGGCCCGCAGCGCGAGCCGCTTCCCCGGCGCGGACAGTCCGTCGACGATGCCCAGGGTGCCGTCCGCGTCGACCGGCACATTCATGAAGAAGTTGACGTTCGAGACCAGGTCCCGCTTGCCGAGGCCCCACCTGGCCCCCTCGACGAGGAAGTTCTCCACGCAGGCGTGCTGGTGCTTGGTGTGGTGCCCGTAGCGCAGCGTGTTGGACTCCTGCGAGCAGGCTCCGCCGACGGTGTCGTGGCCGCCGACCTCGTCGGCGACCAGGGTGACGAGGGCGGCGCCGTCGTCCGCGCGCAACACACTTCCGGCGGTGAGGAACAGATTGCCTTGCGCGGCAACGGTTGCCGCCGCCGAGTACCGCACGGCGTGGTCGTCGGCGGCGTAGAACAGCGTGTCCACGGCCTGGTTTCCGTGCAGGTCGACGACGGTGAGCACGTCGCCCGCGCGCAGGATCGTGGACCACGGTCCGCGGGCGCCGACCGTCTCGTCGAGGACGAGGGCGCCGGGGACGAGCGCGAGGCTCTCTACTGCAGTGGTCATCGGGCGCCCCTTCCGAAGTGTGCGGCGTTCCAAGCGTCCTCGGTGTTGAGAACGGCCCGCTGGTACTCGGGGTCGTCGTTGGGTAGGGCGCCGAGGTCCGCGGGGGCTTCCCACGCGAGGATCTCGAGCGAGGTGGTCGGGTAGCTCGGCGCCGGATCGAGGGGGTGCGCGGTGTTGGCGACGAGCGCGATCACCGGCAGGTGGATCAGCATTTCGAGTTCCGTTCCAGCACCGGCGTTCCCGATGCTGGTGAGGGTGCCGTCGGGCTCCACGCGCACGCCGTGGAAGAACGTGAGCACCGGGGCCAGGTCGCGCGCGGTCAGGCCGTGCTTGGCGGCGGCGAGGGTGAGCAACTCACGTCCGGCCGGAGCGCCCGAGTGGGCGAGGCCCGCACCGTACTTCGCCGTGTTGGTCGCCAGGCTGGTGGTCCCGCAGAACGCATCGTGCCTGCCCGAGGTGTCCGCGACGATGGTGGCCAGCACCCGCCCCTGGTCCGAGAGCAGGGGGTGCCCGACCCCCAGGTAGGCCTGCCAGGGCACCTTGACGGTGTCGGCGACGTTGAGTCGCTCGTGCGGTGCGTCGGCCCGGTACAGCAGCAGGTTGGCGCAGGCGGCCCCGTCGAGGTCGCGCAGCCGGACGCGGGTCCCGCGGGCCAGTACCTTCGAGGTGTAGCGTCCGCCGGGCACCGTCTCGGCCCAGGTCAACGCCTCGGCCGCGATCCCCGTGGGCGGATTGAGCCAACGCGAGGCGGGCAGCACGGGCATCGAGTCGGTGATCGCGCCGGCCTGGGCGCGGGCGTGCTCGCGGGCGGCGGCCGTGGTGGCGGTGGTGCTGTCGGTGGCTGTCGAGGTCACTGTCAGGCTCCAATCGTGACGGGGTTGGGGACGGTCTTGCCGCGCGGGTAGCACAGCGCTCCGGCGAGCACCACCACGGCGACCGTGACCGGGGCGGCCCATTGCAGGATCGGGAACTCCCCAGTCGGGTTGAAGATCTCGGCGCGCGGCCAGGCGAGGTTGACCACCATCGCGGCCCCGTAGAGCACGGCGGCGACGTTGACCGGCACCCCGAGTCGGCCGAGCGAGAACAGCGGCCTGCCCTCGGCGTCGACCTGGACTCCGCCGCGCGGCCAGCCCTGCAGCCGGCGCAACAGCAGCGGGACCGTCACCATCAGGTAGGCCAGGTAGATGAGCACGATGCACACGCTGGAGAGGGTGGTGAAGATCGCCGAGTTGCCGACGTTGACCGCGAGCACTGCGATGCAGGCGACTCCGATGAGCACGGACGGTGCGATCGGGGTTCCGGTGCGGCCGTTGACCTTCGACAGCACTCCCGATGCGGGCAGCCGGCCGTCACGGGCCATCGAGAACATCAGCCGGGACGCGGCGGTCTGGATCGCGAGGGTGCAGACGAACACCGCGATCGCGACGTCGACCAGCAGCAGGGTTCCCCACGGCGAGCCGAGGATCGCGGTCAGCACGTAGGGCAGGCCCTCGGTGGCGAGGCGGCCGTCGGTCAGGCTCGGCGCCGCCATCAGCGCGCCGACGATCATCAGGCCGCCGCCGAGCGCGGAGACCGACAGCGCCAACCGGATGGTGCGCGGCGCGACGCGGCGCGGGTTGCGGGTCTCCTCGGCGAGTTCGCCCGCCGAGCCGAACCCGACCATCACGTAGGCGGCCATCAGGCCGGAGACGATCCAGGCCCAGATGTAGCCGGGTTCGCTGCCCGCGGCCCCGGTGTCGAAGACCACCTGCGGTCCCCGCTGGGCGTGCGTGAAGAACATCCCCACCACCGCGATCACACCGACGATCTCGCAGGTCACCCCGATGTTGTTGATCCGCGACATCCAGTTCACGCCGACGCAGTTGATGGCGGTGGTCGCGACCAGCAGCACCGAACCGAGCAACACCGCATTGGCGGCCCCACTGGACGAGGTCAACGAGCTGTCCTCGCCGACGATCTGGAATCCGCTCCACACACTCGGCAGGACCACCTGGAGGGCGATGGCCGCCGCCGAGGCGGTGACGATCTGGGCGATGATCATGAACCACCCGGCGAACCAGCCGACGATCTCGCCGCCCATCCGCCGCGACCACTGGTAGATCGCACCCGAGATCGGGTACCGCGCGGCGAGTTCGGCGAAGCTGAGCGCGACCATGAACTGGCCGAGGAACACGCACGGCCACGTCCAGAAGAACGCCGGGCCGGCGAAGCTGAAGCCGAGGCCGAACAGCTGAAAGATCGTGGTGAGGATGGAGACGAAGGAGAAGCCCGCCGCGAACGAGGCGAACTTCCCGAGCGAGCGATGCAGTTGCTGCTCGTAGCCGAAATCTGCGAGATCGTTGTCGTCGCTGGGCTTCGATGCCACGGTCGTCATGGGCTCTCCTGCGAGGGGGCTGTCAGCGAGGTTTCCTGTCAGTTGACAGTTTTCTGGTCCGCCGTTCCCGGTGGGTGTCCCGCACGTTTCGACTGGGAGCCGTTCCGTTGCGACTCAATGTCATTCGTTACGGCAGCATTGCAGCCTCCTCACAGTGCGGGTCGGCGTCACCGAACCCCACACCCCTGCCAGGATGGGGCCATGACCGAACCGCTCGTCGTGCGCGATCCGTCGATGCGGCCCGCCGGCGAGCTGCTGCGCGGGCCCGCGGTCCACTGCTCCCCCGAGGCCTCCGTCCGGGACGCGGCGCAGGCGATGACGGCCGCGGGTCGCCGTCACGTCCTGGTTCGGCTCGGTGACGGCGAGTGGGGCATCTTCACCGACGGCGACCTGCGCCGACGGGTGGTCGCTGCGGGGCTGGACACGACCGTTCCCGTCCGCACGGTGTCGACCGCACCGGCCCGGACCGTCCCGGCCGACCGTCTCGGCGCCGACGTGCTGATGGACATGCTCGCGCACGGGGTGCGCCACATGCCGGTGCTCTCCGCCGCCGGCGAACCCCTCGGCGTCCTCGAGGACACCGACCTCCTCGCCACCGCCACGCGCGGCGGATTCGTGCTGCGCCGGGCGATCGCGCAGGCATCCGATCCGGACGCTCTGGTGGCCGCCGCGGCCAGGGTGCCCGAACTGGTGGTCGGACTGTGGCGCGCGCGAGTGGCCGCACTCGACGTGAGCGCGATCCTGTCGGTGTTGGTGGACGCCGCCGTCGCCGGCGCAGCCCGGATGGTCCGCGACGACCGCCCCGGGGGCGCGGCCTGGTTGACGCTGGGCAGCGTGGCGCGGCGCGAGGCGATGCCCGGCTCCGACGTCGACAGTGCGATGGTGTGGCCGGACACCGCCGACGGGCCCGAGGCCCGGCAGGCCGCGCTCGGCTACGCCAGACGCGTCCACGAGCTGCTGGCCAGGTGCGGCTTCCGGGCGGACGAGAAGGGGGCGCTCGCCTCGCGGCCGAGATTCGCTCGACCCGAATCCGGTTGGCGGACCGCGCTGGACGGCTGGCTGGCCGACCCGTACGCCGATCAGGGGGTGGTGATGATCTCGCTGCTCGCGGACAGCCGGATCGCGACTGGTCCCGGCGATCTCGACCTCGCCGCGGCCGCGCGGCGGCGTCTGCGCGCCACGCCCGACGCGCGCCGACTGCTGCTGCGGGAGGCGGTGGAGGACAAGGCCCGCATGCACTCGCTGCGCCAGATCCTCACCCGCCGCACCGATGCCGTCGACCTCAAGGCCCAGGGCGTGATGCCGGTCGTGAACATCGCGCGCTGGGCGGGGCTGGCGGCCGAATCCGCGGTCACCGCCACCCCGGCGCGACTGCGGGCGGCGGCCGCGGCCGGATTGCTGTCCGAGGACGACGCCACGTCCCTGGCCGAGTCGTTCGACGTGCTCGCGCAGATCCGGCTGCGGCACCAGTGCGAACAGATCGAGCGCGGCGAACGGCCCACCGACGTGGTGGCGATCAGTGCTCTGACTCCGCTGTATCGGAGCCTCCTCGCGAATGCGATTCGTGAGATCGCGGGCGTGCAGCGCACCCTCGCGTACGCGGGTCCGCCGTCGTGACCGGGCGACCGGCGCTGCGGTGGCCCGACCTGTTCACCGGTCTGTCCGCCCACCGCACGCACGCGGTGGAGCAGACCGTCGCCGCCGAATGGCTCGAGGGCTGGCGGCCGCTGCGTGCGGATGTCGCGGATCTCGTCGCACTCGCCCGCGACGACCTGGGTCACGGGACCTACCTCACCCGCCACCTCACGATCGCCGCCGCGCTGCCCGTCGCCCGCCGCCTGCGACTGTCGCTGCCGGCGCCCTACCTGGTGCGTGGAACGACGGTTCTGCGCAACAACTTCGGCTTCCGGGACGCCGCCCAGCTCCGGCCGGTGGAGTTCGCGGCGACCGCGTCCCGCCTGCTCCAGGTGCACCTCGGGACGTCCCCGCCGGCCCGGTCCGTCGACGCCGTGCATGTCCTCACCCTGCACCGGCACGTCTTCCAGGACGTGTTCGGCTGGGCCGGACAGACCCGGGTCGTGGACCTGTCGAAGAACGGTGACGCCTTTGCGCCGGTCGGCGCGATCCCGCGCTATCTGCGCGAGGTCGAGATCGCGATCGCCGCGACCGACTGGCATCGAGCGGACCGCGGCGCGGTGGCGTACGCGCTGGCCGCGGTCTACGTCCTCTACAACCACGCTCACCCGTTCCGCGAGGGCAACGGCCGCACCGGAACCCTGCTGCTGCACCAGCTAGCCGGCTCGACCCGCTACCGGCTCGACCTGTCGAGCGTCACGCCCACGGAATGGATTGCCGCGTCGCGGGACTCCGCGCCGTTCCGCCGTACCGGCGCCCCGTCGCCGCGCCCGCTGATCCCGCTGTTGGTCCGCTCGCTGGTCGCGTCATGACCCAGAAGCCGATCTCGCGCACATCGGTCGCGAAGGGCAACTCCCCCGCGACGGTGAATCCGTGCCGCTCGTACACGCGCCGGCCGCCCTCGTTCTCCTTGAGCACGTCCAGCCACACGAGCGCCTGGCCGTGCTCGTCGGCGAAGTCGAGCACCGCACCGATCAAGGCAGACCCGTGCCCCGCGCCGGTGAATTCCGGTAGCAGGTAGACCTTCTCGAGCTCGAGGCCCGAACGGTCGCTCAGGGGAACCTCGCGATCGACCGTCACCTTCGCGAAGCCCGCGAGCTCGCCGTCGACCCGGGCCAGGAGATAGCCGGTCGATTCGCCGGCGATCTCCCGCAGGATTCGATCGCCGCCGTACTCGACCGCAACGTAGGCGTCGAGCCCCGCCGGCGTCCACAGCGCGCCGAAGTGAGAGCGATACGACTGCTCACCGAGAACGGCCAGCGCAGCCGCGTCGCCGGGACCCGCCATCGCGATCGTCACCGTCATGAAATGAAGTATCCCGGACCGGGTATCCGGTCCGCGCACATGTCCGGGCCCACACTTCACCTGTCGTTCACCTGGGTTACATGTTTCCAACCGGCGGGTAACAAGAGTCTGTAGGGTCATCGCCACCCACATCCCTACACACCCGAGGTTGCCCCATGCCCTTCCCGCCGCGGAACGTGTCCCGCCGTGCCTTCCTCACCGGTCTGTCCGTCCTCGGCGGCGCCGCGGTGATGCCCGCCGCCGCCCACGCGACACCGACCCTCCGTCAGGCGGCGGACGCCGGGCCGGGCCTGGTCCGGAACCCCGAATTCGGCAACGGGGTGATGGCGGGCGTACCACGGACCGACGGCGCGACCTTGTGGACGAGAGTGGGTGCCGGGAGCGGGTCGGGAAGCGCCAGCGGCAGCCTCGGAACCGGCAGCCTCGGCACGGGCAGCCTCGGCACGGGCAGCCTGGGCGGCGGCAGTGCCGCGGGGGCGGGCGGCGAACTGGCGCTGATCGTGTCCACCCGCGAGGACCTGTCGGCGCCGGTCCTCGCGGAGCGGGTCCAGGTCCGCGACGACGCCGACGGCACGGTGCATTTCGACGCCACCGGCCTCGCACCCGGCGAGACCTACTACTACCAGTTCCGCGGCGACGGGGGCGAGTCGCCGGTCGGCCGATTCCGGACCCTGCGGCCCGCCGACTCCAACGAGCCGGTCCGCATCGGCTGGTTCACCTGCCAGGGTTTCGAGGAGGGCTACTACGCGGCGCACCGGCACCTCGCCGAGGAGGACCTCGACTTCGTCGTGTGCCTCGGCGACTACGTGTACGACTTCACCAAGCCGGGTGTGCGCGGGGTCGAGACCAACGCGTTCCCGCAGGGCCTCGACGGCATGCGGGACAAGTACCGCCGGTACCGCACGGACGACAACCTGACGCTGATGCACAGCCGGCACGCCTTCCTGCCCATCTGGGACGACCACGAGTTCCGCAACAACTACACCAAGGACGGGTGGACCTTCCCGGTGATCTCGCCGGTCGACGGCGCGATCGGGTTCCAGCAGAAGAAGCAGTGGGCGTGGCAGGCGTGGTTCGAGCACATGCCGGTGCCGCGCTTCTCGGGCGACCCGACCCGCACGTACCGGTCGCTGCGGGTGGGCCGGACCGTGGAGCTGTTCGCGCCCGACGCCCGGCAGTACCGGGACAAGCAGGCCTGCGGCGACTCCCTCGACCACATCCTCTGCGCGGAGGCCGACGCCCCGGGTCGCACCATGCTCGGCGCGACCCAGAAGCGGTGGCTGCTCGACGGCATGACCGGCTCGGACGCGCGCTGGAAGGTCGTCGCCAACGCCAACATGATGATGGGCATGGTGATCGCGGACAACGGCACCCGCGCCTACATGGACACCTGGGACGGCTACGGTGCGGAGCGGGCCGAGATCCTGTCCACCGCGGCCGCATCCGTCGACAACATGGTCCTGGTCACCGGCGACGACCACGACGGTTGGGCGGGCGAGCTGTGGGACACCGGTTTCGCGCCGGGCACCTCGAGCGGCGAGCAGGTCAACGCGCCCGGAACCAAGCGCGCGGGAGTCGAGTTCGTCGTCCCGTCCGTCACGTCGTCGAACACCGCCGACGGCGGCTACACCAGCAGCAGCGATGCGACCGGTGCGGCGAGGGCCGAGGAGGTCAACCGACGCGCGCACAACCCGCACGTCAAGCACGCCGACATGGTCAGCCACGGCTACGGGCTGCTCGACGTCACTGCGGGCGAGGCCCGTTTCCAGTTCCGTGCGGTCGACAAGCTGAACCCGAATTCCGGTGTGACGACGTCGAAGTCGCTGCGCACACCGTCCGGGCAGGCGGTGATCGAACCGGCGTGAGTCGGTTCGCGCCGTCCGCACTGCGGCGAGCCGGCGGGGAGTGGCGGCGACGGTCCGGTCAGTAGCTGAAGCTCACCGTCGGATCGTCGCCGATCCACTCCCACATCGGAACCGTGCCGCCGATCTCGGCGTTGCCCACCACCTCCGCGCGGTCGAGGTGCTTGGCCGCGAAGCACAGCGGGCAGATCAGGTACCGCCCTCCGGCGGCCAGGTAGCGCGCCGCGAGGTCCGCCAGCGGCGGGCAGCCCTCGCAGCCGACCACGCCCTCCATCCCGCCGCGCTGCGTCAGGCACACCGCCTCCTGGGTGAGGAACATCAGGGTCGGCCTGCCGCTCTCGGCCGCGGCGACCGCGACCAGGAAGGCGACGGTGACCCGCTCCGCGTCCTCGAGCCCGGTCGTCAGCGCCACGACCGCCTTGTTCCGTGTCTGTTCTGTCCGAGTGGTGTCGATGCCGTTCATGCCTCGAGTGTTCGCGGATTCGCGGGCGCGGTCATGAGGCATTCGCCTCATTCCGCGGCGCTGACACCCGCCAGACCGTGGTCGATCGCGGCGAGGCTGGCCTGCGTGCGGTTGTTGACGCCCAGCTTGAGATAGATGTGTTCGACATGGTTGCGCACGGTCTTGGTGGCGATCGACAGGTCCTGCGCGACGTCCCGGTTCGACCGGCCGCGCGCGAGCAGGCGCAGCACCTCGACCTCGCGGTCGGTCAGGCCCGCGGGCCACCTCGTCCGTCGCGGGACGCGCCCTCCCGACGCAGCGAGTACGGCGTCGACCGCGGCGGGGTCCAGCCTGCCCTCGCGCGCCTGCCGACGGATGCGCTCCGCCGCCCCGTCCGCGCCGAGCCCGGCCCGGTGCGGACGCGGCTCGACGCCCCGCCGATAGGCCTCCGCCGCGGCGAGCAGCCGGTCCGACTGGGTCAGTTCGGCGCCGCTCACCCCACGCGGAAAGCCGGAGCCGTCCAGCCGTTCCCGATGCGCCGTCGCCAGTGCGACCACCGGTCCGAGGCCGTCGACACGGCGCAGGATCCGCCCGGTCAGGTAGGGGTACAGGCGCACACGTTCCCACTCGGCGGCCGTCAGGGGACCCGACTTCTCCCAGATACTGTTGGGCACACCCATTCTCCCGAGCCCGTGGACCAGGCCCGCGCGGTAGAGCAGGGTCGCGTCGGCCTCCGACATCCCCCGCACCCTCGCCGCGGCGGCGGCCAGGTCCCCCACCGCCCGCGAATGACCCAGCAGCGTGGGACATTTCAGGTCCACGAAGTCGGCCATCGACCGCAGCAGCGAGTCCAGTTCCGGCTCGGTCAGGATCACACCCCGGTCCGGCGCCTGCTCCAGAGCCGCCGCCCAGACGTCGGTGTCCAGCAGTCCCGCCACGATCTCCTCGGCCCGAGCGACGAACGTCTCGGCCACCACGGGGCCGAACTGCCCGCCGGAACGGGCACGCACCACGTCGACGGCCTGCGCGAGACCGCCCGCGCGCAGGTGCACCTCCACGACGTCGGCGATCTGCGCGACCTGCGCCTCGACCGGGAGGTCGTCGCCGCGCAGGCCCGCGGGCAGTCCCGACCCGTCCCAACGCTCGAAGGTCGCGGCGATGGCCTCGCCGACCCGGCGGTCGCAGCCCACCCGGTCGGCGAACACCCGCGCCGAGGTGCAGTGCGACCGGATCAGATCCGTGACCCGCGCGCGGGCGGTGACCAGGAACGCGGCCTGCCGCAGTCCTCGATCCCAGACGGGCAGTCCGTCGCCGGTGTGCCGCAGCATGAGTCGTAGGAAGGGTAGACCGGCACGGTCCACCCGATAGGTGTCGGCCCGGAAGGCGATGTCGTCGCCGAAGAGGGCGGCCAACTCGTGCGAGTCCGCGTGGCAGCCGATCCAGGCGATCAGCGTCGCGTAGTACACCGTCCCGCGTTGCGCGGCGTCGAGACCGCACCGGTCCGACAGTCGAGTCGCGACGACGGCCGACCGCAGCATGTGTTCCATCGGCTGACCCAGACCGAGGTCGATGGCGAGCGAGAGCGCCGCCAGCAGTTCGGCACGCCGGGGTCCGCGACGTGCCCCGCCGACCGACCTGCTCGGGTGCACGACACCGATTCTCCCCGCTCACGGGTGCGTCGGGGGCCGAACAGGCCGAAAGCTGGCAGGATCGGCGGGTGACCACCGCCGGACCGGGTCGACCCCGGCTGACCAAACCGCGCCGGCCCGGGCCGACCGCACAGGCCGAGATCCTGGACGCCGCCGCGGAACTGTTCACCACCAAGGGGTTCGCGTCGACGTCGACCCGCCACATCGCCGAGGTCGTCGGGATGCGCCAGGCCTCGCTCTACCACCACTTCGCCACGAAGGACGACATCCTCGCGGCGCTGCTGCAGAAGACCGTCTCCGCGCCACTGGAGTTTGCGACGCGACTGACCGAGCTCACCGAGCCGGCCGCGGTGCGGCTGTACGCGCTGATCCTGTTCGACAGCGGCCAGCTGGTGTCGGGACGGTGGAATCTCGGGGCCCTCTATCTGCTGCCCGAACTGCGCACCGATCGGTTCGCCCACTTCCGCCGGGAGCGACAACTGTTGCGGGAGCGGTACTCCACCCTCGCCGGGGCGGTGCTCACCGAACTCGGCAGCTCGGAGACCGCGTGTGCCGGCCTGCCGTTCCGGATCGTCGAGACGGTGATCAACGAGCGCAGCGATACGGAGACCGAAGGCTCCGCACCGGGCGGGCTCGACTCGCCGGCACTGCTCGCCGACGCCGGCCTGCGGGTGCTGGGCTGGACCGACGTCCAGTCCCTGCGGGCTCCGGCCGGGCACCTGCTGGCCGACGCGGCAACATGAGCACCGACTGCGCTTTCTGCGACGTGGTCGCGGATCCGACGGCTACCGACGTCGTGTTCGAGGACGCCGACACGCTCGCCTTCCTCGATCGACGACCGGTGTTCAAGGGCCACACCTTGCTGGTGCCCCGCAGGCACATTCCGACCCTCGCCGACCTCCCACCCGACCTGATAGCCCCGGTCTTCGCTGCCGCACAACAACTGTCCGCCGCGGTGGTCACGGCCCTCCGCGCCGAGGGGTCCTTCGTGGCCATGAACAACGTTGTCTCCCAGAGCGTCCCACACCTGCACGTGCACATCGTCCCGCGCACCGAGGGCGACGGGCTCCGCGGCTTCTTCTGGCCGCGGACCAGGTACGCCGACTCGGCAGAGTCCGCCGACTGCGCGGCCAGGATCCGGTCGGCTCTGGGCTGAGAACCGCCTGAGGTGGGTGCAGCTGGGCGCGCGACACTTCGCTGAGTCTCTATCCGCTGTGGCATGGTCTGGGCATGGACGAGACGCCCACCGTTGCCAGCGACGAGTCACCCGTACGGCCTCCCCGTCACCGCAGCAGCGACGACTCGGAAGCGCCGCCGGGCGCCCCACTCTGGCGTCTCGACGACATCGAAACCGCGGACTCGGCGGATCAGTGGATCGTCGACGCCGTCCGGGACATCAACGACACGGTCAACGCGCTCTCGCGGCCCGAACTACAGCTCGATGGCGAACGAACACCCACCGGGGAAACCGCGGACGCAGCCACGAGCACCGAGGAAGCCTCGGACGTCGCCGCAAGCACCGACGGCGCGGACCTGCGTGAGGTCGCCGGCGGTGAGGCATCACCGTTCTGGGATCGGCTGGACGACGTCGCCCCCAGCCGGAACATCGCAGATCCACGATTCCCGTGGCTGCGCATCTACCAGGGCGGACTGACTCTTCACTCCGCGGTCTCGACGATTGTCGAGGACCCGACCCAACCGCCGACTCATGCCGTGACCGTCCAGGGCAGCAGGTGCCGGACGCTGCCCGAGTTCTGCGGCACCTGGGGTGACGCGCTCGAGTTCCCTCGCTACTACGGCCGCACCATCGATGCGTTCAGCGAGTGCTTCCGTGACCTGCTCGACATCTCCGACGGTGGGGTCGGAAGCCGGTTCGGTGACCGGCCCGGCCGCCCTGTCGAGCGATTGGTGATCTGCGTCGCCGATGCCGAACTGATGCTGCAACACGAAGACCTGACCGGTCCGGAGGAGCTGATCGAACTCCTCGATCAGCTCTGGTCGGACGTCGCCCGGCCACGGTGCGAACTGCGAGTTGTCTACAGTCCCGGAATCGACTTCAGCCGCGAAGCGCTACAACGACGACTCGGAATGACGGGCTCGGCGGCTGAGCGCGCGAAGAGCCTCGAGCGCAGAATCGACATCCTCGCCTCACTCGTCACGGCACTGGACCGGCGCGACGAACTCTTCGACGCGGTGGCGGGCACCGTCACGAATGCCGAGACACTGGCCGCGACCCAGGAACTCCTGCGCATCTCGTCGACCGGTGCGGAAGCGGTGGCATCGATGCCCGTCACCTCGTTCAACGCCTCCCACCAGCGCGGGTACCGACGCCGACTCGACACGCTGCGCGCCGAGCACGGGAAGCTGACATCCGGCGACGACCAGGTCGAATAGTCGCCCCGCGCACAAACCGACGCGGCCGCCTACTCGACGAGCCGGACGACCTCGTCGTCGGTGAGCACCGTCTCCGGCACCCGGCTGGCCGCCCGCGCCAACTGCACCGCCCGGTACAGGGGCCGCTCCTCGAGTCCCGCGCCGCGCGCCTCCGCCCGCAGCTGTCCGATCAGCGCGTCAGACATCGCCACGGCGGGGACCAGGTCCCCGGACACCAGCGCGTCCGCCAGCGAGCGCAGCGCGAGCACCTCGAGCTCGCGGCCGCCGTCGGCGGTGTAGAGCGCGAGCGGCACCGCCACCCGGCGCGCGTCGTCGCCGACCCGCAACACCACCTGGCTGACGCGTGCGACGCGCACCACCAGCTCGGCGCTCACCGCGACGCCGAGGTCGACGGACTTGGTCCGGAGGCCGGTGCGGGCGTGCACGGTGGTGCCGGACAACCAGATTCGGCGCCGCATCGCCAGGAGTGCCGACAGCGCGGTGGGCACGGCGATGATCGCACCGACCAGCGCTGCGACCGCGGCGGACGCGAAGATCGCGACCACGAGCGCGACCAGCACGCCGATCACGACCGCCACCACCGCGAGTCCACGCAGCCGCGGCCGGATCATCTCGACCGGAATCAGGTCCAGTGCAACAGATCCTGCGGCGTCACCCTTGGCCAAGGACCGAACCCACCTCGGCCACCACCGATTCCAACGGAACCTGACGCTGATCGCCGGCCGACAGGTCCTTGATGCCGATCACACCGTCGGCGATGTCGCGTTCGCCCAGCACCAGCGCCAGCCGCGCACCGGAACGGTCGGCCGCCTTCATCGCACCCTTGACGCCGCGGCCGCCGTACGCCATGTCCACCCGGATGCCCGCGGCCCGCAGCTGCGCCGCGATCACCACGAGCTTCGCCTTGGCCTCGTCGCCGAGCGGCACCCCGAACACCTCGCAGCGCGCGGGGCTGCCCGCGGTCTTGCCCTCCGCCTCGAGCGCGAGCACCGTGCGGTCCACGCCGAGGCCGAATCCGATGCCCGACAAGGCCTGTCCGCCGAGCTGTTCCATCAGTCCGTCGTAGCGTCCGCCGCCGCCGATGCCCGACTGGGCGCCGAGACCGTCGTGCACGAACTCGAAGGTGGTCTTGGTGTAGTAGTCGAGGCCGCGCACCATCCGCGGGTTCACCGTGTACGGGACGCCGAGCGCGTCAAGGTGCGCGAGCACCTCGTCGAAGTGGGCCTTGGCCTCCTCCGACAGGTGGTCGAGCATGAGCGGCGCGTCCGCGGTCATCTCCTTGATGTGCGGGCGCTTGTCGTCGAGCACGCGCAGCGGATTGATCTCCGCGCGGCGCCGGGTGTCCTCGTCCAGGTCGAGGCCGAACAGGAACTCCTGCAACAGCTCCCGGTACTGCGGGCGGCAGGTGTCGTCACCGAGCGAGGTGATCTCGAGCCGGAACCCCTCGAGGCCGAGGCTGCGGAAGCCCGCGTCGGCGATCGCGATCACCTCGGCGTCGAGCGCCGGGTCGTCGACACCGATCGCCTCGACGCCGACCTGCTGCAGCTGCCGGTACCGGCCTGCCTGCGGGCGCTCGTACCGGAAGAACGGGCCCGAGTAGCTGAGCTTGACCGGGAGCTGGCCGCGGTCGAGGCCGTGCTCGATGACCGCACGCATCACGCCCGCGGTGCCCTCGGGACGCAGCGTGACCGAGCGGTCGCCACGGTCGGCGAAGGTGTACATCTCCTTGCTCACCACGTCGGTGGACTCGCCGACGCCGCGCGCGAACAGCCCGGTGTCCTCGAAGATCGGCAGCTCGATGTGGCCGTAGCCGGCCAGGCGCGCCGCGCGGGTCAGCCCGTCACGGACGGCGACGAACTCCGCGGACGCGGGCGGCACGTAGTCGGGGACGCCCTTGGGGGCCGAGAATGCGGTGTTGCTGGGCTTGCTCACTGGTCTAGTTTCTCCTATCCGACAACACGAGCCCTACCTGGATCCGGCCAGTCCGACGAGGAACGGGTTCGACGCCCGCTCCTGCCCGATCGAGCTCGCGCCGCCGTGGCCCGGCAGCACCGCCGTCCCGTCGTCGAGGACGAGGAGCTTGGCGGCGATCGACGCGAGCAGCTGATCGTGGTTGCCGCCCGGCAGGTCGCTGCGCCCGATCGAGCCGGCGAACAGCGTGTCGCCGGTCAGTGCGATGGGCACCGGGCCCTGGTCGGTGTCGGCGGTGGTCCGCAGCACCACCGATCCCTGCGTGTGCCCGGGAGTGTGGTCGATCGTGACCGAGATGCCGGCCAGGTCCAGGACGTCGCCGTCGGCGAGCTCGATCACCTCGGACGGCTCGTGGAACTCGGCATCGCCGATCATCGCGGACAGCGCCGGACCGGTGCCGCGCAGCGGATCCGACAGCATGTAGCGGTCCTCGGGGTGGATGTAGGCGGGGATGCCGTACTTCTCGCACACCGGGGCGACCGACCAGGTGTGATCGAGATGCCCGTGCGTGAGCAGCACCGCGACCGGGGTCAGCGAGGACTTGCTCAGGAACTCCACGAGCGGCTCGGTGGCATCCTGACCGGGGTCGACGACGAGGCACTCGCTCGCCCCGTCCTGCGCGAGGATGTAGCAGTTCGTCTGAAACGCTCCGGCGGGGAATCCGGTGACGAGCACGGCAATCGCTCCTAAGTGACGGGAAACTTTCTCGACCGACAGCCTATGCGCCCGACACTCCAGCCTTTTCACAGGTTCTAATGGCACACTCTGTCAGCGACTAATTCGACGGTTTCCCCGGAGGTATGCAGCAGTGCCAAGCAATGAGCAGCGTCGCCAGGCCGCGAAACGCAAGCTGGAGCGACAGCTCGAACGCCGGGCGGAGAAGTCCCGCAAGCGTAAGCAGATGACGATCGGCGCCTCGATCCTCGGTGTGGTGCTCGTCATCGCCGCCGGTGCCGTCGTCTACTCCCTCACCAAGTCCGACGGCAACTCGGAGAACACCGCGGACGGCGCCGGCACCACGCAGGAGTCCCCGTCGGCCGCGCCGATGCCCGCGGCCCGCGCTCAGGCGCTGCCCGCGACGGTCGACTGCAGCTACCCGGCGGACGGCCAGCCACCCGCCAAGCCCGCCAGCGCCCCGAGCGCGACCGGCGTCTCCGCCGTGGGCACCGTCACGGTGAACCTGGACACCAACCAGGGACCGATCGGCCTGAAGCTCGACCGCGCCGAGTCCCCGTGCACGGTCAACAGCATGGTCAGCCTCGCCTCGCAGGGCTATCTCAACGACACCCCGTGCCACCGGTTGAGCACGACCGGACTGAAGATCCTGCAGTGCGGTGACCCGACCGGTCAGGGCACCGGCGGTCCCGGCTACGGCTTCAACAACGAGTTCCCGACCGACCAGTACGACCCGAACGACCCGGCGTTGAGCAATCCGGTGACCTACGCCCGCGGCACCATCGCCATGGCCAACACGGGACAGCCCGGCAGCAACGGCAGCCAGTTCTTCCTGGTGTACGACGATTCGCCGCTGCCTCCGAACTACACGGTGTTCGGCACGATCGACGACGCCGGGCTCGCCACCATCGAGAAGATCGCAGCCGCGGGCGACGACGGATCGATGTCCGCGGGCGGCGGCAAGCCGAACACCCCCGTCCAGATCACCACCGCGACCGTCGCGGCATGAGCCGCCCCCGCGCCGTCAGGAGCATCGTGACCGTCAAGAAGACCCTCATCGCGGCGGCGGGCATCGGCCTGCTGCTCGCCGCGACCGCCTGCTCGAGCAACGACAACTCCACGACGTCGGCGTCGTCGACCTCGCTCACCCCGGCGCGCCAGACTGCCGCCGCGCCGGACCTGTCCTCGTACCCGAAGCTGCCGGCCGTGCCGGTCCAGGAGTCGGCGACCGCGGCGTGCTCGTACCCGGCGACCGGCCAGCCGATCAAGCCGGTCAACCCGCCGAACCCGGCCGGGGTCCCCACGTCGGGGACCGCGCAGATCGCGATGGCCACGTCGCAGGGGCCGATCGGGCTGACCCTGAACCGCGCCGAGGCGCCGTGCACGGTGAACAGCTTCGTCAGCCTGAGTGAGCAGGGCTACTACAACGACACCCCCTGCCACCGGCTGAGCACCAGCGGGCTGTACATCCTGCAGTGCGGCGACCCGTCGGGCAGCGGCCGCGGCGGGCCGGGCTACGGCTACCTCAACGAGTACCCGTCCAACCAGTACGCGCCGTCGGATCCGGCCGGACAGCAGCCGGTCGTGTACCCGCGCGGCACCATCGCGATGGCCAACACCGGTCAGCCCGGCAGCAACGGCAGCCAGTTCTTCCTCGTCTACCAGGACTCGCCGCTGCCGCCGCAGTACACCGTGTTCGGCACGATCGACGACGCCGGCCTCGCCACCATCGAGAAGGTCGCCGCCGCGGGCGACGACGGATCGATGTCCGCGGGCGGCGGCAAGCCGAACACCCCGATCCAGATCGAGAAGGTCACCGTCAGCTAGTCACTCGCTCGACTCCGATCGTCGAGCGACCGTCACATCGGGACCGAGAGTGCGCACATCGCCGCACTCTCGGTCCCGACTCGTTCGCGTCGCAGCTCACCGCCGCCGAGTCCGATCGAGCATGCCGAGGTAGGCGTCGAGCTGAGCCGCGCCGGCGAGGAGGTTGCGGCTGCGCATGGTCAGCCGGTCCTGCCACGCATCCAGGAAGGCGCTCAACGCGTCCGCGCCGCCCGCCTCGCGCAACGACACGAGGAACCGCGCGACCTGCGACAGCGGGTACCCACCGCGGCGCAGCTGCCGCGCGATCTCGGCGTCGCGCACGCAGTCCGGTCCGTACTGGCGGTAGCCCGTCGCCCGGTCGCGTTCGGGGCGCAGGATGCCGTCGGCCTCCCAGGTGCGCAGCGTCGCCGGGTGCACGCCGAGCCTGCGGGCGAGTTCCCCCACGGTCAGGGGTGGACCGTGAACCCGGGCTGGGATGGCGGTGGACAGGGCACCGAGCGCGGCCGCGACCTCGGTGCGGGTGTCGCGTTCGGCGAGCAGCGCGACGTGCGCGGCGTCGATCAGCCGGTAGGCGCTCTCGGCGTCGCCCTGGTTGGTCGCGCGCATGATCTGCGTTGCCTGCCGGTGCCCGTGGCCGCCGCGCAACGCGAGGAAGGCACGCAGTGCCTGCGCGTGCAGGGGCGTGTAGCGCCGATAGCCGCTTGCGCTGCGCTCGGTCGGCGGAAGCACGCCTGCGTCGTCGTAGTTGCGGATCGCCTGGGCGGACAGACCGTGCTCGCGGGCGAGGTCGACGGGTCGCAGCACGCACCTCCGGTTGAGGCTTTTCATGTGTCAGTTCCTGATCGAGATCGCTCGAGTCCCAACCGAATGTTCAACGATAGCGTCGAGGGCAGATCCTCGACGAAAGGGATGTTCGTGTCTACTGCCACAGCACTGCGTGGGATCGGCCGCCAACTCGACGACACGGCAAGCCAGGGCCACGCCGTCGACGAACTGCTCGCCGCGCGGACCGAGCCACCGGCCCTGGTCGCCCTCGGCGAGCCCACACACGGGATCGAGGCGTTCCCGTTGCTGCGCAACGAACTTCTCGGCCACCTCGTCGAGCGGGGCTTCCGGTCGATCGTGTTGGAAACCGACTTCTTTGCCGCGTCCGCAGTCGACGACTACGTGTGCGGGGCAACCGCGAACGTCGACGAGGTGCTCGCGACGGGGTTCAGCCACGGTTTCGGCGCCGTGCCGGGCAATCGCGAACTCGTCGAGTGGCTCCGCGAGCACAACGCCGGCCGGGCGCCGCAGGATCGGGTTCGCTTCCACGGCTTCGACGCGCCGTTGGAGTTCGCGGGTGCGCCGAGCCCGCGACGCGCGCTGTTCTCGGTCGTCGACCACCTGCCCGGGGCGCTACTGCCCGAGTCGGTCGCCGACCTGGACGCGCTGCTCGGCGAGGACGCGGACTGGACGAACGAGGCCGCCATGTACGACCCGGCAGCGTCCGTCGGTGACTCAGCTCGCGCTCGCACGCTGCGCATCGTCGCGGACGACCTCGCCAGCGTCGTGCACCGCGCCGCGCCGGGCCTGCACTCCGCCGACCCGACCGACTACCACCACGCCGTCGCACACGCACGCACCGCACAGGGGCTGCTGCGCTATCACGCGGCCATGGCCGGCTCAGCGCCCGATCGCATCGCGACCCTGCTCAGCCTGCGTGCGGAGATGATGGCCGAGAACCTGCTCGCGATCATCGCCCGCGAGCAGCACCGCGGGCCGAGCCTGGTGTTCGCACACAACGTGCACCTGCAGCGTGCGGGGTCCCGGACAACGGTCGAAGACGGCGACGTGAACTGGTGCAGCGCAGGGGCGCTCGTCGAGCTCACCCTCGGCGAGCGGTACGTGTTCCTGGCCACCGACGCGAACCCCGACAGCGCTCCGGGCACCCTCCAGGGCGCGCTGGCCGAGGCGACCACCCGCCGGGCCCTGTTCCCCGCGCCGGCGTTGCGCGCCGCCCTCGACCCGTCGATCCGTGCGGGCGAACCGATCCTGCCCGGCCACATCCCGCTCGACCCGGCAGAGTTGGACGGCACCGACGCGGTCATCTTCGTCGGCGACACCGACGGAAGGCGGCATCGATACTGGTAGCCGAGCGCGCTGCAACAGCGACGGCACGAGGTGGGGGCGAGACCTGTTGTCTCGCCGCCCACCTCGTAACTCACCTTTCGCACCACACCCGTCTGGGCGGCGCGTCCAGGCGCTTCGGTTACCCCTGCGGTCCGGGTGCGTCCACCGGGGGCAGGTTGTGCGGGCAGGTCGGCGCGCCGGCGGCGCGTGCGGCTCGCTCCTGCGGGTAGGAGCCGGCCAATTGCTCGTGGGGCAGGTTCTGGAGTGCGAGCAAGGTGTCGCCGACGACGAGGGTCTGCTGGTGCAACCGGTTGAAGTCGATCGCGTTGGCCCCGAACGAGGGCGCCCACAGTGACCAAGGGCCCGAGATACCCGCGAGTGCCGGAACGAGGCGACTGTGGAAGTCGCCGCCGATGCCG
This sequence comes from Rhodococcus sp. NPDC127527, assembly GCF_042672245.1. Taxonomy (NCBI): domain Bacteria; kingdom Bacillati; phylum Actinomycetota; class Actinomycetes; order Mycobacteriales; family Nocardiaceae; genus Rhodococcus; species Rhodococcus sp. NPDC127527. Next base: position 138,239 of record NZ_JBHXVP010000008.1, read on the forward strand.
CCGAAGCTGCAGTTCGCCGGGACCCGGCCGGGCACCGGCTGATCGAATCCGCGAACGACGCCGGTCCGGTCGACCGGGTGCGCCTTGACCGCGGAGACCAGGGCGTTGGAGAGGGCGGGGCTTTCACTTCCTGCGAACCAGAAGTACGGCTCGCCCGCTCCGGTGAATTCCAGTTGCTGGCCGGGCCCGTTCGCGCGCTTCACGGGCAGGATTTCGCGGGTTCCCATGTGCTCGACGGAGAAGTCGAAGGCGACGTCGCCGGAGTCGTATTCCTTGTCGATCTGAGTGGCGTACCGCTCGGTCCCGTCCGTGGACATGGCGAGGTGGGAGCTGGTGAAAGCGAACTCGTAGGTCAGGGGCCGACACTCGACGGGCAGCCGGGAGAGGTATCGCGCCAGTGTCAGCAGCGCCACGCTGCCGTTCTCCTGCACCCAAGTGGCGCCGTCGGTGTGGGTGTTGACGACGATGCGTTCCTTGCTCTTGCCGGGAAGGGTGGCAATCACATTGCGCGTGGTGGCGTCGTCCGCCTCGGCGAGCACGCTGATTTTCGCCTCGGCCCCGTGGCTGGCGAGCTCCTTGAGCCGCACCGCCTCGTCCACGCCCACGAACACCGCGGGCACCCTGAAGTGCGTGCCGGTGTGCGGGTCCCAGTAGCCCCGGACCTGCTCGGCGGGCACGTTCCACGCCATGATCACCCCGGCCGCCCCGGCGATCCCGGCTGCGGTCGGGTCCGGCGCGAACGCCCCGTTGAATGGGCGCGCGTAGGTGCCGTCGCGCGGGAAGTCCGGGGACAGGTAGGAGGACTGCGCGTCGGCGACCGCGTAGGGAATCGGCGGGACCTGCACATCACGGATCACGATCTTGCCGCGGGCGTTCTCCGGCGTGATCGCGGTTCCGGCGGGCAGGTAGACCATCGGAGCGGTCCGCCCGGCTTCCCCGGTGGGCAGCGAGTACGGGAGCGCCCCGGCCGTCGGCACCTGCTCCGCCACACCGCCCGACCCCGGAAGCGAGAGCTGCCCCGCCGCAGCCAGGTCACGCCCGGGCCCCGTCTTCGAGCGCGGCGACGGCATCCACCGCTTGAGGGGGTACTCGTCCGAACGGATGGTCACACCCGGCATCGCATCGAGTTGTTGCTCGACCCAGTCGATCATGCGCGCGTGTTCCGGGCTGCCCGGCGTACGCAGCCCGAAGCCGGCGATCTTCGCGTTCATTCGTTTGAGCTCGTCCGGGCCAGGGAACGAGGCCGGGTCGACGGATTCGGGGCAGCTTCCGGCCGGACCGGTCGAACCGGTCGACCCGGTCTCGATCGAGCCGGTCGAGCCGAACGCCGGCGCGGCGCCCGCCTGGGCGAAGCTCGTTGCGGCAAGTAGGACGGCGGTGGCGAGTGTGGGTATCGCGCGGCGAAGTTTCACGGACGGGTCTCCAATAATCGAGCTATAGAAGTGACATCAGTTACTTTTATACAGGTCGACTATGACCCATGTCACGCAGGGGCGGCCCGACCAGGTCCGGGACGTCGCTCGTCAGTCCGGCGACGCCGAGAACATCGCCTCGATCCAGAGGCCTGCCTCGGCCGCGAGGTCGGATGTGCTCCCGCCCTCGGGATCGTCGAGAACATCCGAGGCGAGCTGTCGGACTGCGTACACCGCGCCGACGTACGCGCTGAGCGGCGGCCTCGGAATCTCGGGCCAGAGCCGCTCGCGCTCGGACTTGAGCACCTGCGCCATCCCCACCAATGCGGTACGACGACGCGCGCGGGCGGGCCGTCCCAGTGCATCCATCTCCACCTGAAACGCCTGGGCCACAACAGGATCCGCATCCAGAGCTCCCAGGTACCCCGCCACCACGGACGTGATCACCTGCCGGTCCCAGTCCGTCGGGGTGGTCGGCAGGATCTCCCGAATGCGCACGATAAGGACCTCGATGAACCGGTCGTACGCGGCGAAGACACACGAGTCCTTGTCCGGAAAGCACTGGTAGAAGGCAACCTGAGAAACCTTTGCCCGCGCAGCGATCTGGCGCACACCCACGCCGCGATACCCCGACTCGGCCATCAGCTCCGTAGCCGCGATCATCAGCCGCTCTCGCTGCGCGGCAAGAACATTCTCTCGGCTCAGCTCGTGGCGGCCCCGCGGTAGTTCCGGTGGAGTCGTGAAGAACACCCCGTCACGAATCCGACGAGTCACGGCCGGACCTCTCGTCCGCCGCCGTCGAGCATCCAACTCGCAGTGAGGTCTCTACTGCCCTGGACGATATTCATCCGTCAATTCTGCACAGCGCACACAGGGCCCCGTACCGCAGGTACCTCCCGAGCGAATCCGTGTCCGCGAAGAAGCCCGGGCGTGTCGGTCGGTACCTATGCGGCGCTGGTGACGCGGTACACGTCGTAGACGCCCTCGACGTTGCGGACCACGTTGAGCACGTGACCGAGGTGCTTCGGGTCGCCCATCTCGAAGGTGAACCGGCTGATCGCGACCCGGTCCCCGGACGTGGTGACCGACGCCGAGAGGATGTTCACCTTCTCGTCCGCGAGCGCCTTCGTGACGTCGGAGAGCAGGCGGTGCCGGTCGAGCGCCTCGATCTGGATGGCGACGAGGAACACCGAGGACGCGGACGGCGCCCACTGCACCTCGATGATCCGCTCCTCCTGCTCGCGCAGCGAGCCGGCGTTCGTACAGTCGGTGCGGTGCACGCTCACCGCGCCGCCGCGGGTCACGAAGCCCATGATCTCGTCGCCCGGCACCGGCGTGCAGCACTTGGCCAGCTTGGCGACCGTGCCCTCCGCCCCGGGCACCAGCACGCCGGAGTCCGTGGTCCGGCGCGGCCTGGTCGGAATGTTCGACGGCGTCGACCGCTCGGCCAGCTCCTCCTCGACGTCGCCGACGCCGCCGAGGTGCGCGACCAGTCGCTGGACCACGTGCTGCGCGGAGACGTTGTGCTCGCCCACCGCCGTGTACAGCGCCGAGACGTCCACGTACCGCAGTTCGTGCGCGATCGCGGACATCGACTCCGCGTTCATCAGGCGCTGGAGCGGCAGCCCGCCGCGGCGGACCTCCTTGGCGATCGCGTCCTTCCCGGACTCGAGGGCCTCCTCGCGGCGCTCCTTCGCGAACCACTGCCGGATCTTCGCCTTCGCCCGCGGCGACACCACGAAGCCCTGCCAGTCCCGGCTCGGCCCGGCGGTCTGCGCCTTGGAGGTGAACACCTCCACCACCTCGCCGTTCTCGAGCGTCCGCTCGAGCGCGACCAGCCTGCCGTTGACGCGGGCACCGATACACCGGTGCCCCACCTCGGTGTGCACGGCGTACGCGAAGTCCACCGGCGTCGACCCGGCGGGCAGCGTCACCACGTCGCCCTTCGGGGTGAAGACGAAGATCTCCTTGACCGCCAGGTCGTAGCGCAGCGACTCGAGGAACTCCCCCGGATCCGCCGCCTCCCGCTGCCAGTCGAGCAGCTGGCGCATCCACGCCATGTCGTCGACCTCGGCGGCGTCCCCGGAGTGCTTGCCCTTGGTCTCCTTGTACCGCCAGTGCGCCGCGATGCCGAACTCGGCGGTGCGGTGCATGTCGCGGGTGCGGATCTGCACCTCGAGCGGCTTGCCCTCGGGGCCCACGACGGTGGTGTGCAGCGACTGGTACACCCCGTAGCGCGGCTGGGCGATGTAGTCCTTGAACCGGCCCGCCATCGGCTGCCACAGCGAGTGCACGACGCCGACCGCGGCGTAGCAGTCGCGGATCTCGTCGCACAGGATCCGCACGCCCACCAGGTCGTGGATGTCGTCGAAGTCGCGACCCTTGACGATCATCTTCTGGTAGATCGACCAGTAGTGCTTGGGCCTGCCCTCGACGGCCGCGCTGATCCGGGACGCGGCGAGGGTCGCGTTGATCTCGGCCCGCACCTTCGCCAGGTACGTGTCGCGTGACGGCGCGCGGTCCGCGACCAGCCGCACGATCTCCTCGTACTTCTTCGGGTGCAGAATCGCGAACGACAGGTCCTCGAGTTCCCACTTGACCGTGGCCATACCGAGGCGATGCGCCAGCGGCGCAATCACTTCCAGCGTCTCCTTGGCCTTGCGGGCCTGCTTCTCCGGAGGCAGGAAGCGCATGGTGCGCATGTTGTGCAACCGGTCGGCGACCTTGATCACCAGCACGCGGGGGTCACGCGCCATGGCGATGATCATCTTGCGGATCGTCTCGCCCTCGGCGGCGGTGCCGAGCACCACCTTGTCCAGCTTCGTCACGCCGTCGACGAGGTGCGCCACCTCCTCGCCGAACTCCTCGGTGAGCTGTTCGAGGCTGTAGCCGGTGTCCTCGACGGTGTCGTGCAACAGCGCCGCGACCAGCGTCGTGGTGTCCATGCCGAGCTCGGCGAGGATGTTCGCCACAGCCAGCGGGTGGGTGATGTACGGGTCACCGGACTTGCGCTTCTGGCTGGCGTGGCGCTCCTCGGCGACGTCGTAGGCCCGCTGCAACACCGCCAGATTGGCCTTCGGGTACAGCTCCCGGTGCAGGCTGACCAGCGGCTCGAGCACCGGCTTGATGGTCGCGTTGCGCTGCGCGGTGATCCGGCGCGCCAGGCGCGCGCGAACCCGTCGTGACGCGGAGGTGGGCACGGGAGGCGCCGTGGGCACCGGAGGCGCCGCACTCTCCGCCGGTGGCTTCGTCTCACCGCTCCCGGACCGCGACCTGTCGAGGTTCTGGGTCATCTGACGTCACCTCCCGCCGAATCGAAATGGGTACCGTCGCTCGCGCGTGACCGCCCGCCGCGACCTCGTGCACAACCAGCGCAAACACCGCCGGACACAACTTTAGTCCTCAGACCCGCAGCAGGGACGTCACCGGGTACCTCGTCAGCCGGTCCCGGCCGCCGAGCGCCTCGATCTCGAGCACCACCGCCACCCCGAGCACCTCCGCCCCCGCATCGGCGAGCAGTTCCGCGGCGGCACCGAGGGTTCCACCGGTGGCGAGCACGTCGTCGATCACGAACACCTTGCGCCCGCGCAGGTCGAGGCCGTCCGCCGGGATCTCCAGCCGCGCGGTGCCGTACTCCAGCGCGTACTCGCGTCCGAGCACCGGCGGCGGCAGCTTGCCGGCCTTGCGCACCGCGAGGACGCCCGCACCGAGTTCGAGCGCGACTCCGGCACCGAGCAGGAACCCGCGGGCGTCGATGCCCGCGACCAGATCGGCACCCGCTCCCACCGACGCGAGCGCGTCGACGATGTCACGAAATGCGTTCGCGTCCGCGAACACCGGCGTCACGTCCGCGAACTGCACTCCGGGTTCTGGGAAGTCGTCGACCCACCGGGTCAGGCGGGTGAGGTCGGCGGCGGCGCGGCTGAGACTGTCGGTGTTCACCGAAGCAGTATCCACCTGTCCATGTTCCAGCCCGCGCCCGAGACCGACGGGTTCGGCACCGCCGCGTGCATGCCCTTCGCGATGGCGGTCGTGCGCGGCTCGTTGAACAGGGGAATCGACGGCATCTCCGCCCACAGGATGTTCTCGGCCTCGGTCGAGAGGTTCAGCCGGCTACCCTGCGCGGTGTCGACCGCCAACTGGTCGGCGATCTCGGTGACCCGATTGTTGTGGTACTGGCCGTAATTCGTCCCGTTGCCCGCAGCCAGCGAGTAGGCGGGCGGCATCTGGGAATCGGCGCCCGCAGGCCCCTGCGCGGATGCCGTTCCGCCGAGTATCGCGTCCACCTGGCCGGTGGCCAGCCCACTCGGCACGAATCCCGGTGTGCCCGCGTCCTGCACGGTGATCCCGGCGGGCGCACAGGCGGCCGCGATCGCGGCGACCGTGTCGGCACGCCGCTTGTCCGGCGCGAGGTAGCCGATCCGAACCGTGATCTTCTGCCCGCCCAGGCCGGAGGTCGCCGCTGCCACGTCCGGATGCAGGTAGCGGTCCCCCGCCACCCCGGACACCGTCGGGTAGATCAGCATGTCCGGCGCCACGATTCGCGAGTTCAGCACTCCCGAGCCGAGCCCCGCGGCCTTCTTGAAGTCGGGGTGACCCAGGTCGTCGAACAACTGCTGCCGCGGCACGCACGACGCGAACGCCTTTCGCACGTCGGCAGAACCGAACACCCCGCCGGTACCGAACACCAGTTGCTCGCTGCTGCGGGACGGTTCGGTGACGGTGGTGAATCCGCCGCCGGGATCGAGTCCCTCCACCGCGTTCGCGCCGACGTCGATCACGTCGAGACTGCCCGACGCGAGCTTCGCCTTCAAGTCGGAACTCTTCGGCCACACCACGATTCGATTCGTGGCGGGTTTGTTTCCCCACCACCGGTCGTTGGCGACCAGCACCAGCCCGCCGTCGTCGGTGTACGAGTCGGCCCGGTAGGGACCCGACGACGGGAACAGCGCCGGATCCAGCTGGCCGGGCGTCAGGTTCCAGCCGTTGTTCCAGAACGCCGCGATCCGCCCCAGCGCGTCCACGTCACCCGAGCGCACCGCCCCGACCACGTCCGGCACGTTCGCGACCCGACCCGCCACGTGCGCGGGCATCACCTCGGTCGCGCCGAACAGGCCGAGCCACTCCGCGAACGCCCGACCGGGCTTGAAGACCACGGTCGCGTCCTTCGACCCGGACTGGCAGTCGACGCGGTCGATGTCGGCGTAGCCGGCCCTGGTCGCGGACGCGAACTGCGGGAACTTCCCGCTGCCCGCCGCCCACGCCAGGACCAGGTCGTCACAGGTCACCGGGACGCCGTCGGAGTACACCGCGTTGGGGTTGATCTTGTACGCGATGGTCAACGAATCGCCCGGTTGCGGGACCGCCGAACCGAAGTCGCCGTCGGACAGGGCGGCGCCCTCGGGACCGATGTAGCTCATCCCGGTCAGCACCCGCGAGAACGCCTGCCGGGCGCCGCTCGCGGTCCCGTCGACGGTGTTCGCGTTGTACGTGGCCAGTACGTTGTCGACGGCGTAGCCGATGGACGGGACCTGGTCCTCGGTCGAGGAGCATCCGGCCGCCGCCGCGACCACCGCGATCGCGGCGGCGCCTGCCGCTACTGCCCGCCGGTATCCGTCTCCTCGACTCGCACCCCTGTGCATGTCACCGCCTCTTCTTGTCACGCTTTCCGGTCGGCCGGGCACCCGGCTGCGGAGCGCCGCCCGAGCGTCGCGGCGTGCTCGCGGCGCGCCCGCTCGGCCGGTCCTCCGCCACCGAGCCTGCCAGGGCCGCCGCGTCCGCAGCGGTTGCCCCGCCGGACAGCGCTGCCCGCCGGGACAGAACCCGCTTGGTGTGTGCGGCGACCGGGCCCCAGCGCTCCTTGATCGTGACCAGCAGCGAGGTGGCGAAGAAGATCGACGAGAACGCGCCGACGATGATGCCGACCAGCTGGACCACCGCGAGGTCCTTGAGGGTGCCGACACCGAGCAGACCCACCGCGACGACCAGCAGGCCGATCACCGGCAGGACCGAGATCACCGTGGTGTTGATCGACCGCATCAGGGTCTGGTTCACCGCGAGGTTCGCCTGCTCGGCGTAGGTGCGCCGGGTCAGGTGCAGGACGCCGCGGGTGTTCTCCTCCACCTTGTCGAACACGACGACGGTGTCGTACAGCGAGAAGCCGAGAATCGTCAGGAAGCCGATCACCGTCGCGGGCGTGACCTCCAGCCCGACCAGCGAGTACACACCTGCGGTGACCACCATGTCGAAGAACAGCGCGATCAGGGCGGCGATGGCCATGTCCCGTTCGAACCGGATCGCGATGTAGACGCCGACGATCACCAGGAACACCACCAGCGCGATCAGCGCCTTCTTGGTGATCTGGCTGCCCCAGGTCTCACTCACGTCGGCCACGCTGATCGCGTTCTTGCTCGGCACCCCGTTCTTGTCCTCCGGGTGGAAGGCGTCGAACAGCGCGGTCTGCAGCGAGTTGACCTGGCTCGCGTCCAGGGACTCCGATCGGATCTGGATGGTCGAACTGTCGCCGGAGCCGACGGTCTGCACGGAGACCGGCGCCGAGCCCAGGGTGTCGGTGTAGACCTTCTCGACCTGTTCGGTGGTCGCGCCCGTGGCGGCCGGGAACTGGATCCGCGACCCGCCCTCGAAGTCGATGCCCAGCGAGAACCCGCGAAACACGATGCTGCCGATCGAGATCAGCACGATCGCGGCGATGATCATGTACCAGCGCTTGCGGTTGCTGACGATCTCGAAGGCGCCGGTTCCGGTGTACAGGCGCGAGAGCAGGCCGTGCTGCGGCAGGTTGGCCTGGTCGACGCCGGCGTCCGAGAGCGTCTGCTCCGCGATGGTCTCGCCGGCTGCGTTGGTGTCAGTGGGGTTCGTCATGTCAGGACTCCTTCGCCTGCGCGGCCGCGGCGGTGCGCGACGTGGCGGCAGCGGTCTTGCGTTCGCGGGCGACCTGCTGCACGGCGCCCAGGCCGTTCACGCTCGGCCGCGACCAGAACTCGGACTTCGAGGCCAGGTGCACCAGCGGATGCGTCACCAGGAACACGACGATCACGTCGAGGATGGTGGTCAGCCCGAGGGTGAACGCGAAACCGCGCACCTGTCCGACCGCGAGGATGTAGAGCACGGCGGCGGCGATGAAGCTCACCGCGTTGCCGGACAGGATCGTCCGGCGCGCCCGTGCCCAGCCGCGCGGGACGGCCGAGCGGAAGCTGCGACCCTCACGCATCTCGTCCTTGATGCGCTCGAAGTACACGACGAACGAGTCGGCCGTCATGCCGATACCGATGATCAGACCGGCGATACCGGCGAGGTCGAGGGTGAAGCCGATGTACCGGCCGAGCAGCACCATGATCGCGTACACCAGCACGCCCGAGAGGATGAGCGAGAGCGCGGTGAGCACGCCGAGCATCCGGTAGTAGATCAGGCAGTACAACAGCACCAGCACCAGACCGATCGCACCGGCGATCAGGCCCGCCTGGAGTGAGGCCAGACCCAGTGTGGCCGAGACGGTTTCGGCCTCGGAGGACTGGAACGAGAGCGGCAGCGAGCCGTACTTGAGGGTGTTGGCGAGCTCCTTGGCCGAGGCAGCGGTGAAGTCGCCGGTGATCGAGGTGGCACTGCCTGCCGGGGTCGCGCCCTGGATGACGGGTGCGCTGACGACCTTCGAGTCGAGCGTGAAGGCGGCCTGCTTGCCGATGTTCGCGGAGGTGAACTGTGCCCAGGTGTTGCTGCCGCCGGACTTGAACGACAGGCTCACCTCGTGGCGCGCCTGCTGCGAGTTGAAGGCCGAGGACGCGTCCGCGATCTCCTGGCCGTCGATGATGCTCGGGCCGAGCAGGTAGACGGCCTTGCCGTCGACCGAGCACGCGACCAGCGGCAGCGCCGGGTCGTCGTTGCCCTGCAGCGGGTCGCTGGCGTCACAGTTCAGCGTGGCCATCGCCTGCTGCTGCACCGCGGGATCGGTGCTCTGCCGGGTCTTCTTCGCCTCCGCGATCTCGGCGGCCGCCTGGTCGGCGGGCGTCGCCTCGGTCGGGGCGGGGGCCGGCGTCGGTGCCGGCGCGGGCTCCTGCGCGGGGAACGGACGGTTCTGCGGCGCCGGGGTGGGCGCAGGCGCCGTGGCGGCCGGCGCCTGCGCGGCCTGAGCGTTCGACGACGCGGCCGAGGAGGTGACCGGCCGGATGTACAGGCGCGCGGTCTGGCCCAGCGTGCGGGCCTGGGCACTGTCGTCACCGGGCACGGTGATCACCAGGTTGTCACCGTCGATCACGACCTCGGAACCGGACACACCGAGCCCGTTGACGCGGGTCTCGATGATCCCCTGGGCACGCCGCAGCGCGTCCTGGCTCGGCTTGCTGCCGTCCGGGGTCCGCGCGGTCAGGGTCACACGGGTGCCACCCTGCAGGTCGATGCCGAGCTTCGGGGTCGGGGACTTGTCCCCCGTGAAGAAGACGAGCGCGTACAGCGCAGCGACGATCAGCCCGAAAATCACGAGCGAGCGCGCTGGACGTACGGCTCCAGACGAAGGTGCCACGATCCGTAGTTCTCCTAGAGGTGGGTACGAGGTCCGCCGATCAACGCCGACGTAGCCGCTGCCGGGCTGGGGCGCCCGGCAGCGGAGGTGATGACTAGCTCACTCCTTGCCGAGGCGCCGCTCGGTCTGCTCGGCGGTCTCCTCGACCACCGGCTCGTCGACCACGTCGAGCTCGTCGTCCAGGTCGGTGTCGTCCTCGTCGTCCTCGGTGATCAGCTCGCGCACGACCAGCCGCGACCAGGTGGTCACCACGCCGGGCGCGATCTCGAGTTCGACGGTGCCGTCACCGAGCTCGACGACGGTGGCGTGCAGGCCGGACGTGGTGAGCACGCGGTCGCCGACGGAGAGGGAGTCCTGCAGTTCGGCGGTCTTCGCCATTTCCTTCTTCTGGCGGCGAATGCCGAGGAACATCGGCACGAGCAGGGCGAGAATCAGGAGCGGAAACAGCAGTTCCATCGTGGAAGTCAGTCCTAAAGGTTTGTCGATGCCGTCGGTCCAGGTCGAACCGGCGCAGTACCCAAGTGTGCCACTAGTCGAACAAACCCTGCGGAGGTTCGTTCACACGGACCTCGATTCCGCCCGCGGCAGCCTCCGGCGGGGCGGTCAATCCGAGTTGTTCCCAGGCCGCCGCGGTGGCGACGCGGCCCCGCGGCGTGCGCGCGATCATGCCGGCGCGCACCAGGAACGGCTCGCACACCTCCTCGACGGTGCTCGGCTCCTCCCCCACGGCGACGGCGAGGGTGGACACCCCCACCGGGCCGCCGCCGAAACTGCGGACCAGCGCACTGAGCACCGCCCGGTCGAGGCGGTCGAGGCCGAGCTGGTCGACGTCGTACACCGCCAGCGCGGCGCGCGCGATGTCCCGGGTGATGACCCCGTCCGCGCGCACGTCGGCGAAGTCGCGGACCCGTCGCAGCAGCCGGTTCGCGATCCGGGGCGTGCCGCGGGAGCGGCCCGCGATCTCCGCGCTCGCCTCGGTGCCGAGCTGCACGCCGAGGATGCCCGCCGAGCGCAGCAGGATGCGCTGCAGTTCCGGCGGATCGTAGAAGTCCATGTGGGCGGTGAAACCGAACCGGTCCCGCAGCGGTCCGGTGAGCGCGCCCGAGCGGGTGGTCGCGCCGACCAGCGTGAACGGGGCGACTTCGAGCGGAATCGACGTCGCGCCCGGCCCCTTCCCGACCACCACGTCCACCCGGAAGTCCTCCATCGCGAGGTAGAGCATCTCCTCGGCGGGGCGGGCTATCCGGTGGATCTCGTCGATGAACAGCACGTCACCCTCGACGAGGTTGCTCAGCATCGCGGCCAGGTCCCCGGCCCGTTCGAGCGCAGGCCCCGAGGTCAGCCGCAAGGCGGTGCCCAGTTCGGCGGCGATGATCATCGCCATGCTGGTCTTGCCGAGACCCGGGGGGCCGGACAGCAGCACGTGGTCGGGGGTGCCCCCGCGCAGTTTCGCCCCGGCCAGCACCAGTTGCAGCTGCTCGCGGACCCGCGGTTGCCCGATGAAGTCGTCCAGCGAGGTGGGGCGCAGGCTCGCCTCGATGTCACCGTCGCCGGCGACGAACTCGGCGGTGACGGCGGACTCGTCGCCGAAGGCCTCGTCCTCCGCGCCGGTGGTCACCGAGTCTTACCCAGCAGCGCGAGGGCCGACCGCAACGCACGCGAGGTGTCCGCGTCCGGGTCCGCGACGAGCACCGAGTCGGTGGCCTGTTCGGCCTGCTTCAGCGCGAACCCGAGGCCGACCAGCGCCTCGACGATCTGGTCGCGGACCATGCCCGCGACCGCCGCGACCGAACCGTCCCCCGGCGTCCCGGACCCGGTCGGCACCGCCTCGACCTTGTCGCGCAGTTCGACGATCATCCGTTCGGCCCCGCGCTTGCCGATGCCGGGGACCCGGGTCAGCGCGGTGACGTTGCCCTCGGCCAGCGCCTTGCGCAGCGACTCCGGTTCGAGCACCGCCAGGGTGGCCATCGCAAGGCGCGGACCGACCCCGGAGACCGTCTGCAGCAGGCCGAACAGGTCGCGGGACTCCGTGTCGTGGAAGCCGTACAGCGTCATCGAGTCCTCGCGGACGATCATCGCCGTCACCAGGCGCACCTCGACACCACGCTGGAGTGTGCCGAGGGTCGCCGGGGTGGCGTTGAGCCGGTAGCCGACCCCCGCGGCCTCGAGCACGACGTGGTCGAGGGCGATCTCGAGCACCTCACCGCGGACGGACGCGATCATCTACGAACCTGCCTTCTGGAGCCGGGACTTGGACACTTCCGCCAGCCGCGCCTCGTAGCGCCGCCGCTGCTCGGCCGCGGCGCGCTCCGCCTGAGCCATTCTCGACAGCATCGGTGCCCGCCAGCAGTGGCAGATCGCGAGGGCGAGGGCGTCGGCCGCGTCGGCGGGCTTGGGTGCGGTGTCCAACCCGAGGATCTTGGTCACCATCGCGGTGACCTGCTTCTTGTCCGCCGATCCGTTGCCGGTGACCGCGGACTTGACCTGACTCGGCGTGTGGAAACAGACGTCGATCCCGCGACGGGCCGCGGCGAGCGCGACCACACCGCCCGCCTGCGCGGTGCCCATCGCGGTCCGGACGTTGTGCTGCGAGAAGACCCGCTCCACCGCGACCACCGTCGGCCGGTACAGGTCGAGCCACTCCTCGGCGGCGTCGGCGATGCCGAGCAGGCGTTGCGCCAGGTCCATGTCCGGCGGGGTGCGGATCACGTCGACCGCGACCGGCCTGACCTCACGACCACGGCCGGCGTCGACAACCCCGAACCCGCACCGGGTGAGGCCGGGATCGACTCCGAAGACGCGCACTGACCCACCTCTCGACGTTACGAACAGCTGTTCGAGAGTATAGGTCGAGGCGCCGACAACGACTCGCACCAACACGCCTTGTCGACGGGTCGGATCGGCCGCCGGCGGCGCCCCGAAGGTCAGGCGTCGAGTTCGGCGAGAACCTCGTCGGAGAGGTCGACGTTGGTGTAGACGTTCTGCACGTCGTCGGAGTCCTCGAGGGCATCGACGAGCTTGAACACCTTGCGGGCCCCGTCCACGTCGACCGGCACCTCGACGGAGGCACGGAAGTCGGGATCGGCGGACTCGTAGTCGATGCCCGCGTCCACGAGCGCAGTACGCACGGGAACGAGATCCGTTGCCTCCGAGACGATCTCGAAGGTGTCGCCGAGATCGTTGATCTCCTCGGCGCCCGCCTCGAGCACGACCTCGAGGATCTCGTCCTCGCTGCGGCCCGCCTTCTCGAGGATGACGACGCCCTTGCGGCTGAACAGGTACGACACCGAACCCGGATCGGCGAGGTTGCCGCCGTTGCGGGTCATCGCGGTGCGGACCTCGCCCGCCGCGCGGTTGCGGTTGTCGGTGAGGCACTCGACCAGCAGCGCGACGCCGTTGGGGCCGTAGCCCTCGTACATGATGGTCTGCCAGTCGGCGCCGCCGGCCTCTTCACCCGCACCGCGCTTGCGGGCGCGCTCGATGTTGTCGTTGGGGACCGACGACTTCTTCGCCTTCTGGATCGCGTCGTACAGGGTGGGGTTACCCGCGGGGTCGCCGCCACCGGTTCGTGCCGCCACCTCGATGTTCTTGACAAGTTTGGCGAACGATTTGCCACGCTTGGCGTCGATCGCAGCCTTCTTGTGCTTGGTGGTGGCCCATTTGGAGTGGCCGCTCATGCGTAGTTCCCTCTTCCCGTCGATGCCGGACCCGGATGTGGATCCACACGCGACAGCGGTGAAGCTGCAGCGGGGAGCTCACAGTAGCGCCAGTTTACCCGCGCGCGAGCGCCGCCTCGCGCACCATGTCGACAAAGAGCTGGTGGACCCGCCTGTCGCCGGTCACCTCCGGGTGGAACGAGGTCGCGAGAACCCCGCCCTGCCGGACCGCGACCACCCGGCCCGCGGCGGGCCCCTCCGGCACCGTGGCGAGCACCTCGACGCCGTCACCGACCCGTTCGACCCACGGCGCCCGGATGAACACCGCACGCATCGGGTCGCCCTCGATCCCGACGAAGTCCAGGTTCTCCTCGAACGAGTCGACCTGCCTGCCGAAGGCGTTGCGGCGCACCGTGATGTCGAGACCGGACAGGCACTGCGCGTCCGGTCGGGTGTCGAGAATCTCGCTCGCGAGCAGGATCATTCCCGCGCAGGACCCGTAGGCCGGCATGCCGTCGCGCAGGCGGGCGCGAAGCGGTTCGAGCAGTTCGAACACGGTGAGCAACCGGCTCATCGTGGTCGACTCGCCGCCCGGGATGACCAGACCGTCTACTGCCTCGAGTTCCGCCAGTCGGCGAACGGTCACCCCGTTCGCTCCGGAGGCCTCGAGCGCGGCGAGGTGTTCGCGGACGTCACCCTGCAGGGCGAGCACTCCGACGGTGGGACGTGTTGTCGCAGAATCGTTCACGGGTTCGGTACACCCACCACGCGGAGGCGCGCCTCGCCGACGCCCGGCACCTGTTCGAGTATTCGTCTCGTTCGCACGGGTAGAGAATACGGTTGCCTGCCGCCGACCCCGCCGTCGGAACGGGATCAAAGGCGCACCGAACCCCACCCGGGAACCGTCAGCCCCCGGATCAGGTTGCGGGTCGGCGAATCTCCCGCGCAGGCCCGCCGATCAGGACGGCCGTGAGCCGCGGCGGGCCACCCACCCGGTCCGCCTGCGCCGGACGGTCAGGTCGCGCCGGCGCGACAGGGAGTCGGGGCCCTCGTCCGTCAGCAGCCGATCGAGGGTGTCGAGGTCGTCGTCGGCCAGCTGACCACCGAGGAAGTCACGGACCCGGCCGAGGAAGACCCGCGCGTAGCGGGCGATGCCGCCCTGTGACTGGTCCGCGTCGGCGGGGAAGCTGCGTTGCTCGACGACCTCGAAGCCGGCCCGCTCCAGGTGCGGCCGCCAGTCCGGGTGCGAGTTCCAGTTCACCCGCGCCAATGCCTCGTGGCACCGGGACTCGAGGCCGGGCCGCCCCAGCCCGATGTCGTCCGGAAGAAACCGCGGCAGCGCGTCCATCTCCACGACCGCCAACACACCTCCGGGGTTCAGTGCGCCGTGGATGTCCCGCAGCAGCCGGTCCGGGTCGGCGACCTCGTGCAGCGAGGAGGAGGCCCAGGCGAGGTCGACGGCGCCGAGCGGCGGCCAGCCGACGTCCAGATCGGACTGCACCCCGCGCAGCCGGTCCGCCACACCCGCCTCACGGGCGGAGGCCTCGATACGTTCGAGCATCGCGGCGGACCTGTCGATCGCGATCACCTCGGCCGAGGGGAACTCCCGCGCGAGGGCCAGGCTGCCGCTACCGGTCCCGGCACCGAGGTCGACGACCGTCCGCGGGAGATCCCGCAGGTGCCGTCCGATCCATCCCGAGAGATCGTGGAGGTAGGAGCCGTGCACCTCCGCGTCGAGGTCGAGCAGTTCCGCGAGCCCCGCCTCGTCGTGGATGCGTTCGCCGTGGTGGTGCCCGGCGTGACGGTGGGTGTGACGGTGGGTGTGCTCGGTCATGGCTTCACAGTAGATCGATGATGCGCTCACGGCATACTATCTTGCGCATGACGCAAGATGTCTCCGTGGACACCCTGATCCGCCAGCGCATCCGCGGCCTACGGCTGTCCCGCGGCTGGTCGTTGGACGCCCTCGCCGCGCGCTGCTTCCTGAGTCCGTCCACCCTCAGCCGAATCGAGACCGGGCACCGCAGGATCGCGCTCGATCAACTCGTGCCGATCGCCCGGGCTCTCGGGACCACGCTCGATCAGCTCGTCGAGTCGCCGGACCACGAGGACGTGGTGATCCGACCGGAGCCCGAGCACACACCCGGCGTGACGACCTGGCTCCTCTCCCGAGAGGGCGCCACGAACGGTGCGACGGTGGCGAAGATGCGCATCACCCCCGAGCGGCCCACCGGCAGCGAACAACTGGGTGTGCACCCCGGCCGGGACTGGTTCACCGTGCTGTCGGGGACCGCCACCCTGCAGCTCGGTGAGCGAACACTCCTGGTCCGGGCGGGCGAGGCGGCCGAGTTCTCGACGATGGTCCCGCACGCGATCGGGGCCCACGACGGTCCGGTGGAGATCCTCACCATCTTCGATCGCGACGGAGAACGCGCCCACCTGCATTCCCTCCACGACACCCGGTGACGCGGACGGCGAGGTCACCGTGGCGGTCGACGCGGCTCGAGATTGGGGCAGGTGTGGATCGTCATTCCGTGCGCAGAAGCCGGGTCAGACCCTCCTGCACGACCGCCGCGACCAGGTTCCCGTCCCGGTCGAAGATCCGGCCCTGGGTCAGTGCGCGACCGAAACCCGCGGACGGGGACGACTGGTCGTAGAGCAACCATTCGTCGGCACGGAAGGGGCGCAGGAACCACAGCGCGTGGTCGAGCGAGGCCTGCTGGATCTTCTCATCCGGATGCGGTACCTGCGCCGAGCCGAGCAACGTCATGTCGCTCATGTACGCGAGGGTGCAGATGTGGAACACCGGGGCGTCGGGCAGGATTCCGCGGTACCGGAACCACACCTGCTGCTGCGCGGGCACGCCGCGCCTGCGCGCGATGTCCTCCTGCGGGACGAAGCGCAGGTCCCAGTCCGCCCACTCCCGGAATTCCCACGACAGTTCCTCCTCGCGCGAATCCGAGGTGTCGGGAAGGGTTTCCGGGTCCGGCACCGGCGGAATCTGGTCCTGGTGTTCGATCCCGACGTCACCGACGTGGAACGAGGCGGACATCGTGAAGATGGCCTGCCCGTCCTGCACCCCGGTCACGCGGCGGGTGCAGAAGGAACGACCGTCCCGGATCCGGTCGACGAGGAACACCGTGGGAATCGTCGGGTTTCCCGGGCGCAGGAAGTAGCCGTGCAGCGAGTGCACCCGAAACTGCTCGTCGACGGTTCGCACGGCCGAGACCAGCGCCTGGCCCGCGACCTGGCCGCCGAAGGTTCTGGTCAGCATCGTGTCCGCGACGATGCCCCGAAAGATGTCCTTCTCCAGGCGTTCGAGCTCCAGGATTTCTTCGATGGACGACATGGCGCTCCCTCTTCCGGCTACCCGACCCGGTCAGGCTAGCAACAGCGCGGGCCGGGTCCGGAACTCAGCCGGGCGAGGGGTGCGCCGGGTAGGCGTGCACGAGCGCCGAATCCAACTTGGGCAGCGCCGCAACGAGTGTCGACCTCGCCTCGTGGGCGATCCGGTGCGCCTGGGCAAGGCTCATGTCGTCGGGCACGTCGACCTCCGCGTCGGCGTACAACCGGTGCCCGATCCAGCGCATCCGCAGGCTCCGGACCCGCAGGACTCCCGGTTCGGCAGCCAGGGCTCCCTCCGCACGGGCGACGACCTCGGGGTCGACGCCGTCCATCAACCGGCACAGCACCTCCCGCGCCGCGGCCGCGAGCACCGCCAGGATGGCGACCGTGATGACCAGTCCCACAATGGGATCGGCGAGGGGGAACCCGGCCGCAACCCCGGCCGCCCCGAGCACCACCGCGAGCGAGGTGAGCCCGTCGGTGCGCGCGTGCAGGCCGTCGGCGACCAGCGCGGCCGAGCCGATTCGGCGGCCGATCCTGATCCGGTATGCCGCGACCGACTCGTTGCCCGCGAACCCGACCACCCCGGCGGCGGCTACCCAGCCCAGGTGCGAGACCGGCGCGGGTTCGATCAGCCGGCGCACCGACTCCACGGCCGCCACCGCCGCGGAGACGGCAATCATCGCGAGCACGAACAGGCCGGCGAGATCCTCCGACCGGCCGAAACCGTAGGTGTAGCGACGCGAGGCGGGACGCCTGCCGAGCGCGAAGGCGATCCACAACGGCACGGCCGTCAACGCGTCCGAGAAGTTGTGCACGGTGTCGGCGAACAACGCGACCGACCCCGACAGTGCGACGATCGCAAGCTGGACGGCGGCGGTCACCGCGAGAACGACGAGGCTGACCTTGACGGCCCGGATGCCGATCGCACTGGACTCGAGGGCGTCGTCGACGCTGTCGGCGGTGTCGTGGCTGTGCGGCACGAACAGCTCCCGCACGAACCCTCGACCGTGGCCGTGGCCGTGACCGTGACCGGCGCTCATCCGCGCTCCCCGACCGGCGCACCGTCGTGCAGCACGCGGAGATCGCCCTGCTCGCGGTGATGACCGGGCACGCCGGGGCCCGCGTGCTCGGCGTTGAACACCGCGTCGGTGACCAGCTGCCGGACGTGGTCGTTCTCCAGTCGGTAGAACACCTGGGTGCCCTCGCGCCTCGTCCGGACCAGGCGCGCCATCCGCAGCTTCGCCAGGTGCTGGGACACCGACGGCGCCGGCTTCCCGACGTGCTCGGCGAGATCGTTGACCGGCAGTTCGCGATCGACGAGGGCCCACAGGATCTGCACCCGGGTCGCGTCGGCCAGCATCCGGAAGACCTCGACGACGAGGTCCACCTCGTCGTCGTGCAGCCGTCGTCGACACGCACCACTATCTGCATTCATACGTAGATAATAGAGCTAGCCCCTCCCGGAACGAAACAGGCGCCACCGCCGAAGCGGTGGCGCCTGTGCGCTCAGTACGTCCGAGTCACCAGCCGCGCTCGGCGAGCCGGTGCGGCTGCGGGATCTCGTCGACGTTGATGCCGACCATGGCCTCACCGAGGCCGCGGGAGACCTTCGCCAGCACGTCCGGGTCGTCGAAGAAGGTGGTCGCCTTCACGATCGCCGCGGCCCGCTCCGCCGGGTTGCCCGACTTGAAGATGCCCGAGCCCACGAACACGCCCTCGGCGCCGAGCTGCATCATCATCGCGGCGTCGGCCGGGGTGGCGATGCCGCCCGCGGTGAACAGGGTGACCGGCAGCTTGCCCTCCTTCGCGATCTCGACGACCAGCTCGTAGGGCGCCTGCAACTCCTTGGCCGCGACGTACAGCTCGTCCTCGCTCATCGACCCCAGGCGGCGGATCTCCGCGCCGAGGGTGCGCATGTGCGTGGTCGCGTTCGACACGTCGCCGGTGCCTGCCTCGCCCTTGGACCGAATCATGGCCGCGCCCTCGGTGATTCGACGCAGCGCCTCGCCGAGGTTGGTGGCACCGCACACGAACGGGACGGTGAACTTCCACTTGTCGATGTGGTTGGCGTAGTCCGCGGGGGTGAGCACCTCGGACTCGTCGATGTAGTCGACGCCGAGGGACTGCAGGATCTGCGCCTCCACGAAGTGGCCGATGCGGGCCTTGGCCATCACCGGGATCGACACCGCGGAGATGATGCCGTCGATCATGTCCGGATCGCTCATCCGCGACACGCCGCCCTGGGCGCGGATGTCGGCGGGCACGCGCTCGAGGGCCATCACGGCGACGGCGCCGGCGTCCTCGGCGATCTTCGCCTGGTCGGGGGTGACGACGTCCATGATGACGCCGCCCTTGAGCATCTCGGCCATCCCCCTCTTGACGCGGGCCGTGCCGGTGGTGGGGGCGGTATCAGGGGTGCTCACGGCAAACTCCATCAGTAGAGACCTGTACGGGGAACTCTCTCAATTCTAGGACGAGGCGGCGCACCGCCGATCGACCGGTCAGCGAATGGAGCGAACCTCGGGCTCGACGCGTCGCGCCACGACGACCTTCGCCTCGTCGACCAGGTCCGGCAGGTCCTCGGGATACACCGTCTCGCCGGACGCGGCGATCGCCCGCATGTCGGCGGCCGTGCACCACCGGTGCCCGGTGATCGCTCGGCGCTCGAGTTCGGTGAAACCGTTACGCTGCGGTTCGAACCCGGCGGTCTGCAACGCGAAGAAGAGTTCCTCGGAGCGGATCAGGTCGCCGTCGTACGGGAACACCGCCACCCGACGCCACATCGGGCCACGCAGGTCCGCCGACTCGACGGAAAGTCCGGTCTCCTCACGGATCTCGCGCACCGCCGTGTCGCGCAGGCTCTCCCCCCGCTCGACGCCGCCCCCGATGGTGAACCAGAAGTGGACGTCCGGGATCTGCGGATCGTGGCCGCGCAGCAGCAGTACCCGTCCGCGTTCGTCGATCAGGACCACGCGTGAGGAGGTGCGCATCTCGTCGACGTCGAGCCCGGCCCCCGCAGACGGGGTGGTCCGCTCGGCGATCTCGAAGTACGTCGGGAGCGGCGCGGTTCCGCCCAGGTGCAGCCAGCGCACCGGCCGGCGGGTCCGCAGCGCCAGGGTGTCCCGGACCGCGTCGTTGTGGAACCGGCGGGCGATCAGCACGCGGGCCTCGGAGTCGGCGAGTTCGGCGACCAGCTGCGGCGCGAGCGCCTCCGGCGGCACCGCGGACAGGGCCGCGGACAGTGCGTTCTCCGCGGTCTCGCGGTGCGCACGGTCCGCCCGCTCGGCCTGATCGGCCAACGCGGCCAGGCGCTTTCCGTCCGCCTGCACCGAAGGAGCGGCACCGAACGCGTACCCGGTCGGCACCAGCGCCGCCGCGACCGCCCGCGCGACCACCGCCCGCCGCGCCAGTGACGCGTCCAACGACTGCCAGGACAGGTCCGAGCGCACGTGCAGCCGATCGAGCCGGTTGGCGGTCCCGTAGGCCCAGACGCCGATCGCCACGACCAGCGCTGCGATCAGGGCGAGGACGAGAATCGTGGTGGCAGAGAAGGTCACGACCGCGCCTCCACCCGCACGCCCTGCGCGCCGACCGTCACGGTCTCGTACACGCGCAGAATCTGTTCCGCCACGACCGGCCAGTCGTACTCGGCGACCACCTCGGTCGCGGTGTCGATCAGAGCGCGTCGGCGATCGGGGTCGCTCAGCAGAGCGTCGAGCGCGTCGGCGAGGGCGACCGAGTCGCCGACCGGGACGAGCATGCCCGCGGTCCCGTCGCGCAGCACCCGGCGGAAGGCGTCGAGTTCGCTCGCGACCACCGGGGTACGGGCGGCCATCGCCTCGACGAGCACGATGCCGAAGCTCTCGCCGCCCAGGTTCGGCGCGCAGTACACGTCCGCGCTGCGCAGCGCGGACGCCTTCTCCTCGTCGGTGACCTGGCCGAGCAGTCGCAGGTGTTTCGCGTAGGGACCGGCGTCCTTGCGCAGCTTGTCCTCGTCCCCGCGGCCGACCACCAGCACCTCGAGGTCGGGGTGCCGTGCGACCAGCGCGGGCAGCGCGTCGAGCAGCACGGCCATCCCCTTGCGGGGCTCGTCGTACCGACCGAGGAACAGCACGGTGCCGCCGGCGCGCGGATACCCCTCCAGCGCAGCGGCGTTCGCGAACGCCGGTACGTCGACCCCGTTCGGGATCTCGACGGCGTCGGAGCCGAGCGACTCCACCTGCCAGCGCCTGGCCAGTTCCGACACCGCGATACGGCCGCTGATCTTCTCCAGGTAGGGCTGCAGCACGCCCTGAAAGGTGCTCAGCACCAACGACTTCGTGGTCGAGGTGTGGAAGGTCGCGACGATCGGCCCCTCGGCGATCTTCATCGCCAGCATGGACAGGCTCGGCGCGTTCGGCTCGTGGATGTGCAGTACGTCGAAGTCGTTCTCGGCGATCCACCGGCGCACGCGCGCGTAGGACACCGGCCCGAAGGTCAGCCGGGCGACCGACCCGTTGTACGGGATCGCCACCGCGCGACCAGCGGACACGACGAAGTCCGGCAGCTCGGTGCCCTCCGAGGCGGGCGCCAGCACGCTCACCCGGTGACCGCGTTCGATGAGCACCTCCGCGAGCTCGACGACGTGGGCCTGGACCCCGCCCGGTACGTCGAACGAGTACGGGCAGACCATGCCGATCTTCATCTACGACTCCATTCGCGCGAGTCGCGCCTCGGACAGGTCGGCGAGCCACAGCGGCTGCAGCATGTGCCAGTCCGCCGGGTGCGCCGCGATGTTCACCGCGAACCGGTCCGCCAGCGCCTGGGTGGCGGGGCCGATACCGCCGGAGGTGTCGACCGGCGGATCGACCTGGAAGCCCCAGTCCGCACCGTCGAAGTAGCAGTGCACCGGCAGCAGTGCGGCGCCGGTGTCGATGGCGAGCTTCGCGGGCCCGGCCGGCATCCGGGTCGGTTCACCGAAGAACGTCACCGGCACACCGCGTTTGGCGAGATCACGCTCGCCGAGCAGGCACACCACCTGGTTGTCGCGCAGCCGGGCGGCCAACTGCTCGAACGGCGGAGTCGCTCCCCCGCTCAGCGGGAAGATCTCGAAGCCGAGGCTCTCCCGGTAGGCGACGAATCGCTGATACAGCGATTCGGGCTTCAGACGCTCGGCGACGGTGGCGAACCTCCCGTGACGCTGCGCCAACCACACACCCGCCATGTCCCAGTTGCCGCTGTGCGGCAGCGCGAGGACCACCCCGCGCCCGGCGGCGATGCCCGCCTCCAGGTTCTCCTGGCCGTGCACGCGCGAATCAAGGCGTCGGCCGAGTTCGGCCTGGTCCATCGACGGCAGCCGGAACGCCTCCCGCCAGTACCTCGCGTAGGAACGCACCGATGCCCGCACGAGATCGTCGGGCACCTGCGCGGCCGGTACGCCGAGCACTCGGGCCAGGTTGCGGCGCAGCTGATCCGGGCCGCCACCGCGTCGGGCGGCGAGATCGGCGCCGGCGTCGAAGAGTCCGGTGGCGACCCGCTCGGGCAACGCCCGGACCAGCCGCCAGCCGGCGGCGTATCCGAGGTCGGTGATGCGTTCGGCCCATGTCGTGTGTGCTGCCCGGCTCACGGGGTCGGGTCCTCTCTCGCGGGCGAGGCCGTCGGCAGCAACTCCCGCGCACCGGCCGAGTTGCGCACCGCCAGCACCCGTTGGAAGACCGTGATCACGCTCGCCACGGCGAGAACCCACATCGCCACGTAGACGGCCCATTCGAGCCACCCGATACCGAAATACCCGGCGATTCCGGTGAGTCCGGCGCCGACCAGGACGATGACCAGCCGGTCCGGCCGCTCGATCAGTCCCCCGTCGGCCGAGAGCCCACTCGCCTCGGCCCGCGCCTTCGCGTACGAGATCACCTGCGAGGTGACGAGGCAGATCAACGTCGCGACGAGCAGCGACTTGCTGTTCTCGTGGTAGATCGCCCACCAGGCGAGCCCGGCGAAGATTGCGCCGTCGGCGATTCGGTCGCAGGTCGCGTCGAGCACCGCGCCGTAGCGCGTTCCGCCACCCCGCGCCCGCGCCATCGCCCCGTCCAGCATGTCGAACATGACGAAGAACCAGATGAGAATCGTGCCCCAGAACAGATGCCCGGACGGGAACAGCGTCACCGCGCCCGCGACGCTGGCGACGGTGCCGAACACCGTCACCGCGTCGGGGGTCAGGCCGGTCTTCACGAGCGCCCGGCCCAGCGGCGCGGTCGCCTTCGAGACCGAGGCACGCCCGAGGATGCTCAGCACCTACCGGCTCCCGTCTTCCCAGGCGGCCGACAGCAGGGCCCGAGTCTCGCGCAGCAACTGCGGCATCACCTTCGCGCCACCGACCACGGTGATGAAATTCGCGTCGCCACCCCAGCGCGGGACGATGTGCTGGTGCAGGTGCTCGGCAAGCGAACCACCAGCCGCCGCACCGAGATTGAGTCCGACGTTGAACCCGTCCGGCCGCGACACCCGCTTGATCACGCGGATCGCCTGCTGGGTGAAAGCCATCAGCTCACCGGACTCCTCCGGTGTGAGGTCCTCGAGCGCCGCGACCCGCCGGTACGGCACCACCATCATGTGCCCCGGGTTGTACGGGTACAGGTTGAGCACCGCGTAGACGTGGTCGCCGCGCGCGACGATCAGTCCTTCCTCGTCGCTCATCTTCGGGATCGCGGTGAACGGCCCCTCGCCCGCCTCGGCCGCCTTCGGCGACTCCGCGATGTACGACATCCGGTGCGGCGACCACAGCCGCTGCAGCCGGTCCGGGTCACCGGGGCCGGTGTCCACCAACGACTCCGGGGGTGTGACGTCCTCGGTCATTGCAGACCGCCGAGCAGTTCTGCCGTGGGCGAGGCGTTCTCACGCCGCGCGATCCAGCCGGTGATCGCCTCGACCGCCGCTTCGACCGGAATGCCGTTCACCTGGGTACCGTCGCGGAAGCGGAAGCTCACCGCGCCGGCCTCGACGTCACGCTCGCCCGCGAGCAGCATGAACGGCACCTTCTGGGTGGTGTGGGTGCGGATCTTCTTCTGCATCCGGTCGTCGCTGACGTCCACCTCGGCGCGCACGCCCGCCGACTTCAGCTTGCCGACCACGTCGAACAGGTGCGCCTCGAACGCCTCCGCGACCGGGATGCCGACCACCTGCACCGGCGCCAGCCAGGCCGGGAAGGCGCCCGCGTAGTGCTCGGTGAGCACGCCGAAGAACCGCTCGATCGACCCGAACAGGGCCCGGTGGATCATCACCGGCTGATGCTTGGCGCCGTCGGAACCGGTGTACTCGAGCTCGAACCGCTCGGGCTGGTTGAAGTCGAGCTGAATGGTCGACATCTGCCAGCTGCGGCCGAGCGCGTCCTGCACCTGTACGGAGATCTTCGGGCCGTAGAACGCGGCCCCGCCCGGGTCCGGCACCAGCGTCAGCCCGGACGCCTCGCCGACCTCGGCGAGGGTGTTGGTGGCTTCCTCCCAGGTCGCGTCGTCGCCGACGTACTTGTCCGGGTTCTTCGTCGACAGCTCGAGGTAGTAGTCGTCGAGTCCGTAGTCCTTGAGCAGGCCCAGCACGAAGTTCAGCGTGCGGGTCAGCTCGTCGCGCATCTCCTCGCGGGTGCAGTAGATGTGCGCGTCGTCCTGCGTCATGCCGCGCACCCGGGTCAGACCGTGCACGACGCCGGACTTCTCGTACCGGTAGACCGAGCCGAACTCGAACAGTCGCAGCGGCAGTTCCCGGTACGAGCGCCCGCGGGTGCGGAAGATCAGGTTGTGCATCGGGCAGTTCATCGGCTTGAGGAAGTACTCCTGGCCGGGCTTGCGCACCGTGCCGTCCTCGTTCAGCTCCTCGTCGATGTGCATCGCCGGGAACATGCCGTCGCGGTACCAGTCGAGGTGGCCGGACACCTCGTACAGGTGACCCTTGGTGATGTGCGGGGTGTTGACGAACTCGTACCCCTCCTCCACGTGCCGCTGCCGGGAGTAGTTCTCCATCTCCTGGCGGATGATGCCGCCCTTGGGATGGAAGACGGGCAGGCCGGAGCCGAGCTCGTCGGGGAAGCTGAACAGGTCCAGCTCGGCGCCGAGCTTGCGGTGGTCGCGGCGCTCGGCCTCGGCGAGCAGCTCCATGTGCTTGTCGAGCGCCTCCGACGACTCCCACGCGGTGCCGTAGATGCGCTGCAGGTCCTCACGATTCTGGTCGCCGCGCCAGTAGGCGGCCGAGCTGCGGGTCAGCTTGAACGCGGGAATGTGCTTGGTCGTGGGGATGTGCGGGCCACGGCAGAGGTCGCCCCAGATCCGCTCTCCCGTGCGCGGGTCGAGGTTGTCGTAGATCGTCAGCTCGTTGCCGCCGACCTCCATGACCTCCGGGTCGTCGATGCCCGACTTGTCGTCGATGAGCTCGAGCTTGAACGGCTCGTTCGCCAGTTCCGCCCGCGCGTCCTCGATGTTCTCCACCACGCGACGCGAAAAGCGTTGCGAGCCCTTGACGATCTGCTTCATCCGCTTCTCGAGGCGGGTCAGGTCCTCCGGGGTGAACGGCTCGGCGACCCGGAAGTCGTAGTAGAAGCCGTCCTTGATCGGCGGGCCGATGCCCAGCTTGGCGGCCGGGAACTCGGCCTGCACGGCCTGCGCCAGCACGTGCGCGCAGGAGTGCCGGATCACCATGCGGCCGTCCGCGGTGTCGGCCGCGACGGCCTCCACCTCGACGTCGTCCTCGGGAATCCACGACAGGTCCTTGAGGTTTCCCTCGGCGTCGCGGACGACGACGATCGCGTCGGCGCCCTTGCCGGACAGCCCGGCCTCGCGAACCGCCGTGCCGGCGGTAGTCCCCGCAGGCACCCGGACGCGGGCGGCTGGGGCTACTGATGCAGGCGTGGTCACGGCGATGTGCTCCTCGATGTGTGTGCCGACCGGGATCGGCGCGGCGATGAGCCCTCATGCTATCGGCACCCCGATCGAATCACCCCGCTCACCCGAGCAGCGCGGCCAACCTCGCCGACCGGACCTCCGGCCGCTGGCGGGGACAGCTCGCGCACTTGGCCCGTTCGCCCGCCTCGACGTCGCCGGGCGCGGCGACCGCGGGCGCGAGGTAGATCAGGCAACACGACGACCGGCGCAGGAATCGTCTGCGGCCCGGCCCGGGCACCGCGTCCGCGGCGGCCGCGGCCGATCCGTGGGTGCCGACGTCGACGAAACGCGGCCGCGGCATCGGCGGCCCGACGAGTTCTGCCAGCGCCGCGGCGAGGGCGCTGCCCGCCGCGGGACTGCCCAGCGCGGTGCCGGCGTCGAGGCTGCGGTTGGCGAGCGAGTCCGCGGCGACGGCCCACAGTGAACGCACCGAGGGGCCGCCGAGGTCCGCCAGCGCCACGATGATCGCGCCGAGCGACTCGCGGAGCCCGTCGGCCACCGGCACGGGTCCGCGGACCGTGCCGCCGGAGCGGACCGAGTCGAGCGACCCGTCGCGGCGCACGGTGCAGGTGAGTCCCGCCAGTCGCGGGTCGGGCGCGGTCCCGCTCGACAGCAGAGCCGCGACCGTCGGGGCGAGCAGCGTCGAGCTCGTCGAGTACCACCAGAGCGTTCCGGCGACGCGGTCGTCCGTGCAGTCCCAGGCACGTCGGGTGTCAGCGATGCGGTCGATCAGCCACCGCCGATCCACCAGGGCGGCGCCGTCCACCTCGGCGGCAGCGGGATCGGTCATCCGTTGACGAGGGCCCGCCACGCCTCGACCTTCTTCAGCACCGGCGTTGCCGCGTTCGCGGGACTGGTCGACGGCAGCCTGGTCAGCGCGACGTCGGCCGGGTGCAGTCCGGCGGACACGACGGTCCGCCGGTAGACCTCTTCCGCCTTGGCTCCGTTGAAGAAAACGCGGCTGATGCCGCGGTGGCCGGCGAACAGGCCGGCGAAGTCGTTCGCGACCTCGCTGGCCGGATCGATGCTCGAGTCCAGGCTGCCGGGTCGCCTGCACGCCTTGAGCACATCCCAGAGTGCGACGCCGCGCGACTGCAGCCGCTGCACACGCACCCGGTACGGGTGTGGCGGTCCAGCATCGAACAGGGCACCCATGATCGGCCAGAAGCTGTTGCGCGGGTTGGCGTAGTACTTGCCCGCGACCAGCGAGGGAACGCCTGGCATGGAACCGAGGATGAGTGTCTGCGCGTTCTCGTCGATCACGGCGGGAAATCCCTGAACCACGGTCATGGGGCTTCATTAGACAACAAAAAGGCCGCCCCGAGAACCCTCGGTGACGGCCTTTTCGATCTGTGGTCCCGGCTGGGATCGAACCAGCGACCTTCCCGGTGTGAACGGGACGCTCTTCCACTGAGCCACGGGACCGAGCCGCGCATCAAACCCTCGCGGCCGAACGAGGAGGAACATTAACATGCTCCGCGACCGGAGGAAAACCTGCAGGTCATCGCTCCTGTCGAGATCATACGGGCGCCGGATCGCCCGATTCTGCCAACGGCTCCCTGCCGACCTCACGGCAGACGCGGCCGGCGCCGCGATTGACGACCCCACGGGCCGGACCGAATCCCGCACGGACCGGCGATTCACCTCGAACATGGGCACTGAGCTGCGGATTTGTTACTGCACACGGCGTCGGCTAGTGTTTCATCTCGCACCACGGAGGCAGCAACGCCTTCGGATGTGCGATGCGGACGTGGCGCAGCTGGTAGCGCACAACCTTGCCAAGGTTGGGGTCGCGGGTTCGAATCCCGTCGTCCGCTCGAGAGGTTGGACTCAACCTTGCGGTGGAGTGGCCGAGTGGTGAGGCAACGGCCTGCAAAGCCGTGCACACGGGTTCGATTCCCGTCTCCACCTCTCACGCAGTGAACTTGCGCGATTAGCTCAGCGGGAGAGCGCTTCCCTGACACGGAAGAGGTCACTGGTTCAATCCCAGTATCGCGCACCACGTTTCGAAAGCCGGTACACCCACAGGGTGTGCCGGCTTTCGTCGTTTCGCGACCGGCTACGAATCCGATTCGATCAGCCGGCGGACCGCGTCGACCGCAGCACGCCGTCGGTCCGCGACCTCACGAGCACCCCTGCCGCGCTGGGGCGGCAGGGCCAGGGACCGCGCGATGCCGGTGACGACGATCAGCAGCTCCGCCGGATTCCACGTCGGGTCGATGTACCCGTCGCGTTGGCCACGCCTGATTTCGGCGAGTTTCGAGCGCACCGCCTCGGTCCGTACGTCGTCGGCCCCGACGAGTTCCGGGGCTTCCAGGTCGGCCCACTCCTGCAACCGCGCGTTCTCGGGGTGCGCACGGTAGTTGTCGAACAGCCGGCCGGCGTAGCCGGCGAGGTCGTCTCCGCGCAGTGCGGTCTCCTCGGTGGTCTCGACCACCCAGCGCCGGGTCACCTCGGCGAAGAGTTCCTCCTTGCTCGCGAAGTAGGCGTACAGGCGATCCTTGCTGGCCCTCGCCTCCGTGGCGATGCGGTTGATACGCGCGCCCGCCACCCCGTAGCGGGCGAACTCCTCCTTCGCCGCCACGAGAATTCGATCCCGGGTGGCCTCACCAGCAGAACGCATGAGCACATCCTAGGACCGTTGCCGAACCAATCGGTTCGGCGTAGCGTCCGCAGTTCACGAACAATCTGGTTCGCCAACCGACGAGGAGCCCGCAGTGGACATCGATCAGGCCCGGGTCCGGTTCGCCGAGTTGCGCACCAGGGAGGCCGACGTCTCCCCCGCCGAACTGGACGAGATCTGGGCCGCGCTCGACCCGGTCCGGGCAGAGGAGATCCTCGGCCTGTGGCGGGGCGACGACTTCGCGACCGGCCACCGACTGCACGACAAGCTGGTCGCAGGCCGGTGGTACGGCAAGCGGTTCGACTCCGTGCTCGACGCCAAACCGCTGATCTGTCGCGCCGAGGACGGAAGCCTGTTCTCCGACACCAAGTCCGGCAACGGGGAGGCCAGTCTGTGGAACGTCGAGTTCCGCGGCGAGGTGACCGCGACCATGGTCTACGACGGCTCACCGATCTTCGACCATTTCAAGCGGGTGGACGCCGACACCCTCATGGGCGTCATGAACGGCAAGCCCGCACCGGTACTCGACAACGGGCAGCACTTCTACTTCCTGCTCGAGCGGGCCTGACGTGCGCGTCACGGCCGCGCTCTCGCACGGCCCGACAACGCCGTTCACGCTGGAGACCGTCGACCTCGACGACCTCCGGCCGGACGAGATCCTGGTGCGGATCGTCGCCGCCGGACCGTGCCACACCGATCTCGTCACCCAGGCGACCACGCCCGCCGAGGCCGGCCCGTCGATCCTCGGACACGAGGGCGCCGGCGTGGTGACGGAGGTCGGCGCGGCGGTTCGCGGTGTCACACCCGGCGACCACGTCGTGCTGACCTACCGGCACTGCGCCGAGTGCGAACACTGCCTGTCCGGCCACCCCGCCTACTGCGAGCTGTCGCTGCGACTGAACAACTCCGGCCGGCGGGCCGACGGCTCGGCGACCGTGCACCGGAACGAGAATCCGGTCCGCGCCGCGTTCTTCGGCCAGTCGAGCTTCGCGCAGTACGCGATCGCGACCGCCGACAACGTGGTGGTCGTGGACAAGGAGGTGGACCTGTCCGTCGCCGCACCACTGGGTTGCGGCTTCCAGACCGGCGCCGGCGCGGTGCTCAACGTGCTGCGACCCGGGCCGGGTGCACGTCTGGTCGTGTTCGGCGCCGGGAGTGTCGGCCTCGCAGCACTTCTCGCTGCGCGGGCGGCGGGCGTGAGCACACTCGTCGTGGTCGACCCGGTGGCGGACCGTCGCGCCCTGGCCGAGACGTTCGGCGCGACCGCGGTCGACCCCGACGAGCACGTCGTCGACAGGGTCGTCGCGGCCACCCGTGGCGGCGCCACGCACGCGCTGGACACCACCGGCAGCCCAACCGTGCTGCGACAGGCACTCACGGCCCTGCGCGCCCGCGGCGAACTCGTCGCGGTCGGCCTCGGCCGGCCCGAACTCACCCTGGACGTCCAGGATCTGATGCGGAGCGGGAAGTCGCTCCGCGGCTGCATCGAAGGCGATTCCGTCGCAGCACAATTCATCCCCGAACTCCTGGAAATGCATGCCGCGCGGCGATTCCCGATCGAGCAACTCGTGACCACCTACCCGTTCGAGGACATCAACCGCGCGGTGGCCGACCAGGTCGCCGGAAAGGTCGTCAAACCGGTACTGGTGTGGTGACCACGACCCCGCGCGGGACCGAACGGGCCCCTTCCGCCGCAGGTAGACGGGCGAATTGTGAACCACGCGCATCGTGGGCTATCGTTTCATCCGCACCACCGAAGAGGCGAAGCCGATTCGAGCGGTGCATGCGGACGTGGCGCAGCTGGTAGCGCACAACCTTGCCAAGGTTGGGGTCGCGGGTTCGAATCCCGTCGTCCGCTCGAGAGGTTGGGAAAACCTTGCGGTGGAGTGGCCGAGTGGTGAGGCAACGGCCTGCAAAGCCGTGCACACGGGTTCGATTCCCGTCTCCACCTCTCATGCAGTGAACCTGCGCGATTAGCTCAGCGGGAGAGCGCTTCCCTGACACGGAAGAGGTCACTGGTTCAATCCCAGTATCGCGCACCAGAATTCGACAAGTACGGCCCCCTTTCGAGGGGGCCGTACTTGTCTGTTGGGCCGGTCCGCCCACATCCCGGTTCCCCAACGAACCGCCGGAACGCGACACCCGTGCGGTCGATGCGGTATCTACTGGTAAACACAGTGGTTCTACGGGAGAGGTGGCCGCCATGACGTCCGCATCCGGAGAGGGTGCCGAGGCCCTGTACCTGATGGTCGGCGCCGCCGCGCGCACCCTGGACCTGGTCCGATGGTCCGGGCGCACCGCGATCGGCATGGTCCGGACGGTTCCCGGTGTCGCCGACCGCCTCGACGCCGCCGCCTCGACCGCGGTGGCGCGCGGCGAGGAGAGCGTGCGGGCTGCGACCCGGTTCGCACGCACCGCCCTGCGTGTCGTGATCCGCGAGGTGGTCGCGGCCGCGCTACTGGAAGTGGACCTGACCGCGATCGTGCGCGATCACGTCGATCTCGATCTGATCGCCCAGGGAATCGACGTGGACGCGGTCGCCGAACGAATCGACCTGGCGGCGATCGTGCGCCGACTCGACCTCGACGCCGTCGTCGACACCGTCGACCTCGGCCGGCAGATCGATCGGGTGGACATCGACGCGATCGCGGCCCGGATCGACATCGACGCCGTCATCGCCCGGATCGATCTCCTCGGCCTCGCCGACCAGATCATCGAAGGCGTCGACCTCCCGCAGATCATCCGCGACTCCACCGGTTCACTGTCCTCCGAGGCCGTCCTCGGGGTGCGCACTCAGGGCATGCACGCCGACGACGCGGTCGCCGGGTTCGTCGGCCGACTGTTCGGCCGGGACCGGCCCGCGGACCGCCCCGAGGTCGAGGCCGTCGATTCGGGCGCCGATGTCGACGCCGACGGACCGCCGACGCGATGACGCACCCGCACCTCGAACCCGAGCGGCGCCCGGCCGGCATCGTGACCCGCGGCATCGGCGCCGCCATCGACCTGGGCGTGGTCCTGGCGCTGCTCGGCGGCAGCTACCTGGGCCTGACCTTCGTCCGGTTGCTGTTCTCGCCACAGAACTTCGGCTTCCCCGAACCCGGGGCCCTGTGGTCGGTCACCGCCTGGATCGTCACGTCGGTGGTCTACCTCACGGTCTGCTGGGCGACCACCGGTCGGACGATCGGGTCCCAGGCAATGGGCCTGCGCGTCACAACCACCCGCGGGCGACGGGTCCGCTGGTCCGTCGCGGCGTTGCGGGCACTGTTCTGCGTGTTCTTCGCGATCGGACTCGCCTGGGCCGCCGTCGACCGGCGCAGACGTTCGGTACAGGACATCCTGTTGCGCACCGAGGTGGTCTACGACTGGCGGCCCGACCCGGACGCGATCACCTGACCGAGGAGCACACCCACCGAACGACGGAGGCCGCGCGGCGGCCGATGCGAACTCGGCCGCGCCGCGCGGCTCGCGACGCTCTCCGTCAGCCTCCCGCCCGCTGGGAGGCGATGAGGTCCCGGTACCAGAAGTACGAGTCCTTGGGTGTGCGGGTGAGCGTCTCGTAGTCCACGTGCACCAGACCGAAGCGTTCGCGGTATCCCGCCGCCCACTCGAAGTTGTCCATGATCGACCACACGAAGTAGCCGCGTACGTCGACGCCGTCCGCCATCGCCTCGCCGAGTGCGGCGAGATGATCGCGGTGGTAGTCGATGCGCTTGTCGTCCCGCACCCGGCCGTCGTCGTCCGGGTCGGGATCGTGGAACGAGGCTCCCGACTCCGTGACGTAGATCGGCGGCAGAGCGTCGCCGTACCGCTCGGCGAAGATCGACACGATCTCGCGCAGCCCGGCGGGCACGATCGGCCAGCCGAAGTCGGTCCGGTCGTACCCCTCGAGCGCGACCGGCTGGAACGGCATTCCGGGCGGCAGATCCACCTCGAGCACGCCGGTGCTGCCTGCGTCGGAGGTCGGGGCCGCGATCACGGTCGGCTCGTAGTAGTTGATCCCGAACCAGTCGAGCGGCTGCGAGATCACCTGGAGGTCCTCCTCGACCGGACCCTGCAGGATCGCGGCCAACTCCTCGGCCGGATAGCTGCCGCGCAGCACCGGATCGGCGAAGGTCCAGTTCACGATGTGATCGTAGATGTCGGCGGCCTCGACATCGGCTTCCGAGTCGCTGGCCGCGCGCACCGGCGCGTGGTTCGAGGCGATACCGATGTTGCCGCACCCGGCGGCCCGCAGCGCCTGCACCGACAGGCCGTGACCGAGCAGTTGGTGGTGGGCGGCCTGCAGGGCCCCGAAGCCCAGTTCCAGGCCCGGCGCGTGGACACCGAGCGCGTGCCCGTAGAGGGTGTGCACCACCGGTTCGTTGAGCGGCATCCACATATGGACCCGATCGCCGAGTCGCCGCCCTACGATGTTCGCGTACTCGGCGAGGCGCTGGGCGGTGTCTCGCTCGAGCCATCCTCCCGCGTCCTGCAAGACCTGTGGGAGGTCCCAGTGGAACAACGTGACGGCCGGCTTGATGCCTGCCGCGCACAGTTCGTCGACGAGCCGGTCGTAGAAGTCCAGTCCCGCCTCGTTGACAGCGCCGCTGCCGGTCGGCTGCACGCGCGGCCAGGCCACCGACAGCCGGTAGGAGTCCACGCCCAGCTCACGCATCAGCGCGACGTCCTCGCGGTACCGGTGGTAGTGGTCGGTCGCGACCGCGCCGGTCTCGCCGCCGATCACCGCGGCGGGACGGTCGCAGAACTCGTCCCAGATCGACCGGCCGCGGCCGTCGAGGTCGACGGCGCCCTCGATCTGATAGGCGGCCGCCGCGACGCCCCAGAGGAAGTCGGCGGGAAAACGCGGGTCCTGCTTACCTGTGGTCATGGCAGCGAGTCTGACCAATTTCTGGACGTACGTCCAGTTCCGAGTGTGCCGTCGGCCACACGTGGTTGAATGCGCGAATGAGCTCACCCACTCCCGCGGACCGGACCGCCCGGATCGCCGCGGCCACCGCATTCGGCCTGCAGGGATTCTTCCTCGCCGCGGTGCTGACCCAGCTTCCGGCGATCAAGGACCGGTTCGGGTTTGACGACACCGTCATCACGATCGCCGTCGTCACGGTCTCCCTCGTCGCCGGAGCCGGCAGCATACTGGCAGAGAAGCTGGCCACCCGCACCGACAGCCGCACAACGCTGCGTGCCGGGCTCGGCGTCGTCGCGGTCGCCGGCGTTGCGCTGGCGTTCTCACACTCGACGGTGCCCTTCTTCGCCGCATTCGGCGTCTACGGCATCGGCCTGGGCATGGTCGACGCTGCGGCCAACATGCAGGCGGTAGCGATCCAGCACCGCTACCGACGGTCGATCCTCTCGTCCTTCCATGCCATCTGGAGCGTCGGCGCGATCATCGGCGCCCTGGCCGTCTCGGTCCTGTCCGGTCTCGACATCGGGTTCACCACGACCGTTCTGCTGGCGGCCGCGGTGGTGGCGGGCGGGTCTCTGTTGCTCGGACCGCGACTGCACAGTGCCGCCGGCGAAGACCCGCTCGCGACATTCAACCCGGTGGGTGGGGTGCAGATCCCGTGGCGTCCCTTCCTGATGCTGGGCGCGGCGATGGCGCTGTTCTACGCGATCGACTTCGGCATCGGCAACTGGTCGGCGCTGTACCTGACCGACATTCTGCTGGCGACCACCAGCACTGCCGCCCTCGCGATGGCCGCCTACCAGGCCGCAGGCCTCGTCTCGCGCCTGACCGGCGACCTGTGGGTGCGTCGCTTCGGCGAGACCGTCGTCGTCCGGGTCGGCGCGACGGTCGGAGTGCTGGGCCTGCTCGTCGCGGTCGCGGCACCGAACGCGGCCGTCGCCATCATCGGATTCGGCATCGCCGGACTCGGCCTGCCAGTGGTGGCGCCGCTCTGCTTCAGCGCCGCCGGGCAACTCGCGCCGCCCGAGCAGACGGACGCGGTGGTGGCCCGCCTGAACCTGTTCAACTACGCGGGAACCGTCATCGGCGGAGGCGTCGTCGGAGTGGTCGCGATGGTGTCGGACCTGCGCGCCGGCTTCGGCGTACTGCTGGCGTTCGCGGTCGTCCTGGTCGTTCTCGCACCCGCGTTCCACCCGGCTCGGTTCAGGTCCGCACCGGTTGCGGTCGACCACACCGGGTAGTGGTTGACTGGCACCATGCCGAACTGGGGCTGGCTCATCGTGGTGCTGATACTCGTCGACGTCGCGGTGCTCACCGCCTGGTTGCTCAATCGTCGCGCCGGGCCGAAGAGCACGGAGATCTACGGAACGTTCGTCGACACTCTCGACCTCGAGTCCCGGGACCGGATCGAACGCCTCGTCGCCGACCACAAGAACATTCACGCGATCAAGGTGCTGCGGGATCGCACCGGGGTCGGACTGGCCGACGCCAAGGCCGCCATCGACGCCGTCGCCCGCGGTGAGTGGGTGCCGACCGCCGGCCTGGACAGCGTGCCGCCGCCCGCGGGCTGGGCGGAACTCGAACCGGCCCTGCGTGCCCTCAAGAACGACGGCCGGCCGGTGGAAGCGATCAAGCTGCTGCGCGACCGGACCGGCATGAACCTGCGCGAGGCGAAGCAGGCGGTGGACCGGCTGTGACCGGAACCCTGACCGTCGTCGAGGCGACTGCGGCCGACGCCACCGAGCTCGCCGCGGTCGCGGCGGTGACCTTCCCGCTCGCCTGCCCGCCCTCGGTCACCGACGCCGACGTCGCGGACTTCCTCGCCACCGTGCTGTCCGCCGACCGGTTCGCCGACTACCTGGCCGCCGC
This sequence comes from Rhodococcus sp. NPDC127527, assembly GCF_042672245.1. NCBI lineage: Bacteria > Bacillati > Actinomycetota > Actinomycetes > Mycobacteriales > Nocardiaceae > Rhodococcus > Rhodococcus sp. NPDC127527. The sequence continues at coordinate 173,495 of NZ_JBHXVP010000008.1, forward strand.
GGACCGGGTCGTGCTCGCGGCCGTCGGCGCCGACGGCGTCGTCGGGTACGCGATGCTCGTCGACGGGGTCGTCGACGATCCGGACGTCCGGTCCGCGGTGACCGCGACGCCGACCGTCGAACTGAGCAAGCTGTACGTCCTGCCCGACCATCACGGCGAGGGCGTCTCGCACCTGCTGATGTCCGCGGCGTTGGAGCGGGCGCGGGCCCGCGGCGCGGCCAGTGTGTGGCTGGGCGTCAACCAGGAGAACGTACGCGCGCAACGCTTCTACGCGAAGCAGGGATTCGCGAAGGTCGGCACCAAGCGGTTCCGCGTCGGGGACCAACTGCACCACGACTTCGTGATGCAGCGCGCGATCTAGGCGCCTACGGCAGGCGGCGCAGCCGCGTTACGCCGGGACCTCGAAGCGCGAGAGCGCCAGCAGTCGCGAGGTCGCGCGGAGGTACTTCTTGCGGTAGCCGCCGGCGAGCATCTCCGGGGTGAAGATCTCGTCGAGCTTCGCGCCCGACACGGTGACCGGGATGCTGGCGTCGTAGAGGCGGTCGGCCAGGACCACCAGACGCAGCGCGACCGACTGGTCCTGCGCCGGGTGCACGCCCCGCAGGTACACCGCGGACACGCCCTCGATCAGCTTGTTGTAGCGCGACGGGTGCAGGGTGCTCAGGTGCTTGCACAGCGCGTCGAAATCGTCCAGGGTCGCGCCGGGAGTGGCGTCGGCCAGTTCGGCGAGCTCGACGTCGGTGATCGGCTCCGGCGCGGGCGGCAGGTCGCGGTGCCGGTAGTCGGGTCCGTCCACGCGGATGGTCTCGAAGATCGAGCCGAGCTTCTTGATCTCCCGGAGGAAGTCCTGCGCGGCGAAGCGGCCCTCACCGAGCTGGCCGGGCAGCGTGTTCGAGGTCGCCACGATGGAGACCCCGCGAGCGGACAGCTCGGTCAGCAGCCGCGAGACGAGCATGGTGTCGCCCGGATCGTCGAGTTCGAACTCGTCGATGCACAGCACGCTGTGGCCCGAGAGCTGCTCGACGGCGTTGTTGAAGCCCAGCGCGCCGACGACGTGGGTCAGCTCGACGAACGTGCCGAACGCCTTGGGGCTGGGCACGCTGTGGAAGATCGACGCGAGCAGGTGCGTCTTGCCGACGCCGAAGCCGCCGTCGAGGTACAGACCGGCGCCGCTGGCCTGGGTCTTCTTGCCGAACAGTCCACGCCGGCCGCCGGAGCGGATCTTGCCGACCTTGCCGGCGAACTCCTCGGCCTTGCGGACCGCGGCGGCCTGGCTGGGCTCGTTCGGATCGGGGATGTACGACGCGAAACTCACCTCGTCGAACATTGCCGGCGGAACCATCTGCGCAACCAACTGGTCTGCTTGGAGAACCGGACTACGGTCGACGAGGCGTGCATGCATGTAAACAGCGTATCTACGTGCTGTTATAACTCCTGTGCGCCAACTCGATAATGCGACCTACCTCACAGCGCTCGACGACGACGCGCTGCGCGACCTGCACCGATACCCCGACGACCTCTCCGCGCCGTGGATCCGGGTGAACTTCGTCGCCAGCATCGACGGCGCCGTCACTGCGGACGGCACCTCCGGCGGCCTCGGCACCCCCGCCGACCACCACCTGTTCACCATCCTGCGTGAACTGGCCGACGTCGTACTCGTCGGCGCCGGGACGGTCCGGGCCGAGAACTACGGCGGCGCCCGCACCGATCCCGCCCAGCGTGACCGTCGACGCGCGCGCGGGCAGTCGGACACCCCGCCGATCGCGGTCGTCACCGCGGGCGCCCACGTCGACCCGACATCACGGCTGATCACCGACGCCGACGTCGCGCCGCTGATCCTCACCTGCGCCGACGCCCCGGCCGACCGCACCCGCGCGCTCGCCGACGCCGGCGCCCGGGTGCTCGAGCTCGGGCGTTCGCAGGTAGACACCGCGGCGATCAGGACCGCCCTCGGGGACCTCGGCCTGCACCGGGTGCTCTGCGAGGGCGGGCCGTCGCTGTTCGGCCGGTTGCTGGCCGACGACGCGGTCGACGAGTTGTGCCTGACCACGTCCCCGCTGCTCGTCGGCGGCACCGCGGGCCGGATCTCCTCGTTCCCGCACGCCGTGGCCAGGCCCATGCGCCGAGCCCACGTGCTCGGCGACGACGACGGCACGGTGTTGACGCGATGGGTGCGCGAGCCGGGTGCGTGAGCGACCTGGCAGGCTGTCACGCATGCGCAGAATGTGGTTGCCGACAGCGGTTCTCGTGCTCTGCGCGACCGCCTGCGGGGCCGGGCCGAGCGTGCGTCCGGACGTGGCGGTGGTCGAGCGCGGCGACGGCTCGACCACCGGGCCCACCGGGCCCACCGCGGTGCAGGGACCGCCGCCGCTGGCCGCCCCGGTGCACGACCTGGACTGGCGGGACTGCACCCGGACCACACTCGACGTCCTCGGTCTCGCGCCCGGTCCGACCGGACTGGTGCTCGAGTGCGCGGAACTCGCCGCGCCGATCGACGCCGGCGGCCGGATCCGCGGTTCCTTCTCGCTCGGTGCACTGCGCGCCCGGCTGCCCCAGACCCCGGCCGACGCCGCGCCCCTGGTCCTCACGTCCGGGGCGGACCGGTCCTCGACGAGCACGCTGGCCGCGCTCGCCGCGGGGCCGTTGCCGGCGCTGCTGTCCGCACGTCCGCTCGTGGCGCTCGACCGTCGCGGCATCGGCACCTCCACCCCGATCGAGTGCACCGCACCCAAGGAGAACCCGACCCTCGGCAGACAGATGCTCGACCTCGGCCAGTTCACCCCGCCGCCGGTCGCCGGGGGCGACGCCGTCGACACGGTGATGGCGCTCGGCCGGGACGCGACCACCGCGTGCACCGACTTCCTCGAACCGCAGGAGCTCGCCTTCGACGCCTCCCACGCGGCCGACGACCTCGAGCAGCTACGCCGCACCTGGAGCGTCGACCGGCTCGGGCTGCTCGCCACCGGCAGCGGCGGCGACGTCGCCCTCGCCTACGCCGCCAAGCATCCCGGAGCGGTGGGACGGCTCGTGCTCGACTCCCCCGCCACCGTGCGCTCGGACGCCGTGACCGCCGCCGAGACTCGCGTACGCGGTCAGGAGGCCGCGCTCGGATCCTTCGCCAGGCAGTGCGCGGCGCTCGCGTGCGCACTGGGCCCGGATCCCCATGCCGCGGTGCTCGACCTCATCCACCGGGCGGGTGCGGGTCAGCTCGGACCGATCTCGTCGAACGCGCTCGCGGCCGTCCTGACCGACTTCCTCGGCACGCCGCGCGGCGACCAGCAGGCGCGAGTCCGAGAGTTCGCCGACGTCCTCGCCGCGGCCGGGCGCGGGGACACGGCCGGCCTGTCCGGACTCGTCGACCGGGCGGCCGCCGACACCGACTCGGACGGGCAGTTCGTGGCCCGGTGCTCCGACGGTCAGCGGTGGCCGACGCCCGGGCGCGTCCGCGAGCTGCAGCAGGACTGGGGTCAGCGGTACCCGGCGTTCGGCCCCGACGCAGCGCTGTCCTTGCTGCTGTGCGCGTCCTGGCCGACCACCGAGGCCCAGCCGACCCCGTCCGCGTTGTCGGCGCCGGTGCTGACGATCTCCGGCGCGGCCGACCCGGTCGCCGGGAACGGCGCGTCCTCCGCGTCCGGTGTGGTCGCCGCGGCCGGCGCACCCAATTCGACTCTCGCCTGGCTCGGCAGCGGGCACCCCGCGAGCTCCCACTCGGAATGTGCCCAGCAGTCCGTCCTGACCTACGCGGCGGACGGCACCCTCCCGCCGGACGGCGGCGCCTGCCCGGGCTGACCGGGGTGTCTCTCGGCCAGAAAGCCGCGTCGCCGGTGTACCGTGCCACGGTGTTCCTTCGACAGCTCGAACCGCGCACCGCACGGACAACCGCCGAGGTGGTGAAGTTCGCGCTGTGGCCGCTCGCCATCATGACCGTGCTGCACCGAGTGCTGGTCAAGGCGGTCAACGGGGCCCGCACCGACGACTTCACCCCGGTGTACCGGGCGGCACTGGCGTTCCTGAACCGGCAGCCGGTCTACACGGCGAACTTCAACTGGGTGGACCCGCACTACCTCTACCCGCCGAGCGGCACGCTGCTGTTGGCGCCGATCGCCGTCATCGACCCGGAGCGGTCGCGCTGGCTGTTCATCGGCGTCAACGCGATCGCCGTCATCGCCGCCGGATACCTGCTGCTGCGGATGTTCGACCTGACGCTCTCCTCGGTCGCGGCGCCGATCCTGCTTCTCGGCATGTTCGCGAGCGAAACGGTCACCAACACGCTGGTGTTCACGAACATCAACGGCCTGGTCCTGCTCGGTGAGGTCGCGTTCCTGCTCCTGCTGCTGCGCCGCCGGGACGCCTGGTCGGGAGTGGCGATCGGCCTCACGTTCGCGGTGAAACCGGTCCTGGCGCCGCTGCTGTTGCTGCCCCTGGTGACCAAGCAGTGGCGGGTGTTCGTCACCGCGATCGGCGTTCCGCTGATCCTCACCGCGATCGCCTGGCCGCTGTCGAACGATCCCATGGACTTCGTGCACCGCACCCTGCCGTACCTGATGGAGTCCCGCGACTACTTCAACAGCGCGATCGTCGGCAACGGCGCCTACTACGGCCTGCCCGACGTGCTGATCCTGGCGCTGCGGGTCGCCTTCGGCGTGGTGGTGCTGGTGACCCTGTGGCTGCTGTACCGCTACTACCGCGAGGACCGGCTGTTCTTCCTGACCACCGCGTCGGGTGTGTTGATGTGCGCGTCGTTCCTGCTCGGTTCGCTCGGCCAGATGTACTACTCGATGATGCTGTTGCCGCTGCTGATGAGCGTGGCGCTGCGCAACTCGGTGATGCGTAACTGGCCCGCCTGGCTGGCGGTGTACGGGTTCATGACCTTGGACAGCTGGCTGTCGGGACGATTCCCCGCCTCGGGTCGCGCCGCCGAATACATGAAGACCACCTTCGGTTGGAGCCTGCTGCTGCTGGTGATCTGCGGGGTGCTGGTCGCTCGCTACCTCACCGCCAAGCGCGAGGGCAGACTCGATCGCGGCATCGACCCCGTCTTCGAGGAGCTCGAGCCCGAGAAGGTTCCGGTCGCGTGAGGCTGGTCTAGCGTGGAGCCATGACCTCCGACGCGCAGCGCACTCCCGGGTTCGAGCTCACCGACGCGCAGTGGCGTGAGCGGCTGACGCCCGAGGAGTACGCGGTACTCCGCCAGGCCGGAACCGAACGGCCCTTCGTCGGTGAGTACACCGACACCAAGACGGTCGGCGAGTACCACTGCCGGGCCTGCAACGCCCTGTTGTTCACCAGTTCGGAGAAGTTCGAGTCGCATTGCGGCTGGCCGTCGTTCTTCGACCCGGCCGACTCCGACGCGGTGATCCTGCGCGAGGACACCACCCTCGGCATGCGCCGGGTGGAGGTGCTCTGCGCGAACTGCCACAGCCACCTCGGTCACGTCTTCGAGGGCGAGGGCTACCCCACCCCCACCGACCAGCGTTACTGCATCAACAGCATCTCGCTGACGCTGGTGCCGTAGCTGCGGCTGCGCCGCAGTGGTGCGGACGTGGAGTCCCTGGGCTCCGAAGGCGCACCACTGCGGCGGAGCCGCGTCACGGGAACATCTTGTCGATGATCGACTTCGCAATGCTGCTCGCCGGGTCCTGACCGTTTGCCGCGGGCGCGAGGTTCGCCCACACGACCAGTGTCACCCCGCTGTTCGGATCGCTGCCCATGAACGAGTTGTACCCGGGCAGCTCGCCGGTGTGACCGTAGAGCGAACCGAACTTCGCCTCGCCGAGGCCGTACTCGGGGCCGCCCGGCTTGCTCGGGTCGGTCGGCTGGAAGCTCGCCAGCCGCTTGGCCTGCATGTCGGGGTCGAGCACCTTGCCGTCGGCCAGCGCCTCCACCCACGTCACCAGGTCGCGGGTGGTCGAGATGCCGGACCCGGCCGCCCAGGCCCAGGACGGGTTGACATTCGTGACGTCGTTGGGCGCGAGGGTGCCCGCCTTTGCGGCGGCCTGCATGTCCGGCGGGATCGCGGGGTCGGTCATGGTGAGCACGTTGGTGCCGTAGGCGTAGCCGTGGGAGAACGGCGCAGGCAGGGTGTTCGTCGCCGGCTCCGGGAAGAGCGTGTTCGTGAGGCCGAGCGGGCCGAAGATGCGGCTCTGGAAGATCTGCCCGAGGGGCTTGCCGTCGAGCTGCTCCGCGATCAACCCGAGCAGGACGTAGTTCGTGTTCGAGTAGTGGTAGCCCTGGCCGGGCGGGAAGTAGGGAGGGTGCGGGTACGCGAGGGCGAGCAACTGGTCCGGCGTCCACACCCGCTGCGGATCCTGATCCATCGTCTGGTTCAGTTCGAGGGTCTCGGTGTAGTTGAACAGGCCGCTGCGCATGTTCAGCAACTGTTCGATCGTGATGCCGTCGCCGCCCGGGACGTCCGGCCGGTACTTCGACACCGGGTCGGAGAGCGCGATCTTGCCCTCCTGGACCTGCTGCAGGATCACGGTGCTGGTCCACGTCTTGGTGTTCGACCCGACCCGGACGTGGTCGTCGAGGCTGACCGGTGCGCCGCCACCGCGCTCGGTGGTGCCGTAGGTGACGGTCTGCTCGCCCTTCGAAGTGCGCAGCAACACCACCACGCCGGGGAGCATGAGGTCCTTGGCCGCGGCCTCGACGGTCGACTTCAGTGCCGCGTCGTCGATCGGGACGACCGTCGGGGTCGTGGTCGTCGAGCCTGCACCTGACCCGGAGTCGGATCCGGAGGAGCAGGCCCCGACCAGCAGTGTCACGGCGAATGCCGCACCCGCCGCGCGAACGAATCGACCCCGACACGCACCCGCAATACGGTCCATGACAGCTGACCGTACGCCGTGCGGATGGCCCGTGCTCGACAAGACGGGCGGACACACGCGCGGCGCGGAGACCGAGCACCGAACCGTTAGCAACAGTAAAGGTAGCGTAATGCGCGGGCCGGCCGTCCCGTCCGTCCTCCCCCGATCCCAGGAGACAGCAGTGAGCAGTCACACCACGGCGACGGCAGCCTCGCCGCCCCGGCATGCGCCCACGCATCGCGTTCCGGTGAAACACCGCGTCTTCGGTCTCGACACACGCGCACTGTGGCCGGCGGCGACGGTCCTGGCCGTCGGCCTGCTCTGGAGCCTCGCGCTCCCCGCACTCGACGATGCCGTGGACTGGGAGGACCCCATCGCGGCGGGCGACTCGATCGACCTGGGCAACGGGGCACGATTCGTCCCCCCGGTCGGATGGCAACTCGAGGACGGAACCCGGGTCGGCGACTCCCCCGTCTCCGGCGTCTCGGCGAAGAACGCCTCGGCTCGTGTCGCGACGGGCGGCGCCCAGATCTCCGCGACCGGAGGCACTTTCGACGGTGACGCCGACGCGCTGCTCGACCAGGTCAACGCGAACCTGTCGGCTGAGTCCACGAGGCAGTTCACGATCACCGACGCACGCAACACCCTGGTCACCACGAGCGGACTGGTCGGGGTGGTCGAGCCGTTCACCTCGGCGACCGGTGATGGCCTGGTCGCGACGTTCGTGCTGCCCACGACCGATGTCGCCGCGGACGCCCAGGAACAGCCCGGCGACCGGGCCCGGCCGCAGGCGCTGACGTTCGTCGTCGACGCCACGCGCGAGCAGTTCGCGGCCCATTCGGCCGAAATCGATGCCACCCTCCGGAGCGTGGCGATGGGAGCCAACCGATGAGCCTGCGTCAGGACCACGACACCGACCACGCCGAGGCGGCTGAGCTCGAGGCCGCCCAGTTGGCCGCGCTCGACGAATCCGGCTGGGGCGTGCGGTTCCGGCTGTTCCAGCCTCGCAATCCGACCTTCTGGGTACTGGTGATCGGACTGCTGGCCGGGGTGGCCACCCTGGTGCCGGTCGTCACGTTCAGCGCGTCGGTCTACGGCACGGCTCTCGCCGCGGGAGTGATCGGCTTCGCCGTCTACACGGTGCCCTGGTGGATCTTCCTGCACCACTACGACCGGTACACCCCCCTCCCCGTGCGGTTCGTGGCCGTCGGCTTCGTCTGGGGCGCGATCGCGTCGACCTTCTGGATGGCCTACAACGCGAACAATGCACTGCTGTCGCTGTACGCGAAGTGGTTCGGCCAGGCCTGGGCGATGGACTGGGGTCCGGGGCTGGTCGCGCCGTTCACCGAGGAGCTGGCGAAGGCGACCGGTCTCGTCCTGCTGATCGGCCTCGGCTCCAAGCTCGTCCGCAGCCCGTACGACGGATTCGTCATCGGCGCGTTCGTCGGACTGGGATTCCAGGTCGCCGAGGACGTGCTCTACGCGGCCCAGAGCGCCGTCCACAGTTTCGGTGCCAACCAGATCTCCGACGCGGTCAGCATCATCGGCATGCGGGGCGCGCTCGGCATCGTCTCGCACACGCTCTACTCCGCGATCTTCTGCGCGGGCCTGGTCTGGTTCCTCGGCAGGCCCCGCAACGAGCGCAATCGGCCCCTCGGCATCGCCCTGATGGCCTTCGCCATGTTCTCGCACTTCGTCTGGGACTCGATGTCGGCACTCGCCGGCGCCCTGTTCGGCAAACCGGAACTGGGACTGGCCCTCGGTGTCACCCTGATGATCGTCGACATCGTCGCCGTGGTGTGGGTGGCCCGCCGCGCCTCGAACATCGAGCGCCACTGGATGCGTGATCTTCTCGCGCCCGAGGTCGCGCGCGGCACCATCACCGACGCCGAGGTCGCCGCGCTGGCCGGCACCCGGCAGGACCGGCACCGCTACGCCCGGTCCGCTCCGCACGGGCGGCGACGCGCGCACCACGTGCTCGAGGCGGTGGCCGAACTCGCCGCCGCGATCGCCCACGGACACGGCGCGCAGACCGCCGAGGTCGCGCAGATCCGTGACGAGGTCACGGAGCTGCGCACTTCCCCGCACTGACCACCCTCGATCCGGCCGCGGGGCGACCGCTACCGCGGCCGGATCACCGGCGGATCGTAGGCCCGGATCGGCGGCAGCTCACCGTCGAACCGTTCCACCTGCACCAGCACGTGCTGACCCGTGCAGCCGCGGGCCAGGCGTGAGGTGCCGACGTCGGCGGTGAGCACGTTCGGGTTGCCGTGCACGCACAGGGAATTCGGGTCGGCCGGGTCGAGTGGGTCGTACCAGGCCCCGGTGGAGAGTTGAACGACGCCCGGCATCAGGCCGTCGTCGAGGACCACCCCGGCCAGGCACGCACCGCGATCGTTGAACACCCGAACCACCTGGCCGGCCGCCAGCCCCCGCTCGGCGGCGTCGTCCGGATGGAGCCGGATCGGTTCGCGGCCCTGCACTTTCGAGGACTGGCTGGTCGCGCCGTGATCGAGTTGGCTGTGCAGCCGGGTCTTCGGCTGATTCGCGATCAGGTGCAGCGGGAACTCGCGTGCGCGTTCGCCCCCGAGCCACTCCTCCGGCTCGTACCAGGTGGGGTGGCCGGCGCAGTCGTCGTAGCCGAAACCGTCGATGTCCGAGGAGAAGATCTCGATCCGCCCGCTCGGCGTGCGCAGTGCGTTGGCGTCCGGGTCCGCACGGAAGTCCTCGAACAGCGTCAGCCCGTCCTCGGTGCGCATCCGCACGTGCCCGACCCGCCAGAATTCGTCGAACTCCGGGACGTCGACGCCGTCCGCCGCGACGAAGTCGCGCCACTGCCCGTACATGTGCTCGAGCCACTGCCGCGCGGTGCGCCCCTCGGTGAAGCGCTGCCCGAACCCGAGCCGGTGGGCCAGCGCGGAGAAGGTGTCGTAGTCGTCGCGGGAGTCGGCGAAGCGGGGTGCGGCGGCGTGCATCGCCACCAGCAGTGGGTCGTTGCGGGTGCACGAGAGGTCCTCGCGCTCGAGCGACGTGGTGGACGGCACCACGATGTCCGCGTGCTTGGCCATCGGCGTCCAGTAGGGGTCGTGCACGACGACGGTGTCCGGCCGGGCCAACGCACGGCGCAGCCTGCCGATGTCCTGGTGGTGGTGGAAGGGGTTCCCTCCGGCCCAGTACACGAGCCGGATGTCCGGGAAGGTGCGGCGCTCGCCGTCGAAGTCGTACTGCTGCCCCGGGTGGAGCAGCAGGTCCGAGATCGCGGCCACCGGAATGGAATCCGACACCGGGTTCTGTCCCTGGAACAGGGTCGGCAGCGGGTACGGCACCGGCGCGAGGCCGGGCTCGTTCATCGAGCCGTACCCGTGGCCGAAACCGCCTCCGGGCAGGCCGATCTGGCCGAGCATCGCCGCGAGGGTGACGCCGGCCCACGGGGCCTGCTCGCCGTGCCGCACCCGCTGCAGCGACCACGTGACGGTGATCAGGGTGCGCCCCTCGGCCATCCGCCGGGCCAGGTCCGCGATCGCGTCCGCGGGCAGCCCGGACAGCCGAGCCGCCCAGTGCGGGGTCTTCGCGATGCCGTCGACGCGACCGAGCAGGTAGTCCTCGAACTTGTCGTAGCCGGTGGTGTAGCGATCCAGGAAGGCTCGGTCCGCGAGCTCCTCGGTGGCCAGCACGTATCCGCAGGCGAGCATGATCGCGACGTCGGTGCCCGGGCGCGGTGCGAGCCGCTCGGCGTCGCCGTGCACGTCGTCCGCGAGCGGACTGATCGACACGATTCGGCCGCCGCGGTCCCGCAACGCATCCAGCGCCGCGCGGGTCGGATGATGGCTGGTGCCACCGTCGTTGACGGCGGTGTTCTTCAGCGGGACCCCACCGAAGCACACCATCAGGTCGGTCTCGCGCGCGATGACCTCCCAGTTCGTGGACCGCGCGAACATCTTCCAGTGCGTGCCGACGACCCGCGGCATGATCACCCCGGTCGCGCCGAGCGAGTAGCTGTGTTCGGAGCGGGTGTAGCCGCCGAGCATCTTGAGGAACCGGTGCACCTGGCTCTGCGCGTGGTGGAAGCGCCCCGGCGAGGACCATCCGTAGGAGCCGCCGTAGATCGCCCGGTTGCCGTGCCGGTCGACGACCCGTCGCAGTTCGCTGGCCAGTAGCTCGGTCAGTTCGTCCCAGCCGACCGCAACGAACTCGTCGGCGCCGCGGGCCCCGGACGGCCCGGGTCCGCGCTCGAGCCACCCGCGCCGCACCGCGGGACCGGTGACACGCGAGCGGTGCCGGACCGATCCGACGACATTGGCCAGGATCGGCGAGGGGTCACCGTCGCCGGAGTACGGGTGCACCGCGGTGACCTCACCGGCGACGGTCTCGGCCTCGAACATCCCCCAGTGCGCCATCTGCTGGTGCCGTGTGGCTCCCGAACTCATGACGGCCAGTCTGCCACCGGGGCATCACCGGCCGGGTGTCGGCGCTGCTCGGCGGCACGAATCGCGGACTGGGTTCAGGCCGTGGGCGAGTGCTCGAAACGTGGTTCCGTGCCCGCCGTGCCCGATCACGGCGGCGCACGTCGGGCACCAGGGAGGTGTGCGGAATGTACCGGTGGACAGTGGAATTGGCGGATGCGCGTAGTGCCGCCGGATCCAAGTGCCCTGCGTCGCGTGCTCGTCACGGCACAGGGAACACGCCGGTTCCGGCGATGGTCTCGTAGCCGGTCGTCAGCGATGCGGTCACGAGGCCCGCACCGGTGAACACGCTCACCCTATCGCCGTACGGGATGGTCAGCTCCCCCGAGGCGCCGGTCCCCAGATTTCTCCGGTGCATCCAGTAGGTCCAGTTGGTGTTGGCACCGGGCGACAAGGCGGGGAAGGTGACGGTTCCGGGTGCACTCAGTGACCGTCGTGGACTCCGCATCGGGATCCCCTTCGTCGCCGGCGACTGCGGCCACCCCCGCACCACCAGGATCACGCTACGCTGCGGACCGCCGGATGCGGGGGTGAACGCCTGCTCAGGGCAGGGCGGCGATCAACTGTTCGACCGACACCCGCGGCCCGGAGAAGAACGGCGTCTCCTCGCGCACGTGCATCCGGGCCTCGGTCGCGCGCAGGTCGCGCATCAGGTCGACGATGCGGTCCATCGCGGGCGCCTCGAAGGCCAGCAGCCATTCGTAGTCGCCGAGCGCGAACGCGGGGACGGTGTTGGCCCGCACGTCCGGGTAGTCCCGGGCCTCCTTGCCGTGGTCGGCGAGCATCTTGCGCCGGTCCGCGTCCGGCAGCAGGTACCACTCGTAGGACCGCACGAACGGGTACACGCAGATGTAGTCGCCCGGCTCCTCACCCGCGATGAACGCCGGCAGGTGGCTCTTGTTGAACTCGGCGGGACGGTGCAGGCAGGCGTTCGACCACACCGGGTCGCTGGCCTGCCCGAGGTCGGTGGTGCGCCGGAAGTCGGCGTACAGCTTCTGCAGGTCCTCCAGCTTCTCCGCGTGGTACCAGATCATGAAGTCGGCGTCCGCGCGCAGGCCCGAGACGTCGTAGATGCCGCGGACGATCACGTCGGTCTCGTCGAAGGAGGCGAAGAAGGCCTTCGCGTCCTCGATCGCCTTGGTGCGGTCCTCGTCGAGGACACCCGGCTGAACCTGGAACACCGAGAACATCGCGTAGCGGAGGGTGGAATTGAGCTTGTCGTAGTCGAGGCGTGCCATGGCCCTATCCTGCCACTGCCGCCACGAGCCGTTCCGCGGCCACCGTCGCCGACGCCACGCACGCCGGGACACCGACGCCCCGGAGCATCGATCCGGCCACCTCCAGTCCGTCGACCTGCGCGATCTCGGCGTCCAGCGCGGCGACCACGTCGAGGTGCCCGGCGCGGTACTGCGGCAACCCGCCCTGCCAGCGTGCCACCGACGCCTGAACCGGTTCGTCGGTGACGCCCGTGACGGTCGCCAGGTCGGCGCGGGCGAGGGTAATCAGCTGATCGTCGTCGGCGTCCACCAGGGCGGCGTCGCCGAACCGGCCGAAGGAGGCGCGGGCAAGCAGCACCTCACGACGCGCCAGGTGCGGCCACTTGCGACTGGACAGGGTGAACGCCTTGGCGGCCAGGTTCTCGCCGGTCGCGACCAGGATCCCGGAGTTCTCCGGCAGCGCGGCCTCGCGGGGCAAGGCGAGCGCGACCACCACCGAGGACGCCAGCGGGATGCGCGCGGCCTGCGCCGCCGCGGCGGGGGCGGGTCCGGCGAGGAGTTCGGCCGCGCGGTCCGCGGGGACCGCGAGGATCACCCCGTCGACCTCCCCCACCGGCTCGACAGTCCAGCGCCCGCCGGACCGCCGAATCTTCGAAACTCTTGCATCAGAGACAATTTCGGCCCCGGATGCCGACCTCAACGCGTCGAGCAGCACGCCGTACCCCGCGCGCAGTGTGCCGAACACCGGCGCGGTCGACGGCGCCGGCAGCGCCCGCGCGACGGCCTCGGTGAGGCTCGACGCGCCGGCGTCCAGCGCGGCCGCGAGCGCCGGCACCGTGGCGCGGACACCGGCGGTGTCCGACAGTCCCGAGTAGACGCCGCCGAGCAGCGGGTCCACCGACCGCCGGACCACCTGCTCGCCGAACCGCGACCCGACCAGTTCGGCGACCGAGACGTCGGCGCCGCGGTCCCAGTGCAGCGGCACCGTCGGCTCCGCCGCCACCCGCGCGAGGGTGGCGGCGTCCACCAGTCCGTCCAGCGACTCCGCCCGCGCGGGAATTCCCATCAGGGTCCCGGTCGGCAGCGGGTGCAGTCGGCCCTCCGACCAGATCAGCGGACGTGCCGACGACGGGTGCTCCACCTGATCGGACAGACCGAGTTCGGCCAGCAACGCGGGAATCTCGGGCCTGCGTTCGATGTAGGCCTCGGCGCCGACGTCGACCGGCCCGCCGGCCATCTCGGTGGTGCGCAGCTTGCCGCCGAGCCGGTCGGTCGCCTCGAGTACGACGATCCGCGCGTCCGGGCCGAGCGCGCCGCGTAGCCGGTAGGCGGCGGTCAGTCCGGTGACACCTCCGCCGACGACGGCGATCGTGGTCACAGCGAGTGCACCAGCTCCACCACCGCGGTCAGCACGGCCGGGTCGGTGTCCGGCAGCACGCCGTGGCCGAGGTTGAAGATGTGGCCGGCCGCGCCCGCGGCAACCGCGCGGTCGCCCTCCTCGGCGATCCGCCGGACCTCCCGCTCGACGGCGTCCCAGCCGGCGAAGAGCACGGCCGGGTCTAGGTTGCCCTGCAGCGCCTTGCCCGCGCCGACCCGGGTCGCCGCCTCGTGCAGCGGAATCCGCCAGTCCACGCCGACGACGTCGGCGCCCGCCTCGCCCATCGCGCCGAGCAGCTCACCGGTGCCGACGCCGAAGTGAATGCGAGGCACGTCGGCCTCCGCGACCTCCGCGAACACCCGCTCGGAGTGCGGGAGCACGAACTGCCGGTACTCGGCGAGCGAGAGCGCACCCGCCCAGGAGTCGAACAGCTGCACCGCGTCGACGCCGGCGTGCAGCTGCGCCTTGAGGAAGGTGATGGTGGTGTCGGCGAGCGCGCCGAGCAGCGCGTGCCAGGTGTGCGGGTCGGAGTGCATGAGCGCCTTGGTGAGCTCGTGGTTGCGGCTCGGGCCGCCCTCGACCAGGTAGGAGGCGAGGGTGAACGGTGCGCCCGCGAAGCCGATGAGCGGGGTGTCGCCGAGCTCGCGGGTGAGCAGAGCGATCGCATCGGTGACCGCACCGACCTCCTCGGTCCGCAGCCGGGGCAGGCCGGCGACGTCGGACGCCGAGCGCACCGGGTTCGCGACCACCGGGCCGGTGCCCGCGACGATGTCGAGGTCGATGCCCGCGGCCTTGAGCGGAACGACGATGTCGGAGAACAGGATCGCCGCGTCCACCTTGTGCCTGCGCACGGGCTGCACGGTGATCTCGCAGACCAGTTCGGGGTTGAAGCAGGATTCGAGCATGCCGATACCGGCGCGGATCTCGCGGTACTCGGGTAGCGAGCGCCCCGCCTGACGCATGAACCACACCGGCCGGTGGCTGGGCCGGCGTCCGGTCGCCGCCGCGAGCAGCGGTGCGTCCGAGAGCACCCGCCGGAACGGGTACCGCGCACCGGTGGTCATGGCCGAATTCGTGTCTTCCAGGTCGCTCATATGTCCCAACGCTCTCGCCCGCCAGATGTCTTCTCCGGCCATGCTGCCAGATCCGCGACCGGGAACCCGACTCCCGGTGTCACCGCCGGAAGTCGCCGCTCGCGGGACTCATGCGCCGATCTGGCCGGCGATCCGACGCTCGAGCTGTGCTCGTGGACCGGATGGAAGCACGATCAGCCCGTCGAGATCCTTGCGCGCCTTCACGTACGCGCTCTGCCGCTCTTCGTGCGTGGCCGCGTCGTCCATGGCCAGCTGCAGCAATCTCTGGGCGCGCGCGAGCCGCTCCTGCTCACGCGGGGTGAACCCGCTGCGACGCCGACGCTTGGCCTCCGCTTCGCCGACATCGAAGGCAACGGCGTAGTCGTGCACGGCCTCGCGGTACTCGACCTGCGCCTCGTGGTTGCCCACCAGCGATTCCGGGTCCGCCGGACGCAGCAGGTCCGCGCGCCGTTTGGCCTTGTGGAACGCAACCGTCAAGGGTTCGCGCAGGTCGGTCATCATCGGGAAGTCGAGCAGCGTCACCAGACTCATCTCGTAGTCGAACCAGCGAGCGTCGGTCTGGTCGTGCTCGTCGACGATCTTGGCGATGTCGCGGCGCTGGGTCTGCTCGTCGACGTGCGCCTGCGCCTTGGCGCGGGCGATCTCGACCTTGGTCTGCTGCTTCAGCCGGTAGCGCTCCTGCCGCCGATCGGCGCGTCGCTGGTTGGCCGCGCCGATCGCCTTCAGCGCCCCGCCGATACTGCCGCCGAAGACAAAGACCAGCCACCAGGAGTGCGAGAGAAACTCGAGGAACTGATCCACACTGTTCATCATGCCTGCGGCGAGACCGATGCACGACGAGGAACGTCCGGCGCACGATGCTCCTGGAACCGGCGCGCCTCCACCGACGACCATCGGGGCCGGATTACCGTCCGCGGTGTGACCATGTCGGGATCCTCCGCCGAGCCTGCGCCGTTCCGCAGCGCCATCGACTCGATGCACACGGCGTCGGTTCACCCGCTGATCGAGATCGGCCCGATCCGCCCTCCGCAGCGCCTCGCGCCGTACAGCTACGCGATCGGCGCCGAGGTGCGGCACGCCGACGCCGACACCGTCGCCGAGGAGTCCGAGGGCGACGCGTTCGGGCGGCTGATCCTGCTCTACGACCCGGCCGGGGACGAGGCCTGGAACGGCACCATGCGACTGGTCGCCTACATCCAGGCCGACCTGGACGAGGACCTCGCCGCGGACCCGCTGCTGCCCGAGGTCGCATGGAGTTGGCTGGTCGACGCGCTCGAGGCGCACCACGAACCACTGACCGCGCTCGGCGGGACCGTCACGGCGACCAGTTCGGTGCGGTACGGGGACATCGCCGGTCCGCCGCGCGCCCATCAGCTCGAACTGCGCGCCTCTTGGACCGCCAAGACCACCACCCTCGCCGGGCACGTGGAGGCGTTCTGCGAGGTACTCGCCTACGCCGCCGGGTTGCCGCCCGCCGGGATCACCTCGCTGGGTCGCTGACCGGCTCGTCCCGGCCTGCCTCGGTCGATTTCGCCGTCCGCCCGACCGTCCCGGCACGCACCGCGTCGAGGAACGCGGCGACACCGAGGGTCACCTGGTCGCTGCGGATCGAGTGGAAGATGTCGAAGGCGTGCTGGGCCCCGCGCAACTCCGCGTAGGCGACCGGGTTGGCCGACACCGCCCGCAGTCGCTCGACGAACGCGCGCGCCTCGGCGACGGGGATCAGCGAGTCGTTGGTGCCGTGGATCACCAGGAACGGGGGCGCGTCGGCGTGCAGTCGCGCGAGCGGGGACGCGGCCAGGTAGTCGTCGGGGATCTTGGCGTCGGGACCGAAGATCATCTCGCTCAGTCCGGACTCGACGCGCTGACGGACCGCCTTGATCTCGGTCTCGGCGGCGAAGTCGTAGGCGCCGTAGAACGGAACGCAGGCCGCCACGGAGGTGTCGACCTCCTCGAATCCCGGCTGCAGTGTCGGGTCGTCGGCGGTCAACGCGACCATCGCGGCGAGATGGCCGCCGGCGGAGCCGCCGGTCACCGCGAGGAAGTCGGGATCGCCGCCGAACCGCGTCGCGTTCTCCCGCATCCAGCCGACCGCCCGCTTGATCGCGATCAGGTGCGCCGGCCACTTCGCGCGGGGCGAGAGCGGGTAGTTCACCGCCGCGCACACCCAGCCGCGGGACGCCATCTCCACCATCAGCGGCAGCCCCTGGTGGTCCTTGCTGCCGACGACCCAGCCGCCGCCGTGGATCTGCAGCAGCATCGGCGCGTTCGCCGGGGTGTCGCGGTGGTGGTAGACGTCCACCCAGAACCGCTTGCCGCCGGGCGCGTACTCGAGATTGCGGACCCGCCGCACCCCGGACCGCCGCATCTGGAACGGCCGCGCGGCCGAGCGCCAGTTCAGCGGCCGGCCGGCGCCGGGATCGTCCACGCCGATCTCGGCCAACGCCGTGGCCATCTCGGTACCCGCCCGCCTCGACGCCACGATGTTCGCCGTCAGACCCGCGGCGGAGGCCGCGGCCAGCGCCAGACCCACCCGGTCGGCCGGTGTCCGGGCGCCGTGACGGGCGAGGTGCACGGCGGAGTCGACGAGCGTCGCCCCGAGTTGCTGGGGTGCCAGCTCGGAGGTGAGCCAGCCGGCGAAGAAGGTCGCGACCGAAGCGGGCATACCCGGCACGGGGCGAAGTGCGTTGGCGGTCAGGGCGGCGTTCACGGCCTGCCGGACCAGGAATCCATGCGACATGTGGTGCCTCTCACTACCGGAAACGGGATTTGACGGCCCAAATCCCCCGCCTCCAATTTAGAACACGTTCTACCATTGTGCCCATGGAGAGACTAAGCGGTCTGGATTCCACGTTCCTCTATCTCGAGACACCGACGCAGTTGCTGCACGTGTGCGGGCTGATCGTTCTGGACGTCTCCACAATCCCCGGGGGGTACAGCTTCGCCGACTTCGAGTCGGAACTGGCCGCCCGCGTGCGCGGCATGCCGGGGTTTCGCCGCAAACTCTTCGACTCCAAGCTCAACCTGGACCATCCGGCCTGGGTCGAGGACACCGACTTCGACATCAGCCGGCACCTGCACCGGATCGCCGTGCCCGCCCCCGGCGGCCGCGCGGAGCTCGCCGAACTGTGCGGCCACATCGCGAGCCAGCGAATGGACCGCACGATCCCGCTGTGGGAGATGTGGGTGATCGAGGGCCTCGAGGACGGTTCGGTCGCGATCATGTCCAAGATGCACCACGCCAACGTCGACGGCGTGACCGGCGCGAGCATGATGGCGCAGCTGTGCAGCCTGACCCCGGACGCGCCCCGGCCGGAGCCGGACCCCGACCAGCGCGAGGTCGGCCGCGGCAACACCCTCGACCTCGCCCTGGGCGGGCTGATCGGGTTCGCGACACGGCCGCTCAAGATCGCCCAGGCGCTTCCCGGCGGTATCACCTTGCTGCCCAAGTGGATTCGTCGTGCACGCCGCGGCGAGGCCATGCCGGCCCCGTTCACCGCACCGCGCACCTCGCTCAACGGCGCGATCACCGGCCACCGCAACATCGCCTACTCGCAGCTCGATCTCGACAAGGTCAAGCTCGTCAAGAACGCCTTCGACGTCAAGGTCAACGACGTGGTGCTCGCCACGGTGGCGGGTGCGCTGCGTACCTACCTGGCCGACCGCGACGAGCTCCCGGAGTCGTCGTTGGTGGCGATGGTTCCGGTGTCGGTGCACGAGACCTCCGACCGCCCCGGCACCAATCAGATATCGGGGATGTTCACCCAGCTGGGCACACAGATCGCCGATCCGGTCGAGCGACTCAAGGAGGCCAACGTGCACAACACGATGGTCAAGTCGCACAACGCCGACCTCGGCGCGTCCCTGCTGCAGGACTGGTCGCAGTTCGCCGCGCCGACGCTGTTCGGCGGCGCGATGCGGGTCTACGGTTCGCTCAGCCTGGCGGAGCGGCACCCGGTGGTGAGCAACCTGGTCGTCTCCAACGTGCCCGGCCCGCCGGTTCCGCTGTACTTCCTCGGCGCGCACATCAAGGCGATGTACCCGCTGGGGCCGATCTTCCACGGCGCCGGGCTGAACGTGACGGTGATGTCCCTCGACGGCAAGCTCAACGTCGGCCTGGTCTCGTGCCGCGAACTCGCGCCCGAACTCCGGGATCTCGCGGACGCGTTCGGCCCCGCGCTCGACGAACTGGTCAAGGCCGCGCGCGCGAAGACACGGAAGCGCACGCGGGCAGCAGTCCAGAAGTGAAGGTCTCCGCCTCGAGCACGCAGGAGGCGTGCCCGGCGGCCACCTCGTAGGTCGAGGCCCCGACGATCTGCCGGGCCATCCAGCGCTGCCGCCGCGGCGGAATGATCAGGTCCTTCGCGGTGACCACGACCGACGCGGGCACGTCGAGATCGGCAAGCCACGACGAGGAGTCGAACTTGCCGATCTCGGCGACCGCCCGGCCGACCGCGCCGGGGGCGGTCGAACGGAACTGCCCGAGGGCCCACGCGCGACTGCGGGCATCGGAGCCGGCTCCGTGGCCACCCGTCGGCGCGTCGGAGTCGGCGGGCACCGGGCCCGCGCCGGGTTTGAGGGTGCCCATCGACGCGTTCAGCGCCTCGAGCGCCAAGCGCTCCCGGACCCCGCGGCGGAAGCTGGTGGTTCCGGCGCACAGCACCATGCCCGCAACCCGGTCCGGGTGGGCGCGCGCCGCGAGCTGGGCGACCAACGAGCCCATCGAGTAGCCGACCACCACGAAGCGCTCGATACCGAGCACGTCCGCGAGGGCCGCCGCATCGTCGGCGCAGTCCTCGAGGTGGAACCGGTCCGAGCGGATGCCGCGGCCGTGCCAGCGCTGGTCGAACACCACCACGCGGGCCCTGGCGGCGAGCCGCTCGATCACCGGGTACCAGGTGAGGGCGCCGGTGCAGGCCAGTGCGTGCAGCAGGAACAGCGTCGGACGCTCACCCCGCGTTCCCGCCGGGACGGGCCCGGTGTCGATGACGTAGGTGCTGCCCCGGCCGGGCAGTTCCACCATCGAACCAGGCGGCACGTGCCCCACCGGGGCGACGGTCGCGAGCTTCACGGGAATCGTCCCCCTCTGTGCGATGTCCCTGCGCGGATGTCTCTGCGCCGATGTCGTCAAAACTGGAACCTGTTCCACCGTAGCCGGGGCTGTCGCGTGCACGAACACTGCCCCGCACCGGCACCTGCGGCGCGCCGCCGCCCGCGAGGTGCGGCACCGCCTCGGCCCGCGTCGTAAAGTCACTGTTCATGTCTGACGTCAGCGACCCGGTGCCCGCCCGCGCGGCCGAACCTCTCCTCACCCCCGCCGACGGACTGCCCGACGTCGTGGACAACACCCGCCTGCTCGCCGCGGCGGTCGAGCGGCTCGCGAACGGCACCGGCCCTCTTGCCGTCGACGCGGAGCGCGCATCGGGCTTTCGATACTCGAACCGCGCGTACCTGCTGCAGTTCCGCCGCGCCGGGGCGGGCACCATCCTGATCGATCCGATCCCCGTGGCCACCGACCTCGCCCCGCTCGCCGAGGTGATCAACCCGCTCGAGTGGGTACTGCACTCCGCCGACCAGGACCTGCCCGGCCTCGACGAACTCGGCCTGCGCCCGGCCGCCCTGTACGACACCGAACTGGCCGGCCGGTTGGCCGGCTTCGACCGGGTCGGCCTCGCCGCGATCGTCGAGCGGATGCTCGGCCTCGAATTGAAGAAGGGACACGGCGCCGCCGACTGGTCGAGCCGTCCGCTGCCCGAGTCGTGGCTCAACTACGCGGCACTCGACGTCGAAGTGCTGATCGAGTTGCGCGACGCGATGGCCGAGGTGCTCGAGGCACAGGGCAAGACCGAATGGGCCGCAGAGGAATTCGAGCACGTCCGGCTCGCCGGTCCACCCAAGCCGAAGGCCGACCGCTGGCGGCGCACGTCCCAGATCCACTCGCTCAAGTCGACGCGTGCCCTCGCCGCGGTGCGCGAGCTGTGGCAGACCCGCGACGCGATGGCGAGCAAGCGCGACATCGCCCCCGGCCGGGTGCTGCCCGACTCCGCCATCGTCGCGGCGGCGAGTGCCGACCCGAAGACCGTCGACACCCTGCGCGCGCTCCCCGTCTTCGGCGGCCCCCGGCAGCGACGCAGTTCCCGGCTGTGGCTCGACGCCCTCGAACGCGCCCGAGCCCTGCCCGAGTCGGACCTGCCGCCGTTGACGCAGCCGTTCACCGGCCCGCCGCCGATCAACCGGTGGTCGCGCAGACACCCGGAGGCAGCGGACCGCCTCACCGCCGCGCGGGCCGAGATGACGGCGCTCAGCGAGGAGGTGCACGTGCCGGTGGAGAATCTGCTCACCCCCGATCTGGTGCGCCGGCTGTGCTGGGACTACGTGCCCGCCGACCACGTCGGCGCTAGCCAGGCCGAGCTGACCGCGTTGGTGGACCACACCCTCGGCGACGGTGGCGCCCGGCCCTGGCAGCGCCGGCTCACCGGACCGGTGCTGGCCAGAGCCCTGGCCGCGAAGTGACGGTCGGCCGCGGGGGCCTACCTGACCCCCGCGGCCGCGATCATCAACTCGGTACACCGCTGCACGAGGTCGGCCTCGTCGGCATCGACGGTCCCGTCGAGCCAGGCGGTCATCACCTGCGCGAGGCCGCCGACGACGAAGTGCGCCACCACGTCGAGCCGCGGGCCGGCCGGCAGCGAGTAGAAGTCGACCGCCTGCGCCGTGGTCAGCCCGGCGAACATCCGAGCGGATTCCAATCGGCGCTGCGCCAGAACCGAACTCACCGGGGCCGAGAAGATGATCCGGCCGAGACGCGGATCCTCGGCGACGGCTCGAACGATGTGGGCGACACCGGCACCGACCATTGCGCGCTCGCTCTGCGGAGCCTCGGCAACGGCGCGCAGCGTGCCCTCGGCGATCCGCTCGACGGCGTGGTCGTAGACGGCGACCAACAGCGCGTCCCGGTCGTCGAAGTTCTCGTAGAAGTAGCGCGTCGCGAGGCCGGCCCGCTTGCACACCCCGCGCACCGAGACCGCCGCCTCCCCGTCGTGTGCGCCGAGCAGGTCGAGGCCCGCCTCCATCAACTGCTTGCGCCGCTCGGCCCGCCGCTGATCGCCCTCCACACCCGCGTAGACCCGTGCCGACGACGTCATGCAGCCATCTTTCCACCGAAGCCTGGACGCCACACATATATGTGAGTACGGTCGTATTCAGATAGGCGAGGGAGTGCCGAACGAGGAGTCTGGAGGGGCAGATGTCGGTGGTACGTACAGACGGCGACGTGGCGGGCGACAACGAGCCGGCGCGGGATGCGTCGAGCGTGGCCGCCCCGCGGCCGCACGCGGCGTCCGGCGCCGATGGGTCCGTACGGGCGATCGACGGCGGGCCGGTGCTCCCCCAGATCGATGGCGTGTCCCTGATGGCCGGCGCGGCGAACGTCATCATGCAGCTCTCGTGGCCCGGCGTCGGCTACGGAGTGATGGAGAGCAAGGTCGAGTCGGGCCGACTGTTCGACCATCCGATCAAACGAAGCCGCACCACCCTCACCTACCTCGCGGTGGCGGCGATGGGTACCGACGAGGAGAAGAAGCTGTTCCGCCGGGGCGTCAACCGCGCGCACGCGCAGGTTCGTTCGACCGCCGAAAGCCCCGTGCAGTACAACGCCTTCGATCCGGAACTGCAGTTGTGGGTCGCGGCCTGCATCTACCGCGGCTTCGAGGACACGCACCGGGTCCTACGCGGCGAGTACGGCCGCGCCGAGCGCGAGTACTACTACCAGCGAGGCGCCGTGTTCGGCACCACGCTGCAGGTCAAGCAGGAGATGTGGCCCGAGCACCGGGACGCTTTCGAGCGGTACTGGACCGAGGCGATGAAGAAGGTGTCCATCGACGACGCCGTTCGCGCCCACCTCGACATCATCGCGCGCGCCGGTTTCGCCCACCCGATCCTCGCGAAGCTCCTCGGACCGCTGAATCTGTTCGTCACGAAGGGCTTTCTCCCGCAGGAGTTTCGGGACCAGATGCACTACTCGTGGACGAGCCGGGACCAGCGCCGCTTCGACCGGACGATGAAGGCGATCGCCACCGTCAACCGGTTCCTCCCGACGATCCTGCGCGAGTTCCCCTACAACTACCTGATGGCCGACCTGCGCTGGCGTATCCGCACCGGTCGCGCGCTGGTCTGATTCGGCGCAGCCAGGTGGCAGGACCGCGACGCGGTCCTGCCACCTGCTTGAATCGCCAACACAGTTGGCGATTGCCGCCGCTTTGACCTGCGGTGTGACAACCATCCTGACCACGACTGATCGCAATCGTTGTCATCAAAGTAGGCAATTGTTCGCTGTTGTTCGTCGGCGGTACGAAATCTGGTGGCGAGGGCGATCAGCGGACTGAAATTCCCCTCTGCGGTCTGCCTCAGCAGGTGCTGATGTCCTTCCTGTACCCCTACGCGCACCTCAGTTGAGGATCTCGCCACGCTCGCTCGAGAGAAGCTCCGACAGCCGCTCCCGCCAGGTCTGAAGCTGTTCGGGTGTCAGTCGCGTCCACTCGGTGATCTCTCCGACGACGCGCAGTGGGGCGCTACTGCGATACGACCGAGTGGGGTTACCGGGGAACTTCTTGTCAGTGACGTTCGGGTCATTGTCGAACTCCCCGGTTGGCTCTACTACATAAACTCGCGGAATTGCGTCACTCTCCGAGAGTTCTGCGGCGATCTGCGCAGCGAGGCCGGCTCCATCGACGAGGGCGGTGAAGTAGATGTGGTTCATCACGTTCTCAGGGCGGTAGTTCGACGGGCGGCCTGCGGTGAGGAACTCACCCACGCGCAGGTCCGCGATCGTGCCGTGGAAGAACGGTCCCTCGTCGAGCGGTCCGGACATCTGTAACCCTCTCGTCTACCTGGTGGGACGAGCGAGTCTTCCGCATCACCGGGGCCTTGCCGCAAGCCCCCACCCACGCCGTATCCTGAAGGTGGACGAGACGCCACCACTGTGCGCGCCCAACTCCCACACAGCACGGCGGCAGCCTGCACACTCAGCCGGACCAGCTGCGGTTCTACCGCCGCACCTCGCACTGGCGTCGATCCGTCTCGGAACATGTTCGGCGCTGAGCGCGAGCGGCCGCAACGCCGCGACGACGAACACCGCGATCGCCGCGACGAGAACGTGCGCGGAAGTCCACCCGGACGACCGCGTGACGTCTCCTTCGACAATGTTGGTGAGGCGCCGGCCCGATCAACCGGGTCGCCGCGACTTTCATGGCCGGTCAAACTACGCGACCCTGGATACCGTCGAGCGGGCGTGTGAAGGGCGCCACCGACCCGCCGCCGGATGCCAACTCGACCACATCGTCGAATACCGTCACCGGGACCCGCGCCGTCACACTCCCCACCGCCGTACACGGCCACCCCGACCCCGGGACGCCCACACCGAAGGTCACGACCCGACGAGCCGCCCCACCGATACCCGAGCAGGCAGAGACCACGGACGACCCGCCACCGTTCTGAGGAGGCCCGCGCCGTCGCAGACACGAATCGCGTGTGCGCGGTTTCCCCGACTCCTAGACTGATTCCGGTCGGTCTGGAGGCGCACCATGACAGCCACGAGCCCCGTCCTCGCACAGCGAGTTGCCCGGACACAGCGAGTTTCCCGGACACACCGAATCGTCCGGTGGGCGGTCGCCGCGACCGTCGCACTGGTCGTGGCGACCGCGCCACCGGTCACATCGCCGAGCGCCGCGGCATCCGCGGCGGACCCGCCACCGACCTGCCACGACTACGCCAGCTGCTATGCGATCGGCATGCTGGCCTACACATACGCGTATCCGCTGGTCATGACAGGGGTGACCGAGGGTGTCGGCACCAATGTGCCGAACGCGACGACGACACCGGGCCGCGCACCGGTCAACCAGTTCTCCAACAACGCGCTGCCGACCCCCGGCCCCACCGACATCGTCCTGCCGAACGTCAACACGCCGTACTCGGTCGCCTGGCTCGACCTACGCGAGGAACCCGTCGTCATGCACCTCCCGGACCTCGGGGGCCGCTTCTTCCTCATGGAGTCGATGGACGCTTGGACGAACGTCATTCCCAACTCGCCCGGCACCAGGACCGCCGCGACGGCCGGCGACTACGCCTACGTCGGGCCGGACTGGACCGGACCGCTGCCCGCGGGGCTCACCCAGGTGTTCCGGTTCCCGACCAACACGGTGTTCATCGCCGGCCGGACCTACTCGACCGGATCCGCGGCCGATCTCGCCGCGGTCACCGCCCTCCAGTCGCAGTACACCCTGACCCCACTGCACGCGTACGGGACGCCGTACAGTCCACCCGCTCGGTCCGGGTACGACCCGCACCTGGACACGACTGCGCCCTACACCCAGATAGACACCATGGACGCCGTGTCCTACTTCGCGAGGTTCGCGCAGTTGTGGCAGTCCAACCCGCCCCTCCCCGGTGACGCCGCGGCGGTCGACGCGCTCGCACGTGTCGGGCTGGTCCCCGGCAAGCCGTTCGACATCGACCAGCTCGACCCCGTGGCTCGCCAGGCCCTCACGGACGCGGCGCGCGAGGGCAACAAGATCGTGGACGCGGCCGCGAAGCGCACCTCACCGACGGTCACCAACTGGAACATGACCCTCGACCTCGGCGCATACGGGAGCAGATATCTCCTCCGCGCGGCGACGGCCCGCGGCGGCTACGGAGCCAACTACTTCCGGGACGCCGTCTATGCCGGCGCCCTCGAGGACGGCACCGGCCAGGCCCTCGGCGGGGCACATCGCTACACCCTGCACTTCGCCAAGGACGAGCTTCCGCCCGCCGATCCGCGGGCGTTCTGGTCGGTGACCCTGTACAACGTGCCCGGCGAAACACTGTTCCCCAATTCGACGAACCGGAACGCCCTCGGCATTCCGGCCGTCCAGGACCACCTGCCCTGCTTCGACGCCGACGGCTCGTTGACCTTCTACATCCAAGCCGCCCAACCGGATCCGACGACCGAGGCAACCAAGTACTGCAATTGGCTTCCCGCGCCCGAGGGGACCTTCGTACTCCTGCTGCGGATGTACTGGCCGACTCAGAAACTGTTCGACGGCAAGTGGATTCCCCCCGCCGTCCAGCAGGCCCCGTAGCCCACGACCTGCGACAGGTCGGCAAACCGGCCCCTTCGACGGGCCGGGATATGCTGGCGCGTATTTCCCGAACAGGATCAGGGGTGGAGCATCAGCGCGCGAGAACTGCAGCCCGGCAGCGTGTTCGCAGGTCACCGGATCGAGCGCCTTCTCGGGTCCGGCGGAATGGGAACCGTCTACCTCGCCAGGCACCCGAGCCTGCCGCGCCTCGTCGCACTGAAACTGCTCGATCCGGCCCTCACCAGCGATCCGCAGGGTCGTGACCGGTTCCTGCGCGAGGCCGACCACGCGGCGCGCCTCGACCACCCCAATATCGTCACCGTCTTCGACCGCGGAGCCGCAGGCGACCCGAACCACCGCACCGCCGGACACCAGCTGTGGCTCTCCATGCAGTACGTGGCCGGGACCGACGCGGCCGCCCCGCTTCGCCAGGGCCCGATGCCGGCCGCGCGGGCGGTCCGGATCGTGGCCGAGACGGCCCGCGCACTCGACTACGCGCATGCACACGGGGTGTTGCATCGCGACGTCAAGCCGGCGAACATCCTGCTGTCCGCACCGGTCGGCAGCGAGGGCGAGCGAGTCCTGTTGGCCGACTTCGGAATTGCCAAAGGTGTCGACGCTGCGGCGCTCACCCGCACCGGCACCGTGCTCGGCAGCCTGCAGTTCGCCTCACCCGAACAGATCCAGGGCCTGCCGCTCGACCCGCGCAGCGATCAGTACTCGTTGGGCTGCACGTTCTTTCAGCTGTTGACCGGCCAGCTTCCCTACCCGGGCTTCGATCCGGTTCACCTCTTGCACGCACATCTGTCACTTCCCGTTCCGCGGGTCTCCGAACGTCGACCCGACCTGCCGACCGCCTTGGACGGCGTGATCGCCCGGTCCATGGCCAAGGACCCCGGTCATCGGTACCCGTCGTGTGTCGCGTTCGCAGACGCGGCCTCGGCGGCACTCCATGCGGGATCCGCGCCGACCGCGGTCGCGCCGGCCCTGACCACCGTGCTCGCACCCCCAACGGTCGCGCACACAGCATTCGTGCCGGCGATGCCGACCACCGCGATACCCGCCACCCCGACGCCGACGCCGGCCCCGGTGCAGCCCGTGCGACGCCGGAGCCCAAGGCCCCTGGTGGTGGGCGGCACGCTGGTCGCCGTCGTTGCGGCCGCGGCGACGGCGTGGCTGATCGGCTCGTCGGGCCCCGACTCCCCCGGCGCCCCGGCCGCGGTCGGCATCTCGGCAACTGCGCCGGCGCCGACGCCCGCTCCCGTCGTCGCCGCGGCGCCCAGTGCGGCGGCGAACACCCCGGAATCGGCTCCGCCGCGCACGCACCCCCCGACCACGGTTCCCAGCGCCGCGGCCGCCGCCCCACCGGCCAAGGCCGCGGGCAAGGTGAAGGGCACCGACGCGCAGGGCTTCGTCGACGAGGAGGACGGACCGCGCTGCGACGACACCGACCCGGCGGTCGCAGTCGCGCGGACACCGAAGTCCGCGGTGGTGGTGTGCGAGACAGACAAGGGCCGCTACTACTACCGGGGCGTTCGCCGCAGCGACGGCGCCGACATCGAGCTCGACGACCCGCGTCCCACGTCGACCGGCTTCATCGCGTCGGACGACACTGCGACCTACACCCTCGACTCGAAGTCGCTCACCATCGCGCAGGACGGCGGGGTCGTGGCCCGCGAACCCGTGCTCGAGTACCGGTTCGGGGGTCACTGAACCGCGCCCCCACGGCCGCTCGCACTCCGCGTGCCGGTACCCCCGGTATTGACGTAGACTAAGTTACCGACCGGTAGCGTGCGTGGGACTGCGCGCTACGAGGGCAACCCGAGCCTCACCCCGGACGTTGGCGGTGAGCATCTCCACCAGGAGGAAACAGCGTGTCTCCATCCACTCAGCAGGGCCGCGGAGTCGTCTTCGTCGACGGCATCCGCACCCCGTTCGGCAAGGCCGGGGCCAAGGGCATCTACGCCGACACCCGCGCCGACGACCTCGTCGTCAAGGCCATCCGCGAGCTGCTGCGCCGCAACCCGCAGCTGCCGCCCGAGCGCATCGACGAGGTGGCCGTCGCCGCCACCACCCAGACTGGTGACCAGGGCCTGACCATCGGCCGCACCTCCGCGATCCTCGCGGGCCTGCCCGAGACCGTGCCCGGCTTCGCCATCGACCGCATGTGCGCAGGCGCGATGACCGCGGTCACCACCACCGCGTCCGGGATCGGCTTCGGCCAGTACGACGTCGTCGTCGCCGGCGGTGTCGAGCACATGGGCCGGCACCCGATGGGCGAGGGCGCCGACCCGAACCCGCGCTTCCTGGCCGACAAGCTCGTCGACCCCAGCGCCCTGGTGATGGGCAACACCGCCGAGAACCTGCACGACCGGTTCCCGGCCATCACCAAGGAGCGCACCGACGCCTACGCCGTCGCGTCGCAGAACAAGTACGACGCCGCCAAGAAGGCCGGCTTCATCGCCGACACCCTCGTGCCGGTCGCGACCCGGTCCGCGGCAGGCTGGGGACTGGCCACCGAGGACGAGCCGCCGCGCCCCGGCACCACCGTCGAGGACCTCGCCGCGCTCAAGACCCCGTTCCGCCCGGCCGGCCGCATCACCGCCGGTAACGCCGCGGGTCTCAACGACGGCGCCACCGCCGCGATCCTCGCCGGCGAGGACACCGCCGCCGAGCTCGGCCTGCCGGTCGCCATGCGGATGGTCGGCTTCGCGTACCAGGGCGTCGATCCCGCCGTCATGGGCATCGGACCGGTCCCCGCGACCGAGAAGCTGCTCGCACGCACCGGCCTGAAGATCGAGGACATCGGACTGTTCGAGATCAACGAGGCGTTCGCCGTGCAGGTGCTCGCCTTCCTCGAGCACTTCGGCATCGCCGACGACGACCCGCGGGTCAACCAGTGGGGCGGCGCCATCGCGTGCGGCCACCCGCTCGCGTCCTCGGGCGTGCGCCTGATGACCCAGCTCGCCCGCCAGTTCGCCCAGCGTCCCGACGTCCGCTACGGCCTGACCACCATGTGCATCGGTCTCGGCATGGGCGGAACCGTCATCTGGGAGAACCCCAACCACGCCGATTACGAAGCCGGAGTCGCGTAATGACTGACATCAAGACCGCATTCGCCGACGAGGTCGTGACGAACGCATACACCAAGATCATCTCGGTCCCCGGCATCGAGGGCCCGGTCGCGCTGATCACCCTCGACAACGGCTTCGACCACACCAAGCCGAACTCCTTCGGGCCCGCCGGCCTGCTGGCGTTCGACAAGGCCATCGACGAGGCCTTCGCCGCGAACCCGTCCGCCATCGCGGTGACCGGCAAGCCGTTCATCTTCGCCGCGGGCGCCGACCTCAAGGGCGTCCCGTCCATCACCACCCGCGAGCAGGGCGTCGAGCTGGGTCGCCTGGGCCACAAGGTGTTCCGTCGCCTGCGCGAGTCCTCCGTCCCGACCTTCGCGTTCGTCAACGGCGTCGCGCTCGGCGGCGGCCTCGAGGTCGGGCTGCACTGCCACTACCGCACGTTCGCGGACAACGTCGGCGCGCTCGGCCTGCCCGAGGCGATGCTCGGCCTGGTTCCCGGCTGGGGCGGAACGCAGTTGCTGCCCAACCTGATCGGACCGTCGAACGCCGTCACCGTCGCGGTCGAGAACCCGCTCAACAACGGCAAGGTCATCAACTCGAAGAAGGCCCTCGAGCTCGGTATCGCCGACGTGGTGCTCGGCTCCGCCGACTTCCTCGAGCAGTCCCTCGCCTGGGCCGCACAGGTTGTCGCCGGCACCGTCACCCCCGCCCGCCCGGAGATCGACCGCGGCGCCGGCTGGGACGAGGCCATCACCCGCGCCAAGGCGATCGTCGCCGGCAAGACCAAGAACAACGCCCCCGGCGCGGTTCGCACGGTCGAACTGCTCGAGCTCGCGCGCACCACCGACCTGTCCGACCCCGCCTCGCTCGACGCCGGTTTCGCGGCCGAGGACGAGGCCCTCGCGGACCTGCTCATGACCGACGAGCTGCGCGCCGGCCTCTACGCCTTCGACCTGGTCAACAGGCGGGCCAAGCGTCCCGCCGGCGCCCCGGACAAGTCGCTGGCCCGCAAGGTGTCCGGTGTCGGCATCGTCGGCGCCGGCCTGATGGCCAGCCAGCTCGCGATGCTGTTCGTCAAGCAGCTCAAGGTGCCGGTGATCCTCACCGACATCGACCAGGACCGCATCGACAAGGGCGTGGGCTACGTGCACGCCGAGATCGACAAGCTGCAGGGCAAGGGCCGGCTGTCCCCGGACGCCGCGAACCGCCTCAAGGCCCTGGTGTCCGGCTCGCTGGACAAGGCCGCATTCGCCAAGACCGACTTCGTCATCGAGGCCGTCTTCGAGAACATGGACGTCAAGAAGAAGGTGTTCGCGGAGCTCGAGGAGCACATCGCCCCCGAGACCATCCTGGCGACCAACACCTCCTCGCTGTCGATCACCGAGATGGCGTCCGAGCTGAAGCACCCGGAGCGCGTGGTCGGGTTCCACTTCTTCAACCCGGTCGCGGTGCTGCCGCTGCTCGAGATCATCCGGGGCGAGCAGACCGACGACGCCACCCTGGCAACGGCGTTCGCCACCGCGAAGTCGCTGCGCAAGTCCGCGGTGCTCTGCGGCGACAAGGCGGGCTTCGTGTTCAACCGTCTCGTCACCCGCACCCTCGGCGAGGTCATGACCGCCGTCGACGAGGGCACGCCGTTCGACGTGGCCGACAACGCCGTGGGCGCACTCGGCATGCCGATGACCCCGTTCACCCTGCTCGCGCTCGTCGGTCCCGCAGTCGCACTGCACACCGGCGAGACGCTGCAGGCGTCCTACCCCGACCGGTTCACGTCCTCCCCCGGCCTCGAGGCACTGGTGGAGGCCCGCAAGCCGGGCGTGTGGACCTACGGGCCCGAGGGCCAGGTCGTCGACCCCGAGGTCGCCGCGCTGTGGCCGCAGGGCGACAAGGTCTCCACCGCGGAGGAGGTGCTTGAGCGGACCCGCCGGGCGATGGCCGAGGAGATCCGGATCATGCTCGAGGAAGGCGTGGTCGCGGCGGCCGAGGACATCGACCTGTGCCTGATCCTCGGCGGCGGCTTCGGCTTCTGGAACGGTGGCATCACCCCGTACCTGGACCGCACCGGGACCTCCGAGGCCGTCAACGGCAAGCGATTCCTGGCCGAGGGCGTCGCCAGCGTCTAGCCGGGACGGCCATGTCACGAAACGGGCGCGATACGGGAACTTCCCGTGTCGCGCCCGTTTCGCATGTCGGGCCGTTGGCGGCGCTCCTGCGCCTGCGACCTGCGGAGACAACCTGATCGCGGCGCATCCGCGCACAGGTGAAGATCCGGACACATCTCGCCTCGACGACGTTTGGTGGGCTCGCGCCCGCGGATGAGGCGTTAGGGTGCATGGGCCCGTGAACAGCGGCTGTGCATGGCCGCGCCGACGAAAGGCCGAAACAGAATGCAGTCAAGACGTCTGACAGGCGGGAGAGCCACACGGCTCAAGCGCTCGATGCTGGTGTCGCTGGCGATGCTGCTACCGCTCGGGGTGTCGGTAGCAGGTCCCGTCGGCACCGCATCGGCCGCCTTCGACAGGAACTTCGGGTCCGACTTCTGGGTCGACTCCGACATGGGACCGATCAAGTCCCGCGTCTTCCGTGCGGCCAACGGAAACACCGACCGCGTGGTGTACGCGCTGGACGGGATGCGCGCCCGCAACGACCTCAACGGCTGGGAGATCGAGACCAACGTCGCCCGGGCGCTGACGGCCGCGAACATCAACGTCGTCATGCCGGTCGGTGGCGAGTCCAGCTTCTACGCGGACTGGAACGCGCCGAGTACCTGGGGACCGGGAGAACTCGGGTCCTCCTCGGGCAGCTCCGGCGGCTCGTCGGGGATCGGGAGCTCCGACGCCGCAGCCGACGCGGACGGCAAGGCCAACACCTACCGGTGGGAAACCTTCCTCACCCGGCAGCTGCCGGCCGCACTGAACAATCGGCTCGGGTTCAGCTCGACCCGCAACGGCGTGTTCGGCCTGTCGATGGGCGGCAGCGCCGCGCTGACCCTGGCCGCCTACTTCCCGCAGCAGTTCAGCTTCGCGGGCTCGTACTCCGGCTTCCTCAACAACTCGGCGCCCGGCATGCGTGAGGCCCTACGCGTCGCCATGATCTCCGCCGGCGGCTTCAACATCGACGCGATGGCGCCGCCGTGGGGTCCGCAGTGGCTGCGGATGGACCCGTTCGTGTTCGCCCCGCGCCTCAAGGACAACAACACGCGACTGTGGATCTCGTCCGGCAGTGCCGTGCCCGGCCAGGGCGATGTCACCGATGCGCTCGGCATCGTGCAGGCCGTGCCGCTGGAAGCACTGGCGCTGATCAACACTCGCGCCTTCGAGGTCCGGATGGCCACCCTCGGCGCCCGCAACGTCCACTACGACTACCCCGCCACGGGCGTACACAACTGGAAGAACTGGGAGGACCAGGTCAACCGGATGATCCCCGACCTGTCGGCCAGTATCGGTAGACGCTGACGTCCAGGTAGCTCCGCGCCCCGGGCAGCCCGCCCGGGGCGCGGAATGCGTGGAGGGCGTCCGGCACGGCCCTCCCGGCGATCGCCCGCGACTGCGGACCGGCCGTGGAAGGCGCGCGCGGGCAACCGATTCGCAGTAGCGTCAGAGTGCTCCGGGTGTTGCACGACGCAATGGGGCGTCGACCGCGGGGCGCTGGGGGTCGGCCATGGCAAGCAGCGACACCGTCTACGGCGGCCCCGGCAACGGCGCGGCGCGAGCTGACATCGGACACGCCGTCATGTTCGCCGCCGCCGCGGCACTCGGCGGCTTCCTGTTCGGCTACGACACCGCGGTCATCAACGGCGCGGTCGGCGCCATCCGCGACAAGTACGACATCGGTGCCGGCGGAACGGGTCTGACCGTCTCGCTGACCCTGCTCGGTGCCGCACTCGGCGCCTGGATCGCGGGCGAACTCGCCGACCGGCTCGGCCGGATCCGCGTGATGCGCATCGCCGCCGTGCTGTTCGTCGTCGGCGCCCTCGGCTCGGCGTTCCCGTTCAGCGTGTACGACCTCACCGCCTGGCGGGTGCTCGGCGGCGTCGCGGTCGGCGTCGCGTCGGTGATCGCGCCCGCCTACATCGCCGAGATCTCCCCCGCCGCCATCCGCGGCCGCCTCGGGTCGATGTACCAGCTCGCGATCGTGCTCGGCATCGCGGTCTCGCAGCTGGTCAACTACGCGCTGAACGCGGCCGCCGGCGGCGCGCGGGGCGAACTCGCCGGGGTCGAGGCCTGGCAGTGGATGCTCGCACTCGAGGCCGTACCGGCGCTGCTCTACCTGGTGATGACGTACACCATCCCCGAGTCACCGCGCTTCCTCGTGGCCCGCAGCCGCGACGAGGAGGCCCGGGTGATCATCTCCGGCCTCGAGGGCGGCGACCGCGAGGCGGTGACCGTCCGAATGGACGAGATCCGCGCCTCGCTCAGCGAGCACCGGACGAAAACCTCGGTGCGCGAACTGTTCTCCAAGCGTTTGGGCGTGGCGCCACTGGTGTGGGTGGGCATCGCGCTGGCCGCGCTGCAGCAGTTCGTCGGGATCAACGTGATCTTCTACTACTCGAGCACCCTGTGGCAGGCCGTCGGATTCGGCGAGGATCGGTCGCTGTTCATCAGCGTCGTCAGCGCACTGGTCAACATCGTCGGTACCTTCGTCGCGATCGCGGTGATCGATCGGATCGGCCGCCGGCCGCTGCTGCTGATCGGTTCGATCGGCATGGCCGTCTCCCTCGGCACCGCGGCCGTCTGCTTCCACTCGGCGGTCGTGACCACCAACGACATCGGCGAGTCCGTCGCCACCCTGGAGGGCGTCAACGGCACGATCGCGCTGATCGCCGCCAACGCGTTCGTGTTCTTCTTCGCCTTCTCCTGGGGCCCGGTGGTGTGGGTACTCATCAGCGAGATGTTCCCGAACCGGGTGCGGGCGGCCGCGGTGGGCATCGCAACCGCCGCCAACTGGGTGGCGAACTTCCTCGTGTCCGCGACGTTCCCAGCCCTCGCGGACTGGAATCTCTCGCTCACCTACGGCGGCTACGCGGTGATGGCCGCGGTGTCCTTCGTGGTCGTGTGGAAGCTGGTCGCCGAGACCCGGGGCCGAACGCTCGAGGCGGCGGGCTGAGCCGGAGACGTGGCGGCCCCTGGATCACACCGAGACGTCGACGGTAGTGGGAGCGAAGCGGAAGGCCGGCGGGGCGGCGTCGGTGTTCGTCGGGTCCGGGCCGGGGCCCGGCTTCGTGCGGGTGGCCTCGGGGATGGTCCGCGGGGACGCCGGGAGTTCCGGTGCGTCACGCCAGTGCGGGCGTGCCGCCTGCAGCTCGAGTGCCAGCGAGATCAGTCCCGCCTCGTCCCACGGCTTTCCGCCGATCTGGACCCCGAACGGGATGCCGGTGGCCGCGGACCGGCCGGCCGGCGTGCAGACGACGGGTGCGCCACTGAGATTCGCCCACTGCGCGGCGCCGTTGACATAGTGGTTCGGGCCTGCACCCCGGCGCATCCCGTCGTGAATGGAGCCGGGAACCAGTACGGCATCCAGCCGAGACTCGGTGAACAGACGATTGTAGGCCCGCTGATACGTGGTGCGCTCGCGTC
This sequence comes from Rhodococcus sp. NPDC127527, assembly GCF_042672245.1. Lineage (NCBI taxonomy): Bacteria > Bacillati > Actinomycetota > Actinomycetes > Mycobacteriales > Nocardiaceae > Rhodococcus > Rhodococcus sp. NPDC127527. The sequence continues at coordinate 208,223 of NZ_JBHXVP010000008.1, forward strand.
CGAGCTTCCACTGGTCGGCGACCGGCCCGGCGAGGGCCGCGACGGCGGCGGTCACCTGAGCCGCGTTGACCGGGTCGTACGACCCGACCCGATCCGAGAACTGCTGGTGGAAGGCACCGGCCTCGAACTGGTCGCCGAGCAGCAGGCCCTTCGGCAGCGGCGGCATGGTGACGTCGACGATCTCACCGCCGAGTTCGCGCACCAGACCGAGGAAGTCGTCGAACAGCGCGGCGGTCGCCTGCGGCAGGTCGTCCGTCACGGTCGCGGGCAGACCGAACACCTTGCCCGACAATGGCTTCCGGCCGCCACGCGCGACGAGGGGGTAGCCGTCGGCACCGACGTCCGGCCCGAGCAGGGTGACGGGGTCGTGGGGGTCCGCACCCGCCATGTGGGCGAGCAGCAATGCGGCGTCGGCGACGCTGCGTCCCATCACACCGACGTGGTCGCGGTTCCACGCCACCGGGATCACCCCGTAGGTGCTGCACCGACCGAACGTCGGCTTGATCGAGGTGACTCCGCACACGGACGCCGGGAACCGGAGGGAGCCACCGGTGTCCGTTCCGGTGGCCAGCGGCGCGAACCTCGCCGCGAGCACCGCGGCGCTGCCTCCCGACGAGCCGCCGACCGACGCCGCCGTGTCCCAGGGGTTGCCGGTCTGCGGAGTGCCGGAGCCGAGGGCGAACTCGTGCGTGTGCGCGTGACCGATCAGGACCATGCCCGACTCGCGCAGCCGACGCCACACCGTCGCGTCACCCGCGGCGATGTTGCCCTCGAGGACGCGGCTGGATGCGGTCAGCGGCAGTCCTTCGACGGCGAACAGGTCCTTCAGCGCGATCGGCAGCCCACACACCAGCGGTGCGGCACCGTCCCGACGCACCCCTGCCTCGGCAAGCCTGTCGCCCGCGCGCTGGGCCTGCTCGCGCGCGACGTCGGGGTAGATGCGCACCCAGGAGCCGATGTCGCCGTCGTGCCCGGCGCTGCGCGCGAGGCACGCGTCCAGCAACTCCCGCGGATGCAACTTGCGTTCCTGCAGCAGGCTGGCCGCCTCGACGGCGCTGAGCAGCGCCGGGTCGGTGACGGTGATGGAAGCGGAGTCGGGCAGTGTCCGCTCGCGTCGGTGGATCCGCGCGCCGGCGTTCGCCTGGCCCCCCATTCCGAGAGCGGCGGCGCCGGCTCCGGCAGCGGTGATGAACGTCCTGCGTGAAAAGCCTGCGTGCATCTGCCTCTCCCAGTCGAACTCCTGACAAACTCCTGACGAACTCCTGACGAACTCCTGACGAACGCAAGAGACTACATGAACGGGCGTTCAGCAGGCGGGTGGTGATCCCGCGATGTAGGACGACAACCGGGTTCGACGACTGCGATGCGCCGACTACCCCTGGCCGACGCCGGCAGAGCCGGATCCCAGTCCCGTCGCGGTCCGTTCGTCGGATCCGATGGCCGAGACCCAGCCGGTGATCTGACGCGCCAGATCCTGTGCCGTGAGGCCGATCTCGGCGAGGATCTCGCCGCGGGAGGCGTGGTCGAGGAACTGCTGCGGCACCCCCACGTCCCGCGCCGGGGTGTCCACCCCGGCCGCGCGCAGGGCGGCGGACACGCTGGACCCGATGCCGCCGTGCACGCCGCTGTCCTCGAGGGTCACGACCATGCCGAAGTCGGCGCCGAGGTCGACCACCGACTGCGGCACCGGCAGCACCCAGCGCGGGTCCACGACCGCGGCCGTGATGCCCTGCTGAGCCAGCCGCTCGGCGGTCTCGAGCGCCACCGCCGCGAACGGGCCGACGGCCACGATCAGCACATCGCCTCGTCGTCCGTCCGGCATGGCGAGGACGTCGAGCACACCGTCGATCCGCTCCACCGCCGGGATGTCGTCACCGACGGATCCCTTCGGGAAGCGCAGGGCGGTCGGGCCGTCGCCGACCGCGAGGGCCTCGTCGAGCTCCTCACGCAGGGTCGCCGCGTCGCGCGGGGCCGCGACCCGCATGCCGGGCACGATGCCGAGCAGCGAGAAGTCCCACATGCCGTTGTGGCTGGCACCGTCCGCCCCGGTCACGCCCGCTCGGTCGAGGACCAGCGTCACCGGCTGACCGAGCAGCGCGACGTCCATCAGCAACTGGTCGAACGCGCGGTTGAGGAATGTGGAGTAGACCGCGACCACCGGGTGCAGGCCGCCGAGCGCGAGGCCCGCCGCCGAGGTCACCGCGTGCTGCTCTGCGATCCCGACGTCGAACATCCGGTCCGGGAACCGGTCGCCGAAGGCGGCGAGGCCGGTCGGTCCGGGCATCGCCGCGGTGATCGCGACGACGTCCTCGCGTTGCTCGGCCTGCGCGATGAGTTCGTCGGAGAACACCGACGTCCACCCCGGCGCCGGCGCGGCGGTCGCGGCGCCCGCCTTCGGGTTGATCGCGTGCATCTGGTCGGCCTCGTGGTTCTCCGCAGGCGCGTAGCCCATGCCCTTGCGGGTGACGGCGTGCACGATCACCGGTCCGCCGAAGTCCTTCGCCCGGCGCAGCGCCGACTCGAGCGCGACCTGGTCGTGCCCGTCGACCGGGCCGAGGTACTTGATGCCCAGGTCGGTGAACATCACCTGCGGGCTGACCATGTCCTTGATGCCGGCCTTCATGCCGTGCAGCAACTGGTAGGCGGCGCGACCGACCCACGGCATCTTCTTGACCAGCCGGCGGCTGTTGTCGAGGACCTTCTCGTAGCCCGGCTGCAACCGCAGCGCCGCCAGGTGGTCGGCGAGACCCCCGATGGTCGGGGCGTAGGAGCGGCCGTTGTCGTTGACGACGATGACCACCGACCGGTCGCTGCCCGCGGCGATGTTGTTGAGCGCCTCCCAGCACATGCCGCCGGTCAGCGCGCCGTCACCGACGACCGCCACCACGTGCCGATTCTGACCGGTCAGCTCGAACGCCTTCGCCAGCCCGTCCGCGTACGAGAGCGCGGCGGACGCGTGCGAGGACTCGACCCAGTCGTGTTCGCTCTCCGCGCGGCACGGGTAGCCGGACAGGCCGCCCTTCGTGCGCAGCGTGTCGAACTGGTCCTTGCGGCCGGTGACGATCTTGTGCACGTAGGCCTGGTGGCCGGTGTCGAAGATGATCGCGTCGTTGGGTGAGTCGAAGGTTCGGTGCAGGGCGAGCGTGAGCTCGACGACGCCGAGATTCGGGCCGAGGTGCCCGCCCATCGCGGAAACCTTGTGCACGAGGAACTCGCGCACCTCGGCGGCCAACTCACGCATCTGCGGAATGGTCAGGCCGCGAAGGTCACCGGGCGTCTGAACTCGAGAAAGAACACCCAACGAGATCGCTCCCTCCGAGGAAACACCGCAACCGCCAGCCGGTCGACCGACCCAGTCTACGGAGGCCGGAACTCACCGGGCACCAGGCGTACCCGCGCGCGGCGCGGCGCAGTCGCGCTGCCAGCTTCATTATGCCGAACGAGGTGAGTCAGTTCACAGCTCGCGGGCCGCCGCGAACGATGCCAGTCTTGTCGCCATGCGCAACGTGGTGGACGCGATCATCGGTGAAGTGTTCGCACTGTGCCGGGACAATCGGACGGGCGAACTCGCCGACTACATTCCCGAACTGGCCGCGGTCCCCGCCGACGAGTTCTCACTGTGCCTGGCCACCAGCGACGGGTTCGTCTACGAGGCGGGCGGGTCCGGCACCGAGTTCACCATCCAGTCGATCTCCAAACCCCTCACCTACGGCCTCGCCCTCGCGGACCGCGGACTCGCCGCCGTCGCGGAGAAGATCGACGTCGAACCCTCGGGGGAACCGTTCAACGAGATCAGCCTCGACCCGCTGACCGAGCGGCCGCGGAACCCGATGATCAACGCGGGCGCGATCACCTCGGCGTCACTGATCGCGGGCGCGGACCCGGCGGAGCGCTTCGAGCGACTGCGACGCTGCTACTCGACCTACGCCGGACGCGAGCTGACCATGAACGCAGACGTGTACGCCTCCGAGGCCCGCACCGGGCACCGGAACCGGGCCATCGGACACATGCTGCGCTCGTTCGACATCATCACCGGCGATCCCGACGAGGCCGTCGACCTGTACTTCCGGCAGTGCTCGATCAACGTGACGTCCCGGGACCTCGCGGTGATGGCCGCGACGCTGGCCAACAACGGGACCAACCCGCTCACCGGCGAACAGGCGCTGGCGCCCACCCTGGTCGAACGCGTGCTGAGCGTGATGACCTCGTGTGGCATGTACGACGGGGCCGGCGACTGGATCGCGCGGGTCGGGCTACCCGCCAAGAGCGGGGTCGGCGGCGGCATCCTCGCCGTCCTCCCCGGGCAGATCGGCATCGCCGTGCACTCGCCGCGGCTCGACTCGCACGGCAACAGCGTGCGCGGTGTGCAGGCCTGCCAGGAACTCTCCCGACGGCTGGAACTGCACTTCCTGCACGTCACCCGCGCCGCGCGTTCGGCGATCCGGTCCAGCTACACGGTCGGCGAGGCGCCCTCGCGGCAGCGGCGCAGCGGTCCCGAGCTGGACACCCTCGAGCGGCTCGGGGACCGCGCCCGCATCTACGAACTGCACGGCGACCTGCTGTTCGCCGGCGCCGAGACCGCGGTCCGGGAGATCGGCGACCGTGGCGACGGCCTGGAGGCACTGGTCGTGGACATGCGGCGGGTCGACGAGGTGAGCGAGGTGGCGCGGCGGATGCTCGCCGACCTGCACGACGCGCTCGACGCGCAGGGCTGCCGGGCCGCCTTCGTCGACCCCGAGGGACTGCTCGGCTACACCCGTTCGACCATCGCACCGACCGGCGCCGGCGGTCGGGTGTTCGTCGACCTCGACAGCGCGCTCGAGTGGTGCGAGGAGGTGCTCCTGGACCTGCACTGTGGCGCCGACCGGACCCCGGCGGAACTTCCACTCGCCGAGCACCCCCTGCTCGCCGAGCTGACCGGGCCGCAGCGCGAACGGTTCGCGGCCGACCTCGAGATCCGCGAGATCGCGGGCGGCGAGACGGTGGTGCGGCGCGGCGACGCCGCGGCAGGCATCTTCCTCATCCTGTCCGGCCGCGTCAGCACGGTGGTCACCGGCGCTGACGGGACACCACATCGGATCACCACGCTCGGGGCGGGCATGACGTTCGGGGAGATGCCGACGCTCATCGGCGGCACGTTCCTCAACGACGTGCGCACCGACAGCCCGGTGCGTCTCGCGGTGCTGCCACCGCAGCGGTTCGCGGCCCTGACCGCCGAGGCACCCGAACTCAAGCTGGCCCTCCTGGACCGGCTGGCCAAGGGCGCGTACGCGCAGCTCGACACCGCGATTCGCACGATCACCACAACCGCGCGTCCGTTGATCCGCGCGCGGTGACACCGGACCCGTTCGGGTAAATCCGTTGCCCGAACCACCGAAATCGGACAGGGTGGACCCCATGCGCGCCGACACCGATCTCGCGATCGAAACCCGTGGCCTCGTCAAACGATTCGGATCCAACGTCGCGGTGGACGGCGTGGACCTCGCCGTCCCGGCCGGCGGCGTGTACGGCGTCCTCGGCCCCAACGGAGCAGGCAAGACCACCACGATCAGGATGCTCGCCACCCTGCTCGAGATCGACGACGGCACCGCCCGCGTGCTCGGCCACGACGTCCGGCGCGAGGCGGACACCGTCCGCGGCAAGGTCTCGCTGACCGGTCAGTTCGCCTCCCTCGACGAGGACCTGACCGGCACCGAGAACCTGCTCCTGCTGGCGCGGCTCTACGGCTTCTCCCGTGCCGCTGCCCGCGACCGTGCCGCTCGGTTGCTGGCCGCGTTCGACCTCGGCGAGGCCGGATCGCGACAGGTGAAGAACTTCTCCGGCGGCATGCGGCGGCGACTCGACATCGCGGCGAGCATCATCGTCACCCCCGAGCTGATCTTCCTCGACGAACCGACCACCGGCCTCGACCCGCGCAGCCGCAACCAGGTCTGGGAGATCGTTCGCGCGCTCGTCGACGGCGGCACCACCGTGCTGCTGACCACCCAGTACCTCGACGAGGCCGACCAACTCGCGGACCGGGTCGCGGTCATCGACCACGGGCGGGTGATCGCCGAGGGCACCACCGGCGAGCTCAAGGCCTCGGTCGGGTCGGGCGCACTGCACGTGCGGGTCGCCGATCCGTCCCGGCGGCCGGCCGCCGCGCTGCTGCTCACCGACATCCTCGGGGTCGAGGTCGCCGAGGAGAGCGATCCCGCGGCACTGACCGCCCGCACCGACGATCCCGGGCGGGTGGCCCGGGCGCTGCCCGCGCTGCACGAGGCGGGGATCGAGGTCACCACGTTCGCGCTCGGCCAGCCGAGCCTCGACGAGGTGTTCCTGGCCCTGACCGGCCACTCCGCCGAATCCGACGCACCGCAGACCTCGAGGGAGACCGCCTCATGACCTCCACCGCCGAACGTACCGACCCCACCGCCACCGCCGTCGGCGAGGCGCTCGCGCTCGACGGCCCCCGGCCCGCCCGGCCCAGCGGGCTGACCGCGGCGTTGTCCTTCGGCTGGCGCGCGCTGCTGAAGATCAAGCACGTCCCCGAGCAGCTCTTCGACGTGACCATGTTCCCGATCATGTTCACGTTGATGTTCACCTACCTGTTCGGCGGTGCCCTCGCGGGATCGACCGAGGCCTACGTGCAGTTCCTGATTCCCGGGATCCTGGTCCAGACGGTCGTCATGATCACCATGTACACCGGGCTGACCCTCAACAAGGACATCGAGAAGGGCGTCTTCGACAGGTTCCGGTCGCTGCCGATCTGGCGGCCCGCTCCCCTGGTCGGCGCGTTGTTCGGCGACGTCGTCCGCTACACCATCGCGTCGGTGATCGTGATGATCCTCGGCCTGATCCTGGGTTTCCGGCCCGGGGGCGGGGTACTGGGGGTGGTCGCCTCCGTCGCGCTGCTGCTGCTGTTCTCGTTCAGCATGTCGTGGATCTGGACGATGTTCGCGATGCTGATGCGCACCGAGCAGGCGGTGATGGGCGTGTCGATGTTCATCCTGTTCCCGCTCACCTTCGCGAGCAACATCTTCGTGGACCCGTCCACGATGCCCGGGTGGCTCCGGTCGTTCGTCGACGTCAACCCGATCAGCAAGCTGGTGACCGCGATCCGAGGTCTGATGGCAGGCAGCCTCGAGTTCGCCCAGTTGGGCATCGTGCTCGCCTGGTGCGCCGGATTCGTCCTGGTCTTCGGCCCGATCACCATGCGCCTGTACAACCGGAAGTCGTGAGGAGCGCGATGAAGTCGTCCGTCACCGTCACCGGCCACGGGGTGTCCGCCGCCGTTCCCGACGTCATGCGGGTCACGGTGTCGGTGGAGGTCCGCCGCCCGGACGTGGCCGCCGCGTTCGACCGGGCAGCCGAGGCGGCCCGGGCCGTGTCCGCGGCCCTGCACGCGGCGGGGGTCGCACCGGCCGACGTCGCGACCACCGGACTGTCGGTGCACGCGGACACCGTGTGGCAGGAGGGCGCCGGCCAGCAGGTGGTGGGCTACGTCGCGAGCACCTCCCTCTCGGTGACCCTGCGGGAGCTGTCCGAGCCCGGTCGGGTGATCGGCGAGTGCGTGGCCGCGGGCGGCGACGACGTCCGGCTCGGTGGGCTGGAACTGGCCGTCGCGGAGCAGGCGGCGCTGCTGAGCGCGGCACGCGACGCCGCGTTCGCGGACGCCCTGACCAAGGCGACGCAGTTCGCTCGCCTGTCCGGCCGCGAACTGGGCAAGGTGCTCGAGGTGTGCGAGGGCGCCGAGCCGACGGCCACCCCGCGGCCGATGCTGCGTGCCGCGAGCGTCGCGCACGACGCGATGCCGATCGAGCGCGGCGAGACCGAACTGTCCGCGTCGGTGCGGGTGCGCTGGCGTCTGGTCTGACCCGCGACACGGAGCCGGGGGGGCCCCGCGCGGGGGGGGGGGCGGCGCGGTGGGGGGGCTGGGGCGGAACGTAGCCGTCAGCACGACCGCCAGCGGGTGGGTG
>NZ_JBHXVP010000008.1:216190-229792 GCF_042672245.1 Rhodococcus sp. NPDC127527
CCTACCGCGCCCGCCTCCCCCCACCGCGCCGCGGGGGGGGGGGGGGGCGGCGTGTGGCTCCCCCCCCCCACCCGCCCCCGGCCCGACCCCTCGTGGGGGTCGGGCCGGCTCGGTGTCGGCTGTGGCTCAGACCTTCGCGTACTCCTCGTCCGCCTCGGAGGGCTTGAGGTCGATCGTGGTGCGCAGCGGCTTGTTCGGCAGGAAGCTCACCGCGATCAGCGTGATCACCGCGACCCCGGCCGCGATAAGGAAGATCCGTCCGGTCGCGTCGCCGTAGGACGCCCGGATCACGTCCTGCACGGGCGCGGGAAGCGCCTTGAGGTTGAGGTTGCCGCCGCCTCCCGGGGTGTGGCTGTCGATGCCGAGCTTCGCGAAGCCCTGTGCGGTGAGGTCGGTGACGCGGGTGGCGAGCACCGAGCCGAGCACCGAGACGCCGATCGCGCCGCCGAACGTCCGGAAGAAGGCCACCACACTGCTGGACGCGCCGATGTTGTGCACGCTGACCGTGTTCTGCACCGCGAGCACGACGTTCTGCATCAGCATGCCGGTGCCCAGACCCAGCACCGCGATCATCAGACCGATCAACCAGGTCTTGGTCTCGTGGTCGATGGTGCTCAGCATCAGGAAGCCGACCATCTGCAGGACCGCGCCGCCGACGACGAAGCCCTTCCACTTGCCGAACCGGGTGATCAGCTGGCCCGAGCCGACGGTGCCGACGAGCATGCCGAAGACCATCGGGATGGTGAGCAGTCCGGCCTCGGTCGGGGTGTGCCCGCGGGCGGTCTGGAAGTACTGGCCCAGGAACGTGGTGGCACCGAAGAGCCCGACGCCGACCGCGACCGAGGCGATGATGGCGAGCGCGGTGGTCCGCTCCCGCACGATCGGCAGCGGAATGATCGGCGACTTCGCCTTGCTCTCGACGAAGACGGTCGCGATCAGCAGCACCAGGCCCAGGGCGACGAGCCCGAAGGACTTGGTGGAGAACCAGTCGTAGTAGGTCGGCTTACCCGCGAACGAGACCCACACCAGCAACACGGACACGCCCGCGGTGAGCAGGGTCGCGCCGAGCCAGTCGATGGACACGCCGTCCTTGCGGTCGGTCTCGATGTGCAGCGTCTTCTGCAGCAGGAACAGCGCGATCACGGCGAGGGGGACGCAGACGAAGAAGCACCAGCGCCACCCGAGCCCGTCGGCGATGACGCCGCCGAGGACCGGACCGCCGGCCATCGCGACGGCCATGACCGCACCGGTGTAACCGGAGTACCGCCCGCGGTCACGCGGCGGGATGATGGTGCCGATGATCGCCACGACGAGGGCGGTCAGGCCACCCATGCCGACGCCCTGGACGACGCGGGCGCCGAGCAGGATCGGAACGTTCTGCGCCATACCGGCGATCACCGAGCCGACCACGAAGATCACGATCGCGCTCTGGACCAGGGTCTTCTTGTTGTACAGGTCGGAGAGCTTGCCCCAGATCGGGGTGGACGCGGCGGTCGCCAGCAGCGATGTGGTGATGACCCAGGCGTACTGGGTCTGGCTGCCGTTGAGGTCGCCGATGATGGTGGGCAGCGCCGTCGAGACGATCGTCGAGCTGATCAGCGCGGTGAACAGCGCCGCGAGCAGTCCGGCGAGCACCTCGAGGATCTCACGGTGCGTCATGAGCTGCTCGGTGCCGGGCGGGGCGGCGTGCCGCCCTGTCGATTGGGTGGTGGTCATGGGCGGTGTCCCCCCGGAAGATGAGAATTGGTTCCGGCCACGGGTTTCCGCGCCGGCGGGGTCGAGAAGGTGTTCTTGAGGTGGCGAAGCGAGGCGAGTGCCGCGTCGGCCTCGTCCTGGCTCCAGCCCGCGAGCAGATCGTGGAGCCGACCTGCTCGGTCTTCCTTGCTCTTGTTCAGTAGTTGTGCACCCGACTCGGAGAGCTGAACCAGCGATGCCCGCCCGTCCATCGGGTCGGGTCGCCTTTCCACGAAGCCCGCGTCGGCGAGGTCGGCGATCTGCCGGCTCAGCGACGACTGACTGACACAAAGGTCGTTCGCCAGTTCGTTCTGCCGGCACGGCCCCGCGGTGACGAGCAGGTGCAGGATTCCGAGCAGCGCGGGCGGCAGGTCGTCTTCGGCGCCTGCGACGAGAACGTTGCGGAGAACCCTGCCGAACAGGAAGACCTCCTCGACGAGATCCTCCGCGGTCGCGGTACGAACGGTCATGACTGCATCCCTCGAGTAAAGAGACATTAATGATGCTTGCAGTAAGCAACTATATATTGCTTGCATTGCCCAAGCAACTTGTTGTGATGCACGAGACTCCCACTCGGCGGGACGGCGCCCGGGCCGGGGTCAGCGCGTGAGCAGCGCGATGCACTCCATGTGATGGGTCAGCGGGAACGCGTCGAACGCCCGCACCTGCTCGAGGCGGTAGCCCTGCCCCAGGTAGAGCCCGACGTCCCGACCGAACGCGGCCGGATCACAGCCGATGTGGATCACCGTCGACGGATTCGCCGCCGCGACCGCCTCGACCACCTCACGACCCGCGCCGGACCGCGGCGGGTCCAGGACCACCGCGTCCACCGGCATCGGCAACTCCCCCGCCCCCGACGCGCCCAGTGCCGACTCGACCCGTTCGGCCAGCAGTCGCACCTGCCCGAGGTCGCCGAGCGCGGCTCGGCCGTCGGCCACCGCGCCGCGGGAGGACTCCACCGACACGACCGTGCCGCGGTCACCGACCTGCCGGCCCAGTTCCGCCGCGAACACGCCCACACCGCCGTACAGGTCCCAGGCCGACCGACCGGTCGTCAGCCCCGACCACTCCCCGACCACGGCCGAGTACGCGCCTGCGGCGCCACGATGCGCCTGCCAGAAGCCGGTCGCCGACAGTTCCCACTCCCGGCCGCCGACCCGCTCCACGGCCCGCCCGCTGCCGATCACCACGTGCTCGCGCCGGGGCCCCGCGGACGCCGCCCGCCGGGCGGTGGCACCCCGCCTGCCCGGACTGCGACGTCCCGTGCGCGAGACCCGCGCCGGTTCGATCTCCACCACGTGCCGGGACCCGTCGGCGTCGACGGTGACCTGGATCTCCCCGCCGGGCCGCCAGTCCCGCTCGTCCAGCGACTGGTACATCCCCAGAACCGGTTGCGGACAGAGCAGTTCGGTCACCACACGGTTGCTGCGGTACCCGTGGAAGCCCGCCCTGCCGTCCGCGTCGACGGCGAGCCGCAGCCTGGTGCGCCAGCCGGTGCCGTTGCCCGTCCCGGGCAGGTCCTCGACCTCCACCGCACGCTCCACCCCGGCCAGCCGCCGCAGCTGTTCGGCGAGCACCGAGGCCTTCATCGCGCGCTGCGCGGGCAGGCTCGCGTGCGAGAAGTCGCAGCAGCCGGCGCCGCCCGGCCCGGAGATCGGGCACAGTGCCGGAATCCGGTCGGCCGAGGCCTCGACGATCTCCACCGCGTCCGCGCGGCAGAACGAGCCGCCGCGGTCCTCGGTGACGCGGGCGCGCACGAGCTCGCCGGGCAGTCCGTGCCGGACGAACACGACGCGACCGTCGTGGCGGGCGATGCAGAACCCGCCGTGACCCGGATTGCCCAGCCGCAGTTCGAGTTCCCGCCCGAACCAGCTCTCGCTCACTGCTTTCCCTCGGGCGCGTCGAACCCGCGGCGGGTCGCGCCGGGCGCGGCCGACGGCTCGACCCGCCGCGCACGATCGCGGGCCTTCTCCGAGGAGGTCAGCTGCCAGGGCACGCTGGTGACCATCACACCCGGCTGGAACAGCAGCCGGCTCTTGAGCCGGAGCGCACTCTGGTTGTGCAGGATCTGCTCCCACCAGTGACCGACCACGTACTCGGGGATGAACACGGTCACCACGTCCCGCGGCGAGTCGCGCCGCACCCGCTTGACGTAGTCGAGGACCGGCTTGGTGATCTCGCGGTACGGCGACTCGACCACCTTGAGCGGCACGGTGATGTCGCTGCGCTCCCACTCGCGCACCAGCGCGCGGGTATCCGGCTCGTCCACGTTGACCGTGACCGCCTCCAGCGTGTCCGGCCGGGTCGCCCTCGCGTAGTTGATCGCCCGCAGGGTGGGCATGTGCAGCTTCGACACGAGCACGATCGAGTGCGTGCGGCTCGGCAGTACGCCGTCCCACTCGACCTCCTCGAGCTCCGCGGCGACGCTGTCGTAGTGCCTGCGGATCATCTTCATCACCACGAAGATCGCGACCATGGCGACGATCGCGATCCACGCGCCCGCCGCGAACTTGGTGATCAGGACGATCACCAGCACGGCGCCGGTCATCGCCAGGCCGATGGAGTTGATCACCCGTGAGCGCTGCATCTTCCTGCGCTGGGCGGGATCCGACTCGGACTTCAGGTGCCGCGTCCAGTGCCGGATCATGCCGGTCTGGCTGAGCACGAAGGAGACGAACACACCCACGATGTAGAGCTGGATCAGCTTGGTGACCTCGGCGCCGAAGAGCACCACGAAGGCGATCGCAGCGCCGGAGAGGAACAGGATGCCGTTACTGAACGCGAGCCGGTCGCCGCGCGTGTGCAACTGGCGCGGCAGGTAGCGGTCCTGCGCGAGGATCGAACCGAGCACCGGGAACCCGTTGAACGCGGTGTTCGCGGCCAGCACCAGGATCAGCGCGGTGACGGTGGCGATGAAGTAGAAGCCCACCGGGAACCCGTTGAACACGGCCTCGGCCAGCTGCGCGATCAGCGTCTTCTGCTGGTAGCCCTCGGGCGCACCGGACAACTGGGTCGCCGGGTCGTGGGCGTACACGATGCCGATCTTCTGGGCCAGGATGATGATGCCCATCAACAGCACGATGGCGATGGTGCCGAGCATGAGCAGGGTGGTCGCGGCGTTGCGCGACTTGGGCTTGCGGAATGCGGGCACGCCGTTGCTGATCGCCTCGACACCGGTCAGCGCCGCACAGCCGGACGAGAAGGCGCGGGCGATGAGGAAGGCGAAGGCGATCCCGAACATGTGCTGGTCCTCGGCGTGCAGCTCGAATCCGGCGGACTCGGCCCGGACGTTGTCGCCGAGCACGTAGATCCGGAACAGGCCCCACACCAGCATCAGGAACATGCCGACGATGAACGCGTAGGTCGGGATGGCGAACGCCGTGCCCGATTCCCGGATGCCGCGCAGGTTCATCGCGGTGAGCAGCGCGATCGCCGCCACCGCGAACAGCACCTTGTGCGTGGCCACGAACGGCACCGCCGAGCCGATGTTGGAGGCAGCCGACGAGATCGAAACCGCAACGGTCAACACGTAGTCGACCATCAGCGCGCTGCCGACGGTCAGCCCCGCGGTCGGCCCGAGGTTGGTGGTCGCGACCTCGTAGTCGCCGCCGCCCGACGGGTACGCGTGCACGTTCTGCCGGTAGCTCGCGACGACCACCGCCATGACGACACAGACGGCCAGGCCGATCCACGGCGTGTACGCGTATGCGGAGATCCCGGCGACCGACAGCACGAGGAAGATCTCCTCGGGCGCGTACGCCACGGAGGACATCGCGTCGGAAGCGAAGACCGGCAAGGCGATCCGCTTGGGCAACAGCGTGTGCCCCAACTTGTCGCTTCGGAACGGTCTACCCACCAACAGCCGCTTGGTCGCGGTCGACAGCTTTGACACCGGGAAAGCGTAAGCCGTCGGAACCGATCCAGTGCCATCGCGGGCCGTTCACCGGAACGGTGGCGCCGCGCCGGGCCCGGAATGCCGAGGTGCGCGGGCAGCGGCGAACGTGGGGCGGTACGGTTCGATTCATCCAACTTCGCCGCGCCGCGGCGAGCTCGAGACAGCGTCGGGGAACCGATGAGCGGAGGCCAGCGGTGTACGTAGTCGTGATGGGGTGCGGCCGGGTCGGATCGGCCCTCGCGGCCGGACTGGCTCGGATCGGTCACGAGGTCGCGATCATCGATCGGGACCCGGAGGCGTTCCGGCGTCTCGACCCCGAGTTCACCGGCCGACGGGTCGTCGGGATGGGATTCGACCGGGACGTGCTGCTCAAGGCCGGTATCGAGCGGGCCGAGGCGTTCGCCGCCGTGTCCTCCGGCGACAACTCGAACATCATCTCCGCCCGCGTCGCCCGTGAGACCTTCGGCGTCGGCCGGGTCGTCGCCCGTATCTACGACGCCAAGCGCGCGGCCGTGTACGAACGGCTCGGGATCCCGACCGTCGCGACGGTGCCGTGGACGACGGACCGCTTCCTGCACCACCTCACCCGCGAGTCGCACACCACCAAATGGCGCGACCCGTCGGGCACCGTGGCGGTCGCCGAGCTGGACCTGCACGAGGACTGGGTCGGCCACCTCGTGACCGAGCTCGAGGAGTTCACCACGTCCCGGGTCGCCTTCCTGATCAGGTTCGGTACCGGGCTGCTGCCGGACCGCAAGACCGTGATCCAGGCCGACGACCAGGTGTACATCGCCGCGGTGTCCGGGACGGTCGCCGAGGCCGTGGCGCTGGCCGCCACCCCGCCGCCGGGCGACTCGTGACCGCCAACCTTCCCGCCCACCTCCCCAACCCGATCGGACGGCACCGATGAGAGTCGCAATCGCCGGAGCAGGCGCCGTAGGCCGCTCCATCGCCCGCGAACTGGTACGTGGCGAGCACTACGTGACGCTGCTCGAGCGCAAGCTCGAACACGTCGACCCGGAGGCGATCCCGGAGGCGCACTGGGTGCACGCCGACGCGTGCGAGCTGGCGCTGCTCGAGTCCGCGGGACTCGAGTCCTACGATGTGGTCATCGCCGCGACCGGCGACGACAAGGTCAACATCGTGGTCAGCCTGCTGGCCAAGACCGAGTTCGGTGTCCGCCGCGTCGTGGCCCGGGTCAACGATCCGCGCAACGAGTGGCTCTTCGACGAGTCCTGGGGCGTGGACGTGGCGGTCTCGACGCCACGGATGCTCGCCTCGCTCGTCGAGGAGGCCGTCTCGGTCGGAGACCTGGTCCGGCTCATGACCTTTCGCCAGGGACAGGCCAATCTGGTCGAGATCACCCTGCCCGCGGACACCGAGCTCGCGGGCAAGCCGGTGCGCAAGATGCAGCTGCCGCGCGATGCCGCGCTGGTCACGATCATCCGCGGCGGCCGCGTGATCGTGCCGCAGCCGGACGACCCGATCGAGGGCGGCGACGAACTGCTGTTCGTGGCCTCCGTCGAGGTGGAGGACGAACTGCGCGAGGCGGTCGGCGTCAAACGCTGACTTCGGTGGGACCCTTGCCCGGGCCAAATGTGAGAGCTACATTCAGTTTGTAGCTACTTTCACATTGGAGTCACTGCCATGACCGTAGCCTCCGCACCCTCGACCTCCACCAATCGCTGGTGGGCACTCGGCGCCCTCGGGGTAGCCATGCTCACCATCGGCCTCGACACCACAGTCCTCGTCGTCGCACTGCCCACCCTCGCGGTGGACCTGCACGCGACCACCTCGCAACTGCAGTGGTTCAGCACCGCCTACACCCTGGTACTGGCGGGGACGCTGCTGCCCGCGGGCGGCGTCGGCGACCGCGTCGGCCGCAAACGAATGCTCGTCGCGGCGACGGCCCTCTTCGGTCTCGCGTCGGTGGCCTGCGCCTACTCCCGGACCCCGGGCGAACTGATCGGCGCGCGAGCGGTTCTCGGCCTGGCCGCCGCCGTGATGATGCCGATGTCGATGTCGGTGCTGCCGGTCATGTTCCCCGACAAGCGTGAGCAGGCCCGGGCGCTGGCCGTCTGGGTCACCGCGACGGCGATCGGGCTGCCCCTCGGCCCGATCGTGGGCGGCTGGCTGTTGCAGCACTACTGGTGGGGCTCGGTGTTCCTGATCAACGTGCCGCTCGTCTGCGTCGGCCTGCTCGCGATCGTGACCCTGGTACCGGAGTCGCGCGCCGCCGAGCGGTTGCCCTTCGACCTGCCGGGCGCGGCACTGTCGTCACTCGGGCTGCTCGCGCTGACCTACGGCTTCATCCGGGCCGGCGAGGTCGGATGGGGCGACCCGGTCACCCTGGCGAGCCTCGCGGCGGGCGTCGCGGTACTGACCGCGTTCGTCGTCCGGCAGCGCCACGCGCGCTATCCCCTGATCGACCTCGCACTGCTGCGCAGCCGTGAGTTCACCTGGGGTGCAGCACTTTCCACCGCGGTTACCTTCGTCATGTTCGGCCTGTTCTTCTCGCTTCCACAACTCTTCCAGTCCGTGCGGGGAAGCGACGCCTTTCACACCGGACTCGAGCTGCTGCCGCTGATCGGCGGCCTGGTGATCGGCACCCGCCTCGGCGCCGCGCTCGGTACCCGGCTGGGCGCGGGCGCCGTGATCGGACTGGGATTCGTGGTCCTCGGCGGCTCGGCGGTGCTCGCCACCTTCACCTCGACCGCCACGCCGTACCCCGTCGTCGCCTGCTGGCTCACCCTCGCCGGAGCCGGATTGGGACTGGTGATGCCGGTGGCGATGGCCGCCGCCGTCGGCACGCTGTCCGCGGAGCGATCGGGATCGGGGTCCGCGCTGATCCAGGCCCTACGACAGGCGGGCGGCACGATCGGCGTCGCCGTCCTCGGGACGGTGCTGGCCTCGACGTACCGCGCGCACCTCGACACCGGCTCGCTCCCGCCCACGGCGGCCGAACGCGCCCGCGACGGCGTCGCGTCCGCCATGGCGATCGCGCAGCAGACGAGCATGCCGTCGCTGGCCCGCGCTGCCGGCGACTCGTTCGTCGCGGGCATGTCCGCGGTGCTGTGGGTGACCGTCGCGGTATCGGCGGTGTGCGCCGTCGCGGCCGCCATCGCGCTGCCACTGCGCCCGACGCCCGAGGACGACTCCGACGGCGGCGCGTCACCGCCGCCGCCCCGCACCGAAAGGGAGAGCGTGACTCATGGCACCGCAACCTGAGCAGCTGGGGCTGCGTGAACGCAAGAAGATCAAGACCCGAGCCCTCATTCGGGCGGAGGCCATGCGGCTGTTCGAGGAGCAGGGCTACGAGTCGACCACGATCGAGCAGATCGCCGAGGCCGCCGACGTGTCCCCCAGCACCTTCTTCCGCTACTTCCCGACCAAGGAGCGGGTCGTCCTGGTGGACGATCTGGACGACCCGACCATTGCCGCACTCGAGAAGATCCCGCTCGACGTCCCTCCGCTGACCGCCTTCCGGCAGGCCTTCGAGAAGACCCTCTCGGAGATGACCGAGGAGCAGGTCGAGATCGAACTGGCCCGGAGCCGGCTGATGTTCTCCGTCCCCGCCCTGCGGGCCGCGTTCACCGTCGAGCTCTATCGGAGCATCGACTTCGCCGTCGAGGTGCTGGCCGAGCGGATGGGCCGCAGCCCGGACGACACCCGGCTGCGGGTTCTGGTGGGCGCCATGACCGGGGCGGTGCTGGCGATGGCGGGCACGGCCCCGCAGGACCTTCGGTACCCGATTCGGGCGCTCGAACTGCTCGAGGCCGGACTCCCGGTCGAATGAACCACCCAAATGCACGGCGCCGGACCTCGGACATTTGCCCGAGCGCGCGAATTCCCGAACACGCCGAGCCGGGACCGTTTGTCGATACGCACCGAAACAGTGGGTCAGATCACAATTTGCACGCGTTTCGATAACAGTTGTTACGCGTATTAATTCGGACGGCCGACATTCATTCGGTCGACATCACGGCCGATTCAGGTCGGGACCACCGGGCTCGCCGTCAGGAGTCGCGTCGGCGCCCGGGACCGGCTCGTCGACGCCGGCCTCGTCCACACCCGACTCGTCGACACCCGACTCGTCCACGATCCGGTCGGCGCGCCGCACCGCCCACACCGTCGCCAACAGCACCAGCGCGGTCAGCGGCCACCCCATCGCGATGCGCGAGACCGCGAGCCAACCGGTGTGGTCGGTGTCGTAGAGCTGCGACTGCACCAGGTACCGCGCGGCGAACACCAGCGCCCAGGCGACGGTCGCGATGTCGTAGGCCCGCAGCGCCGGCCGGGACCGCCGCCAGCTGTTGCCGTGGCCGTTGAGGAAACCCCACAACACGCCGACCAGCGGCCAACGCACCAGGATCGACACCACGAACACGCCCGCGTACAGCAACGACGTGTAGATGCCGAACAGGAAGTACCCCTTGGCGTCACCCGTCTTGTGCGCGATGAACGCACAGATGCCGACGCCGATGAAACCGGAGATCGCCGGCTGGATGGTGCCGCGCACCACCAGTCGCCACACCAGGACGACCGCGGCGACGCCGAGCGCGGCCCAGATCGCTGCGGTGAGCCCGAACACGCTGTTGACCGGCACGAAGACCAGGATGGGCAGCGTCGAGTACACCAGCCCGCTGATGCCACCGAGCTGTTCGAGAATGGACTGCTGCTGCGTGTCGCTCACTCCACGAGCCTGCCACACGGATCGGGCGGCCCCGTCGGGAGGCGGCGTCGGTCAGGCGTCGCCGCGGAGCTCGTAGTAGGGGTTGTAGATGACCTTCTGGCCGTTGCGGTCGCCGAGGCGCCCGCGCACCATCAGCTTCTTGCCGGGATCGATGCCCGCGATCCGACGCCTGCCGATCCAGACCAGGGTGACCGCCTCGGTGCCGTCGAAGAACTCGGCCTCGACGCTGGCGTTGGCGGACTTCGGACAGGCCTCGACGCTGCGGAGCCGACCCAGCATGGTGACCTCCTCGCCGCGGGAGCAGTCGCAGGCGCGCTGCGCCCCCGAGGCCTCCGACGAGTTGGCCATCTCCTCGGCGTCGAGCTGATCGATGTCCTCGGTCAGTCGACGGGTGAGTCGACGAAAGTAACCGTTGGCCGCGAGTGCCATTGCGCGCTCCTGGAGCATGTGCGGTGCGAGTCGCCCCGCGTGGTAGGTCTTCTTGTGATCGCCACTGTAGCCCCAACCCATACCGCTAACCACACCGTCTGCGAGCGCCGTCACACCCACCGGGCAGTATCGACGTATGCCAGAACTGACCCTGCCGCGGGTAGCGGTGGTCCTGCCCGGAACCGGATCCGACGCACATTTCGCCGCTCGGGCGTTCACCGACGCGTTGTCGCAGGTCGGAGTGGATGTTGTCGCGGTGGATCCGGATCCGCGCCGCGTCGTCGGCAGCTACCTGGACGCGCTCACCGCGGCCGCCGATCGGCACGGGCCGATCCTCGCGGGCGGCATCTCCATCGGTGCGGCGGTCGCGCTGCAGTGGGCCGCCCGGCACGGTTCGCTCGCCGTCGGCGTGCTGGCCGCCCTGCCGGCCTGGACCGGGGATCCGGTCGACGCCCCGGCGGCGCTGAGCGCGACGCTGACCGCGCGCCGGTTGCGCGCCGACGGACTCGAGGCGGTCACGGGGGCGATGATCGAGTCGTCACCGGCCTGGCTCGGCGGCGAGCTGGAACGGTCGTGGCGTTCGCAGTGGCCGCACCTGCCTCTGGCGCTGGACGAGGCCGCCGGGTACCGGGGACTCGACGAGCACGAGATGGCCCGCACCACGACGCCGGTGGGCATCTGCGCGGCCACCGACGATCCGGTCCATCCGCTGGCCGTGGGCGAGCAGTGGGCGGCCCTGCTGCCGCACGCGGCGGTCGAGACCGTCACCCTCGATCAGGTGGGTGCCGATCCCGGAGCCCTCGGGCGCGGCTGCCTGGCCGCCCTGTCGCGCGCGGTGCGCTAACGGCCGAGCTGCTGCATCGCCGAGCCGGATCCGCCGGGACGCTCCTCCGGCGGTTCCGGCGGGGCCTGCTGCTCGAGGACCGCCTCGGTGACCGCGGCCTGCTGCTCTGCGAGGACCTGCTGCTGTTCCGCGAGGGCCTGCTGCTGCATCTGTTGCTGCTGGGCCAGCATCTGCTGCTGCTGGGCCGCGACCAGCTGCTCGGCCAGCGCCTGGGGCAGCACCACCGGCAGCGGGGTTCGGACCGGGTTCGGCTCGTCACCACGCTTGACGATGGTCTCGCGCAGCACCTCCCTGGCGGTCTCGGCGAGCGGCGAATCGATGCCCGCGGTCCCGGCCGGGCCGGCCGCGACGCACCGAATCATCCAGCGGTAGCCGTCGATGCCGATGAAACGCAGGTCCGCGTTCGGGGTGACCGCGTGCAGCTCGCGCCCCCACGGGCCGCCCTCGACGCTGACCGCGGCGTTGTCGGCGCGCAGCGACTCCGCGAGATCACCCGCGACGTCACGCCACTGGCCGGGGGACTTCGGCGCCGCGTACGCGGCCACGGTGATCCGGCCGTGCTGGGTGACCAGGTGGACCGCCTGCGGGCTGCCGTCCGGGGCCATCTCGACCTGGATCTGCCCGCCCTCGGGCATCGGCACCAGCAGCGACCCCAGGTCGAGCCTGCCGGCGGCCTCCTCCTCGAGCTCCGCGGCCTCGAACTCGCTCGCGTCGTAGGGACCGCGGTCCTCCGTGACCTCGAACTCGTCGTCGCGTTCGACGACCGCGGCGGGCTCGGGCGCGTCGCCGCGCAGGTCCTCGAACCGGTCGGGCTGCTCGTCCGCCGCCGATTCCTTCTTCTTGCGTCCGAAAATCATTGCGCCTCTTCCTCGGGCAGTGACGACACCGCGTGCAGGATCGCATGGCCACCACTGGAACCGTGGCCTCCGGTGCCCCTGCTGGTGTCGTCGAGCGAGTCGACCTCGACGAACGAGACCAGCTCGACGCGCTGCACCAGCAGCTGCGCGATGCGGTCTCCACGCCGGATGTCGATCGGGGTACGTGAGTCGTGATTGATCAGGCAGACCTTGATCTCGCCGCGATAGCCGGCGTCGATCGTGCCGGGCGTGTTGACCACCGACAGGCCGGACTTGGCCGCGAGCCCCGAACGCGGGTGGATCAGGCCCACCGTGCCGATCGGGAGCGCGATCGCGATCCCCGTCCCGACGAGCACCCGCTCGCCCGGTTCGATCGTGACGTCGACGGTGGAACACAGGTCAACCCCTGCGTCCGACTCGTGCGCACGTTGCGGGACCGGTATCTCGGGATCGAGGCGCAGCAGCTCGATGGCAGGAAGATCGCTCACGTGCACCGAGACTACTCTGGATGCGTGTCCGAGAACCCCCAACCTGCATCCCCGCTCAACGACCGCGTCGCCGCTGCTCCGCGCTACTCCGAGCGGCTGTGGGTACCGCTCTGGTGGTGGATCGCCGGCCTCGTCGTCGTGGTCCTGCTCGCCGTCGAGGTCAACATGGGGGTGCGCAGTCTGGTCAAGTGGCTGCCGTTCGTTCTGTTGACGCCCCTGGCCGTGTGGGCGCTGGTCTGGCTGAGCCGGGTGCGGGTGGAGGTCTTCGACGGCATCGGGGGTGCGCCCGACGAGTTGCGTGCGGGCCGCGCCCACCTGCCGCTCGACGCGATCGCGCGGGTGGCCGTCGTCCCCGGGAGCGCGAAGTCGGCCGCCCTCGGCCGCCAGCTCGACCCCGCCGCGTACGTCGAGCACCGCACCTGGGTCAAGCCGATGGTGCTGATCGTGCTCGACGATCCGGACGACCCGACCCCGTACTGGCTGGTCAGTACCCGCCGCCCGGCCGAGCTGGCCGCCGCGCTCGACCGGACCTGACCTGGAGGTCCAAGCACTACAGACGCCGGTGCGCGGCCTGCATGCAGGCCGGGCCCCCCGGGGCGGTTGTGTGGGTAGAGGGAGTTAGAAAAAAAACACAAACCCCCAAAACAACGACCAAAAAACAT
>NZ_JBHXVP010000009.1:0-218742 GCF_042672245.1 Rhodococcus sp. NPDC127527
CTGGTACTAATAGGCCGAGGACTTACCACAAAGAAGCTACGCGTCCACTGTGCGGTATCTGAAACAACACACAGATACCATTCACCCCCAACACCACACCCGTCAGGGTTGGTGGTTCGGGCGGGGGAATCGAATGTGTGACAGTTTCATAGAGTTACGGCGGCCATAGCGGAGGGGAAACGCCCGGCCCCATTCCGAACCCGGAAGCTAAGCCCTCCAGCGCCGATGGTACTGCACTCGACAGGGTGTGGGAGAGTAGGACACCGCCGAACATCCGTTACCGAAAGGGGACCCAATACATTGGGTCCCCTTTCGTGTTTGTATGTGTATGCGCCTGTTGTCTGAAAGGAGATGCAGTGTCGGACAACAACGGAGATCGTCGTTCCTACGGGAGCGGCGGCGGGGCCGATCGTCGTCGTACCGGTGGTGGGGGCCAGGGTGGTGGCGCGCGTGGGGGATCCGGCGCCCGCGGCTCCGATCGTCCTCGCAGTTCCGAGCGTCAAGCAGGCGGAGACCGCCGTTCCGACGGTCCGCCGAGGCGTCGTGGCGGTGAGGGCAGCTTCGGTCCGCCGCCGCGTGACGGAGGAGCGCACGCCGAGCGTCGCGCACCCCGTCCCGAAGAGCCGGACCTGCCCGAGGAGGTGCAGGCCGGCGAGCTCGATCCGGCGGTACGCCGCGACCTGCTCAGCCTCGACAAGGCCAATGCGAACGCGGTTGCCAGGCACCTGGTGATGGCCAGCAAATTGATCGACGACGATCCGCGCCTCGCGCTCGCGCACGCGCGGGCCGCCCGCCAGCGTGCGGGCCGGGTTGCCGTGGTCCGGGAGACCGCGGGCATCACCGCGTACCACGCCGGCGAATGGGCCGAGGCGCTCTCCGAGCTGCGGGCCGCCCGTCGCATGGCCGGCGGACCCGGTCTGCTCGCCGTGATGGCGGACTGCGAGCGCGGTCTCGGTCGTCCCGAGCGGGCCATCGAGCTCGGACGCAGCGAGGAAGCGCGCGCCCTCGAGGGTGACGAGGCCACCGAACTGCGCATCGTCGTCGCCGGCGCACGCATGGACCTCGGTCAGTTCGACCAGGCCGTAGTCAGTCTGCAGACGCCCGAGCTGGATGCGTCCAAGTCCGGCCCGACCGCGGCCCGGTTGTTCTACGCCTACGCCGACGCGCTGGTCGCGGCGGGACGGGTGGAGGAGGGCCTGAAGTGGTTCCTCAACTCCGCGGCAGC
The DNA here is from genome assembly GCF_042672245.1 of Rhodococcus sp. NPDC127527. Taxonomy (NCBI): domain Bacteria; kingdom Bacillati; phylum Actinomycetota; class Actinomycetes; order Mycobacteriales; family Nocardiaceae; genus Rhodococcus; species Rhodococcus sp. NPDC127527. The sequence goes on from NZ_JBHXVP010000009.1 coordinate 1,226, forward strand.
CGACCACGACGGTGACACCGACGCAGAGGACCGGGTGGCCGAGCTCTCGGGCGACCAGTGAGCGCAGGACAGTCGCGGTCGGCCGGGCGGAGCCTGCGCCAACTGCACGACGTTCTGCTGCTGGACCTCGACGGCACCGTCTACGCGGGACCGCACGCGATTCCGGGTGCCCGCGAGGCACTGGTCGTCGACGGCGGCCCGCGGCTGTTCTACGTGACGAACAATGCCAGCCGCAGCCCCGGTTCGGTAGCCGCGCACCTGAACGAATTGGGTTTCCCGGCAACGGAATCCGAGGTCGTCACCAGTGCGCAGTCGGCCGCGCGGCTGCTCGCCGAGCGGGTGCCCGCCGGCGCCGCGGTCCTGGTGGTCGGGACCGAGGCGCTCGCGGACGAGGTGCGGGCCGTCGGGCTGCACCCGGTGCGGCGGTACGAGGATTCGCCGGTCGCCGTGGTGCAGGGACACTCGACGGACACCGGGTGGTCGATCCTCGCGGAGGCGACCCTCGCGATCCGTGCAGGTGCGTTCTGGGTGGCGTCGAACGTGGACGCCACCCTGCCGACCGAACGCGGACTGTGCCTCGGCAACGGGGCGATGGTCGCGGCGCTGCGGACGGCGACCGACCGGGACCCCGTGGTTGCGGGCAAGCCGGCGGTCCCGTTGATGGACGACTCGGTCCGCCGCAGCGGGGCACGGACACCACTGATGGTCGGGGACCGGATCGACACCGACATTGCCGGCGCCAACGCGGTCGGCATGGCGTCGCTGCTGGTCCTGACCGGGGTGAGCACCCCGGCGGACCTGCTTCGTGCACCGCGAGAGCACCGTCCGACCTACCTGGCGCATGCCTTGGCCGCGCTCGACGAGGACGCGGACACGCTCGCGCCGGCGCCGCACCCGGGGGTGCGGGTGCGACGCGAATCGGGTGACATCGTGGTCCGCGCCGACGACGGGGTCGAACCGCTGGCCGTGCTCCGGTCGGTGCTGGTCGAAGCGTGGCGCGATCAGGGGTTCACCGGGGTACGCGGCGAGGACCCGGTGTCTGCGGCCGTGGCCGCAGGCCTTGCCTGAGCGGAGATCGACCCGGCGGCGTCGCCTGTGCACGTCTGTCCGATCGATCCGCTAGCGTTGGCACCGATGAATACGCCGATTCCGCGGCCCGGAGCGCACCTGCCGGGCCCACCGCAGATGGTCGACCCCGACAAGATCCACGCCGAGGTCGACGAGCTCCTCGCGGGCCTCGGATCGCACGGGGCGGCGGAGGACGATCCGCACGGCCACGGGCAGATTCCCCGTCAGGCGCACATTCTCGAGCGGGCCCACGACGTGTTGGTGCAGGCGCTCGCGACAGTGGACAAGATCTGAGGTGGCGCGTCGTGCACGGGTCGACGCCGAACTGGTTCGGCGGGGAATGGCCCGTTCCAGGGAACACGCGGCGCAACTGATCGCCGCGGGCCGGGTGCTGATCTCCGGTTCGGTCGCGGTGAAACCCGCGACCGCCGTCGAGGCGGGCACCCCGCTGCTGGTCACGGAGGAGGTCGACGAGGTGTCCTGGGCCTCGCGCGGCGCTCACAAGCTTCTCGGGGCACTCGAGGCCTTCGAGCCGGCGGGACTGTCCGTCGAGGGTAAGCGCTGCCTCGACGCGGGCGCCTCCACCGGGGGGTTCACCGACGTGCTGCTGAGCCGCGGCGCGACCGAGGTGGTCGCCGTCGACGTGGGGTACGGGCAGTTGGTGTGGCGCCTGCAGTCCGACGACCGCGTCACCGTGGTCGACCGCACCAATGTGCGTTCGCTGCAGCCGGACCAGATCGGCGGGCCGGTGGAGCTCGTCGTCGCGGACCTGTCCTTCATCTCGCTCAAGCTGGTGCTACCCGCCTTCGTCGCGTGTGCGGCGGATGGCGCCGACCTGGTGCCGATGGTCAAGCCGCAGTTCGAGGTCGGTAAGGACCGGGTCGGGTCCGGGGGTGTGGTCCGCGATCCGGAGCTGCGGATCGAGGCGGTGCACGAGGTCGCACTCGCCGCGGACGCCGCCGGGCTGCGCACCCTCGGTGTCGTCGCGAGCCCGCTGCCGGGTCCGTCCGGCAACGTCGAGTTCTTCCTGTGGCTACGCAAGCAGCAGGAACCGGGGGTGGACTCGCTCCGCGAGGTCGTCGAACGAGCAGTCCACGAGGGCCCGCAGTGAGCTCGGCCGGCATCGACCGACGCGAGATCCTGGTCGTCGCGCACACCGGCAGGCCGGAGGTCACCGAGACCGCCCGCCGGGTGGCCGCGATCTTCGAGAAGGCCGGAATCGGCCTGCGCGTGCTCGCGAACGAGGCCGACCGGACCGATCCGACCGCGGAATCGCAGTACACCGACGTCGCCCTGACCATCGTCGAACCCGGGCCCGAGGCCGCGGCCGGTTGCGAGATGGTCCTCGTCCTCGGCGGCGACGGGACCTTCCTGCGCGGCGCCGAGCTGGCGAGGGCGTCGTCCGTCCCCGTGCTCGGAATCAACCTCGGCCGCATCGGCTTTCTCGCCGAGACCGAGGCCGAGCATCTCGACGAGGCGCTCGCCCGGGTGGTGCGGCGCGAGTACCGCGTCGAGCACCGGATGACGCTCGACATCGCGATCCGGGTCGACGACGAGGTGGTCGCCCGGGGCTGGGCGCTGAACGAGGCGAGCATCGAGAACGTCTCCCGGCTCGGGGTGCTCGAGGTGGTGCTCGAGGTCGACGGCCGTCCGGTGTCGTCCTTCGGCTGCGACGGTGTGCTCGTGTCGACTCCCACCGGATCGACCGCCTACGCGTTCTCCGCGGGCGGGCCGGTGGTGTGGCCGGAACTCGAAGCGCTGCTGGTGATTCCGAGCAACGCGCACGCCCTGTTCGCCCGCCCCCTGGTGACCAGCCCGGAATCGCTCATCGCGATCGAGACCTTCGCCGGTGGCCACGACGGGTTGGTGTTCTGCGACGGCAGTCGCACCCTCGACCTGCCCGCGGGCGGACGCGTCGAGGTGGTGCGCGGTGGACACCCGGTGAAATGGATCAGGCTCGACTCGGCACCCTTCGCGGACCGGATGGTGCGCAAGTTCGAACTGCCGGTGAAGGGTTGGCGGGGACGGCGAACCCGCGGAGAAGGGGAGGGCGAGCGTGCTCGCTGAAATCCGGATCGACGGCCTGGGTGTCATCTCCCAGGCCAGCGCGCAGTTCCACGAGGGATTGACCGTGCTCACCGGCGAGACCGGCGCGGGCAAGACCATGGTCGTCACCAGCCTGCACCTGCTCAGCGGGGCGCGAGCCGACGCGGGCCGGGTGCGGCTGGGAGCCGAACGCGCCGTCGTCGAGGGCCGGTTCTCCACGGCGAACGCCGCGCCCAAGGCGACCGCGGAGGTGGACCGGTTGCTCGAGGCGACCGGCGCCGAGCGGGACGAGGACGGCACGGTCATCGCCGTCCGCACGGTCAGCGCGGACGGGCGTTCGCGGGCGCACCTCGGCGGTCGCAGCGTCCCCGCGGGCGCGCTGTCCGAACTGACCGGCCCGCTGCTCACCGTGCACGGCCAGAACGACCAGTTGCGGTTGCAGCGGCCGGACCAGCAGCGCGCCGCGCTCGATGAATTCGGCGGCGCCGCACTGGGTTCCCTGCTCGACAAGTATCGGATGCTGCGGTCCCAGTGGGTCGAGGCCCGCGACGAGCTCGACGAACGCACCCGCAGCAGCCGCGAACTCGCGCAGGAGGTGGACCGGCTCGAGTTCGCACTGAACGAGATCGATGCCGTCGCCCCGCAGCCCGGCGAGGACACGGCGATCGTCGCGGACGTGCGCCGGCTGAGCGATCTCGACTCCCTGCGCTCGGCCGCGGTTGGGGCGCAGGTGGCGCTGCTCGGCGCCTCGGCCGCCGACGTGGACACCGACGCCGCCGCCGACGTCCCCGGCGCGCTGGACCTGCTCGGCGAGGCCCGCGCCCGGATCGAGTCCTCCGACGACCAGACCCTCACCGAGCTCGGTCCCCGCATCGCCGAGGCGATCGCGGTGCTCACCGACGTGTCCTCGGACCTGACCGGCTATCTCGCGGACCTGCCGTCCGACCCGGGCGCCCTGGACGCGTTGCTCGGCAGGCAGGCGGAGCTGAAGACCCTCACCCGCAAGTACGCGGCGGACGTGGACGGGGTGCTCGAATGGGCCGCCCAGGCCCGCGACCGGCTCGCACGGATCGACGTGTCCGCGGACGCGCTGGCGGCGTTGGCCGCCCGGGTGGACGAGAGTGCGACGGCGCTCGCCGCGGCCGCGCTCGCGTTGAGCCGGGCCCGCGCGAAGGCGGCCACGAAGCTGGGCAAGGCGGTGACCGCCGAACTGGCCGGGCTCGCGATGGGCAAGGCCCGGCTCGAGGTGATCTCGCAGCCGATCGAGGCGGGCGAGCAGGACTCGGCCCCGCTCACCGTCGACGGTCGGCGGGTGCACGCCGGGTCGGCCGGCATCGACGAGGTCGAGTTCCGACTGGCCGCGCACAGTGGATCCGCCGCGCTGCCGATCAGCAAGAGCGCATCGGGCGGTGAACTGTCCCGGGTGATGTTGGCGCTCGAGGTGGTGCTGGCGGGCGCGCAGTCCAGCGCGACCATGGTCTTCGACGAGGTCGACGCCGGCGTCGGTGGCCGCGCGGCGGTCGAGATCGGCCGCAGGCTGGCCCGGCTGGCCCGAACCCACCAGGTGATCGTGGTGACGCACCTGCCCCAGGTTGCGGCGTTCGCCGACACGCACCTCGTGGTCGACAAGGTCGACGGCCGCAAGGGCGCGGACAGCGGCGTCCGGACCCTGACCGACGACCAGCGGGTGGTGGAGTTGGCGCGCATGCTCGCGGGACTCGGCGACACCGAGACCGGCCGGGCGCACGCGGAGGAACTGCTGGCCACCGCGAGCGCCGAGCGATCGGCCTGATCCGTTCCGGCGGTACTGGCGCGGTGGTGCCGCTGTGACGGATGTGGTGACCGCGCGGTCAATCGACTCGGCGCGCCTCCGCGGCAACGGCGCTGGTCGGGGTCATCATCGTTGCCATGAAGATGCCCGCTCTGTTGTCACGAAACACCGAATCGCTACCGGGAGTCACCGGTATCGCCAGGGTTGACCGCAACACGGCGAAGCTGTTGCGCCGCGTCGGCCCGGGCGACATCGTGGTCCTCGACGAACTGGACCTGGACCGGGTCACCGCCGACGCGCTCGTCGAGGCGGGCGTCACGGCGGTGGTCAACGCGTCGCAGTCGATCTCGGGTCGCTACCCGAACCTCGGACCCGAGGTGATCGTCGCCAACGGCATCACGCTCGTCGACGCGGTCGGCGACGAGGTGTTCAAGAAGGTCAAGGACGGCGCGAAGATCCGCCTCAACGAGGGTGGCGTCTACGCCGGCGAACGACGCCTGGCGAAGGGCGTCGAACAGTCCGAGGCCGAGATCTCCGACCTCATGATCGAGGCGAAGACCGGACTCGTCGACCATCTCGAGGCGTTCTCCGGCAACACCATCGAGTTCATCCGGACCGAGAGTCCGCTGCTGATCGACGGTCTCGGCGTGCCCGACATCGACGTGGACGTCAAGGACCGGCACGTGGTGGTCGTCGCCGACGGGGCCGATCACGTCGCGGACCTGAAGAACCTCAAGCCGTTCATCAAGGAGTACTCGCCGATCCTGATCGGTGTCGGCGCGGGTGCGGACGCGCTCGCGAAGGCCGGTTACCGGCCGGACCTGATCGTCGGTGACCCCGAGGACGTCAGCAACGCGACGTTGAAGTCCGGCGCCGAGGTGGTGCTGCCGGCGGACCCGGACGGCCACGCCAAGGGGCTCGAGCGGATCCAGGACCTCGGCATCGGGGCGATGACCTTCCCGGCCTCCGGCGCGCCCGCGGACCTCGCGCTGCTGCTCGCCGACCACCACGGCGCCTCGCTGATCGTGACGGTCGGCAGCACCGTGTCCCTCGACGAGTTCTTCGACCGCGGCCGACGCGACAGCAACCCGGCCGCCTTCATGACCCGCCTCAAGGTCGGTCCCAAGCTGGTCGACGCCAAGGCCGTCGCGACGCTCTACCGCAGCCGGGTCTCCGGTGCGGCCATCGCGCTGCTCGTCCTCGCGGCCCTGACCGCGGTCATCGTCGCGCTCGTCGTCTCCAACATCGGTGGCGAGGCGCTCGACTGGGCCGTGCAGACGTGGAACAGCTTCGCCCTCTGGGTTCAGGGATTGTTCAAGTGATTTCTCTGCGTCAACATGCAATCTCCATCGCCGCGATCTTCCTGGCCCTCGCCATCGGCGTCGTCCTCGGATCCGGCACCCTTTCCGGAGCGTTGCTCTCCGGGCTCCGGGACGACAAGTCGGACCTGCAGCGGCAGGTCAACGACCTGAACTCGGAGAAGAACGCGCTGGTCGAGCAGCTCAACACCGCGGACAACTTCGACGCGACGGTCTCCGGCCGCGTGGTCCGCGACACGCTGGCGCAGCGGACCGTCGTCATCGTGACCACCCCCGACGCCGACCCGGCCGACCTGGACGCCGTCACCCGGCTGATCGGGGCCGCCGGCGGCACGGTCACCGGCCGGGTCGCGCTGACCGATTCGTTCGTGGACGCGGCGAACAGTGACCAACTTCGCACCGCGGTGACCAATGTGATCCCCGCCGGTATCCAGCTCCGCACCGGGGCCGTCGACCAGGGCAGCCTCGCGGGCGATCTGCTCGGGTCCGTGCTGCTGCTGAACCCGCAGAACGCACAGCCGCAGAGCACCCCCGAGGAGCTCGGTGTGGCGCTGGAGGCGCTTCGTGCCGGCGGGTTCGTCGCCTACGACAACGGCGCGGTCAAGCCCGCCCAGCTGGCGGTCGTCCTGACCGGTTCCGGGGCCCGCGAGGACGGTTCGGACGGCGGAAATCGTGGCGCTATCGTCGCGAGATTCGCCGCGGCGCTGGACGCACGTGGCGCGGGCACGGTGCTCGCGGGCAGGCCCGGGGCGGCCGTTGGCAATGGTCCGATCGCGGTCGTCCGGTCCGACACGGCGCTGTCCACCGGGGTCACCACGGTCGACGACGTGAACCGCGAATCCGGTCGGATCACCACCGTTCTGGGCCTCCAGGAGCAGCTCGGCGGCACCTCGGGCCGATACGGGACCGGGCCGAACTCCGCGGCCGTCACGGTGGGCGCTCCGCTCGGTTGAGGCCGGCCCGGAGCGGGAACCGGCGCGCCGTGTGAGGGATCGGGTGCGCAGGTGTTACCGTGAAGTCCCGTGGGTCGGCAGGCCCCAGCTCTACCATTAGTCAAGCCCTGCACGCAGTCTTGTCCTGCATCGTCGTCACGGGAGCCCTTCTTGCCACTGTCACGCAGTAATTCGCGTACCGCCACCAAGCACATCTTCGTCAGCGGGGGCGTGGCCTCCTCGCTCGGCAAGGGTCTGACGGCGTCGAGCCTCGGGCAGCTGCTGACCTCTCGCGGGTTGCGAGTGACCATGCAGAAGCTGGATCCGTACCTCAACGTCGATCCGGGCACCATGAATCCGTTCCAGCACGGCGAGGTGTTCGTCACGGAGGACGGCGCGGAGACCGACCTCGACGTCGGCCACTACGAGCGCTTCCTCGACCGCGACCTCAACGCCTTCGCGAACGTGACCACCGGCCAGGTGTACTCGACCGTCATCGCCAAGGAGCGTCGCGGCGAGTACCTCGGCGACACCGTGCAGGTGATCCCGCACATCACCGACGAGATCAAGAGCCGCATCCTGGCGATGGCGGGACCGGACGCGGAGGGGCAGAGTCCCGACGTGGTCATCACCGAGATCGGTGGCACCGTCGGCGACATCGAGTCGCAGCCCTTCCTCGAGGCCGCCCGCCAGGTCCGCCACGACGTCGGCCGGGAGAACGTCTTCTTCCTGCACGTCTCGTTGGTGCCGTACCTCGGCCCGTCCGGCGAGCTCAAGACCAAGCCCACCCAGCACTCGGTGGCGGCGCTGCGCAACATCGGTATCCAGCCCGACGCGCTGATCCTGCGCTGCGACCGCGACGTGCCGCAGGCACTCAAGTCCAAGATCGCGCTGATGTGCGACGTGGACGTCGACGCCTGCATCTCCACGCCCGACGCCCCGTCCATCTACGACATTCCGAAGGTGCTGCACAGCGAGGGCCTCGACGCCTACGTCGTGCGCAAGCTGGGCCTGCCGTTCCGCGACGTGGACTGGACCGTCTGGGGTGCGCTGCTCGAGCGTGTGCACGAGCCCCGCGAGACGGTGCGGGTCGCGCTGGTCGGCAAGTACGTGGACCTGCCCGACGCCTACCTGTCGGTCACCGAGGCGCTGCGCGCGGGCGGATTCGCGCACCGGTCGAAGGTCGAGATCGACTGGGTCCCGTCGGACGTCTGCGAGACCGAGGCCGGCGCGCAGCACGCGCTCGGTGAGGTCGACGCGGTGCTCATCCCGGGCGGCTTCGGCATCCGCGGGATCGAGGGCAAGCTCGGCGCCATCCGCTACGCCCGCACCCGCGGTGTCCCGCTGCTCGGCCTGTGCCTGGGCCTGCAGGCCGTCGTGATCGAGGCCGCCCGCTCCGTGGGCCTGACCGACGCCAACTCCGCCGAGTTCGAGCCCGACACCAAGCATCCCGTCATCTCCACGATGGCGGACCAGGAGGACATCATCGCCGGCGAGGCCGACCTGGGTGGCACCATGCGCCTCGGCGCCTACCCTGCGGTGCTGGAGAAGGGCTCGGTCGTCGCGCGCGCCTACGGCTCCGAGAACGTCTCCGAGCGGCACCGGCACCGCTACGAGGTCAACAACGCGTACCGGGACCGGATCGCCAAGAGCGGGCTGAAGTTCAGCGGCACCTCCCCGGACGGACACCTCGTCGAGTTCGTCGAACTGCCCGCCGCGATCCACCCGTTCTTCGTTGCCACGCAGGCACATCCGGAGCTCAAGAGCCGCCCGACCCGGCCGCATCCGCTGTTCGCGGCCTTCATCGGCGCCGCACTCAAGTACAAGGCGGAGGAGCGGCTCGAGGTGGACGTGCACCCCGAGGACGCGGTGGCGGACGCCGAGCCCGCCGACGCGCCGAGCGCGGGCTAGCCCCGGAAGCCGGCCAGAGTCGATGACCCGACCCGGAGAGCACGAGTTCGAGACCCTCGACACCCGCACGGTGTACGAGGGTGCCATCGTGGCGCTGCGGGTGGACCACGTCGCCATGCCCGGCGGCGGGTCCGCCGACCGCGAGGTGGTCGAGCATCACGGGGCCGTCGCGGTGGTCGCCGTCGACGACCAGGACCGGCTGGTGCTGATCAATCAGTACCGGCACCCGCTGGGGCGGCGGCTGTGGGAGCTTCCGGCCGGACTGCTCGACGAGCACGGTGAGGACCCGGTCGACGCGGCGCGTCGTGAACTCGCCGAGGAGACCGGCCTCGCCGCACAGCGCTGGTCGGTGCTCGTCGACGTCGCGGCCTCGCCCGGATTCACCGACGAGGTGATCCGGGTGTATCTCGCGTCCGGACTGACCGAGGTGAACCGGCCCGATCCCGAACACGAGGAGGCGGACCTCGAGATCGTGCGGGTACCCGTCGCGGAGGCCGTCGACCGCGCGCTCGGCGGCGACATCGTCAACGCGACCGCGCTGTCGGGAATCCTGGCGTTCGCCGCGACCCGGGCGCGGGACGGCTCGGGCGGAGCCGGACGACCCGCCGACGCGGACTGGATCGACCGGCCGACGGCGTTCGATCGGCGCCGTCACGGTTCGAACGGGGGACGGAGCCGCGGTGCCTGACGCGCTCGCCGGCGAGGTGGCCAGCTACCTCGACCATCTTGCCGTCGAGCGCGGGGTCGCGGCGAACACCCTGTCCTCGTACCGTCGCGACCTCGAGCGGTACCAGGAGTACCTGACCGGCCGCGGCATCGACCGGCTCGGCCGTGTGGCAGAGCGGCACGTCAGCGAGTTCGTGGTGGTGCTGCGTCGAGGCGACCGGGCGGCGGGGGTGACGCCGCTGGCGGCGAGCTCCGCGGCACGGGCGCTGATCGCGGTACGGGGGCTGCACAAGTTCGCCGCCGTCGAGGGCTTCACCGACACGGACGTGGCCCGCGCGGTGAAGCCGCCGCCGCCGGGTCAGCGGCTACCCAAGTCGTTGCCGGTCGACCAGGTGATCGCGCTGCTCGAGGCGACCGGCGGAGCGGACGCGGCTGATCAGCCACGGGCGCTGCGGGACCGTGCGCTGCTCGAACTCCTGTACTCGACCGGCGCCCGCATCTCCGAGGCGGTCGGCCTTGACGTCGACGACATCGACGGGGTGGACCGCGCGGTTCTGCTGCGCGGCAAGGGCGGCAAGGACCGCGTGGTCCCGATCGGTCGGCCGGCACTGGCGGCAGTCGAGGCGTACCTGGTCCGGGGCAGGCCGGCGCTGGTCGCGCGCGGCGGCCCGGCGCTGTTCCTGAACTCGAGGGGTGGGCGGTTGTCCCGGCAGAGCGCCTGGCAGGTGCTGCGCGGCGCCGCGGACCGGATCGGCATCAGTGACGGTGTGTCACCGCACACTCTGCGGCACTCGTTCGCCACCCACCTGCTCGACGGCGGCGCGGACGTGCGGGTGGTGCAGGAGCTTCTCGGTCACGCGTCGGTGACCACCACGCAGATATACACGCTGGTCACGGTCGGTTCGCTGCGTGAGGTGTGGGTCGGAGCGCATCCCCGGGCACGGTGACCCGTCGGCTCACCGGCCCACTGGCGCCTCGGTGCGGTCGGCCGTGTCGAGGGTGAGGGCGCGGACCGCGTCCCGAAGTTCGACGATCTCGGAGTGCAGCGAGTCGATCTGCTTCGCGGTCGCGGCACGGTTGCCGTCTTCCTCCTCTGCCACCCGCTGCACGATCCACGACGCGACTGTCGCGGTCACCACACCGATCAGGCTGATGCCGCCGATCATCAGCAGCACGGCGATGATCCGGCCGCTCGTGGTGACCGGTGCGTAGTCGCCGTAGCCGACTGTGGTGACGGTGGTGATCGACCACCACAACGACTCGCCGAATGAGGTGATGACGGCGTCGGGGTGGCCACGTTCGGTTTCCAGCATCGCCAGCGACGCGACGTAGATGAACAGGACCGCGCAGGTGACCGTGTAAACGACCACCCGCCCCCGGATCGCGCTCCCGAGTGCCTTCTGCAGCGCCGTGACCAGGATCAACAGTCGGAGCATCCGCAGCGGGCGCAGCAGTGGCAGCGCCACCACCGCGAGGTCGACGAGGTGGCGCAGAATCCATCGACCGCGGTCGTGGGCGAGTGAGAGCCGGACGACGTAGTCACACGCGAAGCAGAACCACGACAGGGCGACGACGACGTCCAGCGCCGCGGCCGTGCGGCCGTGCGGCTGCGCCAGCACCTGCACGGAGTAGGCCACGAGGAACGCGCACGCGCCCCAGGCGAGCGGCCACTCGACGCGGCGCTCCCACCGTTCGAGTCGACTCGTACCGATCTCGACCGGCGCCTGCCACCACTGGACCCGCTGCCGTTCGCCGTTCACACCAACCACGAGAGCACGGTAGCGGCATTCGGGTCGCGGTGACTCCGTACGACACCCTGCCCCGCGCGTGTCCGTAACGGGTTCGCCGGGCCAGACGGTAGCGTCTGAGGAATCAAGGACGAGCGACAGGGGAGCAACAGACCGTGGTGACACCGCAGCCGCCAGCGGCGGAGTCAGAGCGCCCGTACCCCGAGGGACAGGGGCATGCTGGCGCGCTCTTCGACGACCGCCCGTCCGACGTCTTCGACAGCACCGTCCTCGGCGACGCCGCCGAGCTGGGGCCGACCGGCCGACCGGTGCGCGCGATCCCCGAACCCGCGCCGTTGCAGACGCACGGGCCGGCGAAGGTCATCGCGATGTGCAACCAGAAGGGCGGCGTCGGCAAGACGACCTCGACGATCAACCTCGGCGCGTCGCTCGCCGAGTGCGGTCGCCGGGTGCTCCTGGTCGACCTCGACCCGCAGGGCGCGCTGTCCGCCGGTCTCGGCGTCGCGCATCACGACCTGGACCTGACCGTGCACAACCTGCTCGTGGAGCCGAAGGTCTCCATCGACGACGTGCTCATGCGGACCAGGGTCGAGAACCTGGACCTGCTGCCCAGCAACATCGACCTGTCCGCCGCGGAGATCCAGCTGGTCACCGAGGTGGGCCGCGAGCAGACCCTCGGCCGGGTGCTCTACCCGGTGCTCGATCGCTACGACTACATCCTGATCGACTGCCAGCCGTCCCTCGGGCTGCTCACCGTCAACGCACTCGCCTGCGCCGAGGGCGTCATCATCCCGATGGAGTGCGAGTACTTCAGCCTGCGCGGGCTGGCCCTGCTCAACGACACGGTGGAGAAGGTCCGCGACCGGCTGAATCCGCGACTGCAGATGTCGGGCATCGTGGTGACCATGTTCGACGCGCGGACGCTGCACGCACGCGAGGTGATGGCGCGGGTGGTCGAGGTGTTCGGCGACCTGGTCTTCGATACTGTCGTCAACCGCACCGTGCGCTTCCCCGAGACCAGCGTCGCGGGCGAACCGATCACCACGTGGGCGCCGAAATCCGGTGGCGCACAGGCGTATCGGTCGCTCGCGCGCGAAGTGATTGCGCGGTCCGGTCGGTAGATGGACACTGCGCCGGCACTGGACGTCGCGCCGACCGAGACCGCTGTGCCCGAAGATCTCGCACTGCCCGGTGACGGTGCGGTGCCCGCCGACCCAGCCGTGGCCGACGCCGCGACCGAGGAGCCGGGCAAGGCGGGGTTCCGGGTGCGACTGCGGAACTTCGAGGGCCCGTTCGATCTGCTCCTGACCCTGATAAATCAACGCCGCCTGGATGTGACCGAGGTCGCGTTGCACGAGGTCACCGACGACTTCATCGCGTACACCCGGGCGCTCGGCGCCGAGATGCCACTCGACGCGACCACCGAGTTCCTCGTTGTCGCGGCGACCCTGCTCGACCTCAAGGCCGCCCGGCTGCTGCCCGCAGGTGAGGTCGAGGACGCCGAGGATCTCGCCCTGCTCGAGGCGCGGGACCTGCTGTTCGCGCGCCTGCTGCAGTACCGGGCCTACAAGCAGGTCGCGCAGCTGTTCGCCGAGCTCGAGGCCGCCGCCCTGCGCCGCTACCCCCGGTCGGTCGCGCTCGAGGACCGGTTCGCCGGACTGCTGCCCGAGGTGCTGCTCGGCGTCGATCCGCGTGCCTTCGCGGACATCGCGGCGACGGCGTTCGCGCCGCGGCCGGTCCCGACCGTCGGCCTCGACCACCTGCACGTGCCGACGGTGTCGGTGCCCGAGCAGGCATCGATGATGCTCGACCTGCTCAAGGCGCGCGGCGAGGGGCAGTGGGCGAGTTTCGGCGAGCTGATCGTGGGCTGCGAGGTCACGGTGGAGATCGTGGCCCGATTTCTGGCGTTGCTGGAGCTCTACCGGGAGCGGGCGGTGGCGTTCGAGCAGCCCGAGCCGCTGGGCGAGCTGCTGGTCAGCTGGACCGGTGAGGTGGACGCGGACGGACAGACGCTGGTGACTGGGGAGGACTACGAATGAGTGAACTCGATCAGGCGCCCGAGCCCGAGGCGGCGTCGGCCGACCTGGATGAGGGTGCCGACCCCGACGACCGCCTCGACGACGCGGCGCTCGAGTCCGCGCTGGAGTCGTTGTTGCTGGTCGTGGACTCGCCGGCGGGCAACGACGTGCTCGCCTCGGCGGTCGGCGACACCCCCGCCCGGGTCCGCAAGGCGCTGCGCCGGATGTCCGCCGAACTGACCGCGCGGCGCAGCGGGATCGACCTGCGTTACGCGGGCGACGGGTGGCGCTTCTACACCCGCAACGAGAACGCGCCGTACGTCGAACGGCTGCTTCTCGACGGTGCTCGGTCGAAACTCACACGCGCGGCTTTGGAAACCTTGGCCGTTGTTGCGTACCGTCAACCTTTGACCCGTGCGCGGGTGAGTGCGGTTCGTGGCGTGAACGTCGACGGCGTGATGCGCACCCTGCTCGCCCGTGGCCTGGTCGCGGAGGCCGGTGTGGACTCCGAGACCAACGCAACGACGTACGCGACGACGGAGCTGTTCCTCGAACGGCTCGGTCTCGCCTCGCTGGCAGATCTGCCGGCGCTGGCGCCGCTGCTGCCCGACGTCGATGTCATCGACGACATCAGCGACGACATGGAGTCAGACCCGCGGTTCACCAAACTGGGAGCCGCACGGGCGGGGTCGGAACCCGAGTTCGACACCCGCGTAGACAGTGAAGACTGACAGGACCAAAAGTGAACAGACCCGCTCGCCGTGATGGCACACCGGACCGAGGCAGGAGCAATCCCGCCCGCAAGAACACGAACAAGAAGGACACGCCCCAGCAGGGGTCGGGTTCGAGGGGAGCCGCACCCCGCGACGGCGCCCGCGGAGCAGGCGCAGGCGCTTCCGCAGGCCAGGCCGGTGGCGCCCGGAAGCCCCATCGGGGCCAGGCTGCCCCGCAGGCCCCTGGCAAGAACAAGTACGGCAAGACCAAGTCGGCGAAGCCGCAGCGCGCCCAGCAGGTCGCGCCCAAGATCAGCAACGCCAAGCCCGCCCGGCACCAGTACGCCGAGGGTCAGGGCCCAGCCAAGCTGCCCGCGGGCGAGGGCATGCGACTGCAGAAGGTGCTCGCCCAGGCGGGTGTGGCCTCGCGCCGCGCCGCCGAGGAACTGATCGAGCAGGGTCGCGTCGAGGTCGACGGCCGTATCGTCGTCGAACAGGGCCTGCGGGTCGACCCCGAGAACGCGGTCGTGCGGGTCGACGGCGTCCGCGTCGTCGTCAAGAAGGATCTCGTCCACATCGCGCTCAACAAGCCGCGCGGCTGGCAGTCCACCATGTCCGACGACCTCGGCAGGCCCTGCATCGGCGACATCGTCTCCGAACGGGTCTCCGCCGGCCAGCGACTCTTCCACGTCGGGCGTCTCGACGCCGACACCGAGGGCCTGATCCTGCTGACCAACGACGGCGATCTCGCACACCGTCTGATGCACCCGTCCTTCGAGGTGCCCAAGACCTACCTCGCGACGGTGTCCGGCGTGGTCGACCGCAACCTCGGCAAGACGCTGAAGGCGGGCGTCGAGCTCGAGGACGGCCCGGCCAAGGTCGACTCGTACGCACTGCTCGACGTGAACCAGGGCAAGTCCCTGGTCAAGATCGTGCTGCACGAGGGCCGCAAGCACATCGTGCGGCGCCTGCTCGAGGCGGTCGGGCATCCGGTGGTGCGCCTGGTGCGCACCGACATCGGACCGGTCGCGCTCGGAGACGGACGTCCGGGCACCCTGCGCGTCATCGGCCCCGGCGAGGTCGGCGCGCTGTACAAGGCGGTCGGGCTGTGAGCGAACAGGTCGCTGCCCGCCTGGTGGTCGCGATGGACGGCCCGTCCGGCACCGGCAAGTCCAGCGTGTCCCGGCGGCTCGCCGACGGCCTCGCCGCCCGCTACCTCGACACCGGCGCGATGTACCGGATCGCGACCCTGCACGTGCTGCGCTCGGGCGTCGACATCGACGACGCCGCGGCCGTCGCGGCCGCGACCAAGGCGCTCGAACTGGCGATCGGGACCGACCCGGCCTCGGACCGGGTGCTGCTCGCCGGCGAGGACGTCACCGACGAGATCCGCGGCGCGGCCGTCACGCAGGCGGTCTCCGCGGTCTCGGCGGTGCCCGAGGTGCGAACCATTCTGGTCGACAAGCAGCGCCAGCTCGTCGCGACCACCGACCGGATCGTGGTCGAGGGACGCGACATCGGCACCGTGGTGCTGCCGGACGCGGACGTGAAGATCTACCTCACGGCCACCGCGGAGGCGCGGGCGCAGCGCCGCAACGTGCAGAACATCGCCGAGGGCCGTGGCGACGACTACGCCGCGGTGCTCGCCGACGTGCAGCGCCGCGACCATCTCGATTCCACCCGCGCGGTGTCCCCGCTGCGACCCGCCGACGACTCGGTGATCGTGGACACCAGCGAACTGGGCATAGACGACGTGATCGGCAGGTTGCTGCTGGTGGTGCGCGACAGAACTGGAGCAGTGCAGTGACCGACAGTCTTGACTTCGGCGGATCGGAATTCGCCGGCGACGGCACCTGGAGCGAGGAATCGGACTGGGAGTTCGTCGATTTCGAGGAGGGCGAGGAGGGCGAGGGCCACGTCGCCGTCCCGACCCTCGCGATCGTGGGCAGGCCGAACGTCGGCAAGTCCACGCTCGTCAACCGGATCATCGGCAGGCGTGAGGCCGTCGTCGAGGACATCCCGGGTGTCACCCGCGACCGCGTCTCCTACGAGGCCAACTGGTCCGGTCGGCGGTTCATGGTGCAGGACACCGGCGGCTGGGAGCCCGACGCGAAGGGCCTGCAGCAGTCGGTAGCCCGGCAGGCCGAGCAGGCCATGCAGACCGCCGACGCCATCGTCCTGGTCGTCGACGCGGTGGTCGGAGCGACCGCCACCGACGAGGCCGTCGCACGGGTGCTGCGCCGGTCCAAGACCCCGGTTCTGTTGGTGGCCAACAAGGTTGACGACGAGCGCACCGAGTCGGAGGTGGCCGCGCTGTGGTCACTCGGCCTCGGCCAGCCGCACTCGGTGAGCTCGATCCACGGCCGCGGCACTGGTGACCTCCTCGACGAGGTGCTCGCGGTGCTGCCCGAGACCCCGCGCGAGGGCACAGGCGGTCAGGGCCCGCGACGGGTCTCGCTGGTCGGCAAGCCGAACGTCGGCAAGTCGAGCCTGATCAACAAACTCTCCGGCGCCGAACGGTCCGTCGTCCACGACGTGGCCGGCACGACCGTCGATCCGGTGGACTCGCTGGTCGAGCTCGGCGGCAAGGTGTGGCGCTTCGTGGACACCGCGGGTCTGCGCAAGAAGGTCAGCCACGCGAGCGGGCACGAGTTCTACGCCTCGCTGCGGACGAAGGGCGCGATCGAGGCCTCGGAGGTCTCGATCCTGCTGATCGACGCCTCGCAGCCGATCACCGAGCAGGACCTGCGGGTGCTGTCGATGGTGTCGGACGCGGGCCGCGCGCTGGTGCTTGCGTTCAACAAGTGGGACCTCGTCGACGAGGACCGCAGGACCATGCTCGAGCGGGAGATCGACCGGGACCTGGTGCGGGTGCCGTGGGCGCAGCGGGTGAACATCTCCGCGCACACCGGCCGTGCCGTGCAGAAGCTGGTCCCGGCGCTGGAGACGGCGCTGGACTCCTGGGACAAGCGGATCCCGACCGGCCGGCTGAACACCTGGCTCAAGGAGGTCGTCGCGGCGACCCCGCCGCCGATGCGTGGCGGGCGGCTGCCGCGGATCATGTTCGCCACCCAGGCGGGCACGCGGCCGCCGACGTTCGTGCTGTTCACCACCGGGTTCCTCGAGGCGGGTTACCGCCGCTTCCTGGAGCGTCGCCTGCGCGAGGAGTTCAACTTCGACGGCAGCCCGGTGCGCATCTCGGTGCGCGTGCGGGAGAAGCGGGAACGCAAGAAGCGCTGAGCCTCGACAGGTGTCCGCGGCGGTGGCTCCACCGCCGCGGACACCGCGAGAAACGGTCCACGACGAGGCGATTCGCGATCCGGAGTCGCACTGATGTAATCTCATCGAGCGCCCGCAAGGGAGTGGACGGGCTGTGGCGCAGCTTGGTAGCGCACCTGACTGGGGGTCAGGTGGTCGCAGGTTCAAATCCTGTCAGCCCGACAACCGAAGGCCGTTCCGGAGAAATCCGGGACGGCCTTCGTCGTGTTCGGCCGCAGGTCCGAGTGATTTTCACGGACCCGCCGATTGCTAGGCTGACCGCGATCATCACCCCATCCACCCCGTCGGGAGAACTCACCGTGGTCGACCTCGCATATGTCATCGCCGGCATGGAAGCCACCGGCGGCGCCGGACTCCAGGTCGACCTCAAGACCTTCCAGGAACTGGGCGTCTACGGCGTCGGCACCACCACCTGCATCGTGTCCTTCGACCCGAAGAACAACTGGTCGCACCGATTCGTCCCGATCGCGCCGGAGGTGATCGCGGACCAGATCGAGGCGGCCACCGCGGCACACGACCTCGACACCGTGAAGATCGGCATGCTCGGCACCCCGGCGACCATCGAGGTCGTCGCCGAGGGGTTGCGCGGGCAGTCGTGGCGTCATGTCGTGCTCGACCCGGTGCTCATCTGCAAGGGCCAGGAACCCGGTGCCGCGCTGGACACCGACACCGCGCTGCGCGAGCAGATCCTGCCGCTCGCGACCGTGGTGACCCCGAACCTGTTCGAGGCCCGCACCCTGGCCGGGATGGACGCCATCGGCTCGGTCGACGAGCTGATCGAGGCCGCCCGCCGCATCCACGACCTCGGCCCGAGGTACGTCCTGGCGAAAGGCGGGGTGGAACTGCCCGGTGACGACGCGGTGGACGTGCTCTTCGACGGCGAGGACGTCACGATCCTCACCGCGCCGAAGGTCGGTCGCGAGCGCGTCTCCGGCGCGGGCTGCACCCTCGCCGCCGCCGTCACCGCCGAACTGGCCAAGGGCGTCGAGGTGTACGACGCGGTCGACTTCGCGAAGGAGTTCGTCACGGCGGGCATCGAGGGCCGCGTGGGCGCGCACACCCCGTTCGACACGGTCTGGCAGGGCGCGTTCGTCGACGCCCTCGCCTGAGCCGGCCCCGTCGCGTCGGCGCCGCCGCCCGGTGCGGGTCTAGGGTCGGCTGATGGACGAGGACCCGACTCTCACTCGCGGGGCCTGTGCGGCCGCGCTCGCCGGCTTCACGCCGCTCGTGGTGGACCGCGCCGGGCACCGGACCGCCGCGGTGGCCCTCGCGGTCGTCGAACGCGCCGACGAGCCGGTCCTGCTGCTCACGCTGCGGCCCAGCAGGATGCGCGCGCACCCCGGTCAGTTCGCGCTGCCGGGCGGCGGCGTCGACCCCGGTGAGTCGCCCGAGCAGGCGGCGTGGCGGGAGCTGGGGGAGGAGCTCGGCATCCACGCCGAGGAGGCGGACCTGCTCGGCGCGCTCGACGACTTCGTCACCCGTTCCGGATACGTGATCACCCCGGTCGTGGTGTGGGTCGGCGAGCCGGCCGTACCGATCACGCCGAACCCGGACGAGGTCGCGCTCGTGTTCGAGGTGACCGCCGCCGAACTCGACGCCGAGCCCGTCATCCGGTCGCTGCCCGGGGAGTCCGAGCCGCTGCTGCACTGGCCGTTCCGGGGTGAACAGTTGTTCGCGCCGACCGCGGCGATCATCCACCAGTTCCGGGAGGTCGTCCTGCACGGGCGGCACACCCGGGTCGCCGATCTCGCGCAGCCCGACTTCGCGTCCCGCTGACCGGTTACGGTCGGGTGATGGAACTGAGCACCCCGAAGCCGCGCGACGAGGATCCGCGGGACGGCGCGCCGCCGCCGCAGCCGGGCCCGGTGCTGACCCGGGAGATGTGCGCGGCGCGGCTGCGCGGGTTCGAGCGAACGGTCGCCCCGCCGAGCGACACGCGCCGTGCCGCGGTGGCGTTGGCGCTGATCACCGACGAGGCGGGCACCCGGCTACTGCTCACCCGCAGACCGCCGACGATGCGCGCGCACGCCGGACAGTTCGCGCTGCCCGGCGGCACCGTCGACCCCGGCGAGTCCACCGAGCAGGCCGCGGTCCGCGAGCTCGCCGAGGAACTCGGGGTGCAGGCGAGTGCAGCCGATGTCGTCGGTGCCCTCGACGACTACGTCACCCGGTCCGGCTTCGTGATCACCCCGGTCGTGGTGTGGGTGGGGGAGACCGGCGGGCCGATCATCCCGAACCCGGACGAGGTCGCCGTGGTGTTCGAGGTGACGATGGCCGAGGTCGACGTCGACGCGGTGCTCGAGCCCGTCACGAACGCCCCCGCGGGTACGCCGCCGATGCTGCGGTGGCCGTTCCGCGGCGGCGCCATGCACGCCCCGACCGGCGCGATCGTCCATCAGTTCCGCGAGGTGGTGCTCCGCGGCCGGGCGACCCGGGTGGCCGCGTACTCGCAGCCGGACTTCGCCGCGCGCTGACGTACCCGCCCCGGCGCGTTCGCCTGTGCCGGCGGCGTGCGCGTTCTACCGTGGCCGACATGGGAATCGTCTACTCGACGTTGCAGCGCCTCGACCGGACCGGCGTCGAGCCCGTCGCCTGGCAGGCCCCGACTCCGCCCACCGTCGGCGCCGCGACCGCCCCCACGTTCGAGGCCACCGAGCGCTGGAGCATGCCCGGTGCCACGGGGCCCGAGGACGTCGCAGTCGACCACGACGGGCGCCTCGTCACCGGCACCGACGACGGCAGGCTGTGGCGCTTCGACGAGCCGGGACGGCCCACCGTCGTCGCCGACACCGGCGGCCGCCCACTCGGCGTCGAGGTGCTCGCCGACGGCCGGTACCTGGTCTGCGACGCGGAGCGGGGCGTGCTGCGGGTCGACGATCGCGGGCGGATCGAGACGCTCGCCGACAGTGCGGTCGGCCAGCCCCTCGTCGCCTGCAACAACTCGGCGGTCGGACGCGACGGCATCGTCTACTTCACCGACTCCTCGGCCAAGTACTCGATCGCCGAGCACCGCTACGACCTGCTCGAGCACCGCGGGACCGGCAGGCTGATCCGCTTGGACCCGGCGACCGGCGAGACGGACCTGCTGGCCGACGGCCTGCAGTTCGGCAACGGGGTCGGGCTCGCCGCCGACGAGTCCTTCGTGGTGGTGGCGGAGACCGGCGGCTACCGGATCCGGCGGGTCGAGCTGACCGGACCGCACGCCGGCCGAGTCGGGACCTGGGCGGAGAACCTGCCCGGCATCCCGGACAACGTCGCCTCGCAGACTGTCGACGGGATCTTCTGGGTCGCGCTGTACAGCCCGCGGATGCGGCTGCTGGACCTGATGGCGCCGCACCCGGCCCTGCGGCTGCTCGCGGCGAATCTGCCCGACTGGGCGCAGCCGGAGCCGGAACAGCGGGCCTGGGTGCTCGGACTCGACGGCAACGGCACGATCGTGCACAGCCTGCGGGGCGGGAAGGGCAGCTATTCGCCGGTCACGGGGGTGCGCGAGGCCGACGGCTGGCTCTATCTGGGCAGCCTGACCGCGGACGCGGTCGCCCGCGTTCGAGCCCCCCGGACCGCCGTGTGACACGCTTGTCCCCGTAGCCGAACGGACGAGGAAGCACGGGGGTCACATGGGCAGCGGAAACCGGCCACCTGAGGTGGCGGACGGCCCGACCGAACCGATCGTGACCGACCGGATCCTGACCGTGCCGAACGTGCTCAGCGTGCTGCGCCTGGTCGGCGTCCCGATCTTCGTCTACCTGCTGCTCGGCCCGCACGCGGACGGCTGGGCGCTGGCGATCCTGATGCTCAGCGGGTTCACCGACTGGGCCGACGGCAAGCTCGCCCGTCTGCTGAATCAGACGTCGAAACTGGGCGGCCTGCTCGATCCGCTGGTGGACCGGCTCTGGGTGGTGTCGACGCTGGTCGCGTTCGCGCTGCGCGACATCATCCCCTGGTGGGTCGCGGCGATCCTGATCGGCCGCGACCTGGTGCTGGCGTGCACGCTGCCGATCTACCGACGCCGCGGGCTGCCGCCGCCCACCGTGCTCTACCTCGGCAAGGCCGCCACCTTCGCGCTGATGTTCGCGCTGCCGCTCGTGCTGGCGGCGCAGGGGGACTGGGCGTTCGCCCCGTACGGTCGAGCCTGGGGCTATGCGCTGCTGGCGTGGGGGACCGGGCTGTATGTGTGGACCGGACTGCTCTACCTGCTCGCCGCGCGCAACGTCGCGCGGACGGTCCCGCCGGTCCCACGTCGGGGTGCCGGCGCACGGGGAGCCGAGTCCCCGTGAGCGGTGCCGCGAGAGACGACGAACCGGTCCGCCGCAATCCGGTCCCCTCGCTGTTGCGGGCGTTGATGAACGAGGGGCTCGACCCCGGCTACGCCGCCGCGGCCGAGGACCGGGCGCGTGGACACTCCTTGCACCGACCGCTGCACGCGGGCGCCTGGTGCGCCGCCGGCTGCCTCGTCCTCGGGCTGCTCTTCGGGGTGGCCTACGCGCAGGCAGCCGACCGTGCCCCCGGCGCCGACCAGGTGCGCAGCGAGATCCTCGGCAAGGTCAAGGACGCGGAGGCGCGAGGTTCGGGACTGTCCGCCGCCCGGGACGACCTGGTGGCCCGGACGGACGCGCTGCGGGAGCAGGCACTGGCAGGCGACGCCCAGGGATCGGCGGTCCTGGCCAGGCTCGGCGCACAGGAACAGGCCGCGGGGCTGGACGCGGTGCACGGGCCGGGCATCGTCGTCACGCTCACCGACCCGGCCGCCCGCCCCGACCTGTCCGACCAGTCGCGCCCTGCGGCCCGAGCGAAGCCGGTGATCCTCGACCGTGACCTGCAGGCGGTGGTCAACTCGCTGTGGGCGAGCGGCGCCGAGGCCGTCGCGGTCGGTGGCGTCCGGGTCGGGCCTTCGGTGACGATCCGGCAGGCGGGCGGTGCGATGCTGGTGGACAACCAGCCGGTGCCGTCGCCGTACGTCGTCTCCGCGATCGGGCCGAGCTCCCGGCTGCAGACCGGATTCGTGGTCAGTGACGCCTACCTCCGGATGTCCGGTGTGGCACAGCTTTACGGCGTCGGGTTCACGGTCGCCGACAACGACGACATCCGACTGCCCGGCGCGTCAGCCCGGGAGATCCGATCCGCACACGAGTTGGGGGGCCAGTGAAGCCGCTGAAGGTGGTCAAGAACGGATACGCGATTTACGGCGTACTCGCGCTCGTCGCGGGGATCGTTGCGGGCGTGGTCTTTCGGCCGCAGGTGCCCGACGCGGTCCAGCCGTACCTGCCGATCGCCGTGGTCGCCGCGCTCGACGCGGTGTTCGGCGGTCTGCGTGCGTACCTGGACGAGATCTTCGACGCCAAGGTGTTCGTCGTCTCGTTCGTGTTCAACGTGCTCGTCGCCGCGCTCATCGTCTGGCTCGGCGACCAGCTCGGTGTCGGCACTCAGCTGTCCACGGCGATCGTGGTGGTGCTCGGTATCCGGATCTTCGGCAACGCGGCCGCGCTGCGGCGCAGGCTGTTCGGTGCGTGACCGACGGTGAACGGGTCCGAGGGCAAGCACGAATGGCACACCGCGACACCGGAGTCCGTGCGCCGGTCCCGGACGGTGTTCGGGCTGCTGGCGGTGCTGTTGATGGCCGCGCTGGGGCTCGCGATCGCGACGCAGGTCCGCGACACCGGTTCGGGAGACACGCTGGATTCCGCGCGGCCGGCCGACCTGCTGGTGGTGCTCGACACCCTGAACCAGCGCGAGGCCTCGTTGCGCCAGGAGGTCGCCTCGCTGGAGGAGACGTTGGCCACGTTGCAGCGCAGCGGCGGCGGCTCGGAGGCGGCGCTGGCAGAGGCGAAGTCGCGGCTGACGGCCTTGTCGATCCAGGTCGGTTCGATCCCGGCGACCGGCCCCGGCGTGGTGCTGACGGTGACCGATCCGGGTCGTGGCGTCGGCTCGGAGGTGCTGCTCGACCTGCTGCAGGAACTGCGCGCGGCGGGGGCGGAGGCCATCGAGGTGCAGGGCGGCGGAGCTGCGCCGATTCGGATCGGGGTCAACTCGTGGGTGACCGGGCAGCCGGGTCGGCTGAAACTCGACGGGACGGAGATCGCGGCGCCGTACCGGGTGACGGCGATCGGTGACCCGCCGACGTTGGCGGCCGCGTTGAACATCCCGGGCGGAGTGGTGGACACGGTGGCTCGCAGCGGTGGTCGGGTCACCGTCGAACAATCCGAGCAGGTCACGATCTCCGCCTTGCGAGAGACGAAACCGCGCCAATACGCTCAGCCCGGAAACTGAGATCCGGGTACGACCTGCCGCGACCGCCGCGCGCACCGGATTTGTCATGAAAGGACTTCACGGTGAGTGAACTCAATACGCCGACCGAATTGCTGTACACGGCGGAGCACGAATGGGTGCAGCGGACCGGTGCGACCACCGTGCGGATCGGCATCACCGATTTCGCGCAGTCGCAGCTCGGCGACGTGGTCTTCGTGCAGCTGCCGGCCGTCGACGACGCGGTTGTTGCGGGGGAGTCGCTCGGCGAGGTCGAGTCGACGAAGAGCGTCTCCGACATCTACGCTCCCCTGAGCGCGAAAGTCATTGCGGCGAACGCCGATTTGGATGCCAGCCCCGAGCTGGTCAACTCCGCGCCGTACGAACAGGGGTGGTTGGTGGAGTTGGAGGTCGCCGACGAGGCGACTCTCGATTCCGCGCTCGCCGGGATGCTCGACGCGCAGGCGTACCGAGCGGTCTCGGGCGAGTAGATTCGGCCCGCCCCGACCGGCGACTGCCTACGCGGACGGGCTTTCGCAGGGTACGGTCGAGGGGAGCGCATTCGCCGTGTCGGGGCGCAGGTCCGCATCGGTATGTGATTGTGTCTACAGATTTGTTCGGGACCATTCCCGAATCGATCGGACTGAGGAGGAGAAACGGTGAGCGACAACGACAACGACGCGGTCTACGGGGAAACGCCGGCGGAGACCACGTCTGTCTTCCGTGCGGATTTCCTCAGTGAACTGGACGGTGCGACGGCCACCCCGCCAGTCACTGAGGCGCCCGTCTCGGGCGTCGAGGGTCTGCCGGCCGGATCGGCCCTGCTCGTCGTCAAGCGCGGCCCCAACGCGGGCTCCCGGTTCCTGCTCGACCAGCCCACCACCTCGGCGGGCCGGCACCCGGACAGCGACATCTTCCTCGACGACGTCACGGTCAGCCGCCGGCACGCGGAGTTCCGTCAGGACGAGCACGAGTTCCAGGTGGTCGACGTCGGAAGCCTCAACGGCACCTACGTCAACCGCGAGCCGGTCGACTCGGCGACCCTGGCCAACGGTGACGAGGTCCAGATCGGCAAGTTCCGGCTCGTCTTCCTGACCGGTCCGCGTGGGGCGGCCGGCGACTCGCCTGCGGGTGCGGGAAGCTGATGACAGCCGTACGGCAGCAGACCCAGGGCGGCATGTCGATCGGCTCCGTCCTGGATCGGCTCCGTCCGGAGTTTCCGGACATCACGATCTCCAAGATCCGCTTCCTCGAGGCGGAGGGCCTGATCAGTCCGGAACGTACGCCGTCGGGCTACCGGCGGTTCTCGATCACCGACTGCGAGCGCCTGCGGTTCGTGCTGACCGCGCAGCGTGACCAGTACCTGCCGCTCAAGGTGATCAAGGAGCAGCTCGAGGCGATCGACAGCGGAGTCGCGGTGGTCGGGTCCACGGACTCGGCCCCGCGTCGCCCGCGGGCGTTGGCGATCGCGCCGGGGGAGGTCTCGCCCGAGGAGTTCCGGCCGCACCGCGAGGTGCGGATCAGCCGGGCCGACCTGCTGGCCCGCTCGGGAACCGACGAGCCGTTCCTGGCCGAGCTCGTCCGCAGTGGGCTGATCGTGCCGGGCGCGGCCGGGTTCTTCGACGAGGCCGCGGTCACCCTCGCGCGCACTGCGAAGGCGATGTCCGGTTTCGGCCTCGAGGTTCGGCACCTGCGGGCCTTCAAGCTCGCCGCGGACCGGGAGGCGGGACTGGTCGCGCAGATCGCCGGACCGGTCGCCAAGGGGCGTGACGCGGGTGCGCGGGACCGCGCCGAGGAGATGGTGCGCGAGCTCGCGGCACTGTCACTGACGCTGCACACCTGTCTGGTCAAGGCGGCTGTGCGCGGAGCGCTGGATCGTTGATCGACTGACCTGTCCGGCAGGCGAGACGAGAGTCGAATGGTGGCCCCGGTTCGAATAGAATCGACGGTACCGCTTCATGGTTCGGGCGCCATCTTCGTTGGCGTGCAAGGGACGGCAGACGGGAGGCAGACGCGATGAGCGAAATGCGCGTGGTCGGCATTCGTGTTGAGCAGCCACAGAATCAGCCCGTCCTGCTGCTCCGGGAGGCGGACGGCGACCGCTATCTCCCGATCTGGATCGGGCAGACGGAGGCGACCGCGATCGTCCTCGAACAGCAGGGTGTCGAGCCGGCGCGCCCCCTCACGCACGACCTCATCACCACGCTGATCGGCGCGCTCGGACACACCCTGCGCGAGGTGCGGATCGTGGACCTGCAGGAGGGCACGTTCTACGCCGACTTGGTCTTCGACGAGAACCTGACCGTCTCGGCGCGGCCGTCGGACTCCGTCGCGATCGCGCTGCGCGCGGGCGTGCCGATCTACGCCGAGGAGTCGGTGCTCGCCGAGGCCGGACTGGTCATGCCGGACGAACGCGAGGACGAGGTCGAGAAGTTCAAGGAATTCCTCGAATCGGTGTCGCCGGACGATTTCAAGGCCACCGACGGCTGACCCGATTCGGCCGTCACCTGGCGAAACGGTGCACTCTCAAGCTAAGGTCCAGCTATCTGGGCGTGTTGCGTTGACCGCGGATACGCCGAGCCATAGCGTCTGGTCTCAGTGAACACCCACCATGTGATTCATCCGGGCGTACCCTGAGATGAATCCACGGTAGGGATTGTCCGTGCGAGAGGGAGCAGTCAGTGGGAGATCAGCCGAAGGACGCGAATGTCCGTGAGGACATCAACGCCGAGGTGGTCAGCGCCGAGGACATTCAGCCCGGCCTGTTTCCCGACGACTCCGTGCCGGACGACCTGGTCGGTTACCGAGTACCGATCGCCTGCCAGATCGCGGGTATCACCTACCGGCAGCTCGACTACTGGGCGCGGACCTCGCTGGTGGTCCCGTCGATCCGCGGGGCCGCGGGATCGGGTAGCCAGCGCCTGTACTCGTTCAAGGACATCCTGGTCCTGAAGATCGTCAAGCGTCTGCTCGACACCGGGATCTCGCTGCAGAACATCCGCGTCGCGGTCGACCATCTGCGCAAGCGGGGCGTCGGCGACCTGGCGAAGATCACGCTCTTCTCGGACGGCACGACCGTCTACGAGTGCACGTCCCCGGAGGAGGTCGTCGACCTGCTGCAGGGCGGCCAGGGCGTGTTCGGCATCGCGGTCAGCGGCGCGATGCGGGAACTGACCGGCACCATCGCCGACTTCCCGGCCGAGCGTGCCGACGGCGGCGAGAGCGAGCAGAGTCCGGAGGACGAACTCGCGTCGCGGCGCAAGAACCGCGCCAACCGCAAGATCGGCTGATCCGGGTCGACTCCGGCTCGCCGAACGTGTCGCGCGGCACACTCCGGCAGGGGTACCGGCGGCGCGAGCAAGGCGATTCGTGGCCTAGAATCACAGGTACGTCGACGCCGCATGGGAGAGTTCCGGAGCACCAGTCCGGACGCCGAAGGAGCAATACCTCCCCGTCAATCTCTCAGGCAACGAGGACCGTGCGGGCTACGACGTCTCTGGAAAGCGGTGGGAGCACCCACCCGCCCACGGGGAAAGGGACCCACGCAGTCGGGTCCTGAATCTCTCAGGCGCTCGCGGCGACGAGCAGGCGACAGAGGGGGAGGAAAGCACCGCGCTCGAACCCATCCGGGCAGGCGGGGTGTTCCCTCAGACCCTCCAGCCGCGGGAGTTGCGATGTCCGTCAATGACAAGTCCGACGCCAGAAGTCACGCATTCGTCGATCGCCACATCGGCCCAGACACCGCCGAACTGCAGCGCATCCTGCACGTCATCGGCGTCGACACGCTGGACGAGATCGCCGCGAAGGCCGTGCCGGCGAGCATCCTCGACTCGGCGGCGGACGGGATCAGCGACGGCCTCGACGTGCTGCCCCCGCCGGTCTCCGAGCACGAGGTGCTCGCCGAACTGACCGCGCTGGCGCAGCGCAACACCGTCGCCACCTCCATGATCGGCCTCGGGTACTACGACACCCTCACCCCGCCGGTGCTGGTGCGCAACCTCATCGAGAACCCCGCCTGGTACACCGCCTACACGCCGTACCAGCCGGAGATCAGCCAGGGCCGGCTCGAGGCCCTGCTCAACTTCCAGACCATGGTCGCCGACCTCACCGGGATGGAGGTCGCGAACTCGTCGATGCTCGACGAGGCCACCGCCGCCGCCGAGGCGATGACGCTGCTGCGCCGGGCCGGCCGCAGCAAGTCCCCGCGATTCGTCGTCGACACGGATCTGTTCCCGCAGACCAGGGCCGTGATCGAGACTCGGGCCACCCCGCTCGGCATCGAACTGGTCGAGGCGGATCTGAGCCTCGGGCTGCCCGACGGCGAGTTCTTCGGCGTCCTGGCCCAGGTACCCGGTGCGTCCGGCCGCGTCGTCGACCACAGCGCGCTGATCGCCGCGGCACACGAGCGCGGTGCGCTGGTCGCCGTCGGAGCCGACCTGCTGGCGCTGACCCTGCTGACCCCGCCCGGCGAGCAGGGCGCCGACGCCTGCTTCGGCACCACGCAGCGTTTCGGCGTCCCGATGGGCTTCGGTGGTCCGCACGCCGGCTACCTCGCGGTCCACTCGAAGCTGGCCCGGCAGCTGCCCGGACGGCTGGTCGGGGTGTCGGTGGACGCCGACGGCGACAAGGCCTACCGGCTCGCACTGCAGACCCGTGAACAGCACATTCGCCGTGAGAAGGCGACCTCCAACATCTGTACCGCGCAGGTCCTGCTCGCGGTCGTCGCGGCCATGTACGCCAGCTACCACGGCGCCGAGGGCCTGACCGCGATCGCGCGGCGGGTCCACGGTCACGCCCGCGCCCTGGCGTCCGGCCTGCGCGCGGCCGGCGTCGAGGTCGTACACGAGCAGTTCTTCGACACCGTGCTCGCCCGGGTGCCCGGCCGCGCCGAGGAGGTCGTCGCGGCGGCCAAGGGCTGGAACGTGAACCTGCGGCAGGTCGATGCCGACCACGTCGGCATCGCGTGCGACGAGGCCACCACGCCCGCGCACCTGGAGTCGGTGTTGGCGGCGTTCGGCGTGCGCGCCGCGGGCGTGGACGCGGCGGCCTCGCTGCCGGCCGAGCTGGCACGCACCTCGGAGTTCCTCGCGCACCCCGCATTCGTCAAGCACCGCACCGAGACCGCGATGATGCGCTACCTGCGGATGCTGGCGGACAAGGACATCGCCTTGGACCGCAGCATGATTCCGCTCGGATCCTGCACCATGAAGCTCAACGCGGCCGCCGAGATGGAGGCCATCACCTGGCCGCAGTTCACCAACCTGCACCCCTTCGCGCCCGTCGACGACGCGCCCGGCATGCTGTCGATCATCACCGACCTGCAGGACTGGCTGGCCGCGATCACCGGCTACGACGCGGTGAGCCTGCAGCCGAACGCCGGCAGCCAGGGCGAGTACGCGGGCCTGCTGGCGATCCGCAATTACCACCTCTCCCGCGGTGACGACCACCGCGACACCTGCCTGATCCCGTCCAGCGCGCACGGCACCAACGCCGCCTCCGCGGTGATGGCCGGGATGCGGGTCGAGGTCGTCGGCTGCCGTCCCAACGGTGACGTCGACCTGGACGACCTGCGGGCCAAGATCGCCGACCACGCCGAGCGGCTGGCCGCGATCATGATCACCTACCCGTCCACGCACGGCGTGTACGAGCACGAGGTCGCCGACATCTGCGCGGCCGTGCACGACGCGGGTGGTCAGGTGTACGTCGACGGGGCCAACCTCAACGCGCTCGTCGGCCTCGCCCGCCCGGGCCGGTTCGGCGGCGACGTCAGCCACCTGAACCTGCACAAGACCTTCTGCATCCCGCACGGCGGTGGCGGGCCCGGCGTCGGCCCGGTCGCGGTGCGCGCGCACCTGTCCCAGTTCCTGCCCGGCCACCCGCTGGCCCCGCAGCTCGGCACCGGGCCGACCGTGTCCGCGGCGCCGTACGGCAGCGCCTCGATCCTGCCCATCACGTGGGCGTACATCCGGATGATGGGCGCGGCCGGGCTGCGTCGGGCCTCACTCACCGCGATCGCATCCGCGAACTACATCGCCCGCCGCCTCGACGAGCACTTCCCGGTGCTCTACACCGGCGAGAACGGGATGGTCGCGCACGAGTGCATCGTGGACCTGCGTCCGATCAGCAAGGACACCGGAGTCACCGTCGACGACGTCGCGAAGCGGTTGGCGGACTACGGGTTCCACGCCCCGACCATGAGCTTCCCGGTGGCGGGCACGCTGATGATCGAGCCGACCGAGTCCGAGAACCTGGACGAGATCGACCGGTTCTGTGACGCGATGGTCGCGATCCGGTGCGAGATCGACCGGGTCGGGTCGGGGGAGTGGCCGGTGGACGACAACCCGCTGCGCGGCGCCCCGCACACCGCGGCCTGCCTGGTCGGCGAGTGGGAGCACCCGTACTCGCGTGAGCTCGCGGTGTTCCCGTCCGGCAAGTCCGCCCGCAAGATCTGGCCGCCGGTCCGGCGCATCGACGGCGCGCACGGCGACCGCAACCTGGTCTGCTCCTGCCCGCCGATCGAGGCCTTCAGCAGCTGAGCCTGCCCCTTCCACCTCCCGATGTCACACCGGTTCGTCTGAAGCGGTCCGAGTGTGACATCGGGAGGTGGGGTTCCGGGGTCGTGAGCCGTCCGAACGGTCCTTGTGTGACCTGCGGTGGTCGGAGGACGATGGCTGAGGGTGACTGTGCGCCACCCTCGTCCAGCCAAAGGTGCAGGAAATGTCTTCCACAATCGCACGAGTCCTGGCAGTCACCGCAATCGTCGTGTCGGTCGGTGCGCTCGCAGCTCCGACCGCCTCCGCGGACAAGCGCATCATCGGAAACGGGTCGGTGAACATCTGCTTCGTCGTTCCGCTGCCAGGCTCGGCCGACATCACCTGGTGCCTCTGACCTCGGTGCCGTCAGGCGAGCAGCGTGCCGATCGCCGCACTCAGTTCGGGTCCGGCCGAGGTCGAGACGCTCACCAGGGTGCCGCCGGTCTGATCGGCGAGCTGCCGCAGCGTGGCGCTGTCGGAGTTCGCGCCGATGGTGATGACGTCGACGCGAACGGGCTTGCCGTCCACGGCGGTGTCCTTGATCGACGCGAGCAGCTGCTGTGAGCTGATCGACGTGTCGTCGTTGGGTCCGTCGGTGATCAGCAGTACCGAGTTCGGCCGGTCCGCGACGAAACCCTTCACCGCGGCCGCGTACGCCGCCTCGACCGAGGCGTAGGTCGAGGTGGCGGTCGCAGGCCTGAGGCCGCTCAGGGCGGTGTCGATCGCCTGCCGTCGGGGCACGCCGCCGACGGACCCGGCGAGCGATCCGGTCGGGACGGCTACCTTGTATGCCTTGGCGCCGTCGAGGCCCTTCGAGTACACCCACAGTCCCAGGTTCGAGTTGTCGGGCATGGTGCCGACCTGCGTGGTCAGGGCGGCCGCGGTGTTGCGCAGCCGTGTCGCGTTGCCCTCGTTGTCACTCATCGATCCGGAGATGTCCAGCAGCACGGTCGAATTGCGTGGCGTGACCGGGTTCTCGACCACACCCGTCAGCGCCCGCGTCACGTCGGCGGGAGCGGGTGCGAGCACGCTGGGGAGGGGCGCGAACCGGACGGCTTCGGTGCCCGCGGGCGCGGTGCCGTCCACCCTGAAGCCCGCTGCGCGCAGCGTCTCGGCCTGTTCCGGCCGGCGGACAAAGTCGACGAACTGGGCGGCCGCGCGGCTGCGGGTCTCGTCGACCCAGCCGGCGGTCAGGATCGCGGCGGGATGATCGGCGACCGGAGTCGCACCGGTGAGCGCCACCTCGCCGATCGATGCGCCGGCGGAGGTCGCCGCGTACACCTGCTGTTCGGTCGCGGGAACTGCGTGCAGCGGGCCGTCGGCCGGCTTCTGTTGCGCGGCCAGGGCTTTGAGGGCGTCGGCGGTGTTCGAGGGAACCCCGCCCGCTATCGCGGTGGAGCCCAGGCTCAGCGTCTCCAGCGCCGCCGTCACGGGGGCGGACGCCGCCTGCTGCGCGGTGACCGGGCCGGTGCCCGCGCCGGCGACCTCCGCGGCGACCGCCTCGGCGGCCAGTCCGGTGGCGTCCGAGCCGGCGCCGGTGGGCATCGCCAGGCGCAGTCCGCCCCACCCGGGCAGACCCAGCGGTGGCAGCGAGCCCGGGTCGGACTGCATGCGGGGCAGATCCCGCCAACCGACCGGCCTCGCGGTCAGCGCCATCGCCAGGTGGCGTGCGGCGGCCAGGACGACCGGCGACTCGGCCACCGACTTCGGTTGACCGTCGACCAGTCCCGGATGGTCGGCGAGGGCGCCGACGGACCGGGAACTCTGGGGAATCCACAGTGCCGGAGCCGGACCGGTCCCGGTCCACTTGCCGCCGCCCGCGCGGAGCGCCGCGGTGGTGGTCGCGGACGGCTCGGCGGTGACCGTCACCGTCATGCAGTGGTCCCGCACCACCGGTGCGGTCTTGTTGTAGCGGTCCGCGAACTCGCTGATCTGGGCGGCGATGTCGGGATCGGCCGTGACGTCGAGGACGGCATTGCCCTCGACGCAGGTCTGCGCGGCCTGGGTGCCCTGGTCCGAGATGCGGTCGCGCAGTTGGAACCAGCC
Organism: Rhodococcus sp. NPDC127527; assembly: GCF_042672245.1. Classification (NCBI taxonomy): domain Bacteria; kingdom Bacillati; phylum Actinomycetota; class Actinomycetes; order Mycobacteriales; family Nocardiaceae; genus Rhodococcus; species Rhodococcus sp. NPDC127527. The sequence goes on from NZ_JBHXVP010000009.1 coordinate 33,519, forward strand.
GAGTGCGCCGAGGACGAGCACGACCACCGTGGCGACCGCGATGATCGGGCCCTTGCTGATTCCCCGGGTGCCCTGCCGTCCGCGATGCTGCCCCACGTGCCCTCGTCTCCGTCCGCCGTCGCCGGACCAGTCCCGTCGATCGCACAGGGGCCCGGACGCCCGCGCGAGTTCTCCAACGGCAGTCTACGGATCGGTGCCGACCGGATCCTCGGTCGACCGCGGGTCCCCGACACGACGACGCCGCCGCCCGAGACGAACCTTCTCGGGCGGCGGCGTCGATGCGCAGTGGGGATCAGGCGTTGGCGGCCTTGTACTCCCGGCGGCGGCGGTGCAGGATCGGCTCGGTGTAGCCGCTCGGCTGCTCGGCGCCCTCGAGGATCAGCTCCTTGGCTGCCTGCCAGGCGATGTTGGTGTCGAAGTCCGGCGCCATCGGGCGGTAGTCGGCGTCGCCCTCGTTCTGCCGGTCGACCACGGGGGCCATCCGCTCGAGCGCGGCGACGATCTCCGCCTCGGTGACGATGCCGTGACGCAGCCAGTTCGCGAGCAGCTGGCTCGAGATGCGCAGGGTGGCGCGGTCCTCCATGAGCGCGACGTCGTGGATGTCGGGCACCTTGGAGCAACCGACACCGGCGTCGATCCAGCGGACCACGTAGCCGAGGATGGACTGGCAGTTGTTGTCCAGCTCCTCGCGCTTCTCGGCGTCCGACCAGTCGGTGCTCGGGGCGAGCGGGATGGTCAGGATGTCGTCGACCGTGGCGCGCGGGCTGCCCTTCAGTGCGTCCTGGACGGCGAACACGTCGACGCGGTGGTAGTGCGTGGCGTGCAGGGTGGCACCGGTGGGCGAGGGCACCCACGCGGTGTTGGCGCCGGCCTTGGGGTGGCCGATCTTCTGCTCGAGCATGTCCGCCATCAGGTCGGTCATCGCCCACATGCCCTTGCCGATCTGCGCCTTGCCCTGCAGTCCGGCGGCGAGGCCCTTGTCGACGTTCCAGTCCTCGTAGGCGGAGATCCAGCGCTGCTTCTTCATCTCGGCCTTGCGCACCATCGCGCCGGCCTCCATGGAGGTGTGGATCTCGTCGCCGGTGCGGTCCAGGAAGCCGGTGTTGATGAACACGACCCGGTCGCTGGCCTCCTTGATGCAGGCGGCCAGGTTGACGGTGGTGCGGCGTTCCTCGTCCATGATGCCGACCTTGAGGGTGTTCGCGGGCAGGCCGAGGACCTCCTCCACGCGACCGAACAGCTCGGAGGTGAACGCGACCTCCTCGGGACCGTGCTGCTTGGGCTTGACGATGTAGATCGAGCCGGTGCGGCTGTTGTCGAGCGGCCCGTTGGCCTCGCTCCTGGACAGGCCGTGCACGGCACACAGGCTGGTGATCAGGGCGTCGAGGATGCCCTCGGGCACCTCGTTGCCGTCGGCATCGAGGATCGCCGGGTTGGTCATCAGGTGACCGACGTTGCGGACGAACAGCAGCGAGCGGCCGTGCAGGGTCAGCTCGGAGCCGTCCGCGGCGGTGTAGATGCGGTCGCCGCCCAGCGTGCGGGTGAAGGACTTGCCGCCCTTGCTGATCTCCTCGGCGAGGTCGCCGCGGTTGAGGCCCAGCCAGTTGCGGTAGCCGACGACCTTGTCGTCGGCGTCGACGGCCGCGACGGAGTCCTCGAAGTCCATGATCGTGGTGAGCGCGGACTCGAGCACGACGTCCTTGACGCCGGCCGCGTCGGTCGAGCCGATCGGGGACGCGGCGTCGATCTGGATCTCGGCGTGCAATCCGTTGTTACGCAGCAGGACCGAGGTCGGCGCGTCCTTCTCGCCGAGGTAGCCGACGTACTTCTCCGGCTGCGCGAGGGTGGTGACGGTGCCGTCGGTGAGTTCGACCTTCAGCTCGGTGCCGTCGATCCGGTAGCTCTTGGAGTCGGCGTGGCTGCCGGCCGCGAGCGGTGCCGCGGCGTCGAGGAATTCGCGGGCCCAGGCGATGACCTTGTCGCCGCGAACCTTGTTGTAGCCCTTGCCCTTCTCCGCGCCGTCGGCCTCGGAGATGGCGTCGGTGCCGTAGAGGGCGTCGTACAGCGATCCCCAGCGGGCGTTGGAGGCGTTGAGCGCGAACCGGGCGTTGAGCACCGGGACGACCAGCTGCGGGCCCGCGGTGGTGGCGATCTCCGCGTCCACGTTCTGGGTCTGCACGGTGAAGGGGGCGGGTTCGGGCAGCAGGTAGCCGATCTCCTGCAGGAACGCCTTGTACTCCGCGGCGTCGAACTTCGGTCCGAGGTGGTCGCGGTGCCAGGCGTCGATCTGGGCCTGCAGGTCGTCGCGCTTGGCGAGCAGGGCCTTGTTCTTGGGGGCGAGGTCCTCGATGACCTTGACGGCGCCGGCCCAGAAAGCGTCGGCGTCTACGCCGGTGCCGGGCAGGGCTTCGGCGTTCACGAAATCGTGAAGTACCTTTGCAACCTGAAGACCACCGACCTGCACGCGTTCAGTCATGAATTGCCTCACTTTTCTGGGGATGCCACATCTAGACCGCCCTTATGTTACTCGGGGGTAATCGTCTAGCTGTTTGTCGCGGGTTCCTGGCCAGGTTCAACGGTTCGGTCATCGTGACGATTCCCGGAATCCGACGGCGCCACCGCGACCCGGTGGTCTTGACGGGTGCGCGCGGGTGCGGTGGAGTTGGATCCGTGCAGTTCGCCGGACCGGCAGTGCAGTACGACCGCTTCATGGGGCGCTACACGCCCGCCCTCGCGGTCGCGCTCGCCGACGCCGCCGACATCGCATCCGGCAGCCGGGTCTGCGACGTCGGATGCGGACCCGGCGGTCTCACCCGGGAACTCGTCACCCGGGTGGGCGCGGCGAACGTCGCGGCGATCGACCCGGCACCGCAGTTCGTCGCGGCGTGCCGCGAGCGAAATCCCGGCGCCGACGTCCGGGAGGGGGTGGCCGAACGGCTGCCCTGGGCGGACGGCGAGTTCGACGCCACCCTCTCGTCACTGGTGGTCGGGTTCATGAGCGACCCCGACCGAGGTGTGCGTGAGATGGCCCGCGTGACCCGCCCGGGCGGCACCGTCGCCGCCTGCATGTGGGACATCGCCACCGGCGGCATGACGATGCTGCGGCTGTACTGGACCGCGGTGCGTGAGGTGGACCCCGACGCGGCAGGCGAATCCGCGATGGCCGGCACCGCCGACGGCGACCTCGCCGGGCTCTTCCGCGGCGCCGGGCTGACCGACGTGGCCGGCGGTGCGCTCACCTCCCACGCGGACTACACCGGATTCGACGACTTCTGGGAGCCGTTCACCTTCGCGGTCGGTCCCGCCGGCCGGCACTTGCAGTCGCTGTCGCGCGCGCAGCAGGCGCGCGTGCGCGACGCATGCCGGGCGGAGCTTCCGTCCCGGTCGTTCAGGCTCGACGCCCGCGCCTGGTACGCCAGGGGGACGGTGTCCGCGCCGGAGTGACGTCCGCTGGATGTCAGCTCGAGGCGGCCGGGCCGATGAAGATGCCCTCGGCCTCGACGGTGACGCCACCCTCGTCCGACAGCGTGCCCAGAACGACGGTCTTGCGCCCCTCGTTGCGGTCTATCCGGGCCTCGGCGCGCAGCGGACCCAGCGGGGTGCCACGGCGGTAACGCAGTGTGAGCGTGCCGGTGAAGCGCGGTTCGACCGAGCTGGCGGTGGTGCCGAGCAGATGGTCGAGTACCAGCGCGCAGACCCCGCCGTGCACCAGTCCGGGCGGGCCCTCGTAGGCGGCGCCGAGGGTGACCTCCGTCCAGTGCAGGCCGGAGTCGTCGGACTCGATGACCAGCGGGGGTGCGATCGCGTTCCGCAATCCGATCCCCGCGTTGCCCCAGGCGATCGACTCGCCGTCGGCGGTGAAGCGCATTCCGAACCCGCCGTCGATCTGCTTCGCGCGCAACTTCGCGGTCGCGGCGGTGACGGCGGCGTGCACCTCGCGGATCACCGCGTCGTCGACCTCGGTGCGGATGGTGGCGTCGACGAGTTCGCGGACCGACTCCGTGAGCGGGCCGTACAGGGCCCGACGCCGGTTGAGCTCGGTGGTGTCGATGTCTTCTCGGGTGAACTTCACCGTGTGATCGTGCAGCAAACGCCCGGCGGTCGCGCGCGAATCCCCGGACGTTCGGCTCGCTCGTGTTGCGGCACACGGGCACCCGGCCTGTGGAACCATGATTTCGTGATCGAAGCCATGGAGAATCTGCCCGACGGCGTCCTGGGCTTTCGGGCGAGCGGCACGGTGACCGCGCGGGACTACCGGGAAGTCCTCGATCCGGCCATCGACGCGAAGATCGCCCAGCACGAGAAGGTCAACCTGGTCTACGTGCTGGGCGAGGACCTGAGCGGCTACAGCGCCGGTGCGCTGTGGCAGGACGCCGAGCTCGACACTCGGCCTCGGCGCAGTTGGGGCCGCATCGCACTGGTCACCGATCACGAGTGGATCGGCAAGGCCGTTCACCTGATCAGTTTCGTGTTCCCCTGTGAGGTGCGCTCGTTCGCGCTCGCAGACGAGTCGGCCGCTCTCGAGTGGGCCGCGCAGGGGCGGTGACCCCCGGCCGAGTCATCGGACCAGCAGCGTCCGGCACTTCTCGAGCAGCTCGGTGCGCAGCGGGGCTGCCCGCTCGGTGAGCGCGGACTGGGCGCGGACGTACTCGGCGCGCCCCGATGCGGTCTCGATCGGCACCGGTTCGTAACCCAGCCCGGCGAGGTCGTAGGGGCTAGCGCGCATGTCCAGCTCGCGAGCGTCCATCGCCAGCTCGAAGCACCGCATCAGCAGGTCCGAGTCGATCAGCGGCACCAGCTTGTAGGCCCACTTGTACAGGTCCATGCCGGCGTGCAGGCAGCCCGGCTGCTCACGCCCGGCCTGGTCCTCACGCCGCAGCTCGGTCTCGTTGCGGCCCACCGCGTCCGGGGTGAAGAACCGGAACGCGTCGTAGTGCGTGCAACGCAGGTTCATCGACTCGACGACCGCGTCCGTGCCGTCCGGCCCGAGCCGCAGCGGGGTGCTCGAATGCCGGACCGCCTGCTCGCCGCCGCGGTAGACCATCGCCCACTCGTGCAGGCCGAAGCAGCCGAGCTGGGCGGGCCGAGCGGCGGTGCCCGTGAGCAGCCGCTCGGTGAACTCGAGCATCGAGCGGCGCTGGGCCAGCAACCGGGGGTCGGCCTCGGCGTCGTCGCCGCACCGGCGATACCCCGAGTAGTCCCAGTACTCGTGCGCCGCGGGCCCGGTCAGTCGCACCCCGTACCCGGGATGCCAGCGTCGCAGTTGGGCCGGGCGCAGGCTGTAGTAGGTGAACAGGAAGTCGATCACCGGATGCTTCTCGCCGCGCGTCTGACGCGACAGGTGCGGGCCGATCAGCGCGTCCACCCACGCCCGGTGCGCGTCCCGGCGGGCGGTCCACTCGTGCTGCGGGAGCACGAGTGGACCGCCCGCGACGGCTTCGTCCGAGACCGTCACGGCGTCCGCTGACCCGGCACCGCGTCGTCGACGCGGTGGGTGGCGTCCCGCACGGTCCCGACGAACTCCTCGACGAGGTCCTCGAGCGCGACGATGCCGACGGTCGTGTCGTCGGCGTCGACCACCGCGCCGAGGTGACTGCTCGCCCGCCGCAGCATGGACAGTGCCTCCTCGAGGGGCATCTGCATCCCCAACTGCGGCAGCGGTCGCACGTCCGAGCGGGGGATCACCGTGTCCGGTCCCGCGGACTCGTCGAGCACCTCGTCGAGCACGTCCTTGAGGTGCAGGTAGCCGACGATCGTGCCGTCCGTCAGGCGCGCCGGGTAACGCGAGTAGCCGGTCTCGGCGACCGCCCGCTCGACGGCGCCGAGAGTGGTGCCGGCATCGGTCATCGGCACGGTGTGCACCTTCGACAGCGGGATCGACACGTCCGCGACCGTGAGGTCGGTGGTGTGCAGCGCCTGGGTGAGGCGGCGGTGTTCCTCCTCGTCGATCAGCCCCTCCGAACGGGACTCGCCGATCATCTCCGCCAGCTCCAGCTCGGACACGGTCGTGTCGAGCTCGTCCTTCGGTTCCACCCGCAGCAGTCGCAGCGTCGAGTTCGCGCACCAGTTGTAGAACGCGATCAGCGGCTTGGCCAGCCTGATGAAGCCGAGGTGGATCGGCACCAGCAGCATCGCGCTGCGCTCCGGACCGGCGATGGCGATGTTCTTCGGGACCATCTCGCCGAGCAGGATGTGCAGCACCACCACCAGCGCGAGCGCGATGGTGAACGCGATCGGATGCAGCAGCGCGTCGGGCACGCCGAACAGGTCGAGCGGCTTCTCGACCAGATGCGCGATCGCAGGTTCGCCGACGCGACCGAGCAGGATCGAACAGATCGTGATGCCGAGCTGGGCGCCCGCCAGCATCAGCGACAGGTGTTCGCCGGCACGGATGACGGTCCGCGCCCGCTTCTTGCCCTGTGCCTCGAGCGCCTCGAGGCGGTCGCGTCGGGCGGAGATCAACGCGAACTCGGCGGCCACGAAGAACGCGTTGCCCGCCAGCAGCAGCACGGCGAGCAGGACCGCGAACAGGTCACTCATGCGAGACCCCCTCGGAGTCGGTCGACTCGGCCGCCCCGTGCCTGCTGATCTGCTCGGCCGGGACCGGGGTCAGGGACACTCGGTCGATGCGCCTGCCGTCCATGCCGGTGACGCGGGCGATCCAGCCGCCGTGCGCGTCCGGCCTGCCGTCGCCGGCGGGGTTCGGCAGCACCACCTCGTCGCCGACCTCGGGGATCCGGCCCAGGTGCGCCAGGACCAGGCCGCCGAGGGTGTCGTACTCGCCGTCCGGCGCGGCGTATCCGGTGGCGCGGCTGACCTCGTCGATGCGCAGCAGACCGGAACAGATCCAGCTGTCGCCACTGCGCTGCACCTCGATCTCCGGGTCGTCGTGCTCGTCGCGGACGTCGCCGACGATCTCCTCGATGAGGTCCTCCATGGTCACCATGCCGGCGGTGCCGCCGTACTCGTCGACCACGAGGGCGACCTGCATGCCGTCGGCGCGGACCTGCTCCATGACCGCGTCGCCGTCCAGGCTGGACGGGACGACGGGCACCTTCTGCGCCAGCGTGATCAGCGGGGTGGTCGCGCGGCCCGCCGTCGGCACCACGAACGCCTGCTTGATGTGCACCACCCCGACCGTGTCGTCCAGGTCGCCGTCGACGACGGGGAACCGGGAGAACCCGGTTCGGGATGCGGCGTCGATGAGATCCGCCACGGTGTCACGGATTTCGAGGGTCTCGATCTTGACGCGGGGCGTCATCAGCTCCTCCGCGCTGCGCTCGCCGAACCGCAGCGAACGGTCCACCAGGAGTGCCGTCGCGGGGTCGAGGGAGCCGCGCCGGGCGCTGTTCCGCACCAACGACCCCAGCTCCTGCGGGGACCGCGCGGACCGCAGTTCCTCGGCGGGTTCGATGCCGAGCCTGCGCACCACCCAGTTGGCAGTTCCGTTGAGCCCGTTGATGGCCCACTTGAACACCGTCGAGAACCCGGCCATGGCGCCCGCGGTGAACCGGGCGGTCCCCAGCGGGTGCGCGATCGCCAGGTTCTTCGGGACGAGTTCGCCGAAGACCATCGACAGCGAGGTCGCGATGATCAGCGCGGCGGCGAGCGAGATGCCCGCGGCTACCGACTCGCTGACGTTCATCGCGGTGAGGACGGGGGTGATGAACCGGGCCAGCACCGGCTCGGCGATGTAACCGGTGATCAGGGTGGTGATGGTGATGCCCAGCTGGGCGCCCGAGAGCTGGAAGGACAGGGTGCGGTGGGCGTGCTGGACCTGCCGGGAGCGGAGGTCGCCGTCGCGCGCGTGCGCGTCGACGGTGCTGCGTTCGAGGGCGGTCAGCGAGAACTCGGCCGCGACGAAGAGCGCGGTGCCCGCGGTCAGGGCGAGGAAGCCGAGGAGGCTCACGACGGTCAATGCGATCTGCATCGTCTATCGCCCCCGGCTCGGGGTTCGAGATGGGATGGGGTGGAAGTCGTGTGGAACGCCGCCGGGTTTGTCACCCGGCTCGGTAGAGGAGCCCTCCGATGCGGAGGCCCCGTCGCCGGAATCGGCGTCGCCGGATTGCGCGGAGGCGGGGGGCTCGTGTGTGGGTGCCTCTGGCACCTTGTTCCTTCCTGTCGTGCCCGGTGGGGACGGATCGGGGTTTGATCCGTCCCGGCCGCCCCGCGGGCCTCGGACGTCCGGAGAATACGGACGAACCGAGGCCGCGGACAGGTACGGCAAACCGGGCGCACTGCTGCGTCGAGAGCATCATTCTACCGGCAGCGGGAGGAATGTCCGGTGATGCGACGGGCCCCGTGTGCGTTCGACCCCGGTGACGACGCGGTCACCAACCGGCAGGCAGCGGCCGGCCTTCCGCGAATCCGGCCGCGGACTGCACCCCGAGCACGGCCTTGTCCCGCAACTCCTCGATGTTCCGGGCACCGGCGTACGTGCAGGTGCTGCGCACGCCCGAGCAGATGTGGTCGATGAGGTCCTCGACTCCGGGCCGGACCGGGTCCAACCGCATCCGCGAGCTCGAGATGCCCTCCTCGAACAGTCCCTTGCGGGCCCGGTCGAAGGCGTTGTCGGTGGCGGTGCGCGCGGCGACCGCCCGCTTCGAGGCCATGCCGAAGCTCTCCTTGTAGGCATTGCCGGCCTGGTCGAAGCGCAGATCGCCGGGGGACTCGTGAGTGCCGGCGAACCAGGAGCCGATCATCACGTTCGACGCGCCCGCGGCGAGCGCCAGCGCCACGTCGCGCGGGTGCCGGACGCCGCCGTCGGCCCACACGTGGGCGCCGAGTTCGCGGGCCGCGGCGGAGCACTCGGCGACCGCGGAGAACTGCGGGCGCCCGACGCCGGTCATCATCCGGGTGGTGCACATGGCGCCGGGCCCGACGCCGACCTTGACGATGCTCGCGCCCGCCGCGATCAGGTCCCGGGCACCGGCCGCGGACACGACGTTGCCGGCCGCGATCGGGACCCCGAGGTCGAGCGCGGCGACGGCGGACAGCGCCTCGAGCATCTTCTGCTGGTGGCCGTGCGCGGTGTCCATCACGAGCACGTCGGCGCCGGCCTCGACCAGGGCGGTCGCCTTGGCGGCGACGTCGCCGTTGATGCCGACGGCGGCCGCGACCCGGAGCCTGCCGTTCGCGTCGAGCGCCGGTTCGTAGATGCCCGCCCGGATCGCACCGGTGCGGGTGAGGACGCCGGCGAGGGTGCCGTCGTCCTCGACGATCACCGCGAGGGGATCGTGCCGGGACTCGAGCAGCTCGAACACCTCGCGGGGGGACGCGGAGACCGGGGCGGTCGCGAAGTCCGACACAGCGACGGCGCTGAGGCGGGTGAACCGGTCGACATCGGCGCAGGCCGCCTCGGTGACGACCCCGACCGGGCGGTTGTCCACGACCACGACCACGGCGCCGTGCGCCCGCTTGGGCAGCAGCGCAAGCGCGTCCGAGACGGAGTCGTCGGGGCCGAGGGTGACGGGAGTGTCGGCGACCAGGTGCCTGCCCTTGACCCAGGACACGGTCTCGGCGACCGCGGCCGCAGGCACGTCCTGCGGGATCACCACGATGCCGCCGCGTCGGGCGACCGTCTCCGCCATCCGACGACCCGCGACGGCGGTCATGTTGGCGACCACGATGGGGATGGTGGTCCCGGACCCGTCGACGGTCGCGAGGTCGACATCGAACCGAGACGTGACCTCGGTCCGGTTCGGTACCAGGAACACGTCGTCGTAGGTCAGGTCGTAGGGCGGCTGTTGATTGTCTAGGAAGCGCACGTGCTACGAGACTACCGGGTCCGGTGCGGGTTTGCCGTCGCTGGCGTTGGCCTGGGCGCGGGAGAGTTCCACCGTGGTCGCGATCATCACGATCACCGCGACCACGATCACGGTGATGCCGGGCCCGGCGACGCGCAGCCGCTCGCCGAGGACGGTGAACCCGAGGAAGGCCGCGACCAGAGGCTCACCGATGGTGATCGCGGGCAGCGACGCGGCGAGTGACCCGGCGTGAAAGGCGAGCTGTTGCAGGTAGAAACCGCCGATTCCCGCCACGATCAGCGCCCAGGTGACCCAGTTGCCGAGCACCGCGCCGGGGCCGTGTTCGAAGGTCGCGATCACCGGTTTGGTCATCGCGACCGCGACGCCGTACAGCGCGCCACTGGCGAAACCGAGGAGCAGTGCCCGCGGACCGGCGCCGATCCGCGCGGTGCTCGCCGCGATCGCGGCGACGCACAACACGGCCAGGACTGTGAGCGGAATCACCCACTGCCGTGCTGTCGCCGAGTCGTCACCCGCGGTCGGGTCGCCGACGATGAGGAAAACCGCGAGCGAGATTGCGAGTGCGATCGCGGTGGCCCAGGTACGTCCGGTCATCCGGGTACCGGAGAACCGCGCGGACAGTGGCAGCGCGAACAACAGGGTGCTGACGATGAGCGGCTGTACGACCAGCACCGAGCCGATTCCGAGTGCGGCCGCCTGGAATCCGTACCCGCCGACGTCGCCGAGCAGTCCGGCCCACCAACGGGGGCTGCGGATCAGCTCGCTCAGCAGTGCGTCGTCGTCGGCGACCCCGGCCGCCGCGTCCTGCTGGAACACCGAGCCGACGGCGAACAGGAGCGCCCCGACGAGTGCGAGCACGACGGAGAGCACGGGCAGGTCCATGCCGGTCAGCTTCCTCCTCGACGCCGCCCGCCGCTCGTTCCCGCGCCGCGGCCGCCGCGCACCGTCGTCGATCCGGGTCGCTTGCGCCGGTCGCCGTGCCTGGCAGGCTTCGTCGCCCGTGCCGGTTCGGGGGCGGCTGGGGCGGGGACCGGGATCCCGCTCGGCGTGCGTGCGCCGGTCAGCGCGGTCAGCCGGGGATGCCCGGGGCGCACGTCGACGCCGACCAGGTCCACGCCCGCCTTGCGGGTCAGTGCCGCGACCTCCTCGCGCTGGTCCTCGGTCACCAGCGTGACCACGGTCCCGGTCTCGCCGGCGCGGGCCGTGCGGCCCGCGCGGTGCAGGTAGTCCTTGGGGTCGGCGGGCGGGTCCACGTGCACCACGAGGGAAATGTCGTCGACGTGGATACCGCGCGCCGCGACGTCCGTCGCGACGAGCACCGGCGTCTCGCCCGAGCTGAACGCCGAGAGAGCGTGGGTACGGTAGTTCTGCGACTTGCCGCCGTGCAGTGCGCCCGCGGCGACTCCGACCGCGCGCAACTGCGCGACCACCCGGTCCACACCGTGCTGGGTGCGCGCGAACATGATCGTCCGTCCGGGTCGCGAGGCGATCTCCGCGACGACGGCCGGCTTGTCGGCGCGCGAGACGAAGAGCATGTGGTGCGCGGTGCCCTCGACGACGGCGGCCGCGCCGGTCGTCGCGTGCGTCACCGGGTCACGCAGGTACGTGCGAACGAGGGTGTCGACGTCGCCGTCGAGGGTGGCCGAGAAGAGGAGCCGCTGGCCGGCTGCCGGGGTTCGGTCGAGCAGCGTGGTCACCTGGGGGAGGAAACCGATCGCGGCCATGTGGTCGGCCTCGTCGATCGTCGTCACGCGTATGTCGGCGAGGGAGACGGCGCCCTGGTCGATCAGGTCGGCGAGGCGTCCCGGCGTCGCGACGAGCAGGTCCACCCCGCGAGCGAGGCGCTGCGCCTGATTCTTGGTGGGTACCCCGCCGTAGACGACGGCGACGCGAAGTCCCAGCGAGAGGGCGGACTCGTCGAGGGCCCGTTCGATCTGTGCCGCAAGCTCTCGCGTCGGTGCGAGCACCAGTCCGCGCGGACGTTTCGGCACGCTCGGTGCCCCCGCCAGGCGGACGAGCATCGGCAGTCCGAAGGCCAGGGTCTTGCCGGACCCGGTGGGGCCGCGGCCGAGCACGTCCCGCCCGGCGAGGATGTCGGGAATCACTGCGGCCTGGATCGGGAAGGGGGCGGTGATCTTCTCCCGGTTCAGTGACTGGACAAGCGTCGGCGGCAGCCCGAGTGCCGCGAAGGTGGGCCCGGTCGTGGCGGGAATGGACATGACGCGGTTGCCTCCGATGATCGCCGCCGAGAGTGAGGGACGGGTCGGCGCAGGTCGACACTACCCGGAATCGCGGACGGTTCCGCTCCTCGCGACGCCCCGGACCGGGTGTGCTCCATTCCTGTCGGTGGTCGGGCGCACCATGGCGATTCGAACATTCATTCGACATGGGGGGACGTATGTGCGAGATCTGTGACGGTATGACGCCGGAGCGTGCGCGGCGACGGTTGCTGCGCACGATCGACCGGTGCGGGTGGGCGCTGCAGTACGTGGAGTCCGCCGTCGACGACCAGGGTATCCACCCGGCCTTCTGCTACACGGTCGGCCTGACCGAGGTCGACTGTCCGGAGGTGGTGGTCACGGGGCGGGTCGCAGACCAGTCGGCGGCGGTCCTCAACGAACTCGGCGAACGACTCTGGGGCGGTGACCCGCTCAGACCGGGGGAGCGGATCTTCGCCGGCGGGCTCGACCTCTTCCTGGTCGAGGTTCGTGAGTGCGAATCCTGGCTGCTCGGTGCCGTCGGACTGTACGGACAGGGGCAGGTGAGCGCGCTCCAGGCGGTGTGGGCGGACTGTCAGGGGAAGTTGCCGTGGGAGGGTCCTGCCGGATCGACGATCGTGCAGCCGCTGCTAGGCCCCCCGCCGGGCGGCCGGGTCGTGTGCTGAATTTCGCGAGGCCACGGCGTTTGAGCAGTAATAATGTCATAATCCGGCTTATCGGCATTTGAATCCGGTCGGCTCCGCATCGAACCTGCGGTTTCACGACCGCATCGAGGGGAGGGGTCCATCCCGAACGGGACCCGGCGCCGGCGGTGACGTGTCGAGCACGTCACCGCCGGGGGAGCTACGCCTCGATCTCGGAGCGGTCGCCACTCCAGAGGGTGTGGAACTTGCCGGGACGGTCGATGCGCTCGTAGGTGTGCGCACCGAAGTAGTCACGCTGGCCCTGGGTCAGCGCGGCGGGCAGGCGCTCGGCGCGCAGGCCGTCGTAGTAGGAGAGGGAGGAGGCGAACCCGGGGACCGGGATGCCCAGCATCGTCGCGGTCGCCACGACCCGCCGCCAGCTGTCGATACCCGTCTCGATGGCCTCACGGAAGTACGGCGCCAACACGAGGCTCGGCAGCTCCGGGTTCTCGTCGTACGCCTCCTTGATGCGGTTGAGGAACTGGGCCCGGATGATGCAGCCGCCGCGCCAGATGGTGGCGAGGTCGGCGGGCTTCAGATCCCAGTTGTACTCGACGCTGCCGGCCTTGATCTGGTCGAAGCCCTGGGCGTACGCGATGATCTTCGACGCGTACAGCGCCGCGCGGATGTCCTCGGTGAACTGTGCGATGTCGCCGGGCTTGTCGCCGAGGGCGCCGGACGCGAGACCGACCGCGGCCTTGCGCTGCTCGCGGGATCCGGACAGCGCGCGGGCGAAGACCGCCTCGGCGATGCCGGTCACCGGCACACCGAGGTCGAGCGCGGACTTGACCGTCCAGCGGCCCGTGCCCTTCTGCTCGGCGGCATCGACGATGACGTCCACGAGGGCCTGACCCGTCGCGGCGTCCTTCTGCCGCAGCACCTCGGCGGTGATCTCGATCAGGTAGGACTCGAGCGTGCCGGCGTTCCACTCGGTGAACACGTCGGCGATCTGTCCGGCGTCCAGTCCGAGCGCGTCGCGGAAGAGGTGGTACGCCTCGCCGATCAACTGCATGTCGGCGTACTCGATGCCGTTGTGCACCATCTTCACGAAGTGGCCCGAGCCGTCGGGGCCGATGTGGGTGCAGCACGGGGTGCCGTCGACCACCGCAGCGACCGACTCGAGGAGGGGACCGAGTGCCGCGTAGGACTCCTTCGGCCCGCCCGGCATGATCGACGGGCCGTTGAGTGCGCCCTCCTCGCCGCCGGAGATGCCGGCGCCGACGAAGTGCAGCCCGCGCTCACGCAGCGCGGCCTCGCGCCGAATCGTGTCCGTGTACAACGCATTTCCGCCGTCGATGATGATGTCGCCCGGCTCCATCGCCGCGGCGAGTTCCTCGATCACCGCGTCGGTGGCCTCGCCCGCCTTGACCATGATGAGGACGCGGCGCGGCTTCTGCAGCGCACCCACGAACTCCTCGACGGTCTCGGTGCGGACGAAGTCGCCCTCGGCGCCGTGCTCGGCGATCAGGGCGTCGGTCTTGGCGACGCTGCGGTTGTGCAGGGCGACCGTGTGGCCGCGACGGGCGAAGTTGCGGGCGATGTTCGAGCCCATGACGGCGAGTCCGGTGACTCCGATCTGAGCCCGCGCTGGGGCAGAGGTGTTGTCGGTCATGCCCTACACCTTTCCCTGCGCGCCGAGGGAACGAAAGTTCAGGTCTCGCAACCTGGACTCGTCAGGCCCGTAGACGACGATGCCGCCGCCTGCACAGGCAGGCGGCGGCATCGGGTCGGTCCGTGGTTACGGGTGCGGCAGAGGGTCAGCGACCGCGCTGCGGCCCGTCGAACCCGTCGTAGGCGCGGCGCTCGGTACGGCTACGGAACCCGCCGGATCCACCGGTGGAGCCGGCACGGTCGGAGCGCTGGGGGCGGTCGCCGTAGGAGCGGTTCTCGTTCGATCCGCGGTAGCCGCCCTCGGTGCGCTGGGGGCGATCTCCGCGGTAGCCACCCTCGGACCGTTGGGGGCGATCCCCGCGGTAGCCGCCCTCGCTGCGCTGGGGGCGGTCGCCGTAGGAGCGGTTCTCGTTCGATCCGCGGTAGCCGCCCTCGCTGCGCTGGGGGCGGTCGCGGTAGGGACGGCTCTCGCTGGAGCGCTGGTATCCACCCTCGGTGCGCTGGGGGCGATCCCCGCGGTAGCCACCCTCGGTGCGTTGGGGGCGGTCGCCGCGGTAGCCGCCCTCGGTGCGTTGGGGGCGGTCGCCGCGGTAGCCGCCCTCGCTGCGCTGGGGCCGGTCACCGTAGGAGCGGCTGTCGTTGGAGCGGTTCTCGTTCGAGCGCTGGTAGCCGCCGTCACGCTGGGGGCGGTCGCCGTAGGAGCGGTTCTCGTTCGATCCGCGGTAGCCGCCCTCGCTGCGCTGCGGCCGGTCCCCGCGCGGTCCGGACTGTCCGCGGTACCCACCGCCGTCACGGCGCGGACGGTCGAAGCCGCCGTCGCGACGCGGACGATCGTTGTAGGACCGTTCGCCGCGGGAGGGCTGCTCGCGCACCGGCTCACCGCTCGGCGCCTTCGCGCCGGTGATGGTCGCGAGCTCCTCGGAACCGGGAGTCACGTTGACGGCGGTCGCGTCGACACCCGCCATGCCGGTCAGCTTGCGGACCAGGCGACGCTGGTTCGGCAGCACGATCGCGACGACCGTGCCCTTCTCGCCCGCGCGGGCGGTGCGGCCGGCGCGGTGCAGGTAGTCCTTGTGGTCGGCGGGCGGGTCCACGTGCACGACCAGGTCGATACCGTCGACGTGGATGCCGCGGGCGGCGACGTCGGTGGCGACGAGCACCGGGGTGCGACCGTTCTTGAACCGCTCGAGCACCCGGGTGCGCTGGTTCTGCGCCTTGCCGCCGTGCAGCGCCTCGGCCGGAATGCCCACGGCGCGAAGACGATCGGTGATGCCCTCGCAGCCGAGCTTGGTGCGGGCGAACATGATGGTCCGGCCGTCGCGTGCGCCGATCTCGGCGAGCACGACATCCTTCTGGCCGCGCTCGACGAGCAGCACGTAGTGCTCCATCGTGTCCACGCTCGCGCGGCCGTCCTCGGTGGAGTGCTGGACGTGGTCGGGCAGGAACTGGCGCACGAGCGACTGCACCTCGCGGTCCAGGGTCGCCGAGAACAGCAGGCGCTGGCCGTCGGGGCGGGTCGCGTCGAGGATGGAACGAACCTCCGGGAGGAAGCCCATGTCGGCCATCTGGTCGGCCTCGTCGAGCGCGGTGATCTCGATGTCGTCGAGCACGCAGGTGCCCTGCCGCAGGTGGTCGCCGAGGCGGCCGGGGGTGGCCACGAGGATGTCGACGCCCCGACGCAGCTGCTCGACCTGCTTGGTGAAGGGCATGCCGCCGACGGCGGCGCGCACGTTCACCCCGACCGAGGACGCGTAGGGGAACAGCGAGTCGACGACCTGGACGGCGAGCTCGCGGGTCGGCACCAGGACCAGCGCGCGCGGGCGCTTGGGTGCCGGCCGGTCCTCGTGCTGCGCCAGACGCGCGAGCATCGGCAGGCCGAAGGCGAGGGTCTTGCCGGAGCCGGTCTGGGCGCGGCCGAGCACGTTGCGGCCCGCGATCGCGTCGGGCACCGACATCGCCTGGATCGGCGAGGGGACGGTGATGCCGTTGCGGGAGAGCGCGGCGACGACGGGCGCGGGCAGGCCGATCTCGGCGAAGGTGACGGTCGCCTCGGTCGCCGGGGCGGCATCGGTTGCGGCGTTCGGTTCCTCGGGGGACACGGGGGCAGCAGAAGACATGTGGACAGCGTTGGTCACGCGGAATTACCTCTCCGGACGTCGGGCGCGTCGCGGAGCGCGAGCTGTCATGCAGCACGCAAAGAGACGAGCCAGGGCACGTGATGCCTGCGGATCGGCGCCGACTGAGGCGCCGCACGGCGGGCAGAGATGTGCCTGAAAATGAGTATCGATCGATTCGGACCGCGATTGCGGCCGTCGTTCAGTGTACGCGAGCCGTTAGACAACCTCACGTCAGGCGGGTGTGACCCCGGTGACTGTCGACTCAGCCGTGGAACAGACGGTTCAGCTCCACCAGCCACGGCACCGCGACCGCGACCGTCGGCACCACGAGGATCGTCACCGAGGTGAGGTAGGCCGCCGCGGCGACCGGGACCGCGCTGCCGGTCGCCGACAGCCGCTGGATCCGGGTGAGGGTGTGCGGCCCGCCCGCGGCGAGCGCCCCCATCGGAGCGCTGGATCCGGCGCACGCGACCAGTGCGCGGGCGAGTGGGGTGGGACCGGTGACCTTCACGGCGGCGTCGTCGGCGAGCATCTCGACGAGCAGTTGCACGGACCCGAGCGCGGACTTGCTGCGCGCCACCATCGGGAAGGCCTGGTTCACCGCGGTGAAGGCCTCGAGCACCAGATCGTGGCGAGCCCGCAGGTGCGAGCGTTCGTGCATCAGGATCGCCTTGACCTCGGGCCGGCTGAGGCTGGACAGGGTGCCCTCGCTCAGGACCACCCGCTGGCGGAGGCCGGGCAGGCAGTAGGCGATGGGTTCCTCCGCCTCGAGAACCCGCAGGTTCGAGTTCCGGCTGCGGGTCGGCTCGCGACGATCGAGCAGGTCCACGAGCATGCGGTGCCGGGCCCGTCGACGACGGGTCCGCACGGCGACGGTGGCGATCGAGAACATCAGCTTCGCGCCGATGAGGAGGGTGATGGCGAACACGACGACGTACGCGGTCCACAGCGGCAGGCCGAGCGCGTCGATCTCCGCCAGCGGGGCCGTCGTCGGCCTTCCGTCGTTGCCGGGGACGAGCAACTGGGTCGCGATCGCCAGCCCGGAACTGAATGCGGAGAGCACCGCCGCGATCGCGATCGCCTGCCACAGCACCAGCGCGGCGCCGGGCGCGCGGTAGGGCCAGGTGGCGCGGGCGAGGACCGCGGGCACCGGACCTGCGAGGAGCAGGGCCATCAGAGCGAAGGCCAGTGCGGTGGTGGGGTTCATGGCCTACCCATCATGCACATCGATTGTCAGCTGGCCCGATCGGTCCCCGGGTCGACGCTGCGGAGGTGACGCTTGCCCGCGTCCGACGACTCCAGCGCGGCCAGGGCCTCGCGCAGCGCCGCGGCCTCGTCCGCGCCGACCTTCCCGACGAAACTCACCAGGGCCGCGGCCCGTCCCTCGGACGCGTCGGCCTGCTCGAGTGCGTCGAACATCAGGCTCGCGACGAGCTCGTCGCGGCCGTGCACCGGCACGTAGCGGTGGGCGCGGTCGTCGCGCTGCTGGACCACCAGATTCTTCTTCGCGAGACGCTGCAGCACCGTCATCACGGTGGTGTACGCGAGTTCCCGCCTGGTGGCGAGCGCCTCGTGCACCTGCCGAACCGTCTGGGGTTCGGAACTGGACCACAGGTGGTCCATTACTGCTCGCTCGAGCTCGCCTAGTCCTGCCATGGCCACAGTCTACGGATCGTCCGACGGATGTGCGTACTACCCGCCGTCGTACGCCTCCGGGTGTAAACGTGGGGTGGCCGCCCTACGATGTGCAGCGGCATATCGTGCAGGTCGGATACCGAGAGGCTGCCAGGTGGATTGGCTCTACCGCTTGTCCCTGATCTCGGGATCGTTGCCGTGGATCCTGACCGGCCTCGGCGCGCTCGGCGGGGTGTGGCTGCTGGTCGCGCCGACCCGTTCCCGCGCTTACCGGCGTCGCACCATCCCCCTCTGCGGCACCGCGGCACTCGTGCTCACCGTCGCGCTGTGGCTCGTGGTCGAGAAGTGGTGGCGGCCGTTCCCCGATCCCGTCGAGACCTCGATCTACGTCTGGATCGGGCTCGGCATTCTTGCGCTCCTGCTGCTGGTGGCGAGACTGTTCGCGGACCGTCGAACCTGGCGGACGGTGGTCTCGGTGCTCGCCGCACTCGCGGTCGTCGCCGCTGCGGCGTCCGCGGTGAACCTCGTTTTCGACGCCTATCCCACGGTTCGCGACGCCCTCGGCGTCGAGAACCCCAACGAGATCGACTTCGCGTCGGTCCCTCCCGCCGAACCGCATCCGGTGGTCGGGAAGCCGTTGGACACCGTGTGGCAGCCGCCGCCGGACCTGCCGTCCGCCGGACGGGTCACTGCCGTGCGGATACCCGGCGCGGTCTCGGGATTCGCCGCCCGCGACGCGCAGATCTACCTGCCGCCCGCCTACTTCGCGGACCCGCGGCCACAGCTTCCGGTGCTCGTCCTGCTGGCGGGCCAGCCGGGCTCGCCCGAGGACTGGATCAACGGCGGCAAGCTGGCCCAGACCATGGACGCCTTCGCCGCCGACCACCGGGGCCTCGCGCCGATTGTCGTCGTCGCCGACGCCACCGGCTCCCAGCTCGCCAACCCGCTCTGTGTCGACTCGGCGCTCGGCAACGTCGCGACGTACCTGGCCACCGACGTGCCCGCGTGGGTCACGGCCAATCTCCAGGTCGACCCCGACCCCCGCGCGTGGGCGATCGGCGGGCTGTCCTACGGCGGCACCTGCGCGCTGCAGATGGCCACCAACCATCCCGACCGGTACCCGACCTTCCTCGACCTCTCCGGCCAGGAGGAACCGACGCTCGGCGACCACCGGCGCACCCTCGACGCGGCGTTCCGTGGTGACGAGGCGCAGTTCCGGGCCGTCAACCCGATGGACCTGATGGCCCGGCAGAAGTTCCCGAACACCGCGGGCGTGTTCGTGGTCGGGCGCGACGACAAGGACTACAAGCCGGGGGTCCACACCCTGTACGAGGCGGCGCAGCGCGCCGGCATGGACGTGCGGCTGGTCGAGGTTCCCGGCGGCCACAGCTTCGCGGTGTGGTCCGCCGGCCTCGAGCAGGAACTCGGATGGCTGTCGACGCGAATGGGACTGGTCTCGTGACGACGGCGGTCACGGCGGTGGACCGGCAGTCCCGGCGGATCGTCGACCTGGTCCGGTCGGGCGCATCGGGCGCGCCGGTCAGCATCGGCGCGCTCGTGCTGATCTGGGTGCTCGGCGCCGCGACGTCGAGCCTCGGTGGACCGACCCGCTACGTGCTGCGGCATTTCGCCGCCGGCATCATGCCGTTCGAACACGGCCGGGTCTGGACGACGCTGACCTCCGGGCTGTTCGCGCCCAGCCTGATCGGGTACCTGATCGCGACGGTGCTGATCGTCGTGGTCGCCGCCCCGATCGAACACCGGATCGGGTCGGCGAGGTTCGCGGCCGCGGCGGTGTGTACCCAGGTGTTCGGCACCCTGATCGCCCTCGGTGTCTCGGACGCGGTCAAGCTCGTCGACGAGGGTTGGGGGTTCCGACTGCACGTCGGTGCCGCGGTGTCGCCGACGACGTGGATCGCAGGCGTCGTGATGGTCGCCAGTTCCGGCATGAACACGCTGTGGCGGCGTCGGCTGCGGGTGGGCCTGCTCGCGCTGCTCATCACGCTCGCCCTGTTCAGCGGCCACCTGCTGGACATGGTGCGGCTCAGCGCCGCGGTGGTCGGCCTGCTGATCGGGCCGTGGATCGTCGGGCGGTCCGCGCGTGGTGCCCGGCTGACCGGCACCCAGCGCGAGGGTCGGGTCCTCGTCGCGCTCGTCGTCGCGGCCAGCGCGCTCGGCCCCGTCCTGGCTGCGCTGTCGCCGAACGCGGTCGGCCCGCTCGCGGTCCTGCGCGAGCTGTTCCGCGGGGTGGGGTGGACGCCCGACGAGGTCCGCGAGTTCTGCGCGCAGTCGCGCAGCAGCGAGGAGTGCCGGCGCGGGCTGCTGGGGTTGCGACTGGGCGGCATCGGCCCCACCCTGCTGAGCCTGATGCCGTCGATCTTCCTGCTCGTCCTCGCGGACGGGTTGCGCCGCGGACGCCGGTTCGCCTGGATCGCGGCGGTCGTGGCGCAGGCGATCCTGCTGGCGCTCTCGCTCGCCAACTTCGCGGTGCGGTTCGTCGGATTCGTCGGGAAGGAGTCGATCTTCTACGGCCTCGACTCGCCGAACCTGTACCGGACGCTGGCGCCGTTCCTGACCCCGCTCGCGATCCTGGTGGTGCTCGTCGCCACGCGGGGCTTCTTCACCGTGTCCGCGCCGCGTGGCACCTACCGGCGACTGTGGCTGCTGATCCTCGCGGTCGCGGCGGTGCTCGGCGTGGGGTACGTGTCGGGCGCGATGCTCGCGGGCGGCGGCTTCGACCGCCGGCCGGGCTTCGGATCGCTGCTCGTCGACTACCCGCAGCGGCTGATCCCGCCGGTGTACCTGCAGTGGCTCGATCCGCAGTTCCTGCCCGACAGCGCGGTCACCACCCTGCTCTACGAATGGACCGGGGTGCTGTTCTGGACCGTCGTGTGTGCGGCGGTGCTGATGACGTTCCTCACGCCGGCCTACGGCGCCGCGACCGACGACGCCGAGCGGGCTCGCGCGCTGCTGCGTTCGAGCAGCGGCAGCCCGCTGTCCTGGATGACCACCTGGCGCGGCAACCGGTACTGGTTCAGCCCCGACGGGACCAGCTACGTCGCGTACCGGGTGATCTCGGGTGTCGCGCTGACCACCGGCGACCCGGTCGGCCCCCGGGAACGCCTGCGCGAGAACGTCACCGAGTTCGCCGAGTTCGCCACCGGCAACGGCTGGATCCCGTGTTTCTACTCCGTCACCGGGGAGCTGCGGGCGGTGACCGACGGCATCGGCTGGGCGGGCATCCAGGTCGCCGAGGAGACCGTGCTGCGACTGGACGGGCTCGCCTTCACCGGCAAGAAGTTCCAGGACGTGCGGACCGCGCTCAACCGCGCGAAGAAGGCGGGCGTGCACGCCGAGTGGATCAGCTTCCCCAGCGCACCGCTGGCCATCACCGACCAGATCACCGCGATCTCGGAGGAGTGGGTCGCGGACAAGGGGATGCCCGAGATGGGGTTCACCCTGGGCGGCCTCGAGGAGATCGACGACCCGCAGGTGCGCTGCCTGATCGCGGTCGACGCCGAGCGCACCGTGCATGGCGTCACCTCGTGGATGCCGGTGTACCGGGACGGCCAGGTCGTGGGCTGGACGCTGGACTTCATGCGGCGCCGCGCGGAGGGCTTCCGGCCCGCGATGGAGTTCCTCATCGCCTCGGCGGCCCTGCTGCTCGAGGAGGAGGGCGCCGAGTTCGTCAGCCTGTCCGGGGCGCCGTTGGCGAAGGTCGAGGACCCGGCCGGTGCGAGCGCGGACGAGGAGGAGGAACGCGAGCGGACCGCTCTCGGCATCGTCATGGACAAGGTCCTCGACGTGCTCGGTCGCACCCTCGAACCGGTCTACGGCTTCCGCTCCCTGCTCGCGTTCAAGTCGAAGTTCCAACCCGAGTACGTGCCGATGCACATGACCTTCGCGGACCCCGGCGCGCTGCCGAGCATCGGCAACGCGATCGGCCGGGCCTACCTGCCGGAGGTCTCGTTCGGGCAGGGAATGCGGTTGGTGCGCACGATGATTCGCAGCTGAACCGCCGCCCTGGCCATGCGGCCTGTCACGACCGCTGTGCGGTGGTCGGTGCCGCGCCGTCGAGGATCCGTCGCAACTGCCGGGCCTGGCCGGCGAGTTCGCCGGTGGCGGTGTGCAGTTCGGACTCGTCGACGCAGAGTTCGGCGGTGGCCCACACGGTGCGCTGCCGCAGTCGGTACCACGTCGAGGCGGGTGCTCCGGGCCGGAAGTGGGCGCTGAACTCGATGGTCGGGATGGCGTCCGGCGTGGTGCGGGTGGCGTAGAGCGCCGGCGGGAGCGCGTCGAGCAGCACCGCCGCGGTCTCCTGGGGTGTGAACGCGATGTCCGTGGTTAGGCGGATCCAGACGTCGAACTCGGGGACGTCGCCGCCGGCGAACGGGCGGGCCGAGTTCACCGGCCGGATGTCGAGGTACTGCGAGAACGGCACGAAGTCGACGGGGATCTCCAGCGGTGGAAGGGATTCCGGGTCGGTCTCCGGGAGTGTGGGCGGGCCGGGCCACAGGGTGGTGGACTCCGGTGAGCGGTCCAGGCGGACCAGGGCGGTCGCGCAGCCTGCGATCGAGCACCGCGCGCTCGCCGTCGAGCGCCCGCGGTGCTCGACGGCGACGTCGATGCGGAACTCGCCCGGTGGCACCGGGGCGTTCAGGTGCGCGGACACCGCCGTGGGGGTGGCGTCCAGTTCGACGGCCGCGGCGTGAGCCAGGGCCCCGACGACCAGGCCGCCGTGGATGCCGCCGAATCCGCGCCACGAGCTGTCGAATGTGGTGGGAAAGGAGGTGAGCTGACTTTGAATCGCCATAGTCAGAAGGCTACGTTCTGACTATGGTTTGCGCAAGCCAGGTGGCGCCGTCATCGCCGCAGCTCGGCCATCTTGTCCAGCCAGCCGAGCTTGTGCGGGTTCCGGACCGCGTAGATCCGGGAGATACGGCCGTCCTCGACCACCACGCTCACCGCGGTCACCTCGCCACCCACGTCGATCCGCATCGCCGGCATGCCGTTCAAGCACGCGGGTGTCGGCACGAAGTCCGGGATCCGTGCGGCACGGGCCAGGAAGTGCGCCACCTTCTCGGCCCCGACGATCGGCTTGCGGGCCGCCGCCGCGAAGCCGCCGCCGTCCGCGATCACCACCACGTCGGGGGCGAGCGCCGCAAGCAGTGCCTGCACGTCACCGGTCGCGACGGCGGCGAGGAACTTCTCCACGGCCGCCTTTTGCTGCGCTCGGTCCACCTGCATCCGCGGCCGCCGCGCAGCGACGTGGTCGCGGGCACGATGCGCGATCTGCCGGACCGCGGCAGGCGTCTTGCCCACTGCCTCGGCGATCTCGGGATAGGGCGTGTCGAACACCTCGTGCAACACGAACACCGCCCGCTCGGCCGGACCCAGGGTTTCCATCACCGTGAGCATCGCGATCGAGACGTTCTCGGCGAGCTCGACGTCCTCGGCCACGTCGGGGCTGGTGAGCAGCGGCTCGGGCAGCCATTCCCCGACGTAGTCCTCGCGGCGCCTGGCCACCGACCGGAGCCGGTTCAGCGCCTGCCGGGTGACCATCCGGACCAGATAGGCGCGCGGGTCGCGCACCTCACCCTGGTCGACGTCGGTCCACCGCAGCCACGTCTCCTGCACGACGTCCTCGGCATCGACGGCCGAGCCGAGCATCTCGTAGGCGACGGTGAAGAGCAGGCCGCGGTGGGTGACGAACGGGTCGTCGGTCATGTGGTCGACGGTACGGCGAGCGGCGGGAGGTCGCAGGCGGCCGAGAACTCCTGCGACTCGATGCCGAGCGCGGTGTTCGTGCGGGTCATGAGGTTCGCCAGCGCGACGAATGCGGTCAGCTCGACCAGTGCGGCCGGGCCGAGCGCGTCCAGCAGCCTGGCCGACAGTGCGTCGGTGACCGTCGGCGGGGTCCGTGTCATCGCCTCGGCGTACTCCATGACGTCCCGCTCGAGTGGTGTGAAGGCCTCCGACGTGCGCCACCGGGGCACCTCACGCGCCTTTTTCACGTCGAGTCCCTCGTTGTGGGCGTGGAAGTAGCCGTAGTCCAGGCAGAAGCTGCAGCCGACCAGGCTGGCGACCGCCATGTGGGCGAACGACTTCAGGTTCTCGTCGCACTGGTCCCATTTCTGCGCCTTGCGGCCGACGGCGAAGCTGAAGTCGAGGACCTTGCGGTTGTGCCACGCCACCGCGACCGGTTCGGGCACGTCGCCGAACATCCTGCGGGACATCCGCGTGACGATCGCGCCGTAGACGCCGGTCAGTTCTGCCTTCGGGATCCGGGTAGTGCCGGTCATGATTCCTCCTCCGGTTGCCTGCTCATGGCATGAAGACACCGGTGACGAATCGAATGTGACATCGCCATGGGATGTCCGGAGGAGGAGCTGCGGACATGACGCTCGGCCATTTCGGGCTTTGCCCGAAATGGCCTCAGGCCACCGGGCCGCCGACCGACCCGTACACGTGCCGGGTGCCGACCGGGACGATCAGCGGACGGTCCGAGACCGGGTCCTCGATCACGCGGGCCTCGAGCCCGAACACGTCGAGGAGCAGCTCCGGCGAGATCACCTCGGACGGGGTGCCCTGCGCGACGATCGCCCCCTCCGACATCACCACCAGCCGGTCGCTGTACCGGATCGCGAGATTCAGGTCGTGCAGCACCATCACCACGGTCCGGCCGAGCTCGGCGTGCAGCCGGTCCACCAGGTCCAGCACCTCGACCGAGTGAGCGAGGTCGAGGTAGGTGGTCGGCTCGTCGAGCAGCAGGATGTCGGTGCCCTGCGCGAGGGCCATCGAGATCCACGCGCGCTGCCGCTGCCCGCCCGAGAGCTGGTCCACCGACCGGTCGGCGAGCTCGGATACCCCGGTCAGGGCCAGCGCCTTCGCCACCTCGGCCTCGTCGTCGGAGGACCACTGCCGCAGCCACGACTGGTGCGGGTGCCGGCCGCGCGCCACCAGGTCGGCGACGGTGAGGCCTTCCGGTGCGACCGGTGCCTGCGGCAGCATGCCGAGGGTGCGCGCGACGTCCTTGGTGCGCATCTGCGAGATCGCCCGGCCGTCGAGCACGACCTGCCCGGACCTGGGCTTGAGCAGCCGGGCGAGCGAGCGCAGCAGCGTCGACTTGCCGCACCCGTTCGGGCCGATGACGGTGGTCACCACGCCGGTCGGGATCTCGAGGTCGAGGCCGTCGACGATCACCCGATCGCCGTAGCCGACCGTGAGGTTCTCGGCGGCCAGTCGGGTCGCGTGCTCGCTCATGCCGAGACCTTTCGATTGTTGCGAATGAGCAGGTAGATCAGGAACGGCCCGCCGAGGGCGGAGGTGACGATGCCGACCGGCAGTTCGACGGGCAGCACGGTCCGGCCGATGACGTCGCTGCCGAGGACGAGCACGGCGCCGACGAGGCCGGAGGCGAGGATCGGCGGCCCGGGGGTCCGCAGCACACGCATCGCGACCTGCGGTGCGGCGAGCGCGACGAAGCCGATCGGTCCGACCGCCGCGGTGGCGATGGCCGCCAGCGCGACCGCGGCCAGCAGCAGCACCGCCTGGCCGGCCTCCAGTCGCACCCCGAGGGCGCGGGCGTTGTCGTCGCCGAGGCGCAGCGCGCCGAGGGTGCGGGACGACGCGAGCGCGATCGTGCCGACCACCGCGACGCCGATCGCGACCGGCCACACCTGCGCCCAGTCGCTGCCGTTGAGTGAACCGTTGAGCCAGACCTGGGCGCGGGCCACGTCGTTGATGTCCGCGGAGATCAGCATCCACTGGATGGCGGCGATGAGCATCGCGTTCGCCCCGATGCCGATGAGCACGATGCGGTAGCCCTGCACCCCGCCGCGCCACGCGAGCGCGTAGATCGCCACCGCGGTGACGATCCCGCCGAGGAGCGCCGCGAGGGGGATACCCAGCGTCGCGAGCGTGCCGACGAAGGCGCCGCCCCCGGCGACGACGATCAGGGTGACCGCGGCGGCACTGGCGCCCGCCGTGATGCCGAGCAGGTCCGGGCTGGCGAGCGGATTGCGCAGGACGGACTGTGTGACGGCCCCGGAGATGCCGAGCGCGACACCGGTCAGCAGTGCGGTCAGCCCGCGCGGCAGGCGCAGGTCCATCACGATGAACCGCTCGACCTTGGTACCGCCGCCGAGGAGGACGTCGGCGACGGTCGGGACCGGGATCGAGAACTCGCCGCGGCCGATGTTGACGCACAGCAGCACGAACGCCGCGGCCAGCAACGCGACGGTGATCACGACCATCGAGGTGCGCCGAACCAGCGAGATCCGGCCGACCCGGAACGGCGGACGGGCGGGAACGGTGGTGGGCAGGCCCGGTTCCCCGACCGCATCGACGGTCTCGTCGGTCAGGCTCACAGGGACACCAGCTTCCTGCGCCGGACCAGCGCGATGAAGAACGGCGCGCCGAACATGGCCAGCACGATCCCGACCTGCAGTTCGCCGGGACGGACCACGACGCGGCCGATCATGTCGGCGAGCAGCACCATGATGCCGCCGAGGAGGCCGGCGTAGGGGACGAGCCAGCGGTAGTCGGGGCCGGTGATGGAGCGGGCCACGTGCGGCACGACGAGGCCGACGAAGGCGATCGGTCCGCAGGCCGCGGTCGAGGCGCCGGTGAGCAGGACGATGGCGACGATGCCGACGGCGCGGCTGAGCGCGATGTTGGTGCCGAGTCCGCGGGCGACGTCCTCGCCGAGACTGAGCACGTTCAGGCTGGGCGTGCTCGCCAGGGCGATCAGGACACCGATCACCAGGAACGGCAGCACCTGCCAGAGCACCTCGGGTCCGCGTCCGGCCACCGAGCCGACCACCCAGAAGCGGTACCCGTCGAGGCTGGTCTGGTCGAGCATGATGACGGTCTGGGTCATGGCGGACAGGAACATCGTGACCGCGGCGCCGGCGAGCGCGAGGCTCAGTGGGCTGGACCGGCCGTTGCCGATCGCCGACACGCCGAACACGACGACGCTGGCGGCCAGCGAGCCGGCGAAGGCGAACCAGAGGTACTGGCTCGGTCCGGCGAGCCCGAACAGGTAGATCGACATCACGACGAACAGCGCCGCGCCCGCGTTGAGGCCGAGCAGGCCCGCGTCGGCGAGCGGGTTGCGGGTGTGGCCCTGGATCAGGGCGCCGGCGATGCCGAGGGCGACGCCGACGGCGAGGGCGAGCGCGGTGCGGGGGACGCGCAGCGTCCGCACCACCAGGTCGGTGTCGGTCCCGGTCGGGGTGAAGACGGCGTGGAAGATCTCGGCGAAGTCCATCGGTCGTGCGCCGACGGCGATGCTCGCGAGCACGGTGGCGACGAGCAGCAGGGTCAGCGCGGCGAGGCCGAGCAGGCGCCGCCGCCGGATCGCGGGGAGGGTGTTGTCGGCGGCGACCGGCGTGAAGCCCTCCGCGTACGCGGTCGCGGACCGGACGACCTCGGTGCCGGTGCGGGGGAGCAGCGCCCGGCGCGGTCCGAGCGGGTCGCCGGTGACGGCGTCGCGGGTGATCAGGTCGAGCCAGCCCTTGCCGAGGCTCCGGCCGGTGTTGCCCTCGCGGACACCGCGGTTCCACACCAGCAGCGCGGCCGCGACGGCCACGGCGACGCCACCGAAGACGAGACGGTCCATCTGGCCGCCGCCGTTCGCGTCGCGCAGCGCGGTCACCAGGTACCAGCCCACGACCAGCGGTACCGCGACGATCGCGAGGTCCGCGCCGGCCGCGCAGAATCGTCGCCAGCCGGGCGCGGGGCCGCGGGGGACGGCGTCGGCGCCGAACTCCTCGCGGGAGCGGGGGTGCGCGGCAACCGAACCGGTGTCGGGGGTGGTTGTCACGGCGTGTGCTCCTGGTCGGCGAATCGGATCGAGCTTAGGTTACGGAACCCTATCTTGAGCGGAGGGCCGGGTCGCGTCCGGCGGCCAACTTATGGTTAGGCTAACCTTCATTCGAAGATTCGCGGGCCTCGGCTCGACGACCAAGGAGGGTGCCGTGTCAGTGACCGCCGTACGCGAAGGAGCAGTACTCCGGCCGACCGCCGCGCTCGACGAGTCCTGTACCCGACTGCGGGCGGTGCACCGGGACTATCCGCGGGTCTATGCGATCGCGGACATGGCCGAGCAGCCCAAGCGTCGCTGGTGGGCCCTCGCTCAGGGGATTCGCGGGGATCGACTGCACCGGATGGTCGCGCGGGCGTTCGAGGACGTCGGCGATCTCGAGGCCGCGGGGGCCGAGGTGGCGGCAGCGCTGATCCATGCGGTGGTCGGGCGGGTCGCGGCGCTGGTGGTGCTCGAGGGTCGGTCCTGGGATGCGGGGTTGGACAACCTGTGGATCCACATGGACAGCGACGGCTGCATCGACTGGGCCGGAGTGGCCGATCCCGTCCTGCGGGTGCTACCGGGCGACCGCTGGTCCGACTCGCCGGCCGCGGTGACGCTGCCGTGTGAGCGTGCGCTGCTGATGTGGACCGCCTGCCGATGCCGAACCGCGCTCGCGGCCGTGTTCGATGCGCTCGGCGAGGTGGCTCCCGTCGATCGCGGGTTGCTGTGGGCGATGGTGGGGGAGTCCGTGCTCGGCGTCGCGACGCGGATGCCGGCACTCGGAGGCGTGCCCGAGTCGGTCGCCGCGCGCCGGGGGCAGGGCCTGCTCGACGCGTTCGAGGCCGCGGGAGTCCCGGTCCGGGCGCGGGCCGAGCGGCAGCCGATTCGGCGACGGCTCACGGCCGCCCTTGCAAGTTAGGGCAGGCTGCCCTATGGTCGTAGGGCGACGAACTACCGGACCGTGCCGGAGTCCTGAGGGCTGCAGTGACTCCCGGTCCTTCCCGTGACGGGCCCCACATCGCAAGGTGCGGGGCCCGTCGCCATTCCTGCGGTGCCGCGTGCGTGCCTCGCCGCGTCGTCGTGTAGCACTGAGTGGGCAGGGCCGTCGACGAGGGCGGTTCGTGAACGATGGAGTGGAACATGAGCGACGCGGTCTCGATCGGTGACCTGGCCACGGTGGATCCCGCGCAGGCGACCCCCTTCCTGAACAAGGGCTTCGGTGAGGTCCTCGGGCTCGAGTACACCGAACTGAGCGGCGACCGGGTGCGGGCGCAGTGGGCGGCGCGTCCCGAACACCACCAGCCGGCCGGGATCGTCAACGGCGGCGTGTACTGCTCGGTCATCGAGACGCTCGCCAGCATCGGCGGCGGTATCTGGCTGGCCGACCGCGGCCACGTCGTCGGTGTCAACAACAACACCGACTTCCTGCGTGCGGTCCGCGAGGGAACCCTGTTCGCTGAGGCGACCCCCGTGCACCGGGGGCGCACCCAGCAGCTCTGGCAGGTCGCGGTCGTCGACGAGCGAGACAGGCTGATCGCGCGCGGTCAGGTCCGGCTCGCGAACGTTACCGAAATGGACCGGCTCGGAAGCTGATTCGGCGTGAGTGTCGATCCGCTCGAGGCGGATCGGCACTCAGTGCGGCGCGAGGCTTCGCAGGGCCAGTGCGAGTACGCGCTCCATGTCTGCCACGTCGTACCCCTTCCGGGGTTCGCACCCTCGGTCGACGACCAGGTGATTGGACATGGCCAGTCCGTGGAGCAGGACCCACAGCAGCGGGCCGACGTCCCGGGCGTCATCTGCGACGAGGGTGCCGCTCCGCTGCGCCTCGACGACGAGTTCGTTGAAGTGCCCGTTGAAGTCGACGGCGGCGACCTCCAGCACCGGGCTCGGCTTGATCGCGTAGTCGCCTCCGAACTCGAGCCGGTAGTGGTTCGGGAACTCCCACGCGACGCGAACGTAGGCCAGGCAGGCGCGAAACAGCGGGGTCGAGTCGGTCGTGGTGTCCGCGGCCGCACGCTGCATCTCCGTCGTCAGGACGGCGAGGTTCTCGGCGGCCACCGTGCTGAGCAGGTCGTCCTTGTCCTGGAAGTGGCGGTACGGCGCCGTCCGCGACACGTCGGCCGCCGCCCCGACCGCTCGCAGCGTCACGTGAGCCGGCCCGCCCTGCGCGAGGAGGTCGCTGGCCGCGTCGATCAACGCGCGACGAGTGTCCCGGGTACTTTCCTGCATTTTCCGAGGATAGAGGTGGTTGACGCTGTCAACAAGCCGATGCTAGGTTGACGCTGTCAACCTGATCGCATGACTCGCCTGCGCTCGGAATCTCCTCCGGTCGAGGTGACGGGTCGTGTCGGACTGGTTGGTCCGGTCCTTGCCGACTTCCCGTGCAGCTAGAAGGGGTACTCATGGCTACCGCCCAGGAGCAGATCGTCGCTGGTATCGCCGAGATCGTCGAGGAGGTGACCGGCATCGAGCCAACCGAGGTGACGATCGAGAAGTCGTTCGTCGACGACCTCGACATCGACTCGCTGTCGCTGGTCGAGATCGCCGTGCAGCTCGAGGACAAGTACGGCGTCACGATCCCCGACGAGGACATGCAGCGTCTGAGGACCGTCGGCGAGGCGGTGACCTACGTCCAGAAGATGGAAGGCGAGAACTCCGAGCTTGCGTCGGAGCTGAAGGCGAAGGTCGAACAAGGGCGGGCCGAGTAGCGGGCACCCGGTGACATCGACACCGCAGGCGAGTCCTCTCGACCTGCTCCGTTCGGATCTCGACACATGGAACTCCCTACGGGCGGTGCACGACTCGGGGATCGTCGATCTCGTCGACATCGACCTCGCGGGCGCAAATCTTGCGGGTGCGAACCTGGCCGGCGTCGACCTCACCGGTGCCGACCTGTCGGGAGCCGACCTCACCGACGCCACCCTCGCAGGGGCAGTCCTGACCTCCGCCGAGTTCCTCGGCGCCGTCCTGACGAGGGCCGATCTCGCCGGCGTTCTCGCGCATGACGCCAACTTCACCGGTGCGTACCTCACCCGGGCCGACCTGCGGGACGCCGACCTGACGATGACGTATCTGACGTCGACGTTCCTCGGGCACGCGACTCTCGCGGGAGCGGACCTCTCCGGCGCGTACATGACCGGCGCGTACCTCGGCGACGCCGACCTGACCGGCGCGACCCTGATCGGGACGTACCTGGCCAAGGCCAACCTGACCGGGGCGAACCTCGCCGGTGCGGTCCTCGACGGTGCCGATCTCACCGACGTCACGCTGCCGGACGGCACGGCGCCCTACTGACCTACTCCGATCGGCGCATCTGGATGAGTTCAGGGTGCAGATCGCTCGTTCCGTCCCCGACGCATGCAGTGAGCGCTCACCCAGCAGATCCGGTCGCGTTCGTGATGAATTCGTCTGCGCGGTGGGTGATGTGGTCGTGTAGTCGAGCCACGGCGGCGGTCGGTCGGTGAATGCCCGTGGCGAGTCCGATGGTCCGGTCGCTCATCCCGGACAGGGGAATGCTCACGAGTTCGGAGTGAGGGGTTTCCGCGGCCGGCAGTGCGGCGATGCCGAGTCCGTGGCCGACGAGGACTCGGATCGTCTCGAACTCGCTGATCTCGAATGCTACGTGTGGGGTGAATCCTGCTTCGGCGCAGTGCGAGTCGAGGATCTGGCGTAGTTGGTAGGACGGTGGGCTGGCGATGAAGTGCTCTTCGGAGAGGTCCGCGAGATCGACCTGTGTGTGTCCGGCCAGCGGGTGGGTGCGTGCGACGTGGAGCAGGATGCGCTGGTGCCCCAGGACCGTCACGGGAAGGTCGTCGGGTGGCGGGATGATGACCGCGAGATCGATGCGGCCATCGCGCACCATTGCGGCGAGCGCTTCACCGTGCGCCTGTACGAGGTGCAGTCGGATTCTCGGAGCGACACGGTGGAATTCGGCGAGCAGCGACGGGATGCTCACCGGTCCGAGGGTGAGCGGAAAGCCGAATCGTACGAGTCCGCTGTCGGGGTCGGCGTTGCTGCGCACCGCGCTCACGGCGTCGTCGAGTGCCCACACCAGGTCGCGCGTTCGTTCGTGAAGTTCGCGCCCGGCGGTGGTGAGGGAGACTCCGCGTCCGACCTGTTGGAACAGGGGCACGCCCAGCGTCTGTTCCAGGGCCTTGATGCGCCGGCTCAGTGACGACTGCGGCACGCCGAGGAGGTCCGCTGCCCGGGTGATGTGGCCTTCGCGGGCGGCGGCGTCGAAGGCGGCAAGCAGTGGAACCGCGGCCGCGGCCTCGTCCGACAGAAACCGATCCACATTCGGATCATATGACCTCGATCTGGTCATTGGACGGATGAGAAGTCCGGGAGCACCCTGAGGAGCACCACCGGCGACAAGGAGTGCGATCCCATGGACCACAGTGAATCGGGCAGCGCGGGAACGGCTATCGACCGCGAGGTGGTCGACGTCGTCCTCGTCGGTGGGGGCATCATGTCCGCGACGCTCGGGGCGTTGCTCGCCAGGTTGCAGCCCGACTGGTCGATCGTCGTGCTCGAGCGTCTCGGCGAGCTCGCGGGCGAGAGTTCGGGTCCGTGGCACAACGCCGGCACCGGCCATGCCGGGCTGTGCGAGCTCAACTACATGCCCGATCCCGGGGACTCGGGGAAGGCCGAGGCCATCGGACGCCAGTTCCATCTCTCACGTCAGTTCTGGGCCGCGCTCGTCGAGGGCGGCGACCTGCCCACCCCCGCGTCGTTCATCAACCCGACCCCGCACATGGACGTCGTCTTCGGCGATCGCGACGTCGACTACCTGCGGCAACGGTTCGCCACCCTGCAGCGTTCGCCGCTGTTCTCGGCGATGATGTACACCGAGGACCCCGACATGATCCGCCGCTGGGCGCCACTGTTGGTGGACGGCCGCACCGACAACGAGCCGATCGCCGCGACGCGCTACGAGGACGGCACCGACGTCGACTTCGGCGCCCTGACCCGGGCCCTGGTCCAGGCCATGGCCGGACGCGGGGCGCAGGTCCGCCTGCGCCACGACGTCTCCCGAATGGCGAGGGGAGTCGACGGTCTGTGGACCGTGACGGGCCGCGACCGTAGCGGCGGCGACCGCTTCCGGATCAGGTCCCGGTTCGTCTTCGTCGGTGCCGGCGGATATGCCCTCGAGCTCCTGCAGAAGGCCAGGATCCCGGAGGTTCGTGGGTACGCGGTGTTCCCACTCGGTGCGCAGTTCCTGCGCACCGGCAACCCCGACGTCGTCGCACAGCACGACGCGAAGGTCTACAGCCAAGCCTCCGTCGGTGCCCCACCGATGTCGGTGCCCCACCTCGACAAGCGAGTCGTCGACGGGCTCCCGTCGCTGATGTTCGGGCCCTACGCCACCTTCAGCACCAGACTCCTCAAACACGGCAGGCTCGTCGACCTGTTCACCACAATCCGACCGCGCAACATCGCACCGCTGGTCGCCGTCGGTGTCCAGAACCTGCCGCTGCTGCGGTACCTGATCGGTGAGTTGCTGGCATCACGACGACGAAAGTTCGCACAGCTGAAGCGGTTCTACCCCGGCGCCGACCCCGACGACTGGGAGCTCGTCCAGGCCGGCCAACGCGCGCAGTTGATCAAACCCCACCCCCGCAAGGTCGGCGTTCTGACCTTCGGGACCGAACTGGTCACCGGCGCCGGCGGCACCATCGCCGGACTGCTCGGCGCCTCACCCGGTGCCTCGATCGCGCCGTCCGTGATGGTCGACCTCCTCGCCACCTGCTTCCCCGACCGCTACGACGGATGGGAGCCGACGTTGCAGGCGCTCATGCCCGGCATCGGGACCCGAGTGGACGCAGACCAGCACACCGTCGACAGCAACCTCGACCGCACCGGGCGAATTCTGGGCGCGGCGTGATCCAGGCTCTTGATCCGGCCGGTCGACGATTCCCGCTGCGCGAGGGGCAGGATCCGTATCATTGCCGGATCCCGGGGCTGTCGAGGGCACAATCGGTCTGATGGTGGGGACGCCTACGTTCGGTGGGCGCTGGACAGCAGTCGCCTTCTGGCGATTCCTTCGGTGGGGGAGGGTATGGACGCACCCAGCACGGCGCAGGCCGGAGAGTGGATGCGGGGTTACGTCGCCGAGACACTCGCACGCGCCGATCTCGAATCGTTCATCGACAACGTCGCGCACTCGATGGGCTCGGACGTTCCGGAGTTGTCGACGGATGCGGAAATTCTGCGTGACCTTCAGCTGGCTGTTCGCAGCCAGTTCCGGCTCATCCTTGCAGTGAGGCAGTCGGATTCCTCTCCTCGATGGTCGATTCCGGTGGCCGCGGAAGCTCATTCGTTGGCCCGGACCATGGCGCGGCGGGGACTCGAGCTCCGGGTCCTCTCCCGGCTCTACCATGCTGGCCACCGGGCCGTGTGGCGGTTTGTCACGGACTTTGTCGACAACGCGGACGTGCCGTCGGACTTCAAGGTGCGGCTCGTCGTCACGATGTGGGAGCAGACGAGTGAGGTCATGAACTCGATGCTCGAGGAACTCACGGCCACGTACGCCGGAGAACGCGAGAGGCTGCTCAGCGGAGCATTCTCGATGCGGGTGAACACGGTCCGGGAGATCCTGGACGGCAGCCTGGACAACACCGAGGACGCATCGGTACGGCTCAGCTACCCGGTTCACCGCGTCAACACCTCGCTGGTGTTGTGGACGACCGACCACGCCATCTCGATCGACTCGCAGATCTTCGAGCCATTGGCCCAGCGGCTCGCGCGGTCCGCGTCGGCGACTGAAGTCATCTGCGTTCCATCGGGGGCGAGGGGGCTGTGGGTGTGGATGGTGTCGGGCAACACCGAGGAACCGACGATTGATGCTGCACTCGTGCCCCCCGGCATTCGTGTCGCGGTCGGCCGGCCCGGTCAAGGTATCGACGGGTTCCGGCGAACCCACCGCGAGGCACAGGCTGCGCAGCAGATCGCCACGCGCGCACAGCGCGGCCGGCCCGTAACCACCTATCGGGACGTCGAACTCGTCTCGATGCTCGCCGCACGACCCGAGGCCGTGCGCACTCTCGTCGAACGTGAACTGCTCGGGTTGTCGGGTGACGACGACCTGTCCGTGCGCCTGCGGGAGACACTGCGCGCAGTCCTGGCGCATCAAGGGAACATCGAGGCCGCGGCCCGCCAACTCGCCGTGCACAAGAACACCGTGCGATACCGCGCGCAACAGATCGAGGAGCGTCTCGGCCGGCGAATCGGCAGCCGTGCGCTACACCTGGAACTGGCCCTCGACTGCTTCGACACATTCGGCGTCCACGCGATCGCAGGTGTATCGACCGAACAATCGCGCAAGGGAAGCTTGGACAACCAGGCCAAACCGCCGAACACGAACTCCTGCCAGGCTGACTGTCAGCAGCCTGAAACGAGGAGGTCATAGTGCGAACACCGAATGTCCCTGCCGGATTCGACCCCACCGATCCCGACATCTACGCCACCCACGTGCCGCGCGCGGAATTCGCGGAACTACGGAAGACTGCACCGGTCTGGTGGTGTCCACAGCCCCCGACCACCGGTGGGTTTCACGACGACGGCTATTGGGTCGTCACCCGGCACGAGGACGTCAAGGAGGTCTCACGCGACAGCGACGTGTACTCGACCTGGGAGAACACCGCGATCGCCCGATTCAACGACGACATCCCTCGCGAAGCCATCGAACTGCAGCGCCACATCCTGCTGTTCAAGGATGCGCCGGAGCACACCAAGCTGCGCAAGATCATCGCCCGTGGCTTCACTCCACGAGCGGTCGCCGGCCTCGAGGACGCACTGTCCGAGCGCGCGGCGAAGATCGTCGACGAGGCCCTGGCTGCGGGGGCAGGCGACTTCGTCGCCAGGGTCGCCAGTGAGCTACCGCTGCAGGCGATCGCGGAGCTCATCGGCATCCCGCAAGACGATCGAGGCAAGGTCTTCGACTGGTCCAACCAGATGACCGGTTACGACGACCCGGAGTTCGAGGGCGACCCTCAGGTCGCGTCGATGGAACTCCTCGGATACGCCTACCAGATGGCGGACGAGCGAAAGAAATGCCCCGCCGACGACATCCTCACCCAGCTGCTGCAGGCCGACATCGACGGTGACGAGCTCAGCCCCGAGGAGTTCGGGTTCTTCGTCATCCTGCTCGCCGTCGCGGGCAACGAGACCACTCGAAACGCCATCACCCACGGAATGATCGCGTTCCTCGAGAACCCGGACCAGTGGGAGCTGTACAAGAGCGAGCGCCCGCGCACCGCCGCCGACGAGATCGTCCGCTGGGCCACCCCCGTCACCTCGTTTCAGCGGACCGCGTTGGTAGACACCACACTCGGCGGTCAGAGGATCAGTAAGGGCGACCGGGTCGTCATGTTCTATGCCTCGGCCAACTTCGACGAGGACGTCTTCGACGAACCGATGACCTTCGACATCACGCGGGATCCGAACCCGCACCTGGGTTTCGGCGGGACCGGAGCCCATTTCTGCATCGGTGCGAACCTGGCGCGACTCGAGATCGACCTGATCTTCAACGCGATCGCCGACCACATGCCGGACATCACCAAGCTGGGCGACCCGAAACGACTCCGATCCGGCTGGTTGAACGGGATCAAGGAGTTCTCGGTGGATTTCACCGGTCGGTGCCCGGTCGATCACTGACCATCGACACGGATGATTTGCGCGCTACGGACTGTCCGATGATCGGTGGATCCGCCGTGTCATCGGGCAGTCCTTTGTGTTGCGGCGCGTCCGTCGAGCCCAGCGAGGAACCTGCTACTCGTGCACCGGCGATGCCTCGAGGACCATACCGACGTCTCGACGCGCGAGGTCTGCCAGATCCGGATGCTGCTCCCGCAGCAGCGCCCGAACCGGGCGCTGCTAGAACGTGATCTCGTCCGAAGTCATCGAGTCGGGACGTGCTCGTCGAGGAATTGCTGTGTCGTGTCGGCAATCGCCGCAGCGTGTGCGTGGAACAGGTAGTGGTGGCCGTCCATAGTCGTGACCTGCTGGATCGTCGGGTTGCTGATCGCGGCGCGGTGGGAGGGTTCCCATTCCGGCTCCACCTGGAGTGAGGTGGTGGCGAGGATCGACAGGGACGGCAGCGTCGGCGGGAACACGGCGCCCTCGGCCGCTTGCACGTTCTCGGCCTCGCGGGCCATCTCGTCCAGTACGGTCGGGTTCAACACCCACGAGTACGCACGCAGGTACAGGTCCTGCTGGTCCGCGGTGTACTCGGCCGCGTCGCCAAGGCTCTCCCGGTAGTCGGCTGTCAGTCCCAGGTAGTCGGTGCTCTTGTCCAGGGCGATCAGGTCTCGGGTGCCACCGACAGCGTTGATGCCGGCCATCCAGCTCGGCCAGTCGGGGGAGTCATGGGCGCCGTCGGAGGTGTAGCGCTCGTCGTCCAGGCCCACCACGGCGGCGACCTCGTCCGGGTGGCGGGTGGTCCACCACATCGCGTACAGGCCCGAAATCGAATGGGGCATCAGGACGTAGGGACCGCTGAGTCCCAGCTTGCGGAGCGCGACCCGGATCTCGCCGACGATCGCCTCGCTGGTGCGTGGGACGTCGGTGCCGTCACTGAGACCCAGCCCGAGAGGTTCGACGGTGACGACCGTGTTCTGCTCGGCCAGGCGCCGGGCCAGCGGGGCGAAGCCGAGGATCGGTTCCGGCGTGGCAAGGCCGGGCATCAGGACGATGGTTCGCGGTCCCGAGCCCTGGACCGCGGCACTCATCCGGTGCCCGTTCACGTCGACGTACCGGTGCTCGGGGCCGATCAGCTGCTCGATAGCCTGCTTGTCGCGCGGCGTCTGCAACCAATGGACCGCCGTTGAAATGGCAACGGCAACAACGACTACCGAGACCAACCCGACGACTATCCATCGCGCCACACGAAGTGGCCTGCGTCGTGGCGTAGGAATCGTCGAATCCCCTGCACCACTTGGTCGATCGTCATCAGTCCGCTCGTCTGATTCCATGTCTACGGCAGACGGATCAGGCCTCCCCGGTGTCCCCATGCGACCAACCTAACCGACGCCGCACTCGCAGCCGAGGCGTTTACTACACTTCGTAGTAAAAGATCTTCCGCGCCACGCGCACCCTCAGCACTCGTCCTGTTGGTCGGTCGTCGACTCCGGGATTCAGCTCACCGAGCGATCTGGTACTGAAGCCGATCGACCGAGAGAACCGACCGCTTCTCGAGGTGGGGGTGGTTGACGCGGGCGGACAGTGCTCCGCAGAGGGATTCGCCCGGGGACAGTCGCGTCCTCATGGGGGTCTCGGGCTGCGCGCCGGAGGATAATCATCTGCGGAGGATCTGTCATGACAAACACGACTTCGCGGGACGAGCGAGTTGCCCACCGCATCGACGATCTGTTCACCACCGACCCTCAGTTCCGGGCCGCGGCCCCGTCTGCGGAGGTGACCGCGGCAGCGGTCCGACCCGGTCTGCGACTGTCCGAGGTGGTCGCCGCGTACCTGGACGGCTACGCCGACCGACCCGCGTTGGGGCAGCGCTCCCGCGAGCTGACCCGCGATCCGACGACTGGGCACACGACGACGACCTTGCTGCCGGGTTTCGACACCATCACCTACCGTGAGCTGCACGACCGCGCCGTTGCGCTCGCCAGTGCTTGGCAGACGGGAGTCCGTGAGGGCTTCCACCCGGGTGACTTCGTCGCGGTGCTCGGCTTCACCAGCGTCGACTACGCCGTCATCGACCTGGCGTGCATCCACCTGGGCGCGGTCTTCGTTCCACTGCAGACCAGTGCGTCGGCGCCGCAGCTGGCACCGATCGTCGCGGAGACGATGCCGCGAATCCTCGCCACCAGCATCGAGTCCCTGAAGACCGCCGTAGCCGTCGCGGTCGACGCGCCCTCGGTCGAACGGCTCGTCGTCTTCGACTACGCCGCGGGCGACCACGAGCAGCGCGAGCGGTACCGAGATGCGTGCGCCCGTCTCGCAGAAGCGGGTCACCCGGTGGACGTCGTGTCACTCGCACGAGAGCTGGACTCCGGTCGCGCGGTTCCTGCGGAACCGGCGTTCGTCCCCCGGACGGGGGAGAACCCGCTGGCCGCGCTGATCTACACCTCGGGCAGTACCGGCACCCCCAAGGGAGCCATGTACACCACCGACATGATGGCGCACATGTGGCAGCGGCCGCCCGCCGCGCCCGCCGGCACCACTGCGGTTCCGGCCATTCGCATGCAGTACATGCCACTGAGCCATGTCTTCGGGCTGGGGTGGCTGGTCAGCACCCTGGCGTCCGGCGGCATCGGGTACTTCGCCGCCAAGAGCGACATGTCCACCCTGTTCGAAGACATCGGGCTGATCCGACCCACCTCGTTGAACCTGGTTCCGCGTGTGTGCGACATGATCCTGCGGCGCTATCGCCAGGAACTCGACCAGCACGCGACCCAGGAGTCGGGTCCGGACGAGCTGACCGAGACGGTGAAAGCCGAACTCCGCGAGGACTTTCTCGGTGGACGGGTGGTCTCGGCGATGTGCGGTAGCGCTCCGCTGACGAAACAGATGCGCGAGTTCATCGAGTCCACGCTCGACACCGCCGTCAGCGACGGCTACGGCTCCACCGAGTCCAACGGCGGAATCATGCGCGACGGCAAGATCATTCGGCCGCCGGTGACCGACTACAAGCTCGTCGACGTCCCCGCCCTCGGCTACCTGACCACCGATGAGCCGTATCCACGCGGCGAGCTCTACGTCAAGTCGACCGACCTGATTCCCGGGTATTACAAGCATCCCGAACTGTCGGCCGAGATCTTCGACCCGGACGGTTTCTACAAGACCGGCGACATCATGGCGGAGGTGGCGCCGGATCACCTGGTGTATCTCGACCGCAGCAACAACGTCATCAAACTGTCGCAGGGCGAGTTCGTGGCCGTGTCCACCCTCGAGGCGACGTACTCGACAAGTCCCTACGTCAGCCAGATCTATCTCTACGGCAGCAGCGAGCAACCGTTCCTGCTCGCCGTGATCGTGCCGAACCTCGACGCAATCGGCGACGGTGACGCCAACACGCTGATCGCGGAATCGCTGCAGCAGATCGCCGCGGCCACAGACCGCAACGCGTGGGAGGTCCCCAGGGACTTCCTGCTCGAACCCGAACCGTTCACCCGTGAAGGGGGCCTGCTGTCCGGGGTGGGCAAGCTGCTACGCCCAGCACTCAAGGCGCGCTACGGCCAGCGGCTCGAGGCAATGTATGCCGACATCGCGGCCGGCCAGGACGACCATCTCGCGGACCTGCGCGCGTCGGCCGGTGAACTGCCGACGCGCGAGACCGTGCACCGGGCCGCGGCGGCCACCCTCGGCATCCCGCCGTCGGAACTGCCTGCCGGGGCCGAGTCCGTCCGGTTCGCCGACCTCGGCGGCGACTCACTGTCCGCGTTCGCCTTCGCCACGCTGCTCGAGGAGATCTTCCACGTCGACGTGCCGGTGCAGACGATCGTCAGCCCCACCGCCACCCTGACCACGATCGCCCACCATGTCGACGGGGAGCGTGACTCGGCCTCCATGAGGCCTACGTTCGCCTCGGTGCACGGCCGCGATGCCACCGCCGCCAGCGCGACCGACCTGACGCTGGACAAGTTCCTCGACGCCGACACCCTGGCCGCGGCCACGACACTTCCGGCGCCGTCGGGTTCGATCGGCACGGTCCTGCTCACGGGGGCCAACGGCTACCTCGGACGCTTCCTGTGCCTGAACTGGCTCGAACGGCTCGCGCCGGTCGGCGGGACCCTGATCTGTCTCGCTCGCGGCGCCGACCGGGCCGCTGCCCGACAACGAATCGACGCCGCCGTCGACAGCGGCGATGCGCAGTTGTCCGCGGAGTTCGGTGCACTGGCAGGCAAACATCTGGAGGTCCTGGTCGGGGACGTCGGTGCGGCGAACATGGGACTCGATGCAATGGCCTGGGATCGGCTGGCACGGTCGGTTGACCTGGTGGTGCACTCCGCGGCGATGGTCAACCACGTGTTGCCCTACAGTCAACTGTTCGGTCCCAACGTGGTGGGAACCGCCGAAATCGTCAAGCTTGCCGTCAGCGCTCGGCTCAAGCCGGTGAACTACATCTCGACGGTGGCCGTGACTGCCCTGCCCGACGGCACCTTCGTCGGGGAGGACACGGACGTGCGCGCGGCCAGCGCGTCCCGTTCCCTGAGCGAGACCTACGCGGGCGGCTATGCGACGAGCAAGTGGGCGGGGGAGGTGCTGTTGCGCGAGGCGAACGACCTGTGTGGGCTTCCGGTGGCCGTATTTCGCTCGGACATGATCCTCGCGCACAGCCGCTTCACCGGTCAGCTCAACGTGCCCGACGTGTTCACCCGCCTGATCCTGAGCGTGGTCGTCACCGGACTGGCGCCGCGCTCCTTCTATCGACTCGACGACAGCGGCAACCCGCAACGCGCCCACTACGACGGGCTTCCCGCCGACTTCACCGCCGAGGCGATCACCACGCTCGGTGGACAGCTCGACCGGGGCTTCCACACCTACAACGTGCTCAACACGCACGACGACGGCATCTCCCTGGATCAGTTCGTCGATTGGCTCGTCGCGGAAGGTCACACGATCGACCGGATCGACGACTACGACGACTGGTTCGCCCGATTCAAGGTGGCACTCGAGGCGCTGCCGGAGGACATTCGTCAACATTCCGTGCTGCCGCTACTCCACGCCTACGCGCGGCCGTCATCGCCCGGCGTGCACGCGCCCGCCGAAAAGTTCCGTGATGCAGTGCAATCCGCCGGTATCGGCACCGACAAGGACGTGCCGCACCTCACCGAGGAACTGATCGACAAGTACATCGCCGATCTGCAACGGCTGGGTCTGCTGTAGC
Organism: Rhodococcus sp. NPDC127527; assembly: GCF_042672245.1. Taxonomy (NCBI): domain Bacteria; kingdom Bacillati; phylum Actinomycetota; class Actinomycetes; order Mycobacteriales; family Nocardiaceae; genus Rhodococcus; species Rhodococcus sp. NPDC127527. Next base: position 75,202 of record NZ_JBHXVP010000009.1, read on the forward strand.
CACGAACTGGTCAGCATGCCGACCTCGAGCCCGATCACCTCTGTGTAGCTACGTTCGTTCGCGGCTGCGCCGATCCGGCGTCGGGTCAGGAAGGGCACTGGCGGCGATCCCCGCGGTGGAGACGAGGTGTTCGACACGACCGCCGCACCTTCCCTTCGGTATCCTGACCAGGCGGTAGCGGAGGGCCGGGATCGCCTCACCGCAGGAACTCGGCCGCCCGGTCCGCCAGGTCCAGCACCGGCTGCGGCGCGATTCCGAGGATCACCGTCACCGCCGCACTGACGACGATCGCCGCCGCGGTCAGCACACTCGGCACCACGACGGTGGGCGGATCGCTGGGCGCCTCGGTGAAGAACATCAGCACGATCACCCGCACGTAGAAGAACGCGGCGATCGCACTGCACACCACGCCGACCAGCACCAGCGGCACCGCCCCGCCGGACGCCGCGGCCTGGAACACCGCGAACTTGGCGACGAACCCGCTCGTCAGCGGGATGCCCGCGAACGCGAGCAGGAAGAGCGCGAACACCGTCGCCACCACCGGCGAGCGGCGTCCGAGCCCGGCCCACCGGGACATGTCGGTGGCCTCGCCGCCCGCGTCGCGCACCAGGCCGACGATCGCGAACGCGCCGAGTGTGCTGAATCCGTATGCCAGCAGGTAGAACATCGTCGCCGACAGCCCCGCCCGGTTCCCGGCGATCAGACCGGTGAGGATGAACCCGGCGTGCGCGATCGAGGAGTACGCGAGCATCCGTTTGACGTCGGTCTGGGTCACCGCCGCGACCGAGCCGACCACCATGGTCGCGATGGCCACCGCCCACAGCACCGGCCGCCAGTCCTGCTGGAGGTCGGGCAGCGCCACGTAGAACACCCGCAGCAGCGCACCGAACGCGGCGATCTTCGTCGCCGACGCCATGAACGCGGTGACCGAGGTCGGGGCGCCCTGGTACACGTCGGGGATCCACGAATGGAACGGCACCGCACCCACCTTGAACAGCAGGCCGACCGAGAGCAGGGCGACGCCGATCAGGAGCGCGTTGTCGGCCTCCGCGTGGGCCGCGACCACGTCGCCGATGCCGCCGAGCCGCACCGTGCCGGCGTAGCCGTAGAGCAGCGCGACGCCGTAGAGGAAGAACGCCGAGGAGAACGCGCCGAGCAGGAAGTACTTCATCGCCGATTCCTGGGACAGCAGTCGCCGGCGCCGGGCCAACCCGCACAACAGGTACAGCGGCAACGAGAGCACCTCGAGCGCCACGAACATGGTCAGCAGGTCGTCGGAGGCCGGGAAGAGCAGCATGCCACCGACCGCGAGCAGGACGAGCGGGAACACCTCCGTCTGTGCCACACCGACTTTCGTGGCCTCGCGTTCGGCGATACTGCCGGGCAGCGCGGAGGCGCGCGGAGCGAACGTGTCGGCCCGGCTCGGGGCGTCCGCGCCGGCCTCGACGCCACGCTCGGCGACGAGCAGGATCGACGCGATCGCGACCAGCAGGATCGTCCCCTGCAGGAACAGGGTCGGACCGTCGACGGCCACCGACCCCATCACCGCGGAATGCCCGGCCGTTCCGGACGAATGCAGGTGCGCCGCAAGAACGATCACCGCGACGAAGGCGGCGACCAGCCCGGCGAGGCTGATCACCAGATGGCTCGGGTAGCGGCCGCGTCGGGGCGCGAACGCCTCGACGAGCACCCCGAGGACGGCGGCGCCGAACACGATCAGCATCGGGGAGAGCAGGCCGTACTCGATCGACGGCGTGGGCAGGGTCGCGGTATTCACCGGTACGCACCTCCGTGAACGTCGTCGCCGAGACGGCCGGTGGCGGACAACCCCTGCGGCACCGTCGGTGCGGGGTCCTGCTCCCCGATGGTTGTCAGGGTCGCGGTCACCGCGGGGTTGATCACGTCCAGGACCGGCTTGGGGTAGAAACCGAGCAGGATCAGCAGGGCAATCAGCGGGGCGAGCACCGCGATCTCCCGCGGTACCAGGTCGGTGAGCTTCTCGTTGCCCGTCGTCACCGGGCCCGTCATCGTCCGCTGGTACATCCACAACACGTAGATCGCCGCGAGCACCAGCGCACTCGTCGCGACCACCGCGGCGACGGGGTAGCGGGTGAACGTGCCGATCAGGACCAGGAACTCGCTGACGAACGGCGCCAGCCCGGGCAGGGAGAGGGTGGCCAGGCCGGCGACCAGGAACGTGCCCGCCAGCATCGGCGCGACCTTCTGCACACCGCCGTAGTCGGCGATGAGCCGGCTGCCGCGCCGGGACACCAGGAACCCGGCCACCAGGAACAGCGCCGCGGTGGAGATGCCGTGATTGACCATGTACAGCACGGATCCGGCCTGTGCCTGACTGGTCAGCGCGAAGATGCCGAGGACGATGAAACCGAAGTGCGAGATCGAGGTGAACGAGATCAGCCGCATCATGTCGGCCTGGGCGATGGCCAGCACGGCGCCGTAGACGATGCCGATCACCGCAAGGGTCACGACCAGTGGCGCGAAGTACCTCGACGCGTCCGGGAACAGCTGCAGGCAGTACCGCAGCATCGCGAAGGTGCCCACCTTGTCGACGACGGCCATCATGAGGACCGCCGTCGCCGGAGTGGATTCCACGGCCGCGTCGGGGAGCCAGCTGTGCAGCGGCCACAGCGGCGCCTTGACCGCGAAGGCGAACATGAAGCCCAGGAACAGCGCCTTCGCCACCCCGGAGTCGATCGTGAGCGTGCCGGAGGAGACCGCGGCGACGATCTCGCGGAAGTCGAAGGTGCCCGAGTCGAACGGACTGCCCGGCCCCGCCGTGACGACGTACAGCCCGATGACCGCGGCCAGCATGACCAGGCCGCCGAAGAGGTTGTACAGCAGGAACTTCACCGCGGCACGGGCCCGGCGGGCGCGATCCGCGCCGAACCCGCCGACGAGGAAGTACATCGGAACGAGCATCACCTCGAAGAAGACGTAGAACAGCAGGATGTCGAGCGCCGCGAACGACACGATCACCATCGACTCGACGATCAGGAACAACGCCAGGTAGGTGTGGGTCGTGCGCACCTGCCCCGTGGTCCGGTCGTCTCCTCGTTCCGCGTCATTCCAGCCGGCGAGGATCAGCAGCGGCAGCAGGACCGCCGTCAACGCGACCAGGACCAGCGCGATGCCGTCCAGCCCGAGGGTGTAGCGGGTGCCGAAAGCCGGTATCCAGGCGTGCGATTCGACGAACTGGTACTGCGCACCCGACGGGTCGAACCGCAGCGCCAGCACCACCACCAGGGCGAGCACCACGAGCGAGGTCGCCAGCGCGACCACCTTCGCGATCCGGCGTGCGCCCGCGGGCACCAGCAGCACCAGGGCGGCCCCGACCAGCGGCACCACCCACAATGCGGTCAGCCAGGGAAAGTCGTTCACCGGACCCCCACCAAGACCATGGCCGCGACGACCAGCGCGGCCCCCGTGAACATGTACAGGGCGTAGGACCGGACGAAGCCGGTCTGCATGCGCCGGAGGCGATTCGAGGTGCCCGCGACCAGCGCGGCGACCCCGCCCACCGCGCCGTCGACGCCCCTGCTGTCGACGAACCCGAGCAGCCGGGTCAGGTACTGGCCAGAACGCATGAACACCGCCTCGTTGACCGCATCTCCGTACAGATCCTGGCGCGCCGCGACGGTCAACGCCGAGACCGCGACCGGCGCCTCCTCCGGAATCGGCGCGGTGCCGTACTGCCGGTAGGCGACCGCGACGCCGACGAGCACGACACCGAGCGTGAGCGCGGTCAGCACCCAGGCGGGCAGGACGGCCTCGCTCGGGGCGTGCGCGCCGACCACGGGCTCGAGCCAGTGCTCGAGCGAGGAGCCGGCGGTGAAGACCGCTCCCGCGGCCACCGATCCCACCGCGAGCAGGATCATCGGTACGGTCATCACACCGGGCGACTCGTGCGGCTGGGGCGGCTCGTCCGTACGCCAGCGCCGCTGCCCGAAGAACGTCATCAGCATCACCCGGGTCATGTAGAACGCCGTGATCCCGGCGCCGAGCAGTGCAGCCACGCCGAGGATGACACCCTTCACACCGCCCGCGTCGAACGCCACCTCGATGATCTTGTCCTTGGCGAAGAACCCGGAGAACGGCGGAATCCCTATGATGGCAAGGTATCCCAGGCCGAACGTGACGAACGTGACCGGCATGACGGTGCGCAGCCCGCCGTAGCGGCGCATGTCGGTCTCGTCGTTCATGCCGTGCATCACCGAGCCCGCCCCGAGGAACAGGCCGGCCTTGAAGAAGCCGTGACTGAGCAGCAGCATGATCGCGAAGGTGTAGCCGGCGGGTCCGAGGCCCGCGGCGAGAACCATGTAGCCGATCTGGCTCATAGTCGACGCCGCCAGCGCCTTCTTGATGTCGTCCTTGGCGCAGCCGATGATCGCGCCGAACAGCAGGGTCACCGCGCCGACGATCACCACCGCCAGCTGCGCGCCCGGCGCCAGGTCGAAGATCGGATTGGACCGCACGATGAGGTACACGCCCGCGGTCACCATCGTCGCGGCGTGGATCAGGGCCGAGACCGGAGTCGGACCCTCCATCGCGTCGCCCAGCCAGGACTGCAGCGGCACCTGTGCCGACTTGCCGCACGCCGCGAGCAGCAACATCAACCCGATCGCGGTGGTGGTGGCCTCGCTCGCCGCCGGGGCGGCGCCGAAAACACCTGCGAAGTCGACGGATCCGAAGGTCGCGAACATGATCATCAGCGCGACGATCAGGCCGATGTCGCCGACCCGGTTGACGACGAACGCCTTCTTCGCGGCGGTGGCCGCGGTCGGCTTGTACTGCCAGAATCCGATGAGCAGGTAGGAGGCGAGGCCGACACCCTCCCACCCGACGTAGAGACCGAGGAAGTTGTCCGCGAGCACGAGCAGCAGCATCGCGGCGAGAAACAGGTTGAGGTACGCGAAGAATCGCCTGCGTTCGGGGTCGTGGCTCATGTAGCCGACCGAGTAGACGTGGATCAGCGAGCCGACCCCCGTGATGAGCAGGACGAAGCACATCGACAGCTGGTCGAGTTGCAGGCCGAAGTCGATCTGCAACGCGCCGACCGGGACCCAGCTGTAGAGGGTCTCGTGCAGCGCGCGGTCGGCGTTGGGGCGGCCGAGCATGCCGACGAACATCGCCACCCCCACCACGAACGAGGCCAGCGCGGCGGCGCAGCCGAGCAGGTGGCCCCAGCGGTCGGTGCGCCTTCCCCCGAGCAGCAGCACGGTGGCACCGAGCAGCGGCAGTGCCGGCAGCAGCCAGATCCCCCCGCTCATGTCAGTACTTCAGCAGGTTGGCGTCGTCGACCGAAGCCGAACGGCGGGAACGGAACATGGCCATGATGATCGCCAGGCCGACGACGACCTCGGCGGCGGCGACCACCATCGTGAAGAACGCGAATATCTGCCCGTCGAGGGTTCCGTGCATCCGCGCGAACGTCACGAAGGCGAGATTCGACGCGTTGAGCATCAACTCGATGCACATGAACACCACGATCGCGTTGCGGCGGATCAGGACACCACCCGCGCCGATGGAGAAGAGCAACGCGGACAGGTACAGGTAGTTGTCGGGGTTCATCGCGTCCCGTCCCCTCCTTGGTCGTCCGGTGAGCCGTGGTCGTCCGGTCCGGGATCGGCCGGGGTGGCGCGGGATTCGCGGGCCGCCGGACCCGCGTCGTCGTGGGCGCGGCGGCGTTGCAGGACCGCGCTCACCGACGACTGGGCGGCGGTGCCGTCCGGCAGCAGCGCGGGTAGGTGTACCGCGTTGTGCCGGGCGTACACGCCGGGGCTGGGCAACGGCGGGACCTGGACCCCCTCGCGAACCCGGTCCTGCGCCATCTGCCGCTGGGTCCGGCGCGGCTCGAACCGCTCCCGGTGTGCCAGTACCATCGCGCCGATCGTCGCGGTGATGAGCAGCGCGCCGGTGAGCTCGAAGGCCCACACGTAGCGGACGAAGATCAGATCGGCGAGGGCGGGGACGTTGCCGCCGGCGTTCGCCCGGTCGAGCCCGACGTAGCCGCCCGAGGCCTCGGACCTGGTGGTGAAGGCGTTGCCGAGTCCCGCGATCAGCAGGGTCCCGAATCCGATGCCCACCACCACCGCGGCGACCCGCTGCCCGCGGATCGTCTCCACCAGCGACTCGGAGGAGTCGACGCCCACGAGCATGAGGACGAACAGGAAGAGCATCATGACCGCGCCGGTGTACACGACGACCTGGACGACGCCGAGAAACACGGCCCCCTGGGCGATGTAGAAGACGGCGAGGATGATCATCGTGGTCGCGAGGAAGATCGCCGAGTAGACGGCCTTGGTCGCGCTCACCACGCCGATGGCGCCGATCACCGCGAGCGTGGCGAGAATCCAGAACTGCACCCCCTCGACCGTCGACGTCCTCGTGAAGGCCTCGGCGAGCAGTCCGGTCGCGGCGTCGTGGTTCACCGGACCGGACCTCCGCCGTAGTAGTCCTGCGCGGTGGTCCCCGGACGCATCGGGTGCGGCGCCGCCTCCATCCCCGGTTCGAGCGGCGCCAGCAGCCGGTCCTTGTCGAAGATCAGGTCGGCCCGGTTGTCGTCGGCCATCTCGTACTCGTTGGTCATGGTCAGTGCCCGCGTCGGACAGGCCTCGATGCACAGTCCGCAGCCGATGCACCGCAGGTAGTTGATCTGGTAGACGCGACCGTAACGCTCACCGGGCGAATAGCGTTCGTCGTCGGTGTTGTCCGCGCCCTCGACGTAGATGGCGTCGGCGGGGCACGCCCACGCGCACAGCTCGCAGCCGATGCACTTCTCGAGCCCGTCCGGGTAGCGGTTGAGCTGGTGCCTGCCGTGGTAGCGCCGCGCCGTCGGTGTCTTCTGCTCGGGGTACGACTCGGTGGCGGGTTTCTTGAACATCGTCGCCAGGGTCACACCGAAGCCCCCGAGCGGGGCGAGTAGCCGGCGGGCGAAGCCCGGGGACCTGCTGGGCGGGGAGTCAGTGCGCTGCGGCATCGCTGCCCTCCTGAGTCTCGTGGACGGGGGTCTCGGCGCGGGCGGCGGCCGGGACCAGGGCTCGGCGACGGCCCGGTGGGGTCTGTCCCGGCAGCGGCGGCACCGGGAACCCTCCCGCCATCGGTTCGAACGGGCCTGGTGGGGGAGCGGATTCGGGGCGGACGGAGCGGCGGCGCAGCAGCGCCCACAGCAGCGAGGCCGCCGCGGCCACGACGGCCGCCACGCCGACGACCGTGGTCGTCACCCGGAACTGGTCGACCGTCTCGCTGAGTTCGCGGACCGTGGCGACCACCATGACCCACAGCAACGAGGCCGGGATGAGCACCTTCCAGCCCAGCTTCATGAACTGGTCGTAGCGCAGCCGCGGCAGCGTCGCCCGCAGCCAGACGAACACGAACATGAAGATCCACACCTTCGCCACGAACCACAGCAGCGGCCACCAGCCGGAGTTCGCGCCCGACCACATGTTCAGCGGCCACGGTGCATGCCAGCCGCCGAGGAAGAGCGTGGTGGCCAGTGCGGACACCGTCACCATGTTCACGTACTCGGCGAGCATGAACATGGCGAACTTGAGCGAGGAGTACTCGGTGTGGAAGCCGCCGACCAACTCGCCCTCGGCCTCGGGGAGATCGAACGGGGCTCGGTTCGTCTCGCCGACCATCGAGGTGAGATAGATCAGGAACGAGGGCAGCAGCAGGAAGACGTACCAGTTGCCCTCCTGGGCGGCCACGATGCCGGAGGTGGACATGGTGCCGGAGTCGAGGAAGACCGCGGCGAACGACAGGCCCATCGCGATCTCGTAGGAGATGACCTGGGCGGTCGACCGCAGCCCGCCGAGCAGGGGATAGGTCGAGCCGGACGACCAGCCGGCCAGGACGATGCCGTACACCCCGACGGAGGCGACCGCGAGAACGTACAGGACGGCGACGTGCAGGTCGGTCAGTTGCAGGGGGGTCCGCGTCCCGAGGATCGAGACCTCCGGACCGAACGGGATGACGGCGAACGCCATGAACGCGGGCGCCGCGGCGATCACCGGCGCGAGGATGTAGATCGGCTTGTCCACGGCCCGCGGGACGATGTCCTCCTTGAGCGCGAGTTTGACGCCGTCGGCGATGCTCTGCAGCATGCCGCGTGGGCCCACCCGGTTCGGGCCGATCCGCATCTGCATCCGCGCCATGATCTTGCGTTCGAGGTAGACCATCGCGGTGGCGGTCAGCATGAGGAAGACGAAGATCGCGAGGGCCTTGAGCAGGATCAGCCACCACGGGTCGTGACCGAAGGCGGACAGGTCGGTGTAGGCGGTCATCGGCAGTCCCCGCCGTCCGCGTCGTCGTCGGTTCGCCTCTCGTACAGCTGGATCCCCACCACGTCGCCTGCCGTCGCGGCCAGGTGCCGGTGCACCTGGGAGCCGGGGGAGTTCAGCGGCAGCCACACCACCCGATCGGGCAAGTCGGTGATCGTCAGCGGCAGGGTGATCGCGCCGCGGTCGGTGCTGACCGTCACCAGATCGCCGTCACCGGCGTCGATCTCGGCGGCGGTGACGGCCGACAGGCGCAGTACCGGTCGCCGGGCCGTGCCTGCCAACTGCGGCTCCCCGTCCTGCATCCGGCCGGAGTCCAACAGCATTCGCCAGCCGGCGAGGATCGCCTCGCCGGGTCCCGGCGACCGCGTCGGCGCCGCGCCGACCGTGGGCGTCGCGGGGACCTCGCCGTGCCACGGGCCGAGTCCGGTGAGTTCGGTCCGCGCGGCGGCGGCATCGGGCAGTCCCAGCCGGGCGCCCATCGCCTCGGCGAGCGCGTCGAGCACCCGCTGGTCGGGCATCGAACCGGTGCCGCGCAGCGCCGCGGCGAACGGGCGTTGACGGCCCTCCCAGTCCAGGAAGATGCCGGGCTTCTCGGCCACGGGTGCCGCCGGCAGCACCACGTCCGCGACCTCGGTGACCGCACTGTGGCGAATCTCCAGGCTGACAACGAATTCCGCGGCGTCGAGCGCGTCCGCCGCCAACTGCGAGTCGGGCAGGTCGTCGATCTCGACGCCGCCGACGACCAGCGCGGCGATGTCACGGTCCCGCGTGGCCTCGAGAATGCCGGTCGTGTCGCGGCCGGGGCCCTCGGGCAGGCCCGTCAGACCCCACGCCTCGGCGACCTCGGCGCGGGCCGCGGGGTCGCGGGCGGGCCGGCCGCCGGGGAGCAGGTTCGCCGCGGCGCCCGCCTCGATCGCCCCGCGTTCACCGGCGCGCCGCGGTATCCACGCGAGCCGGGCCCCCGTCGCGTCGGCCAGCGCGGCCGCGGACGACAGCGCGCCCGGTGCCGCCGCGAGTCGCTCGCCGACCAGGATCACCGCACCCGGGCTTCCCAGCAGGTCGGAGTCGTGCAGGGAGTCGAGGACGGCGGACTCGTGTCCCGGGACCGCCTGCAGGAGAGTCCCCGACAGTTTGGTCAGCCCGGTGCTCGCGTACGGGGCGACGGCCAGCACCTTCAGGGCGCCGCGGCGCACCGCCTTGCGCAGGCGCAGGAAGACGATCGGTGACTCCTCCTCCGGCTCGAACCCGACCAGCAGCACGGCCGGCGCCGACTCGAGGTCCGTGTAGCTGACACCGTCCACCGGGCCGCGGCCGGCCACCCGGGCGGCCAGGAAGTCCGCCTCCTCCTGCGAGTGGTCCCGGACGCGGAAGTCGATGTCGTTGGTGCCCAGTGCGACTCGCGTGAACTTCGCGTAGGAGTAGGCGTCCTCCAGGGTGCACCGGCCGCCGACCAGCACGCCGGCTCGTCCGTGCGCGGCGGCCAGCCCGCGCGCGGCGACCGTCAGCGCCTCCGACCAGGACGCCGCCACCAGGGTGCCGCTCGCGTCGCGGATCATCGGCTCGGTGATCCGGTCCGGCTGGGTGGCGTAGGTGAACGCCCACCGCCCCTTGTCGCAGTTCCACTCCTCGTTGACCTCGGGATCGTCGCCGGCGAGCCGGCGCAGCACGGTGCCGCGCCGGTGATCGGTGCGTTGCGCGCATCCGCTGGCGCAGTGCTCGCACACGCTGGGGCTCGACACCAGGTCGAACGGTCGCGCCCGGAACCGGTAGGACGCCCCGGTGAGCGCCCCCACCGGGCAGATCTGCACGGTGTTGCCCGAGAAGTACGACTCGAAAGGCTCCTTCGCGTAGATGCCGACCTGCTGCAGCGCCCCGCGCTCGATCAGCTCGATGAACGGGTCGCCCGCGATCTGCTGGGAGAAGCGGGTGCACCGGGCGCACAGCACGCACCGCTCGCGATCGAGCAGCACCTCGCTGGACAGGGGGATCGGTTTGGGGAAGGTGCGTTTGACGCCGTGGAAGCGGGACTCGGCGCGACCGTTGGACATGGCCTGGTTCTGCAGGGGGCACTCGCCGCCCTTGTCGCACACGGGACAGTCCAGCGGGTGGTTGATGAGCAGCAGTTCCATCACACCCCGCTGGGCCTTGTCCGCCACCGGGGAGGTGAGCTGGGTGTGCACGACCATCCCCTCGCCGACCGTCGTCGTACACGAGGCGAGCGGCTTGCGCTGGCCCTCCACCTCCACCAGGCACTGGCGGCACGCGCCGACGGGGGCGAGCAACGGGTGGTCGCAGAATCGGGGGATCTGGATGCCGACCAGTTCGGCGGCCCGGATCACCAGGGTCCCCTTCGGCACGGCGACCTCGACGCCGTCGATGGACAGGGTCACCAGGTCCTCGGGGGCGGGCAGGCCCGTCGCGTCGCTGTCGGTGACGGTCGTCATCGGTCACCCCCTGCGGTGCGGCGCTGGGCCGTGAGCGTGGACTCGTGCGGGTCGAACGGGCATCCGCCCGACTCGACGTGTGCCAGGTACTCCTCACGAAAGTACTTGACGGAGGACGTGATCGGGCTGACCGCGCCGTCGCCGAGCGCGCAGAACGCCCGGCCGAAGATGTTGTCGGAGACGTCGAGCAATTTCTCCAGGTCCTGCTCGCTGCCCTCGCCGCGCTCGAGCCGGTCGAGGATCTGCACCAGCCAGTACGTCCCCTCGCGGCACGGCGTGCACTTGCCGCAGGACTCGTGCGCGTAGAACTCGCTCCAGCGCAACACGGTTCGGACGACGCAGGTCGTCTCGTCGAAGATCTGCAGGGCCTTCGTGCCGAGCATCGAGCCGGCTCCCGCGACGTGCTCGTAGTCGAGCGGGACGTCGAGGTGCTCCTCGGTCAGGATCGGGGTCGACGAGCCGCCGGGCGTCCAGAACTTCAACCGGTGGCCGGCGCGGACCCCGCCCGCGTAGCCGAGCAGTTCCCGCAGCGTGATGCCCAGTGGCGCCTCGTACTGTCCCGGGGTGGTGACGTGGCCGGACAGCGAGTACAGCGTGAATCCGGGGGACTCGACGGTGCCCATCGACCGGAACCAGTCGACGCCACCCCGGATGATCGGCGGCACGCTCGCAATCGACTCGACGTTGTTGACGACGGTGGGCGCGGCGTACAGGCCCGCCACCGCGGGGAACGGCGGGCGTAGTCGGGGCTGTCCGCGCCTGCCCTCGAGCGAGTCGAGCAGCGCGGTCTCCTCGCCGCAGATGTATGCCCCCGCGCCGGCGTGCACCACCAGGTCGAGGTCGTACCCCGATCCGAGGATGTCGCGGCCGAGGTACCCGGCCCGGTACGCCTCCGCGACCGCGGCCTGCAGGCGGCGCAGCACCGGCACGACCTCCCCGCGCAGGTAGATGAACGCGTGCTGGGCCCTGATCGCGTACGCGGCGATGATCGCGCCCTCGATCAGCGCGTGCGGCGTCGCCAGCATCAGCGGCATGTCCTTGCAGGTGCCCGGCTCGGACTCGTCGGCGTTGACCACCAGATAGTGCGGACGGTCGTCACCTTGGGGAATGAACGACCACTTGGTGCCGGTGGGGAAGCCGGCGCCGCCGCGCCCGCGCAGGCCGGCGTCCTTGACCGTCGCGATGATCTGGTCCGGGTCCGTCGCCAGTGCCGTGCGCAGCGCCTGGTATCCCTCGTGCCGTAGGTACGTGGCCAGGGTCCAGGACTCGGGTTCGTCCCAGTGCCGGCTCAGCACGGGGGTGAGCGACGACTCCGCGCCGAGCGTGCGGGCGACGCGCAGTCCCGCCAGCGTCGCTTCGCCGGCGCCGCCGGTCGATTCGAGCGCGCCGGGGCGCTCGTCGGGGAACCCGGCGAGGATCCGCGCGGTCTCGCGGAACGTGCACAGCGGCGCGCCCCGGGTGGGTGTGACCTGCTCGCCGGCGCGCAGCGCGTCCACGATCGCCGTCGCCGACTCCGGTGTCTGGTTGTCGAAGAACTCCCAGTTGACCGTCATCGCCGGGGCGTAGTCGCAGGCCGCGTTGCACTCGATGCGCTCGACGGTGACCCGGCCGTCGGCGGTGGTCTCGCCGGGGCCGATGCCGAGGTGCTGCTCGAGTGCCGCGAGGATGGCGTCGCCGCCCATGGTGGCGCACAGGGCGTTGGTGCAGACCCCGACGTGGTACTCCCCGGTCGGGTCGCGGCGGTACATCGAGTAGAAGGTGGCCACCGCGGCGACCTCGGCACCGGTGAGTCCGAGTGTGCCCGCGCAGAATTCGACGCCCGCGGGGGTGATGTACCCGTCCTCGGACTGGACCAGGTGCAGCAGGGGGAGCAGCGCGGACCGGGAGTTGGGGTAGCGGCCCACGATCGCCTTGGCGTCGATCTCGAGGCGGGCGCGCACCTCGGCCGGATACGACTGCCGGGCACCGGGTTTCACCAGCAGTCCCGGCTCGCCGGGCCTGCGGCCGAATTCGACGAACACGCGCTGGTCGCTCATCGGTCCACTCCGCCCATGACCGGGTCGATACTCGCGACGGATGCGATCACGTCCGCGACCATGCCGCCCTCGCACATGGCGGCGACGGCCTGCAGGTTGGTGAACGAGGGGTCGCGGAAGTGCACCCGGTAGGGGCGTGTTCCGCCGTCGCTGACCATGTGCACCCCCAGCTCGCCGCGGGGCGACTCGACCGACACGTACACCTGCCCGGCGGGCACCCGGATCCCCTCGGTGACCAGCTTGAAGTGGTGGATCAGCCCCTCCATGGAGGAGCCCATGATGTCGCGCACGTGGTCCGCGGAGTTGCCGAGCCCGTCGGGCCCGAGGGTCAGGTCGGCCGGCCAGGCGATCTTCTTGTCCTCGACCATGATCGGTCCGGGCCGCAGCCGGTCCAGGCACTGCTCGACGATCCCCAGCGACTGCGTCATCTCCTCGACCCGGATCCGGTAGCGGCCGTAGCAGTCGCCGCCGGTGTCGGTGACGACGTCGAACTCGTAGTTCTCGTAACCGCAGTACGGCTGCGACTTGCGAATGTCGTACGGCAGGCCGGTGGCCCGCAGGACCGGGCCGGTGACCCCGAGCGCCATGCAGCCGGTCAGGTCGAGACTGCCGATGCCGACGGTGCGGCCCTTCCAGATCGGGTTCTCGTTGAGCATCGACTCGAGGTCGCGCAGTCGTTTCGGCATGATCTCGAGCAGTTCGCGCACCTTCTCGACCGCGCCGTCCGGCAGGTCCTGCGACAGACCGCCGGGCCTGACGTAGGCGTGGTTCATCCGCAGGCCGGTGATCATCTCGAACACGTCCAGCACCAGTTCGCGTTCCCGGAACCCGAAGAGCATCGCGGTGACGGCGCCCAGTTCCATGCCGCCGGTGCCGAGCGCCACCAGGTGGGACGAGATGCGGTTGAGTTCCATCAGCAGCACCCGCACGACGCTCGCGCGTTCGGGGACCTGGTCGGTGATGTCGAGCAGCTTCTCGACCCCGAGGCAGTAGGCGGTCTCGTTGAAGAAGGGTGCGAGGTAGTCCATCCGGGTGACGAAGGTGACCCCCTGAGTCCAGTTGCGGTACTCCAGGTTCTTCTCGATCCCGGTGTGCAGGTAGCCGATTCCGCAGCGGGCCTCGGTCACGGTCTCGCCCTCGATCTCCAGGATCAGGCGCAGCACACCGTGTGTGGAGGGGTGCTGGGGTCCCATGTTGACGACGATGCGTTCCTCGCCGGAGACGGCACCGGGTATCGCCTCCCAGTCCTGACCGGTGACCGTGACGGTCGTCGTCGGTCGCTCCTCGGACGAGGCTCCTGTGGTGACGAGATCTGGCATCAGGTGTACGACCTCCGCTCGTCGGGCGGCGGTATCTGCGCGCCCTTGTACTCGACCGGGATGCCCCCGAGCGGGTAGTCCTTGCGTTGCGGGTGGCCGACCCAGTCGTCGGGCATCTCGATCCGGGTGAGCGCCGGGTGGCCGTCGAAGACGATGCCGAAGAAGTCGTACGTCTCGCGTTCGTGCCAGTCGTTGGTCGGGTACACCCCGACCAACGACGGGATGTGCGGGTCGGCGTCCGGAACCGAGACTTCGAGTCGGATTCGGCGATTGTGGGTGATCGACGTCAGCGGGTAGACCGCGTGCAGTTCGCGGCCGGAATCCGGCAGGTAGTGCACCCCGCTGACGCCGAGGCACAGCTCGAACCGGAGGTCCGGGTCGTCGCGGAGCAGGCGGGCGACCCGCGGCAGCGCCTCGCGCCGCACGTGCAGGGTCAGTTCGCCCCGGAAGACGACGACCTGTTCGATCGCCTCGTCGAAGCTGGTGCCGTCGTCGGCGAGGGCCGCCGCGAGATCGTCCGCGATCTCGTCGAAGTATCCGCCGAACGGGCGGGTTGCATTGCCCGGCAACGGGACCGGACGAACGAGGCGACCGTACCCGGACGTGTCGCCGGTGCCGTGCACCCCGAACATTCCCCGATCCGTGGTCATCGGAGCGGGCCCCCGAGAGCGGAGCCTGCGGAGCGACCCGGTGCGCCGAGAGCGGAGCCTCCGGAGCGGCCCGGTGCGCCGAGTTGGATGGTGGGCGTCGCCGCGAGTGCCGCCTCCTCGGCCGCCCGCGCGGCCTGTTCCCGGTTGACGCCCAACGGCATCTGCCCGATCTTCTCGTGCAGCTTCAGGATCGCGTGCAGCAGCATCTCCGGCCGCGGCGGGCAGCCGGGCAGGTAGATGTCGACCGGCACCAGGTGGTCGACCCCCTGCACGATCGCGTAGTTGTTGAACATGCCGCCGGAGGAGGCACACACGCCCATTGCGAGAACCCATTTCGGCTCGACCATCTGGTCGTAGACCTGCCGCAGCACCGGCCCCATCTTCTGGCTGACCCGCCCCGCCACGATCATCAGATCGGCTTGGCGGGGCGAGGCACGGAAGGCCTCCATGCCGAAGCGGGCGATGTCGTAGCGGGGGGAACCGGTGGCCATCATCTCGATCGCACAGCAGGCGAGACCGAAGGTCGCCGGCCAGAGCGACCCCTTGCGCAGGTACCCGGCCAGGCCCTCGACGGTGCTCAGCAGAAAGCCGCTCGGTAGCTGTTCCTCGAGACCCATGTGCGGTTCTGCTCCTTCTCGCTCGATCGGATGCGGCGGTGGCCGCCTAGTCCCAGCTGAGGCCGCCCCGTCGCCACTCGTACGCGTAGGCGACCGAGACGTTGAATATGAACACCGCCATCGCCACGAGACCGAATGCGCCGAGCGCGTCGAAGTGCACCGCCCACGGGTAGAGGAAGACGATCTCGATGTCGAAGATGATGAACAGCATCGCGGTCAGGTAGTACTTGACCGGGATGTATTGCCTGGTCGCTCCGCCGGCCTCGCCTCCCGTCGCCAGCGGGTACGGCGTCGGCTCGATTCCGCACTCGTACGCCTCGAGCTTGGCGCGGTTGTAGCGCTTCGGTCCCACGACCGCCGCGATGACGACCGAGACCATCGCGAACGCGACGGCGATCGCCCCGAGCACCACAATGGGCAGGTAGAGATTCATCCGGTCGACACCGCCTCTCGCCTGGGGAACGCGACAGCGAAGTGAGCTACGGCACAAGACTACCGGCGAAGGTCGTTCGCGGTGGGGTGAGCGGTGGGCGAGTCGCGTACCGAAATCATCCGGCAGGCAGACGAAGAGTCAACGGCGCCAAAGGGACTCCCGCTGTCGGGGGTGTCGGCGATCAGTCGGCGAGCCGGGCCCGCAGCAGGGAGACGACCGGCCCGGTCAGCCGTAGCGGGTCGATCGGGTGCGGCACCGCGGCCTCGGCCCGCGACCAGTTGGCCAGCCAGGCGTCGTCGGGCCTGCCGGTGAGCACCAGGATCGGTGGACAGTCCTCGATCTCGTCCTTGAGTTGCTTGGCGATCCCGAGTCCCCCCGCGGGCACCGCCTCGCCGTCCAGGATGGCCAGGGCGATACCGCCCGCGTCGAGGTGGGAGATCACGATCGGGGCGGTCGCGACCTCGACGAACTCGAGGTCCGGCAGGTCGGGGTGCGGTCGGGTGCCGAGCGCACGAACGACCTGCCTGCGGGTGTCGGCGTCGTCGCTGTAGACGAGTACGCGCAGCGGCGCGGTCACGGACTCACCGATCCCCGTCAGCCCGCGGCCCGCTCGCGTTCCTCACCCGTCTCGACCGCCGTCGGGTCGCCGATCAGGCCGGCCGCTCTGGCACGTTCGTAGCTCTGCAGGTGCTCGATGGCGTTACGTGCGAACACCTGCTGCTCGGTCGAGGCCATCTGGGCGCGGCCGCGGCCGACGAAGGTCACCGTCCAGGACAGGATGGTGGAGAACTTGCTGCGGAAGCCGACCAGGTACATCAGGTGGATGACCAGCCACATCAGCCAGCCGATGAAACCGGTGATCTCGAGCTTGCCGACCTTCGCGACCGCGCTGAACCGCGAGATCGTCGCCATCGAGCCCTTGTCGAAGTACTTGAAAGGCTGACGCGAGTCGACGGGCTGGCCCGCGACGGTGGCCTTGATCTGCTTGGCGGCGTACTTGCCGCCCTGCATCGCGACCTGCGCCAGACCCGGCAGATTGTCGAGCGACATCATGTCGCCGATCACGAACACGTTCGGGTGCCCGGGCAGGGAGAGGTCGGGGTTGACGTGCACGCGGCCCGCCCGATCGATCTCGGCGCCGGACTGCTCGGCCAGCTGCTTGCCCAGCGGGCTGGCCTGCACCCCCGCCGACCACACCTTGCACTGCGCGTCCAGCCGCCGCTCGGTGCCGTCCTTCTCCTTGACGACGAGTCCGTCCGCGTCGACGTCGGTGACCATCGCGTTCAGCTGGATCTCTACGCCCATCTTCTCCAGCCGGGCCGCCGCGTTGGCGCTGAGCTTGCCGCCGTACACCGGCAGCACCGCGGGGGCGCCGTCGAGCAGGATCACCCGCGCCTCGCCGGGGTCGATCTTGCGGAACGCGCCCTTGAGGGTCCGGTTCGCCAACTCGGCGATCTGTCCGGCCAGTTCGACGCCCGTGGGGCCGGCCCCGACGACGACGAAGGTGAGCAGGCGCGTGCGCTCCTCGTGGTCGTCGGACAGCTCGGCCTCCTCGAAGGCGCCGAGGATCCGGCCGCGCAGTTCGAGGGCGTCGTCGATGGTCTTCATGCCGGGCGCGTAACGGGCGAAACGGTCGTTACCGAAATAGGACTGCCCGGCGCCCGCCGCCACCACGAGGCTGTCGAACTCGGTGACGGTGGTGCGATCGAGGAGTTCGGAGGTGACGGTCTGTGCTTCGAGATCGATGTCCACCACGTCGCCGAGCAGAACCTCGGCGTTGCGCTGTTTGCGCAGCACCAGCCGGGTGGCGGGGGCGATGTCGCCGACCGACAGGATGCCGGTGGCCACCTGGTAGAGCAGCGGCTGGAAGAGATGGTGTGTGGTGCGGGCGATGAGGGTGACGTCCACGTCCGCGCGCTTGAGCGACTGGGCGGCGAACAATCCGCCGAAGCCGGATCCGATGACCACCACTCGATGGCGAGGCGACTGCTCCGACTGGACGCTCATGCGCACGCTCCTCCGCAATGTGGACGTTCGTTCTCACGGTAGTCGTGCGCACTCCTCGCGTCCTCGCGAACGGCGGTCGGGCGGCGTGTCGCAGGGCACTCGAAGACGTGGCACGATCGCGGAGGTGACCAGCAGAACCACCGCGGAGGAGCAACTGCGCGATCTGGCGCGGCTGCGCCGCGTCCGCGACCGGATGGACCGGGAGTACGCGCAACCGCTGGACGTCGAGGCGCTCGCCCGAGACGCGCACATCTCGGCCGGGCATCTCAGCCGCCAGTTCCGGCTCGCCTACGGCGAGTCGCCGTACTCCTATCTGATGACACGGCGTATCGAGCGAGCGATGGCGCTGCTGCGTCGCGGCGACCTCAGCGTCACCGAGGTCTGTTTCGCGGTCGGGTGTTCGTCGCTGGGCACGTTCAGCACACGGTTCACCGAACTGGTCGGGATGTCGCCCAGCGCCTACCGGGACCAGGCGCGGCCCGACGCGGAGATGCCGTCGTGCGTCACGAAGCAGGTGACCAGACCGATCAGGAATCGAGAAGCACCGGTGACGGGCCGCACGTAGCGTGGTCCGACGTGAACGTCACCGTTCACTCCAGCCCCCTCCCGCACCACGATCATGGAGACACGATGAGCATTGCCACGAGTACGGGCACGACGGGGCGCGCGCAGCGAGGGGGTGTGTCGCAGTCGCGCGACCTGCACCACGCCGACAGCCACGACGTGATCCGCGTGCACGGCGCGCGCGAGAACAACCTCAAGAACATCGACGTCGAGCTGCCGAAGCGTCGGCTGACGGTGTTCACCGGGGTCTCGGGTTCCGGCAAGAGCTCGCTGGTGTTCTCGACCATCGCCGCGGAGTCGCAGCGCATGATCAACGAGACCTACAGCGCCTTCGTGCAGGGCTTCATGCCGACGCTGGCGCGGCCCGACGTCGACGTGCTCGAGGGGCTGACGACGGCGATCATCGTCGACCAGGAGCGGATGGGCGCCAACCCGCGGTCCACGGTGGGTACCGCCACCGACGCGAACGCGATGCTGCGCATCCTCTTCAGCCGGCTCGGGGAGCCGCACATCGGTTCGCAGCAGGCGTTCTCGTTCAACGTCGCCTCGGTGAGCGGGGCGGGCGCGATCAGTGTGGAGAAGGCGGGCCGGACCGTGAAGGAGCGCCGTAGCTTCAGCATCACGGGCGGCATGTGCCCGCGTTGCGAGGGCATGGGCAAGGTCTCCGACTTCGACCTGACCGCGCTGTACGACGACAGCAAGTCGCTCAACGAGGGCGCGCTGACGATCCCCGGCTACAGCATGGAGGGCTGGTACGGCCGCATCTTCCGCGGCTGCGGGTTCTTCGATCCCGACAAGCCGATCGCCAAGTTCACCAAGAAGCAGCTGAGCGACCTGCTCTACAAGGAGCCGACCAAGGTCAAGGTCGAGGGCGTCAACGTCACCTACGAGGGTCTGATCCCGAAGATCCAGAAGTCGTTCCTGTCCAAGGACCGTGAGGCGATGCAGCCGCACATCCGGGCGTTCGTCGACCGGGCGATCACCTTCCAGATCTGCCCCGACTGCGAGGGCACCCGGCTCAGCGAACTTGCGCGGTCCTCGAAGATCAACGGCGCGTCCATCGCCGACGTATGCGCGATGCAGATCAGCGATCTCGCCGAGTGGGTGCGTGGAGTGGACGAGGAAGGCGTTGCGCCGCTGGTGAAGTCGCTGGGGGAGACGCTCGACTCGTTCGTCGAGATCGGGCTCGGCTACCTCAGCCTCGACCGCCCGGCGGGCACGCTGTCGGGCGGGGAGGCACAGCGGACGAAGCTGATCCGGCACCTCGGCTCCTCGCTCACCGACGTCACCTACGTCTTCGACGAGCCGACGATCGGTCTGCATCCGCACGACATCGCGCGGATGAACGACCTGCTGCTGCAGTTGCGGGACAAGGGCAACACCGTGCTGGTCGTGGAGCACAAGCCGGAGGCGATCGTGATCGCCGACCACGTCGTCGACCTCGGCCCGCGCGCCGGCACCGAGGGCGGCGAGATCGTTTTCGAGGGCACCGTGCAGGAGTTGCGGTCGAGCGGCACCCTCACCGGCAAGCATCTGGACGACCGCGCGTCGGTGAAGCCGTCGGTGCGGGTGTCCACGAGTGCATTGGAGGTGCGCGGCGCCGACACCCACAATCTGCGCGGCGTCGATGTCGACATCCCGCTGGGCGTGCTCGTGGTAGTGACCGGCGTGGCGGGTTCGGGCAAGAGCTCGCTGATCGGCGGCTCGGTGGCCGAGCGGGACGGCGTGGTGTCGATCGACCAGGGCGCGATCAAGGGTTCCCGGCGTAGCAATCCGGCGACCTACACCGGACTGCTGGACCCGATCCGGAAGGCGTTCGCGAAGGTCAACGGCGTCAAGCCCGGTCTGTTCAGCGCGAACTCCGACGGCGCGTGCCCCAACTGCAACGGCGCCGGCGTCGTGTACTCCGATCTGGCCATGATGGGCGGCGTGTCCGCTCCCTGCGAGGTGTGCGAGGGAAAGCGGTTCCAGGCGGAGGTGCTGGACTACCACTTCGGCGGCAAGGACATCAGCGAGGTGCTCGGGATGTCCGTGGCCCAGGCCGAGGCGTTCTTCGGTGGCGGCGGGCAGGAGCGAAGCGACGGGGGAAATGTCACCGGCGACGCGAAACTGCCCGCCGCCCACAAGATTCTGGCGCGGTTGGCGGACGTCGGGCTCGGCTACGTCAAGATCGGTCAGCCGCTGACCACGCTCTCCGGTGGTGAACGCCAGCGCCTCAAGCTCGCCACCCACATGGGGGAGAACGGCGACGTCTACATCCTCGACGAGCCCACCACCGGCCTGCACCTCGCCGACGTCGAGAACCTGCTCGGCCTGCTCGACCGCCTCGTCGACTCCGGCAAGTCGGTCATCGTCATCGAACATCACCAGGCCGTGATGGCGCACGCCGACTGGATCATCGATCTCGGTCCCGGAGCCGGCCACGACGGCGGTCGGATCGTCTTCGAGGGCACGCCCGCGGACCTCGTCGCCGCCCGTTCCACGCTCACCGGTGAGCACCTCGCGGCCTACGTGGGGAGCTGACCGAACTTCGTGGGCAGTTCGCGTGCGGGAAATATCACTTTCTCGAAAGTGGATATGTGATCAGTTCTTGTGATTCCCTTTAATCTCCATCCCTGTGAGATAAAGAGGAGGGCTGCCGCTGTGAGTGGGCATGTCCGTGCGCGAGTTGACAAGTACTTCGAGGACGTCGTGCATCGCAACGCCGGTGAGCCTGAATTCCACCAGGCCGTCGCAGAGGTCTTCGAATCGCTCACGGTCGTCATCGAGCGGCACCCGAACTACGCCGACGGCGCACTGATCGAGCGTCTCTGCGAGCCCGAGCGTCAGATCATCTTCCGGGTTCCGTGGACCGACGACAACGGCAACGTGCACGTCAACCGCGGATTCCGCGTCCAGTACAACAGCGTCCTCGGTCCCTACAAGGGCGGCCTGCGTTTCCATCCCAGCGTCAATCTGGGCATCGTGAAGTTCCTCGGCTTCGAGCAGATCTTCAAGAACGCCCTCACCGGCCTGCCAATCGGCGGCGGCAAGGGCGGCTCGGACTTCGACCCCAAGGGTCGGTCCGAGGCCGAGATCATGCGCTTCTGCCAGTCCTTCATGACCGAGCTGCACCGTCACGTGGGCGAGTACACGGACGTTCCAGCCGGTGACATCGGTGTCGGCGGCCGCGAGATCGGCTACCTGTTCGGCCAGTACAAGCGCCTCAACAACTCGTACGAGTCGGGTGTGCTCACCGGCAAGGGCCTGACCTGGGGCGGTTCGCAGGTGCGCAAGGAGGCGACCGGCTACGGCGCCGCGTACTTCGTCGCCGAGATGCTCAAGACCGCGGGTACGAGCCTCGAGGGGCGCCGGGTCGTGGTCTCCGGTTCCGGCAATGTCGCGATCTACGCGATCGAGAAGGTGCACCAGCTCGGCGGCACCGTGGTCGCCTGCTCGGACTCGGCCGGCTACATCGTGGACGAGAACGGCATCGACCTCGAGCTCCTCAAGGAGATCAAGGAGGTGCGACGCGGCCGGATCTGTGACTACACCGACACCGTCACGTCGGCCAAGTACGTCGCGGGCGGCTCGATCTGGGACGTCCCCTGTGACGTCGCGATCCCGTCGGCGACCCAGAACGAGCTCGACGAGAAGGCCGCGCTGACCCTGGTGGAGAACGGCGTCAAGGTCGTCGCCGAGGGCGCGAACATGCCCACCACCCCCGAGGCGCTCAAGGTGCTGCGCGGCGCCGGCGTCGCGTTCGCACCCGGCAAGGCCGCGAACGCGGGTGGCGTGGCGACGTCCGCGCTCGAGATGCAGCAGAACGCCTCGCGTGACTCCTGGGACTTCGACTACACCGACCAGCGCCTGTCGAAGATCATGCGCGACATCCACGATCGCTGTGTGACCACCGCGGACGAGTACGGCAAGCCGGGGGACTACGTGCTCGGCGCGAACATCGCCGGCTTCGTGAAGGTCGCCGACGCGATGTTCGCGCTCGGCGTCATCTGATTCACCCGCCCGCGTTCCGGCGGAGCACCGCCGCGGTCTCGGGGTTCGCCGGATAGAACGTCTCGATCGCCAACTCGGCGACCGTGACGTCCAGCGGCGTCCCGAACACGGTGGTGGTACTGAGAAACGCGAGTTCGCCTGCGGCAGTGGCGAACCTGATCGGCACCACGAGGGCACCGGGCACCAGCCCGGTGCCCTCGTGGCATTCGGATGCACCGTCGTCGCTGCCGGACGGGTACCCGGACAGTTCCGCGGCGAGCTCACGCAGAACGGGATCCCCGGTGGCCGCGATCTGGCTGTCGAGCCGATGCAGCAGATGTGCCCGCCACTGCGCGAGATTGACGATCCGCGGCGCCATCCCGTCCGGGTGCAGACTCAGTCTCAGCACGTTGACGGGCGGCTCGAGCAGATGCGCGGCGCAGCCGTCGGTGAACAGGGCCACCGCGGCGTTGCCGTCGACCATCGTCCAGTGCCGATCCACCACGACGGTGGGATTCGGCTGCTGCGCCTCGAGGATCTGGCCGACCGCCGCGGCGATCGCCGCCATCGGAACCGCGGAGAGCGAGTGCTCGGGGTAGGCGGGCGCGAAGCCGCCGGCGAGGAGCAGCGTATTGCGTTCGCGCAGCGGAATGTCGAGCTGATCGCTCAGCCGCAGCAGCATGGTCCTGGTCGGTCGGGAGCGTCCGGTCTCTAGGAAGCTGACGTGCCGCGGTGACACCCCGGCCCGGTTCGCCAGGTCGAGCTGGCTCAACCGGCGACGCTCGCGCCATGACCGCAGCAGCGTGCCGACCGGCGGCGGGGACTCGACGAGGGTGCTCATGTCGCCACCCTAGGGCGCGAGCGGAAGGGCCACCATTACCTGCCGGGTAATCGACGTGCGCCCCGGTTCGTCGCAACCTGGTGATGTCCGAACGGCCACCGGGGCCGCGGAACGAGAGGGAGAGACGACATGAGCGACTTCGAAGACCTTGCGGCCCAGTACATCGCGGTGTGGAACGAGACCGACGCGGGCAAGCGGCGGGCCGGGATCGAGGCGCTGTGGGCGCCGCACGGTCGCTACGTGGACCCGATGGCCGCCGCGCAGGGGCCCGCGGAGATCGACGCGACGATCGGCGCGGTGCAGCAGCAGTTCGCCGGCATGCGCTTCCGGCTGCTCGGCCCGGTGGACGGCCACCACGACCAGGCCCGGTTCGGCTGGCAACTGGGTCCGGCGGGCGCGGAGGACCTGATCGAGGGGTTCGACGTGGTCGAGCGTGACGGCTCCGGACGTCTGGTCCACGTGCTCGGCTTCCTGGACAAGGTTCCGGCCGCGTAGGTCGCGCCGGGAGCGGAGGCGGGTGCCGGCGGGGTCGAGACGACTACGTCTCCTCGGCGAGCGAGGATGGTCGGACGAATCCGAGCCTCAGGATGTCACCAGTCGGGACAGGGCGGCAACCGCGTTCGCCGCGGTCACCGCCGCGACCATTGCCGCGACACCGCCCACGGAGACCGTCGTACCCAGGGCAATCGCCGGGGTTGTGAGCCAGCCGAACGGCGAGGTGCCCGGCGCCGGAAGAGATCCGCCGGCGCGGGGTCCATGCCCGCCCGGTGGGGGGAGGAGATCAACCGGTGCGGGCGGTGCAGCGGTTCGTTCGGTTCCGTCGGCGGCGCGTCGCAGCGCCTGGCCACCTACCATCCCTGTTCTTGCCTTCCTCGAGATCGTCGACAACGGGTGGAGTAGTTCTATCCCGCCCGGGTGACGGCCGGTTGAACAGCAGGTGCACTCGGATGCGAGCGTGGTGCCCGACATCCGTCTCCAGATCCCCGAGTGCGCGCCAGTCCTGGGAGGACGGGTGCGCACTCGGGGTTCGAACCGACGGGTCGGTTCCCTTGGTTTGACGAATGCGATTGGTGCGCAACCCTTTCGGGCATGTTTCGGGGTGGTGTCGACCTTCTCCGTCGTCGGTGAGTGGACATGGCCTGTTCTGCCGGTGTTGTCCTGGTATTTGCGGGCTTGGGTGATGCTGGGCCCGGATCTACACAGGTTCTGGCACCTGCAACTCCCGACCGTCCGCTCGGATGCGACCGCGGCGCACCTGAGTGAATCCTCACGAGAGGCATCAGATGAACCAGTGCAACACTTCCCGGTTGAGCCGGCTGCTGGCTCCGACCAAGGCCACCGCTCTCGTCGGCGCGGCTACCGTCGCGTTCGTGCTCGGCAGCGGCGTAGCCCACGCCGACGTCATCGGCATCGGCATCGGCGACAGTTCGGCCACGAAGACGACGATCCTGGGCACCAGGCTCGAGATCGTGCAGTCCGGACAATGGCTCAACAACGTGATCCCGCTGAACGGCACCCCGTTCGACAAGGACGTCTTCTTCGGCGGCAACACCGCCGTCAAGTCCAGTGGCGGCGCCGCGATCACCGCGGGCACCGTCGACGTCGGCGTCGAGGTCGGGTACATGGTGGACGTCTCGAACGGTCTGTCGCTCGGGGGCAAGGCGGGCATCACCCCCCAGCAGGCGCTCGGCATTCCGGTCGGAGGGCTGCCGACCCTGACCATGTCGGTGCAGACTCCGCTCGAGGCCAACTGGGTGGTGCCGATCCGGCCCGGGCAGATCGTCGCCATCTCGCTCGACAAGAAGACCCTCACCTCGGGGAACGGCAACATCAACCTCGACAACATCCACTTCCAGATCAACGGCGCCGCAGGTGCGGTCTCCGTCCGCACCTACTCCCAGTGGACCGCGTCCACCAAGGAAACCGATGACGCGTTCGCCGCCTACGGCCCCCCGATCCAGCTCTGACCAGCCGGTTCCGAGCTACCTACCGAGCCGATTCCGGCCATGCCGAAGGAGATACCCGTGTTCATCGACGTGCAGCAGCTCCACGACATCGTCAAGACCCCGACCACCAGCTTCTTCGACGCCATCGTCCAGTCGATCCAGTGGTTCACCGGCTCGACGACACAGACCCTCTGACCCTGAACTCCGCCGTCTCCACCCAGGAGTCGGCGGAGTTGGGCGTCCCGGCCGCGTCACCTATCCGTATCCGCGATCAGTGGATGAAAGCTTCGCCATATCCCCATTTCGCTGGTGGGTCAGTCAGATGGTTGACCTGGTCTGGCAACCGGCACAGTGCGTACTGGATCCTGAGGTATCAGGTCGGCCCGTTGGTCACATCCTCGATGTGATTGACATATCACGTACGTCTTCTACCGTGGCAGTCATGGCCGAAGCGGTGCAGGTGTCCGGCGGAAAGGACGGTGAAGTGCCGCGTGATCGTCGCTCACCCGCTGGTGATGGTGTCTGGCTGTCGCCGTCGCAGCAACGTGCGTGGGTGGCGTACATGCGTGTGCAATTGCGCATGAATTACGAGATCAATCGCCAGTTGCAACTCGACAGCGGTCTTTCCCTGGCCGATTACCACGTGCTCAATGCGTTGAGCGGTGCCCCGGAACGCAGGCTCCAGGTGACCGACCTGGCGACGGTGATCGGGTGGGAACGCAGTCGGCTCTCGCACCACCTCCGGCGAATGTGTGAACGTGGCCTCACCGATCGTGTGCAGTCGGAGGACGACGGGAGGGCGACCGACGCGGTGTTGACCGAGCGCGGCATGGCCGCGATCGTGGAGGCTGCGCCCGGGCATGTCGCGCTTGTGCGGGAATTCTTCTTTGATCCGTTGCCTGAAGAGCTGGTGGCTCCTTTCACTGCGGCGCTGGAGCACATCCAGGCAAGTCTGAACCGAAATTCTTCGTTGCCGCCCCCGCCCATGTGATCGTCGACGACGAACTCGTCGGCACCACCGGGTAGGGCCGGAAGTTCCGCGTTCGGGGCACCGACCGTGATGGTTCACGGTCCAGATCCCGCATCCACTGTCACCCGGTCCTGCCCGGTGTCGACCACCTCGGCCGTGCATCGATCACGATTCGGAAGTCTGACGGATCCCGGTGACGATCGTGTAGAGCTCGACGATGACTCCGTCCTGGATGCGAGCGATGTCCATGCCGGCTACCACTGGTTCGCCGGCAGGCCCGTACTCGAAGCCAAGGTGACCGATGTCGTCGAGACCCGACGCGTCGCCTGCGGGCCGGAAGACCCAGTCCGGGTTCTCGGCACGTAGGTCCTCGGCGCGCCGTTCGAAGTCCCCGCGTCCGCGAACAATACGGTCCGGTTCGTGCCACACCACATCGTCGGAATAGTTCACCGCGATCACCGCGGCCCGCCGGGTCGGATCGGGCTCGTTGAACACCTCGAGAAGGTTGGCTCGCATGAGATCGGCGGGAAGTTTGATCATGGTGACTCCTCTGGTTCGGTGTGGTCGCTGCTCAACGGAGGTTGCTCAGTCGAAGTCTGGTTGCGTCGCCAACCGCTGGAGCAGGTTCTCGACGTCGGGGACGAGGGCATGAGTGCGGTCGAAGTCGGCCCGATAGGACGGCGCCGATGCGAACCAACGGAACATGCATAGTCAGGCGCGCAGTGGCTTCAAGGCGCCCGCCCAGTTCTCCAGCTGAGTGAACATGGCGTCGGCGGCATCGTCGTGACGGGCAGCCGGGGCGAAGGAGGTGAAATTCTGAAAGTCGTTGAACAAGGAGAAAGCCAGTTGTTGACGGACCGTTGCCATCTGCAGTTCGGCGCAGATGAGGCGAAGGTGCTCGACAGCGCGTGTGCCGCTGAGTGAGCCGTAGCCGACCAGTGCGGCGGCCTTGTTCTGCCACTCCG
This sequence comes from Rhodococcus sp. NPDC127527, assembly GCF_042672245.1. Lineage (NCBI taxonomy): Bacteria > Bacillati > Actinomycetota > Actinomycetes > Mycobacteriales > Nocardiaceae > Rhodococcus > Rhodococcus sp. NPDC127527. The sequence goes on from NZ_JBHXVP010000009.1 coordinate 102,266, forward strand.
CGTAGAGGTAGTCCAGTGCGTTCTTCAGCGCCGCGGATGTCGAGTGGTTGTACTCGGGACTGACGAAGACGAAGCCGTCGAAGGGGGCGATGGTGGCGGCCCACGCCTTGGTATGCGCATTCTGATATTGCCCGAAGCTCGGGGGCGTGGCTTCGTCGAACAGTGGCAGGGGATGGTCGGTGAGGTCGACGATGTCGTAGCGCACGCCCGATCGTCCCGTTGCCCTATCGAGAACCCAGTCGGCAACCATGCGGGAGTGGCGGCCGGGGCGCGTGCTGCCGGCGACGATCGCGATGTTCAGGTCCGTCATGACGACCTCTCTGCGGGACCGCGTGCGTCTCAACTGTCTGCTGTGACAGGAAAACTGCGGCACGCGGCTTCGCTGCGTTTGGAATCGACGCGAAACCCTCGAGTGCCGCCAGACTAACAGGCGATTGCATGACGTATCAAGTATTATTCGGGTTGGACGGAGTCGCTGCCGGTCGGCGACGCCCTGATGGCAAATGTCGTGACGGGGCGCTTTCTTGCCAGTTCGGAGGCAGTCACGGGTTGACCGGCGCCGGAGGAGGCCGAGATCCTTGTTCTTCCGGTTGGCGGCCTGGTCGGATTTGACCAGGATCGTCGCCCGGATGCCGTTTGCGGAGGTAGTCGCGGTTTGCGGCCCTGTTCACATGCCAGATGGGATTTCGTGGTCCACCCGCCACGCGAGCGTCCCAGCGCGTGATCGGCTGGTTCGGTCTCGACCCCACATGGCGGCTCAGCCTGCTGGTCACCGCCGCGATGGCACCTGCCGCATGAGGTCGGCCCGGGCAATCGTCGAGTCGACGCTGACGTCCCACGCGATTGCGCTGGCTGCGTCGGCGAGTGCCTGCAGCCGGGTGGGGCCGACGCCCACGGAAGCGTTGCCAGCGGCGGAACAGTCCGTAGATCGTTTGCCACGGCCCGTACCGGATCGGGGCGTCCCGCCACGGGGAGTCGGTGCGGATTCGTCACCGGATCCCATCGATGAGCTGTCGCTTCATTCACTTGGGCGGGTAGTGCACTCACGTCCGGGAATCCGTCTTCGGCAGCCCGACCAGGGCGGGGTGCCGCGGGTCGATCGCTCGGACGATCCGGTGGCCGATGGCGGTGAGCTGCCGGACCTGAGCGCGAGTCAGATTGTCGAACACGCTGCAGCGAACCGCCTCGACGTGACCTGGCGCAGCGGCGACCACCACGTCCCAGCCGTCCTCGGTGAGGGTTGCGATCGTCACCCGGCCGTCCGTCGGGTCGGGGCGCCGAGCGACCCAACCACGCTTCTCGAGTCGGCTCACCACCTGCGACAGTCGCGAGAGCGAGCCGCCGGCGAACGCGGCCAGATCACTCATTCGCATGGTGCGGTCGTCGGCCATCGACAGTCCCGCGAGCACCTGATACTCGAAATGGCTTATCCCCGAGTCGCGTTGCAGTTGAGAGTCCAAGGTGGACGACAGTCGCATCATCACACTCTCGAGCGCGATCCACGCTTGCTGTTCCTCGTTGTCGAGCCAGCGGGGCTCATCGGGGGTCTCCATGCGCCCATCATAGCTTCATATTTGAAGTGAAATCTATCCGGATTCACTTGCGTGTTGAAGTGATGTGGCGTAGTTTTCACTTCAACAGTGAAGTGAGTCTCCTGGATTGCACACCCACTCGCTGCGTCGAACGGAGGGGATCGAATGTCCGGCACACAGGCACAACAGCCGCGGGAGTACGGCGCTCCCGGAATCACAATCACGTGGGAGGGGCGCCGCTGCCGCCATGCCACCGAATGCGTACGCGGGCTGCCCGGGGTATTCGACGGCGGGCACAGACCCTGGATCGATCCGAACGCGGCCACCGTCGACGAGGTGGTCGAGGTCATCGACCGTTGCCCGAGCTTCGCCCTCGGATACCGCACCGCCGACGGTCGAACCCGCACCGCCCCGGACAGCCCACGAACGTGAACGTCACGAATCGGAGGAGTGCACCGCTGCCGCGGATCGCGGTGCTCGGCTCGGGGCACACAGGGCCCGTGCTGGCCCGCGTCCTGGTCCAGGCCGGGTACCCGGTGTCGATCGCGGCGTCCGGCGACCCCGAGAGCATCACGCTTGTCGTCGAAATGCTCGCCCCAGGCGCGCGTCCGCTCTGGGCGGCCGAGGCGATCGCCGGAGCGGAGGTGGTGGTCCTCGCAATTCCGTTGCACCGCATCACCAGCCTCGACCCCGGGCTGCTGGTCGGGAAGATCGTCGTCGACACCACGAACTACTGGCCGCCCGTCGACGGCATGCAACCACTCTTCGACGACCCGGACCGAGGGTCGAGCGAGATCGTCGCCGAGCTGTTGCCGGGCTCGACGGTGATCAAGGCGCTCAACCACATCGGCTACCACGACCTCGACGAGGCGCGCCGCGCACCCGGCGCACCAGATCGGCGCGCGCTCGCCGTCGCCGGTGACGACCCGGACGCTGTCGCGTTGATCGCCGCCATCCTCGACCACATCGGATACGACGCGGTCCGGCTGCCCAGCCTCGTGGCCGGGCGCATCCTGCAACCCGGAGGGCCGGTCTTCGGTGCCGACCTTCGCCGCCACGACTTCGAAAAGGATCTACTGCCATGACGATTCGGTTCCCGCTCGAGTTCGCACTCGACACCTTCGGCGACCGCATGGCCGACGACCAGGGCCGCCCGCTCACCCACGCACAGTCCATCCGCAACGTGGTCGAACAGGGCGTGCTGGCCGAACAGGTCGGCGTCGACATCTTCGGTATCGGCGAGCACCACACCGACGACTTCCCGATGCCCGCCGGCGACGTCGTCCTCGCCGCGATAGCCGCCCGCACCGAACGTATCCGACTCGGCTCGGCCGTCACCGTGCTCAGCTCCGACGATCCGGTCCGCGTCTTCCAGCGGTACTCGACCCTGCACGCCATCTCCCACGAGCGCGCCGAGGTGATCCTCGGCCGCGGGTCGAGCACCGAGTCCTTTCCGCTGTTCGGGTACGACCTGGCCGACTACGAGACGCTGTTCGACGAGAAGGCCGAACTGTTCGCCCGGATCCGTGACGGTGGACCGGTCACCTGGCAGGGCACGACCCGCCCGGCACTGGTCGAGCAGGACATCGTGCCGCACATCGACGGCGAACCGCTGCCGGTCTGGATCGGTGTCGGCGGCAGCCCGCAATCGGTGATCCGGGCAGCCCGCCTCGGTTACAACCTGATGCTCGCGATCATCGGCGGCACCCCCGCCCGGTTCGCTCCGTTCTCCACCCTCTACCGGGAAGCCCTCACCCGCCTGGGTCGCGAACAGCTCCCCGTCGGCGTGCACGCTCCCGGACACGTCGCGGCCACAGACGAACTGGCCTTCGAGCAGTTCCTCCCGCGGTACCAGGAGATGATGCGCAGCGTCGGCGCCACACGAGGCTTCCGCGTCCCGACCGAGGACCAAGTCCGCGCCGAGATCGGCCCCGACGGAGCGCTCTACGTCGGGTCCCCGGACACCGTCGCCCGCAAGATCGCCGCCAACCTGCGCACCCTCGACGCCACCAGATTCAACCTCAAATTCGGCATGGGCCTGATGTCCCAGGACGAGATACTGACCAACATCGAGCTCTACGGCACCAAGGTGATCCCCCAGGTACGCGACATCCTCGCGGACTAGAAGAGCGGAGGCCGTCATATGTCGGCGCAACCGGCAGTAAGGCCACGCCGCAACCCGCTCAACAACCCACCCGCTCGACAACACAATTGGAGGTAGACGATGGACATCGTCATCCTGATCGGCCGAATTCTCTTCTCCGCATTGTTCCTCTCGTCCGCGGTGGGCCACCTGACCCAGTCCAAGGCGATGGCGCAATACGCCGCGAGCAAGGGCCTGCCGATGCCGCAGCTCTCCGTCCTGATCTCCGGTGTGGTCCTGGTCCTCGGCGCGCTGAGCGTGCTCCTCGGTGTCTGGGCGGACCTCGGCTCCCTGCTGCTGGTCGCCTTCCTCGTCCCGACGGCGGCGCTGATGCACAACTTCTGGTCCGAATCCGACCCTCAAGCCCGACAGATGGAGATGGTCCACTTCAACAAGGACATCGCGCTGGCCGGCGCCGCCCTGATGCTGTTCGCATTCTTCGCCCACACCAGCGATCTCGGGCTGACCATCACCGGACCCCTGTTCACGATCTCCTGACCCTGAAATGCACCATGCACGCATGCCGGCTGGGGCACTTTCGTGATTGGGCGTGTGTCCTGAGCTGACGCCTCCGCGTCAGGCGCGCGAGCTCCGCTTCCGCGTTGCGCTCGACAAGCAGGGTGCTGTTCCTCTCTGGGCAACCAGAGGCAGTGACCCGACGATCGCCGCAGGTCAAGGGGGAGTGGCACTTCGGCGTGGGAAGTTCGAGGCCGTGGTGCCGACGCGGTTGGCTGGCGCCTTGCCGCGGCATGGTGGGTGTGGATTCGCGTCACGAGATGGGCGCGCAGGAGCCGAGGCTGTCTCCCCGGCAGATCGGACTACAGCCGCTCGATAATCGTTGCGTTCGCCAATCCTCCTGCCTCGCACATAACGTGCAGGCCGTACCGACCGTCGATCTGGTCCAGCACGTTGACCAAGCTGGTGGCCAGCCGGGCGCCAGAGGCCCCGAGCGGGTGGCCGATGGAGATCGCACCGCCGTTGATGTTGACCTTGTTCAGGTCGGCACCGGTCTCCGCCTGCCAGGCGAGCACCACGGAGGCAAACGCTTCGTTCACCTCGAAGGCGTCGATGTCGGCGAGGCTGAGGCCCGCGCGGTCGAGCACCATTCGGGTTGCCGGGATGATGCCGGTCAGCATCAGGATCGGGTCATCGCCGGCCACGGCGAACGAGTGCATCCGCGCCCGTGGCCGTAGCCCCAGCGAGGCGGCCGCCTCTTCGCTCGTGACCAGCACCGCGGCGGAACCGTCGTTGACCGGAGAGCTGTTGCCCGCGGTCACCTTCCAGTCCACGTCCGGGAAGCGCTCCGCCCACTCCTCGCTGTAGAAGGCCGGCCGGAGCCCGGCGAGCACGTCGGTCGTCGTGCCGGGCCGGATCGTCTCGTCGGTTCCCAGGCCGTTCACATGGGTGATCTGGCCGTCGAACAAGCCGTCCTTCCAGGCCCGCGCCGCGCGCTCGTGCGACATCGCCGAGTACTCGTCGAGCTGGGCACGCGAGAGGTTCCACTTCTGCGCGATCAGTTCGGCACTGATGCCCTGCGGCACCAAGGCGTTTCCGTACCGGGCGCCCACCAGGGGCCCGCGGAAGTCCAGCCCCAAGGTCTGGCTGCCGATCGGGATCCTGCTCATGGACTCGACACCCGAGGCGACCGCCACGTCGTACGCGCCCGCGATCACGCCTTGGGCTGCGAAGTGCAGCGCCTGCTGGCTGCTTCCGCACTGCCGGTCCACGGTCACGCCGGGCACCGACTCCGGGTAGCCGGCGGCCAGCAGTGCCCAGCGGGCGGTGTTGCCCGACTGCTCGCCTATCTGGCCCACCGCGCCGCTGATCACGTCGTCGATGTGAGCGGGGTCGATGCCGGTGCGCTCGACGAGAGCACGGAGCGAGGCCGCGTGTAGATCCACCGGATGAATGTCTGCGTACGCGCCGCTGGGCTTCCCCTTGGCGAGCGGGGTGCGCACGGCGTCCACGATGACTGCTGAGTTCATGACAATTCTCCCTTTCAGTTGGTCCGGATCGCGCCGGTGGTGTGGGTGGACAGGTTCGAACGCACCCGCTGGGTGACGTCGTCGGCGTGAGCCTCGTCGGCGCCCGCGGCCAGGGCGTCGAGGATGCGGGCGACGATGACCGCCGGGTCAGACTTCGGCACGTCGAGGCCCGCGGTCATCGGCGTGTCGGTGTAGCCGAGATGGGCGCCGAGCACCTGGGTGCCCTGGCCGGCGAGCTCGAGCCGTAACGTGTTGGTCAGGCCCCACAACGCCGCCTTGGACGGGCTGTACGCGCCCGGGCTGGCAAGCCAACTGAGCACCGAGTGCACGTTGACGATCGCGCCACCCCCTGCCGCGGCCAGTGCCGGCGCGAACGCGCGCGTCACCTGCAGTGGGCCGAACAGGTTGGCCTCGAAGGTGTCCCGGATGTCCGCGATGCTCGAGGACAGCAGCGACGGGGCGCCGACCGAACCCGCGTTGTTGACGACCACGCTCACGTCCGCCGCCTGGGCGGCTGCTGCCTCGATCGAGTCCGGGTCGGTCACGTCCAGAAGAAGCGGCACCACGCGCGCATCGGCCCAGTCCAGGTTCCTGCGGGTGGCGGCGTACACCTTCCTCGCCCCGCGCTCGAGGAACTGTCGCACGAACTCCCGCCCCAGGCCGCCATTGGCGCCGGTGACCACCACCACGCTTTCGTTGATCTGCATCTGGGCACTCCCTCTGGATCGGATAATTGAAGTCAGTACCATGAGGCTACACTCTGACTATTGTTGAGTGTAGTCAGAGTTTGGTGAGGTGAGCCACATGCAACTCCGCAAGCCGTTGGACGACCGGTCGACCTGGTCGCCGGTCGGACACTGTCCGATCGAGAAGGCGATGGGCGTGGTCGGCTCCCGATCCGCGATGCTGATCATGCGCGAGGCGCACTACGGCACCCGGCGTTTCGACGACTTCGTCGCCCGGGTCGGATTGGCGCCGGGCACCGCCTCCACCCACCTCCGCGCCCTGACCGACGCCGGCCTGATCGCGCGACAGCCCTATCGAGAGGAGGGGGTCCGCACCCGGGACGAGTACGTCCTGACCCAGGCCGGCGCCGACCTGATGCCGGTCGTCATCGGTCTGTTCGAGTGGGGCGCCGAGCACACGGACGGCAGCGACCGACTCGAGTACGCACACGCCGGCTGCGGTGAGCCCGTGGCGCTCCGCGTGACATGTGCAGCCGGCCATGATCTCGGCGGTGACGAGGTCGAGGTCCGAGTTTCCGCGGATCGATGACAGTTGCGGTGAACGGCGAGCGCCGCCGACGCCACGCGAAGTTCCCGAATTGATGCCAAGATCGGTCGATGGGATCGGTATCGCCATGACTGCGGCCCTGTGGCTCGACGACATCGAAGTCGGCAGCACCTACCGCACCGGCTCCTACGAAATGACGCGGGACGACATCGTCGCCTTCGCCCGGCAGTACGACCCGCAGCCGTTTCACCTCGGAGACGACACCGCGGCAGACACTTTCTTCGAGGGCCTCGCTGCCAGCGGCTGGCACACGGCCGCGGTCACGATGCGGCTGCTCGTCACCAGCGGGCTGCCGATCGCGCACGGGATCATCGGCGCCGGTGTCGACCTCAAATGGCCCACCCCTACTCGCCCGGGTGACATCCTCCACGTCGAGCTGACCGTGACCGGTGTGAAGGTCTCGCGGTCGAACCCGACACGCGGGATCGTCACCACCGAGCACAACACGATCAACCAACACGGCGAGATCCGACAACGCACGACCGCACGGCTGCTGGTCTTCACACAGCCGGATGGGCACACAGGGTGAATGTTCGGGGCCTCGCCGGCAGTCCTCGAGCAGGCCAGCGGCCGCGCTGACCGTTCGGCCGCAGTGTCCACGCCTGGTCGCTGGATCGCTCCCTCCGTGAGTCGGTGGGAGCGCCACACTCGTGTGCCCGTCGGGAGCAAGTTGCGATCGGCGTTGGCCACTTGTCAGGTGCTAGGCGGGTGCGTGCGCGACAGAGGCCAGGCGTGGCGTACCAGGGCGCCCCGGGAATGGACCAGGGATCACCACGGGTGTGAGCGCTGCCGGTCCCGAGGACTGTGGGAGTTGCCCACATCAAGGCGCGCATCGCAAGGAGAGAATCATGAGCACGAGCTCCGTCAATCCGAAATTCATCACTGTCGATGGCTTGTCGATCCGGTACGCCGAGAGCGAGGACCGCGGCCCCGACGCGCTGTTGCTGAGCCCCTGGCCGGAGAGCCTGTACGCCTTCGAGCCCTCCTGGGCCGGCCTGGCTGAGGACCATCACCTGGTTGCGGTCGACCTACCCGGATTCGGGCTCTCGGAGAGCAGGCCCGAATTGTTCACACCCCGAGCCGCAGGCGCTTTCGTGCTGCGGATCATGGATGCACTCGGCCTCGATCGGGTACACGCCGTCGGCCCCGACATCGGCACCAGCGCAGTGCTTTTCGCGGCGTCCGCCGCCCCCGAGCGGTTCCACAGCGCGGTGATCGGCACCGGTGCGGCCACGGTCCCGCTCGAGATCGGCGAGCCGATCACAACCTGGGTCAACGCGACCGACCTGTCCGAGTACGCCCAGAACGCCGACCAGGTCATGACTGGCGTCATCGCCGAGATCCACCCGGCCTCGCCGCTTCCGGACCACGTCCGCGAGGACTACCTGGCCTCGTACGGCGGGCGTCGTTTCGCCGATTCGATGGGCTACGTGCGCTCCTACCCGACCGAACTCGCCGCGCTCGCCGAGGTGCTCGGCGGCATCAGGACGCCGGTGCGGATCGTCACGGGCGCGAAGGACTCAGCGATCCCGCCGTCCAACGCGGAGTACCTGCACCGCCGGCTACCGAACAGCAGCCTCGACATCGTCGACCTCGGCCACTTCGTCTGGGAGCAGGACCCCTCGACGTATGCGTCCCTGGTCCTGGACTGGTGGCAGCAGATGGGGCCGAGCGCGGCGCAATCTCGCGCATGACAAGCAACCCCACACGGACACGCAAGGAGTGAAACAGATGAACCCCACCGGAGCGGTCGGCAGCACAGCGACCACGAACACCGATCTCAAGGTCGAGGCGCTGGTGATCCCGGTTGCCGACGTGGACCGGTCGAAGAACTTCTATCAGGATCTGGGCTGGCGCCTCGACGCGGACTTCAGCTTCGACAACGGTTTTCGGGTGGTGCAGCTGACGCCGCCGGGCTCGCCCGCGTCGATCCAGTTCGGAACGAAGATCACCACTGGGCGGCCGGGCACCGCCGAAGGCATCTACCTGGTGGTCACCGACATCGCAGCGGCGGTCCGCCAACTCGCCGGCCTCGGTGCCGACGTCAGTGATGTGTTCCACCCGCAGGCACCGGGCGGCCAGTTCGGGCAGATCGCCAACGGCCGGGCTGACGGGCCGGCGGGGGACCGGGCCAGCTACGGCTCGTTCGCCACCTTCCGCGACCCCGACGGCAACAGCTTCCTGATCCAGGAGGTCACCGCCCGGATCCGCGGCCGCGTCGACAGGGGAGCCACCGAATTCGCCTCACACGGTGACCTGGTCGGTGCGCTCGAGCGTGCGGCGGTCGCCCACGGTGAGCACGAGGCCCGCAACGGCGGCGAGTACGACCAGAACTGGCCCGAGTGGTACGCGGCATACATGGTCGCCGAGCGGCACGGCGACGACCTGCCGCAGTAGGTCAGCGAGAAGCGGCCACCTGTCCCAGTGCCCGCGTAGTTCGCCATGATGGTCGCGGAGTCGCTCGCCGGTCCGACAGGCCCAGACGAAGGCCGGGTACACGCCGGGGTGGAGGCGCTAGTCTCAGCCGGATGTCCCCTGCGATCCCCATGCGCGGCCGCTCGGCAGAGCGCACACGGCTCGACGACGCGCTCCGAAGCGCTCGCAGCGGCGAGAGCGCGGTGCTGGTTCTGCGCGGAGAGGCCGGGATCGGCAAGACCACCCTCCTGGACTACCTTGCGCGCAGCGCCAGCGGATGCCGGGTCGCGCGGATCGCCGGTGTGGAGTCGGAGCTGGAGCTGCCGTTCGCCGCGTTGCACCAGCTGTGCGCGCCGATGTTCGACTTGATCGAGGCGCTGCCCGAGCCGCAGAAGCGAGCGCTGTACATCACCTTCGGACATACCAGTGGTGCTGCGCCGGACAAGTTCCTCGTCGGCCTCGCGGTGCTGAGCCTGCTCGCCGAGGCGGCCGCCGCACAACCACTCGTCTGCCTGATCGACGATGCGCAGTGGCTCGACGAGAGCACCCTGCAGGTGCTCGGGTTCGTGGCACGGCGCCTGCTCGCTGAGTCGGTGTTATTGGTCTTCGCGGTCCGGGTGCCGACCGCGGACGAACTCCTCGCCGGCATCCCGGTGCTGCAGCTCGGCGGACTCACGGACGACGAGGCCCGGGCCCTGCTCGCGGCCGCAAACCCAGGACTGCTCGACGCCCAGGTGCGCGACCGCATCGTCGCCGAGACGCGGGGCAACCCGTTGGCGCTGCTGGAATTGTCGCGGACCGGCACCGCAGAGCTGTTCGGCGGATTCGGGCTCCCGGCGAGTGGTACCGGTGACCTCGTCGACCGGTACGTCCGACGGATCGCGGCTCTCCCCGACCCGACCCGACAGCTTCTGCTGGTCGCCGCGGCCGATCCGACCGGCGACGCCGCCCTGCTCTGGCGGGCTGGGCGCGCCCTCGGCCTCGGACCGGGGGACGCGGCGCCGGCGGTGGAGGACAAGCTCTTCGAGGTAGGCGCCCGGGTGCGCTTCCGGCACCCGCTCGTGCGGTCGGCGGCGTACGCGGCAGGGAGTGTCGAACAGCGCCGCATCGTGCACCGGGCCCTCGCCGGTGCGGTCGATGCCGACTCGGAACGTCGAGTCTGGCATCTCGCCGCTGCGACAACCGGATTCGACGACGAGGTCGCCGACGCACTCGCCGACGCGGCCCAGCGCGCGCAGGCGCGCGCTGGTGTGGCGGCTGCCGCCGCGCTGCTGCAGCGGTCGGCCGGCTTGACCACCGATCCGGCGGTGCGTGCCGAACGGGCGCTGTCCGCTGCGCAGGCGCACCTCGATGCCGGGGCGTTCGACACCGCGATCTCATTGCTCGCCGGAGCCGAGGCCGACGCAGCCGACGAGCTGCAGCGCGCCCGGGTAGACCTGATCCGTGGCCGCATCGAACGCGCGGCTCGGTCGGGCCGGGAGGCCCCGGTCGCGCTGCTCCGCGCGGCGCGACGGCTCGAGCCACTCGACATCCGGCTCGCCCGACACACGTACCTCGATGCCTGGGGCGCGGCGCTGGTCGCGGGCGGATCGGCGCGGGCCGGCGGCGACCTCGCCGAGGTGTCCCGAGCCGCACGCTCGGCACCCGAGGCGCCGGATGGTCCGACCGCGTCGGACGACCTGCTCGAGGGGCTCGCCACGTTGGTCACCGACCGGGCCACCGCGGCCGGGCCGAGGCTGCGGGCGGCAGTGTCCGGGTTCCTCGGCGACGATGTGCCGCCAGGGGACTTCCTGCGCTGCGGTGTGCTGGTCGCGAACGCGGCGCTGTCGCTGTGGGACTACGACGCTTGGGAAGCGGCCAGCGCCCGACACCTCACCCTGGCCCGTGCCGCCGGTGCGTTGGCTCCACTGGCGAATGCTCTCAACGCGCACCGCGTGATCGCACTCTGGCGGGGAGACGTGGTCCGGGCCGGTGAGTTCGGCCTGGAGGAGGTGACCGTCAAGGAGGTGACCGGGACCCGGCGGGTGTCGTACGGAGACCTGTTCCTGCTCGCCTACCGAGGGCACCTTGCCGAGGCTGTGCCGCTGATCGCGGCCGCTGCGGAGGAGGCCACCACCCGTGGCGAGGGACTCGGTCTGCAGATCACCCACCGAGCCTCGGCCCTGCTGCACCTGGGCCTCGGGCGCTACGCCGATGCCCTGGTCTCCGCTCGGCAGGCCGGCACCGGCAACCTCGGTCCGTTCACTGCGCAGGCCCTGCCCGATCTGGTCGAGGCCGCGGCCCGCAGCGGCGACACCGTAACCGCGACCGAGGCGCTCGCGCGGCTCACCACGTACACCGCCATAGAGGATTCGGACTGGGCCGCCGGCCTGGAGGCCCGGTCCCGAGCCCTACTCGGCGAAGGCGCCGCAGCCGAACGGGGATACGTCGAGGCGATCGAGCGGCTCGGCCGGACCCGATTGCGGTTCGAGCTGGCACGCGCCCGGCTGCTGTACGGCGAATGGCTGCGCCGGGAGCGGCGCCGCGGAGACGCGCGCGGCCAGCTGAAGGCGGCATTCGAGGAATTCGTGGCGATGGGCGCCGACGGCTTCGCCGAGCGGGCGCGGCACGAGAGGCTCGCCACCGGGGAGAAGGTCCGTAAGCGCACTGTCGACACCCTCAATGACCTCACCCCGCAGGAGGCGCAGATCGCACGACTCGCCCGGGACGGCAGCACCAACGTCGAGATCGGCGCCGAGCTCTACATCAGCGCGCGCACCGTGGAGTGGCACTTGCGCAAGGTGTTCGGCAAGCTCGGCATCCGCTCGCGCCGGGAGCTACGAGAGGCACTGCAGGCCCCAAACCGCTAGACGTGCGCCGAAGGACCGTCCGCTGTGGAGGTGCTCGGCTCACTCCGTGGAAAGAAATTCCGTGACCAGGTCCGCGAACTGCTTTGGGTACTGGAACTAAGGATCCGTGCGTTGCGTCGGGATAGATCCATCACCGGGCATCGGAACTCTCCTCACTGCTCCGTCTGGTTGTGGAGTTGGGTCACTGTGAGTCCGGCTGCCTCGCCCTGCGAATCGCGGGATTCGATGGCCGCGATGGTCTTGTCGAATGCCTTCGGCAGGACGCTCCGGCCGACGGTCCCGAGCACGAGCCCGAGCAGTCGTCCCTTCAGGTTCTTGCCTTCGCGCACGACGACCGCGTCGATGTCGGTCATCCCGTCCGGCCGCCGGACGAGGTTGTAGGTGTGGCCGGAGCGGCCTCCCCACACGTTGGAGTCGGTGGTGGTGAGAACGATGTGGTTCGGGTCGGACCAGTCGTAGGACAGGCGTTCCCAGACTCCACCGGACCCTTCGGTGACGTCGGCACGGTCGCGGCCCTGCTCGTGCACCTCGAGGTACTCGCCGTCACTGTTGCCGAAGAGCGTCGAGCGGTCCGGCCCGAAGTCGGTGAGCGCGGCAACGAACTGCTCGACCGTCGCGGTGGTCGTCTCGTGGAAGTGGATCGTGGACATGGTCTGTGCTCCTGGTCGAATGGGTTGGATGTCGTGGCTGACAGCTCTCGGACTTGCTGTCGAGATCCAGCCTCGCTCCGCGGCCGCGGCTTCACACCAGTGGTGATCCCTGGTCCGGCCACCTGCGGGGGTGCGGTCACCGGCCGCTTCGCCGGTCTGCCGGATTGGCCTGCCGCATCTCAGGCGGACGTAGGATCAGTCGCTGGAGGAGGGCATCCGAGGCACCCGTGGCCACCTGACCTGAGGAGGTCGGAAATGGACCTGCAGCTGAAAAGCAAGACTGCCGTCGTGACCGGTGCGAGCAAGGGCATCGGACTTGCGATCACCGAAGCGCTCGTCGCCGAGGGAGCCAACGTCGTCGCGGGAGCACGCACCCGTACCGACGAGATCTCCGTGCTCGAATCCGACGGAACCGTCACGTTCGTCCCGGTGGACCTGTCCACCGCTGAAGGGCCACAGGCCCTCGTCGATGCGGCTACCTCCTGGGGTGGCATCGACGTTCTGGTCAACAACGCCGGTGCGGTGACTCCTCGCCCGAACGGGTTCGCCAGCGTGACCGACGACGACTGGTTCGCGTCGCTGACGTTGACGTTCCTGTCCGCGGTCCGTACCACCCGGGCCGCCTTGCCCCAGTTCAATGGACGGGGTGGGAGCATTGTGACCGTCAGCTCGGTGAACGCCTTCCTGCCCGACCCGGCGATCATCGACTACTGCGCTGCGAAGGCCGCGCTGACAAACTTCTGCAAGTCCCTGTCGAAAGAAGTGGCTTCCCAGGGGATCCGGGTGAACACCGTCAGTCCCGGACCGGTGACGACCGCATTGTGGACCGGTGCGGAGGGTGTCGCCGCCACCGTGTCCCGGGCGAGCGGGATCGCCGCACAGGACGTCATCGACCACACGGCCGCGAGCACCGAGACCGGCCGCTTCACCAGCCCGCAGGAGGTCGCCGACCTGGTCGTGTTCCTGGCCTCGTCCCGGGCCGCGAACATCACCGGCGCCGACTTCGTGATCGACGGCGGCCTGATCAAGACGCTCTGACCATGACCCACGAGACGGAACCGGCAACCTCGTGACCCACGCGTGCTCACAACCCCCTGGTTGCATCACGTGCACCTACGAAACCCGGCAAAAGGTACTGCAGCAGTTCAGGTTCCGACACCTGCCGGGGAGCGGTGTCCTGGTAAGGCCCTCACGCAGTGGGTGACCGGTTTAGAATCGGCGACGGTGTCGTCGCCCGCGTGCTCTCGGAGCGCGGCCGAGTGTTCGGCCATCGTGAGGGGTCGTCGTCACGCATCCATGTCATCGTTCGACGCAGGAGATTGACTTCCGAGCCCAGCCTCCAGGCGTTCCCGATCCTTTGGGGGCACGAAGGAGAGATGACCATGAGCAACTCCACCAAGTCGGTCGTGCTCGTCCACGGCGGATTCGTCGACGGATCCGGGTGGAAGGGTGTGTACGACATCCTGACCGCCGACGGTTTCTCCGTCAGCATCGTGCAGAACCCGACTGTCACGCTCAGCGGAGACGACGTAGCGACACGCCAGATCCTCGACCGCCAGTCCGAGCCCGCCGTCCTCGTCGGCCACTCGTACGGGGGAGCGGTGATCAGTCAGGCGGGCACTCACGACAACGTCTCCGCGCTCGTCTACGTCACGGCCTTCGCGCCGGACGCCGGCGAGTCGGTCGACACTCTCATCGGTACCTTCCCGTCGGACGGGCCCCAGCCACCCATCCTCCCGCCGGAGGGCGGCTTCCTGGCCCTCGACCGGGGGAAGTTCCACGAATCCTTCGCCGGGGACCTCTTCCCGCGGGAGGCGGCGTTTATGGCAGACTCCCAGGTCCCCTGGGGGCTCGAGGCACTCGGCGGTGTCGTGTCGCAGCCGGCCTGGCGCTCCAAGCCGAGCTGGTACCTCGTCGCCTCCGACGACCGGATGATCCCCCCGTCGGCGCAACGGACGATGGCAACACGTATGGGCGCGACCATCATCGAGACGGCGGGGAGCCACGCGGTGTACGTGTCCCGGCCTCAGGCGGTGGCCGACGTCATCAAGCGCGCCGCCAACGAATCCTGACGGAGACCCACCGCGGTCCATCCGGGTTGCCGACGTCCACCGTGCACCTTGGCTCGTCATGGTGGGGAAGGTGCACGGTGCGTCGAGTGAGAGCTTGCCGGACCCGGAGGTGTGAGCGTCAAAGCCGGAACCACCACCGACACGGATAGCGAGGATGCCGATGTCAACTCATCGAGCAGTACACGTCCGCTCCGCTGGCGAGAGGTTGACTCTCGTCGACGTCGAGACCATCCCACCCGGACCCGATCACGTCCGGATCGCGGTTGCCGCGTGCGGAATCTGCGGCACCGATCATGCTCTCGTCAACGGCGGATTCCCCGGAATGACCTGGCCGCTGACTCCCGGCCACGAGATCGCAGGAACCATCGCCGAACTCGGCGACAACGTCGAGAACTTCAGTGTCGGCGACCGCGTTGCGGTGGGCTGGTTCGGCGGTCACTGCAACCAGTGTGTTCCTTGCCGCCAGGGCCACTTCATTCACTGCGAGAAGCTGCAGGTCCCGAGCTGGCACTATCCCGGCGGATACGCCGAGTCCGTGGCGGTGCCCGCCAATGCCCTCGCCCGTATTCCGGACGAACTGTCCTTCGTGGAGGCCGCGCCGATGAGCTGCGCAGGCGTCACCGTCTACGACGCGCTCCGGAAGACGCGGGCGGTTCCCGGCGACCGAGTCGCTGTCCTGGGTCTCGGCGGCTTGGGTCACCTCGGCGTGCAGTTCGCACGGGCGATGGGGTTCGAGACGATCTCCATCGCCCGCGGCTCCGGCAAACGGGTAGATGCCCACGAACTCGGTGCTCACCACTACGTCGATTCCACCTCTGGTGACGTCGGTGAATCCCTGCGGGCACTCGGCGGGGTGTCGGTGGTGCTCGCAACTGCCGCGAACGCGACAGCAATGGCAGACACCATCGGTGGACTGCGTCCGCTGGGCGAACTGGTCACCATCGGCGCTACCACCGAGCCACTGCCGATCAGTCCCAACCAACTGATCATTCCCGGACTGAGCGTGACCGGCCACCCCGCCGGAACCGCCCGGGACGTCGAGGAGGCGATGCGGTTCGCGGTGCTGGCCGGAGTGCGCGCCCGAACCGAGGAACGACCCCTGGCCGACGCCGCGGAGGCATACGCCACCGCAGAACAAGGGCGTGCTCGCTACCGCATGGTCCTCACGACGTGAAGGCTGATCAGGCGTCCATGTCAGGGAATTCCGCCGGATAGGGGGCCGCGAAGTCGGCAGATGAGGAAACAGCGCGCCACCTGTCGACCTCCGCGATCTGTTGTTCGGAGTAGCGCACTGCCATGTCGACAGCGTCGGCTCCGAGCGGCAGGTGGGTGGGGAGCTCACCCTGGTGGATCAGGCGCACGAGGATGTCCGCGGCGCGGTCGGGATCGCCAGCAGGCTTGCCGGAGCGTACGAGCGCGGTGAACGCGTCGAATGCGGGCCGGTAGTCGTCCGGAATCTCCGCCGTCCCCATCGACGAACCTGCCCAATCGGTCGCGAATCCGCTGGGCTCGACCGTGAGGTAGCGCAGGCCGAACGGGGCGGTCTCGGCGGCGAGGACTCGGGTCAGGCCGTCGATGGCGAACTTCGCGGCCTGGTAGGAGCCGAGGCCGAGCGTGCCGCCCACGCGGCCCCCGATCGAGGAGAACTGGACGATCGTTCCGCTGCCTTGCGCCTTCAGCAGCGGAACCGCTGCCCGCGAGACGTTGTAGACGCCCCAGAAGTTCGTCTCGAACTGCCGCCGGAAGTCCTCTTCCGAGCCGGTCTCGACCGGGGCGACGTTCGCGTACCCTGCGTTGTTCACGATCACGTCCAGCGGTCCGAAGGCATCGCGCGCGGCCTTCAGTGCGGGCCCGGCCGCGGCCGCGTCAGTGACGTCGAGCGGCAGGGGCAACGCCCGGTCGCCGAAACGCTCCACCAGGTCGTTCAGTTGTTCGGGGCGTCTCGCGGTGGCCGCGACCCGATCGCCCCTTTCGAGAGCTCTGGTGGCGAGAGCGCGCCCGGAGCCGCGCGAGGAACCAGTGATGAACCATGTCTTCGTCGCAGTAGTCATGACTATTAGTGCAACAGGGTTGCACTAATAATGCAACCCTGTTGCTTTATATTGAGGCCATGGCGACTGAGAACTTCGAGCGTGCTCGCTCCGCCGACGCGAAGCGGAACAGGGAGGCGGCGATCCTTGACTCCGCGACACGACTCGCGCTCACCGGTGGGGTGCGGTCGGTGACCCTCACCGACATCGCCGCGGGCGTCGGGATGCACAAGTCGACGATGTTGCGCTACTTCGAGACCCGTGAGGAGATCTTCCTTCGCCTTGCCGCCTCCGAATGGCGCGAGTGGTCAGCGGAGGTCGCGGCAGGGCTCGACACGCTCGACGCGGACCCTGGTGCGGTCTGTGACGCCCGTGCGGCCGCAGGCATCCTGGCGGACACATTGACCGATCGTCCGCTGTTCTGTGACCTGCTCGCGCACGTGCCCCTGAACCTGGAGCGCGGCGTCTCCTTCCAGGCAGTCCGCGAGTTCAAGCTCGGCGCGATCGCGGCCGCGGGCCGCGTGGCGGATTCGCTCGGTCGGTGCGGACTCGATCGGGAGGAAGCGGTCGACGTCGTCGCGACCGCCACCGGTATGGCCGGCTCGCTCTGGCAGATGGCGGCCCCTGGAACGGAGCTACGACGGCTCTACGAGCAGGACCCATCGCTTGCCCACGCCGTCGTCGACGTGCGACCACGGCTCACGAACATTCTCACCGCTCTCATCGCCGGATACTCGCGAACCGCTGACCTGCACCTCCATTGAGACCGCGGCCCACCCGACTCCGTCCTCGCTCGAAGCGATGAAGTCTTCGGCGCGTGCCGAGGTGGGCGATGAAGAGTCGGCGCAGCTCTCGGTTCAGATTGCCGAACTCAGTGAGTGCGTTCGGATTAGGGTGTGGGTGTTCGTCAGTACTCGCTTCGAGCCGAGTAGGTGAGGATCCGTGCGGATTACCGTGATCGGCCGTGGTCATGTCGGCGGCGGACTTGCCCGGCGGTGGGAGGCAGCTGGTCACGAGGTGACCGCGATCGGCCGGGGTGGTGGTGACGCGACCGGCGCCGAGGTCGTGGTGGTCGCGATTCCGGGGGACGCCATCGTGGCCGGGCTGGACGCGGTTGTTGGTCTCGACGGTCAGGTGACGATCGACGCCACCAACACGTTCGGTGCCCGGCCGCAGGGTTACGACTCGGTTGCGCAGCAGGTCAAGGCAATTGTGGGTGGGCCCACCGCCAAGGCCTTCAACACCAACTTCGCGTCGGTCTACGACGCCGTGGACGCAGAGCCGGTGCCGCCGGGGACCCTCTTCGCGTCCGATGCCGATGCTCGGCAGGCGACTGAGCGGCTGATCCGCGACGCCGGGTTCGATCCGATCCATCTGGGTGATCTCTCGACGGCGCCGGTGCTCGAGAGCCTTGTCGCCTTGACCTCCACCCTCGACCGGGGAGACCTCGGTCCCTTCTTTACCGCTTCAATCGCCCGGGGGAATTGCCCGCGGGGTGAGGCTTCGACGCGCCCGAGCGGCCGTGCCGCCCCGGCAAGTCGGCCGGCGGCAAGCTCGTCGAGTCGAAGTTCATCGCTGGCCCGTCATGTCTGTCCCCCGAGCACCCCCGACCATTTGTCGGAGAAACGCTTGGCAGATATGGCCGCAATGACGTAGCGCGTACAAGACGTCCCGTGATGCATCGCCGACACATTCGCTGTCGAGCGACCCCACCCGCATCCACAGCGCTCATCAGATTGATCAGTCGTCCTCTTCCACGATGCTCGCTCGAGTGGTGTTCTGGATGTGCGTCACCGACTCCCGCCTTCCGGCGGGAGCGGATCATCCACGTGTCGAGGAAGGCGCCATGACGACGATCCATCTCCACAAAACGACCACCGCGACGCCGGAGCAGTTTCTGGCCGGACTCACCGACTTCGGGCCGGGCCGGGAGGAACTCTTCGGCAACAGCGCTGACAGCTACCTCGAGGTGCATAACGAAGGCCCCCATGACGCTGATGTCACGGAGGGCTCGGGCGGCATCTGGGAACGCCTGCACTACGACTGGAGCGACCCCCATCACGTGGTGATGACGACCACCGACTCCAACCTGTGGGGTGGCGCCTCGGGGCACACCTACACCCTCACGCAGCTGCCCTCGGGCGGGACCGACGTGGACGCCGTCGTGGTCCGCGACGGCAAGAACCTCAAGGGACGGCTGCTTGCGATGGTGCTCGGACTCTTCGGCACCCGCGTTCTGGGAAAGCCGTTCAAGAAGTCTGTCGACGCCATCGAAGCTCGCAATGGCGGCGCGAGCGGAAAGCACACGCAGACGCCAGAAGAGTGAACTGAATGGCCATTTGATCCCAGCGTCCAACCAGGGAGGCATTCCGACGCTGATTGTCGACACGAGTATTCGACCGATATCGACGACTTCTACCTGGGACGACGGTTGCCGGCCGATCGTGTCGACCAACAATGGACTGCTGACACAGTGCTGACGACCGAGCCCGACCGGGACGAAGCAGCAGTCTGCCTCTACGGTTCGAACACCAGCAGTGGCTTGCCCCCGTGTGCGGGAGCTTCGGCCAAGTAGACAGCTTCGCTGAACTTTTCGACGACTATCGGCTGGCCCTGCGGAACCCGCAATACACCGCTGTCGGCGAGCTGAAGAGTCCGGTCGATCGTTGCCGTCATCCGATCCTTCGGGGTCTCGGTGAACCAGCGGAACAGCCAGAACCCTCGAACGGTCTTGGTTTCGTAGATCAACGAGCGTGCGAAGACAGGGATGACGAGTTTGTCGGGATCGGTTTGACGGTGCGTGGACAGCGCACCGTAAACGATCAACTCGCCGTGCGGTGCCAGCGCACGTGACACGTCCGCACCCACCTGGCCGCTGACACAGTCGATCGCCTTGGACACGCCGTCGTCGCCCGCAATGTCGGCCACGCGTTCACGCAGGTCCTCGTCCTCCGTGCAGATCACCGCGGTGCCGCCCAACGCGAGGACGTCCTCGACAGCGGATCGGCGGCGGACCACGTTGAGGGTCTTGAAGCCGACGTGCGTCCCGAGCTGGATGACCGACTGGCCCACGGTGGAACCGGCCGCCGTCTGCAAGAGCCATTCACCCGGTTGAACATCGAGTTCGTCACCGGTCAAGATCACGGCGGTGAGTGGATTGCTGAGCATCTGGGCGGCCGTGGAATCGCTCATGCCCGCGGGAACAGGCAAGACCCGCTCGGCATCGGCCACGACATACTCCTGCCACGTTCCTCTGACTCCGACCGTAATGACGCGTTGGCCGACGCTCAGACCGTCCGTGCCGCTGCCGAGTTCGTCGATCACACCAGCGGATTCGATTCCGGGCACGGTCGGGAATTCCGGGGTGAATCCGTATCTGCCGCGGATGGTATGCAGATCGCTGGCATGAACGGGGACCGCGGCCACCCGGATCCGGACCTGGCCGGGGCCGGGCTCCGGAATGGGACGGGTCTGGAGGTGCAGAACCTCGGACGGTTCGCCCACCATGTCGGCGACAACAGACTGCATGGTCCTCATCTTCCTGACGCTCCCTCGGTCGGATCGAGATCCCACAGCGGTTCGACGTACGCAGCGTCGGCCCCGCCTAACGGCGAAGGCTCGGAACATCGCGGGCCAATCGCAGAGCTACTGGCCTCTAGGGCTGCCCCCGCAGCGGGGTTGTTGGCTGCACCTCCCCTGGAGTGCCGGATCGGCCTACGGGACGCTGTAGAACGATTCGACGTTCTCGTGCAGCTTCTTGTACATCGGAGGGGCCTCGTAGGCGTCTGTGACAACTTCGACGTAGGCGGCGGTGGCGGCCCGCGCGGCTGCCCCGAGTGCCTCGTCGAGCTCGCCGCAGGTGCCCGCGCGGGCGGTGAACCAGTCGTGGCAGCCCATGGCGTGAGGAAGTTCGGTGTAGTTCCAGGCTGCAACGTCGTTGTAGGCGATGCTCTCGTCCTTGCACAGGAGTCGCTCGCTGAGGTAGCCGGAGTTGTTGAGTACGAAGATGATTGGGCGCAACCCACGTCGACCGAACTGGCTGATCTCCTGAACGGTCATCTGGTGAGAACCTTCGCCGGTAATCAGGATGAGCCGGCGATCCGGAGCGCCGACCGCGGCTCCGAAAGCCGCCGGAGTCGCCCAACCGATCGACGCCCACAGGGTTTGGTTGTGAAACTCCGCGCCCTCGGGCAATTGTGCGAAGGTCAAACCCAGCGAGGACGTCCCGGTGTCGGTCATGATCACGTCGTCGGGGCGAAGGAAGCGGGCCAGGCGCGGATAGAGAGCGCCGGTGGTGATCGCGTCGTCACCTTTTCCGCTGGTCGGTTCTGTCGCGGATTCGATGTCCGGCCGTTGAAAACTGTTGGTGATGCGCCCGGACAGGTGCGCGAGAATGTCGGCCATTTCCACGTTTCGGTACACCGCCGAGCCCACAGCGGTGCGGTGGTGGTCGATGACGATCGTCTTTCCTGGGTCCAGGCGAACGGTGTGCCCTGCGGTGTTCCCGTCGGTCAGCATCGAGCCGATCATCACCACGGCGTCACACGATTCGACGAAGGCCCGCACCGGTTCGGCCATCAGCCGGCCGACATACATGCCGATGTAGTTGGGGTGATTCTCGCCGAGCACCGACTTGTCGCCGAACATCGTCGCGAAGGGCAATCCTGCGTCGTCGACGAACGCCGCGGCCGCATCCTGCAGACCCAGCCGTCTCAGCAGCACCCCCGGCAGCACACATGCCTGACGTGCGTTGTTCAGTGCAGCGACCACCGCATCGGTGGCAGCATCCAACCGTTCCGGATCACTGGTCGGCAAGCTGTGCACCGGCGCCGACCCCAGCACGGGCAGGTCCGCGACGTCGCCCGGAAACCCCATGTAGACCGGCCGCCGGTGGTACAGCGCTTCGGCGATCAGCCGCTCGGTTTCCGCCGCCGCGTTCTGCGGCGTCATGATCGCGCTCGCGCACACGATGGGCTCCGCCATCCTGTGGAACAGGTCGAACTCCCCGTTGCCCAGCGTGTGGTGAACTAGCGCCCGCCCCTCCTGCGTCGTCAGGTTCGGGGTGCCGACGAGATGGAACACCGCAAGGTGTTCGGCGTACGAACCCGCAACGCCACTCATCGCGGCCAGTTCGCCCACCCCGTAGGTGGTGCACACCGCGCCGACCCCGCGTGTGCGGGCGTACCCGTCCGCGGCGTAGGCGGCGTTGAGTTCGTTGCAGCATCCGATCCACTCGATCGCTGGGTGCTCGACGATCGCGTCATTGACGGGAAACGCGTAGTCCCCGGCCACGCCGAAGACCTCGCGGACACCAACCTCCTCGAGTCGCCTCAAGACGTGCTGAATGACGGTTCCAGCCATAAGTCATTGTCGGTCGACCCTTCGACCGCGCACAAGCGCCTGGCCGGAACTCACGCGGCGATGACAACAGCGTCGGCGAATCGCAATCACTATCGATGTCCGGTCCGACCAGATCACGTTCCAGTTTCGGAGCAACGGGGGCGTAGCGACCGTCGCTGCGGCACGCATGCCGTTCACGTTGGAGTCCTGCCCCCTGAGGCTGTGCGTAGAGCCGCACCCGGACCACTACCGCTCCACGGTGCCTCAGTGAGGTTGACAGCTTCCGGCGGGTTAATGGAGCGTATCGGTTAGGCAGGCTCACACAGCGGCCTAGCCTCCGTGGAGGGTTCAATATGCGCGCAGAGGGCGTCGCGCGCGTTCTTGCCACTGGCGCCGACGTCGATGGACTTCAAGTCGGCGATCTGGTCGTGCTACCCCTGTATGCCGGTGCGTGGCGTGAGCGGCTCGTCGTACCCGACGACGGCCCGTTCGCACTCCCCGCCGGCGGCAATATCGAGCAGTACTCGATGCTGGGCAGCAACCCCCCCGGCGGCAGGGTTGATGCTCAGTGAATGCACCCACCTGCAGCCCGGTGACTGGGTGGTTCAGAACGCCGCGAACTCCGGTGTGGGACGGTCATTGATTGCGTTGGCCAAACTTCGTGGACTGAAGACGATCAACCTGACCCGTGACGATTCGACGTTCGCAGAGCTCACAGCGGCCGGCCGACGTGGTCCACGTCGACGATCGCGATGCAGTCGGCGATGTTCGAGCACGGATCGGCGACGCGCGGGTGGCACTGGCGGTGGAAGCAGTCGGTGGTCCAGTGGTGGGGCGTCTGCTCGAATTGCTGTCCGACGGTGGATGGTTGGTCAGCTATTCCTGGGCCAGGGACGAGCCCATGTGGGTCGATACCTCGTCACTGGTCGGCAAGCACCTCACCGTTCGCGGATTCTTTGTCGGCGACTTCGACTATCGCGACAAGGTGGTGCCTGTCATTCGGGAGGCGGCACCGCTGGTGGCCGACGGCACCCTCGTTGTCCCCGTGGCGGGCGTGTACCCCCTCGAGCACATCCAGGACGCGGTGCAACATCTCCTCCGCGGCGGCAAAATCCTGCTGACAGTGGCCGGGCAATGAACGCGCGCAAGGCGGATGGCTGTCCCGGGCGCGGAGACGACGGCGCGACGAGCAGGACCCATCGCTCGCCGCCGCCTTGATACTGCGCACCGCCGAGAAGGTCGGGCCGGCCACCGCAATGTCGACCGCGCTGGCGCCATCTGTCGAAATGCAGCGAGGACTGACGGACACGCCAGGCCGCGACCCGGGTCGCCGCAGTGGCATGCCGTTGGACCATTAGTGCAGGAAGAGGACCAGCGCGCAGACCACAAGCACGGCGATGGCGGCTGCCGTTGCGAGTGACGGCCACATCGACGCATGACGAGAATGGGTGGCGTTCGTGCGAATCCAGCTCATGGCGGGCCCCGCGTGTCCGGGGACGGTCAGGAGTGCTGCTAGTCCAACGGTAACGCGCAGAGCGGCACCCTGCCCACGGCTCGACGTGACCCTCCTTCCCTGCCGACGTGGGCAGCAGTGCCCCGAGCCGATTCTTCGGCTGAGGTGCTAGCTCACCAGGGTAAGTAGCGCCAGCGTCACGCCGATGATCATGTAGGTCGCCCCGAGCCAGGGCCACATCGGTGCCCGACGCGACCTGTCCAACTGGTGAATCAGTCCCATGTCCATGTGGTCCCCGCCCCTGGATCTGAATGAATGGGTAACGCGGTCGACCACGGTTGGCTACCGTCGACCGAGGCTTGGCGCCACTCGCACCCAGGGGCAGACGGCGCTGCTCAAACAGTAGTCGCGCATCGACGCGATTGGCGGCCGATTGCCGGGCGGCTTCGCTGCTCAATGTCTGTGCCGGAATCCGCCTGGGTCCTGACTGCCTTCAGATGCGGATTTCGGGCGACGAGTCGACCCTTCATCGGGTGTATCTCACGTTCGACCGCCTTCTTGCGTCTACCAGCCAGACAAGAGAAAGGACATGCAGGATGAACACCCGACACATCGTGGTTGACAGTGACCTCGGTTCGATCACCGTCGTCGCCCGGGGTGAAGCAATCAGCGGCCTCTACTTCCGCCACCACATTCGACGTCCCTCGCCGGACACGTTCGGCCAAGAGATGTCCACGGCCGACGATCGACTTCTCGATGAGGCGAGTCGTCAGTTGCGTGACTACCTTGCCGGCCGGCGATGCGAGTTCGATCTGCCGCTGATCGCCGACGGCGACACGTTTCAGAGTTCCGTGTGGGGCATCGTGCAGACGGTCCCATTCGGTTCGACGATCACGTACGGGCGCATCGCCGAACGACTGGGGGACCGCAGCCTTGCGCAGAAGGTCGGGCAGGCCGTCGGGGCGAACCCGCTGTGCATCTTCGTGCCGTGCCATCGGGTCGTCGGGTCCAACGGTTCCCTGACCGGCTACGCAGGAGGGCTCGAACGCAAGCGGGCACTGCTCGAGCTCGAGGAGCCGGCACACGTGAGTGCCGGACGCCTGTTCTGATCTGCAAATCTCACACATTCGGTCACGATTGCGTCTTCTGTGGGATGGACATGAAACTGCCGTTTGAGAATGTGGTCGCGCAGCATGGCGCAACCGTGCTGCGCGTCTGCCGAGTAGTCCTCGGCCAGCACGACGCCGACGATGCCTGGTCGGAGACG
This sequence comes from Rhodococcus sp. NPDC127527, assembly GCF_042672245.1. Taxonomy (NCBI): domain Bacteria; kingdom Bacillati; phylum Actinomycetota; class Actinomycetes; order Mycobacteriales; family Nocardiaceae; genus Rhodococcus; species Rhodococcus sp. NPDC127527. The sequence goes on from NZ_JBHXVP010000009.1 coordinate 127,295, forward strand.
TTCCTCTCCGCGATGAAGGCGTATCCGGATCTGCCGGAGACAGCGAACGTGGAAGCCTGGTTGGTGACGATCGCGCACAGGAAGGCAATCGACGTGCTGCGGGCGGCGAAACGTCATCCGCTACCCGTCGACGAGGTGCCGGAGGCACCGAGCCGGGCCGGTCCGCCGAGCACGGAGGACGAGGACCTGTGGGTCGCCGTTCGACGGTTGCCGAACAAACAACGCCAGGCCATCGCGTACCGCTACGTGGCAGAACTGACCTACGCCGACATCGCGCAGATCCTCGGCGGCACCGTCGACGCGGCACGACGCGCCGCCGCAGACGGACTCAAGAACCTACGCAAGAGCTATCCGGGCGCCACCATGAAAGGAGAATCATGAACGACACCCGCAACGACAGCCACATCATCGACAACTTGCAGGCGCCCGTCGACGCCGAAGTGCTGGGGCGGTTGCACCAGCGACTGGAGCAGCAGGCCGAGCAAGCCGACCTCCTCGACATCGCCTACACCACCGTCGACTCCCCGGTGGGAGAACTCCTTCTCGCGGCCACCCCACGCGGCCTGATCCGTGTGGCGTACGCCAACGAGGACCACGAGAAGGTGCTCGAGGTGCTCGCACACAAGGTGAGCCCTCGCATCCTGCGGGCACCGCGGCGGCTGGACACCGTCGCACGCGAACTCGACGAGTACTTCACCAAGCACCGCAAGTCGTTCGACCTCGTTCTCGACTTGTCCCTGTCGCACGGCTTCCGGCAGCTGGTGCAACAGCACCTGCCGGAGATCGGCTACGGACAGACCCGCAGCTACCGCGAGGTGGCCGAGCTGGTCGGGAATCCGAAGGCCGTGCGGGCCGTCGGCACGGCCTGCGCGACCAACCCGCTGCCGGTCGTCGTGCCGTGCCACCGGGTGCTGCGCACGGACGGAACGCTGGGCGGCTACATCGGCGGCCTCGCGGCCAAGACGACCCTGCTGGAACTGGAGGCAGCATGAATCCCACGACGACGCACTCCGATCCCTGGCGAACTCGAGTGGAGTCCAGCGACTGGGACGCGATCACACGAGAGGTAGACCAGTACGGCGGCGCTCTGCTGCCACAGCTCCTCGCCCCGGACGAGACCACCGAGATCCGCGGCCTCTACGACCGGGACGAGCTGTTCCGCAGCACCGTCACCATGAGCCGCCACCGGTTCGGCGAGGGGGAGTACCGGTACTTCCGGTCGCCCTACCCCGAGGCGGTCGAGCGGTTGAAGCAGGCCCTGTACCCGCGGCTGCTGCCGATCGCCCGCGACTGGTGGGGCAAGCTCGGCCGGCCCGCGCCGTGGCCGGACACCCTCGATGAGTGGCTGCAGATGTGCCACGACGCGGGCCAGCGCAAGTCCACGGCGATCCTGCTGCGCTACCGGGAGAAGGACTGGAACGCGCTGCACCGCGACCTGTACGGCGATCTCGTGTTCCCGCTGCAGGTGGTCGTCAACCTCAACGAGCCCGGTGTCGATCACACCGGCGGCGAGTTCCTGCTGCTCGAACAACGACCACGCGCCCAGTCGCGCGGCACCGCGACGCTGCTGCCCCGCGGGCACGGCTACCTGTTCACCACCCGCGACCGACCCGTGAAGTCCACGCGTGGCTGGTCGGCAGCGCCGGTACGTCACGGCGTCTCCGCGATCCGCTCGGGTGAGCGCCACGCCCTCGCCCTCGTCTTCCACGACGCGGCATGAACGACCCGGCGAAGACCTACACCCTGATCGGCGCCGACGGCTGCCCCCACCAGTCCCGAGAGAAGGGACTGTGGGGCGGCCACCGCGGCACGAAGATCTACGGCCGCATGGACTGCCCGACCGCGCTCCGCGCGATCGCCCGCGGCGGCTACACCCACTACCGGGTGTTCTTCGCTGACGAGGCCACCGCGGTCGCCGCCGGCTACCGACCGTGCTGTGCCTGCTGCCACGACAGGTACCAGGCGTGGAAGACAGCCCAGCAGAACTGACGACGATGGACGCCCTGACCAGCCCACTCTTGGACCGCCCGCCCAGCCCCACCAGCAGCCTCGCCGCGACCGAGGCCGAGCTCACCGTGCTGATCGACCTCGCCGTGGCCCGCCGAGTGGGCACCGTCGCCATCGGGTCGGGCCGCACACCCTCCGCGGTCGCCGCGGCCGCCGCCCTCACCCGCCGCTGGTCGGCAACCGGTGGGGACGTCACCGCGACGGTGACCTGGCCCGAGACTGCGGCGTCCTGGCTGCGGCAGGCACGGCGGTTCTGTGACCCCGACCCCGGCCTCTGGATCATGACCGGCCCGCCGACTGGATGGGCGCAGATGACCCGCCGGCTGCTGTGGTCCACGAACTGGGACCCCGCACGAACCCTCGCCACCGCCGACATCGGCGCCCCGGGCTGCCTCGAACTCGTCGGCCGCGGCCACCTCGAAGGGCTCTCCGGAGCCACCGCCGACGGCGCCACCTGGATCGTCTCCGGACGACAGCAGTGGCGCCGGACTCTTCCCGCGGAGGAACGATGACCCTGTTCAAGCCCGACCGCGCCGCCCTCGAACTCGCCCCCGGCGCGGTCCACGTCCCCGACTGGCTCACCACCGAGCAGCAGGCATGGATCGTCGACCAGTTCCACCACTGGACGGCGGGGCCCGTACCGATACGCGCCGCGAAGGTCCGTGGACACGAGATGAGCGTGCGCACAGTGTGTCTGGGCTGGCACTGGCGGCCCTACCGGTACACACGCAACGCCACCGACGTCAACGGAGCCCGCGTCCTGCCGTTCCCCGGCTGGATGGTCCGCCTCGGCCGCCGCGCCCTGACGGCGACCGGCCACGACCGGCACACGGTGAACGCCTACACACCTGACGCTGCGCTGGTGAACTTCTACGACGAGGCCGCTCGCCTCGGGATGCACCAGGACAAGGACGAACGGTCCCTGGCCCCGGTGGTCTCGCTCTCCATCGGCGACAGTTGCACCTTCCGCTTCGGCAACACCGACAACCGCAACAGGCCCTACGCCGACCTGCTGCTCGCCTCCGGTGACCTTTTCGTCTTCGGCGGCCCCTCACGCCTGGCCTACCACGGCGTCACCGCGATTCACGCGGACACCGCACCTGCCGACGTCAGGCTCGACGGCGGCCGCATCAACATCACGATGCGCATGACGGGACTGACCGACCGGCCTGCGCAGGGGACATCGTGACCGATCCCGCCGTCGTCATCGGCGACGACGGACTCGCCCGACCCGCGTGGGCTGCCGTCGACCCACTGCTGCGCGGCTACTACGACACCGAATGGGGCATGCCCGTCACCGACGAGCACGGCGTCTACGAACGCATCAGCCTGGAGGCGTTCCAAGCCGGGCTCTCCTGGGCGACCATCCTGCGCAAACGTCCCGCATTCCGTACGGCCTTCGACAACTTCCATCCCGACGAAGTCGCCGCCTACACCGACACCGACATCGAACGCCTTCTCGCCGACACGGGCATCGTCCGCAACCGGCAGAAGATCGAAGCCACCATCACCAACGCCCGTGCCACCCTCCGGCTGCGCGACGAGACGGATCTCGCCGATCTGGTGTGGTCGTTCAAACCCGAAACCACACCACGACCAAGGACATTCGCCGAGATCCCGACGAAATCCGCCGAGTCGGCTGCCCTGGCCAAGGAACTGCGACGGCGAGGGTTCGTCTTCGTCGGACCGACCACCATGTACGCCCTGATGGAAGCCATCGGCATCGTCGACACCCACCTGCTGGACTCCCATCGCCGCGGCAGCTCCGCCGTCTGGCCCGAATGACCACGATCAGGCTCGACGCCCCACATCCGTTCGATCCCGACGCACCGATCGCCCTGCTCGCCGCGCACGCTATACCCGGCGCCGAGCAGACCGACTGCGCCACCGCAACACATCTGACGCCGATCGAATCGCCCTAGCATGACGATCTCCGAAGCCTCCAACCCGAGCTGCCTCCGGTCCCCACAGCCGCACAGCGACGAACAGCCGCGGTCCCGCCACCACCCGATCGGCCCCGATGCGAGGCCGACATCACTACTCGCCGGGGCGATCTCACCGAGCGAGGTCGTGCGTCACGAAGGCGCCAGCGCGGAAGTCGACGAGCCGTGCCGACAAGGCCTCGCTGTGGACCTGTTGGGTGGTGTAGGGAACGCGACTGTTGTTCACTATTCGCCGTGCCAGGAACTCCACGAACGTTGCGATCGCCGTCTGCGAGTTCCACGATGTCCGGCCGGGGCCGACGCACACCATGCGTGATGTCAGGACGTTGAGTGGGCTGGTGGCGGTGACCACCACAATCGCGTAGTGCCAGGGTGTTCACCGATGCCGGAGCGTGGTGGGCTGCATGCGGATTGGATAGGTCGACCAGTCGGTAATCACAGCGATGGCCGTTGATCACACAGGAATCTGGATGCGTTCCAGTTTTCGCCAACGACGAGGTGCGCCGGGCGATCGCCAGGCGGCCCGGCTGATCCCCTACGTCTGGCGCTGGCCAGGAACTCCTCGTAGGCGAGCTCGCGGACCTCGGTGGGAATGGGGGTTGATGTGAGCTGCGTTGCGGATCGGTTCGAACACGCAACGTCGGCGTCGCCGCACATGATCTCGAAGTAGGCCCAGTCGGTGACTGGATTGTGGGGAGTGGATCGAAAGTGTGTCGGTGCAAGGGGATTACTGCCCGTATCAGACGACGCCTCTCGGTCTCGTTGGACACCTCGTGCCCCTCCTTCACATCGAAACCGGGCATCGACCTCGTACAATCCGGCACGACGTGTTGACTCGTTCGACGGCACCGCACTCGACGACGACGTCGCCAAGAGTCGCTCTTGAGTAGCGTCCTTTCGGCGGATGCGACGGGCGGAGTCATACCTATGACTCGACCCCATTGATCGTGATCGATTGCCGCGGGTGCGCTACGGTTTGAACGTACGTTCGCACTGTCCGAGAGATGACATGACCGAGGCTGCCGACAGGCCCGATGAACTTCACGAACCGCCTGATGTTCCGGCATACAAGCCGGACACGTGGCGGCGATCGGCGGTGACGCTACCGGGAACGGTCTCCGTTGGTGGTTCACGTGCGGAGTTGGCAGCCGATCAGATCGCCCGAGTTGCCGCGGGTATGTCTCCGGGCGAGCGGATCGGCAGCAAAGACGACATCCGTCGGCTGTGCAGGGTCTCGGTCGGCACCGTGAACGAGGCCATCAAGCTCGCTCAGGAGCGCGGCACCATCACCTCGCGACCGGGCCCCGGTGGTGGCATCTTCGCTCTCGATCCCTCCCCGCTCTCACGTATGAACGGCTGGTTTCGATCTGCAACCCGGAGCGACTCCTCGCTCGCGGAGTCGATACGGATCCGCGACGCTCTGGCCCCGCTTCTGGTCGACGAAGCGCTGGCCCAGATCACCGAGGCAGATCAGGGCACCCTCGACAAGTTGATGTCCGAGGTGCGGAGAACTCGAGATCGCCACGACATCTCCGGATTCGTCTGGGCCGCATGGGACGTTCACGAGCACTTCGCCGGCATCGGACGTAACAGTCTCCTCGACAGTCTGTACCTCAGTGTCATGGACGTCGGGACTTCCCACCTGCGAGCCAGGCTGGAGGGCTCGCTGGACGATGTCCCCGTGTGGCTCGATGGCCTCGCCGGCGTGGTCGAGGACCTCGTAGACGCGCTTCGCGAGCGCAACGCGACGAACGCCGTCGACGCGCTTCGTCGCACTGATCCGACGATGATCCTCCGAGCGCCGGACGCGAACGAGTAGCCGCTCGATTCTGTGGGCCGACCCTCGCCGGTGTCGGCCACGACCCCACCTCGCTGAACGGGAGCGATGAGGTGCGGCGCTTTCCTGCGCCGCCGCCGGGTGCCGCCGTGCGATTAATCAGGCTCGCCAAAATGATCATGACTAATTTCGCTCAACTCCTTGACGAGTGGCCTGGATCACCTGCATGCTGTGACGCAGATAATTAATCATGATTATTTGGAGGTGTACGCGATGCTCGACCAACACTTTCGTGACCTGATGGCCGGCGTGTGCGCCCCGGTGGCCGTCGTCACCACCGCGGACGAGGACGGACCCCACGGGGCGACGGTGAGCTCGCTGGCTTCGCTGTCGCTGCGACCGGCACTGCTGTCGATCGCGTTGGACACTCGTTCGGCGCTGCTCGAGCGCATCCTGGCTACCGGACGCTTCGGCGTGAACGTCCTCAGTGCTGCTCAAGAGGGCACCGCGACCGTGTTCGCCTCCCGCGGAGCCGACCGCTTCGGATCGACGCCGTGGTCGATGAACCACGGCCTGCCGCGACTCGATCAGGTGGCCGGCTGGGCCGAGTGCGACCTACGCCAGAGTTTCGAAGCCGGCGACCATCTGCTCCTGATCGGCGCGGTGAAGGGAGCGGCGTCGTCGCACCGCCCCCCGCTTGTCTACGGGCACCGCACCTTCGGTACGCATTCCCGCTTCGCCACCCGCGCCCGTCCGGCGATCGTCGACCAGATCGCCGCCTGCGCAAGCTGATCCAGCCCACGACCATCCGACATCGATCTCTCGTCAACCCCAGGAGATGACAATGACCACACTCGCCTCGGCCCCGACCTCCACCGTTCCCACGGAGGCCGAACTCGTCGCTCGCGCCCGCGAACTCAAGCCGCTGATCGCCGCCAACGCGGCACAGGGAGAGAGGGACCGCCGCGTCGTCGAGGAGAGCATCCAGGCCCTCACCGACGCCGGGCTCTTCAAGATCTCGGTGCCCAAGCGCTACGGCGGCTACGAAACCCCGATCAGGAACATGCTCGAGGTGTCCTCGGTCGTCGCGGAAGCAGACGGCGGCACCGCATGGGTCGTCGGCCTCACCAACGTCTGCAACTGGCTCGTCGGTCTCATGTCTCAACAGGCGCAAGACGAGGTGTTCGGTGCCGACCCGGACGCGAAGGTGTCCGGTGTGCTTGCGCCCACAGCGGAAACTCGCAAAGTCGACGGAGGGTACCGAGTCAGCGGCAAGTGGTACTACAACTCCGGCTCCCACCACTGCACCTGGGCGGTCATGGGAATCCCCATCACCGATGCCGACGGCAATGTCGTCGATCAGGGTTCCGCGCTGATCCCGAGGACTGACCTGAGTTTCGAGGACACCTGGTTCGTCGCAGGCATGCGATCGTCGGGCAGCAACTGCCTGATCGCCGACGATATCTTCGTCCCGGATCACCGGGTACTCAGCATCCCGCCGGCCATCACGGGCACCTACTCCACCCCTCACACCAACGAGGCCCTCTACCGCTCCGCACTGATCCCGGTCCTTGCGCTCGTGCTGGTGGGCCCGCAGCTGGGCATGGCCCGCGCCGCACTCGACTTCGTCATCGGCAAGGCCGCCACGAAGCCGATCTCGTACACCTTCTTCACCTCGCAGAAGGAGTCGACGGCCTTCCAGTTGCAGATCGCCGAAGCGGCCCGACTGATCGACACCGCGCACCTACACGCCTACCGCGCGGCGGCCGACATCGACGAGGCCGCCGCCCGCGACGAGTACCCCGACCACCTCGTCCGTGCCCGCGTCCGCTCGGACACCGGCTACGTCGCCGAATGCGTCACCCGCGCGATCGAGATCCTGTTGTCTGCTCACGGGGCCGGCTCATTTGCCGAGGTCAGCCCACTGCAGCGGATCTGGCGTGACTCGGCCACCGCGGCACGTCATGCGATCGTCGCGCCCGCCGTCGGCTACGAGGTTTACGGCAAGGCGCTGCTGGGCGTCGCCGAACCCATCACCCCCATGGTCTGACCCGAACACCCACGAACTCGAGGAAGTCATCCGACATGCGTATCGCCAACTACGACGGCCGTGCCACCCTGATCACCGGAGAGGCCGGCGCCGAGCGCGGGATCGACCTCGCCGCTGCCTCTGATGGCCGGTTCAGCCCCGATCTCACCTCTGTGTACGAGCAGTGGCCCCAGGTGGTCGACTGGGAAGCTACCCACGACCCTTCGGGCGCAGACACCTTCACCATCGATCGCACTCGGCTCGGCGCACCCTCGCCGACGCCGCGGCAGGTGTTCGCCGTCGGCCTGAACTACGACGAGCACGCCGCGGAGTCGGGCTTCGCCTCGCCCGAAAACCTGCCGCCCGTGTTCACCAAGTACGTGTCGAGCTTCTCCGGCCCCGACACGACCGTCGTCATCCCTCACGGAGGACGAGTCGACTGGGAGGTCGAACTCGTCGCCGTCATCGGCCGCGGGGCCACCGCCGTGTCCGAGGACGCGGCGTGGGATCACGTCGCGGGACTCACCGTCGGCCAGGACATCTCCGAACGGGTCACCCAAACACGCGGCCCCGCACCGCAGTTCGGACTCGGCAAGTCCTTCCCTGGCTTCTCACCACAGGGCCCATGGCTGGTCACGCCGGACCAGGTTCCCGACCGCAACGACCTCGAACTCGGTTGCTCGATCAACGGCGAGGAGATGCAGAAGGGCCGCACCCGCGACCTGATCTTCCCCATCGCACGACTCGTCGCCGAACTCTCCCGCAACGTCACCCTCTACCCCGGCGACGTCATCTTCACCGGAACCCCGGCCGGCGTCGGCGCGGGCCGCGAGCCCCAGCGCTTCCTCGCACCGGGGGAACGCCTCGACAGCTGGGTCACCGGAATCGGTGAACTTCACCAAACCTTCGTCGCCACCACCAAGTGAACAAGGACATCGATCATGGCACTTCATCGACTCGCCTCGGTCACCGTCGGCGTACCGAACGTCGCCGACACTGCCTCCTACTACACGGACTTCGGTCTGACCGCTGAAGCCGACGGGTGGCTGTCGACCACCGACGGTGGTCGACAGCTCCGCATCGTGGCGGCGCCCACACGCCGGCTGATCGCGTTGACCGTCGGCGCCGACGACCCCGACGACATCGATCGGATCGCGCACAATCTCACCGGCATGGACATCCCATTCGAGTACGCCGGAACCGGCATCACGGCAGTTGAGCAGGTCACAGGTCTCCACGTCACCGTCGAGGCGCAGCCACGGATCGTCCAGTCGCGGGTCGAGGCCCCCGCCTACAACGGTCCTGGACGCCTCGAACGCGAAACCTGCCGCGCTCCGGGAGTTCTCCGCGAGAACCCGGTGCGGCCTCGCAAGCTCGGGCACGCCGTCATCGGCAGCACCGATCACGCCGTCACCCAACATTTCTTCATCCACGGCCTCGGATTCAAGGTCAGTGACGAAGTCAAGGGACTGGCCGCGTTCATGCGCTGCTCGACCGATCATCACAACGTGCTCGTGCAACAGGCGCCGGTGAACTTCCTGCACCACACCTCCTGGCAGGTCGACGACGTCGACGACATTGGCCGGGGCGCGATGCGGATGCTCGAGACCGACCCCGATCGCCACGTCTGGGGTCTCGGTCGCCATCACGCGGGTTCGAACTTCTTCTGGTACCTCAAGGACCCCGCCGGCAACTTCAGCGAGTACTACTCCGACATGGACTCCATCGTCGACGACCAACTGTGGACACCCGAAGCGTTCGAGGGCGCCAAGGGTCTGTTCAGCTGGGGCCCGCCGCCACCTCCGTCGTTCCTGGCACCGGAAGATCTCGGTGCCCTGATGTCCGGCGTCCACAGCAGGGCCTGATCGCGATCATGGCCATCGCTCACGTCGTCACGTTCAGTTTCACACCGGAGGCCCCCGACGACACTGCCGCCGTCCTCGCCGGTCGCCTGACCGCGGTGGCGGAGTCGTGCACCGGGATCACCGACTTTCGGTGCGGCGGCGACATCGGACTGACCCCTGGGACCGCCGATTTCGCTCTCACCGCCGTCTTCGAGGGCACAGATGCGTTCACCGCCTACATGCAGGCTCCGCAACACCGAGCCGTCGTCAGCGAGATGTCGTCACTGCTCGCAACGAAATCGGTGGTGCAGTTCGAAACCGACACCGCGCATGTCCGAGAAGTTGGAGAACCCACATGACCGTCGACCAGGCAGCTACGATCGCAGCTCCGATCTGGGAGCCCGATCCGACTCACACCGCCACGACTCAGATCGCCGCGTTCGCTGAACTGGTATCCAGCCGAACCGGCGACAGGTACCCGACCTACCGGGATCTGTGGTCCTACTCGGTCGGGCATCCAGCGGAGTTCTGGTCCACGGTGGCCTCGTTCTTTGACATGCAGATCGAGGACCAGCCCGACGACGTTCTGCCGAACACCACGATGCCGGGTCCGCGTTGGTTCCCGGGCGCGCACCTCAACTATGCCGAGCATGCGCTGCGGCATCGTGGTTCCACCACAGCGATCATCGCCATTGACGAATCCGGTGCGGTGGTCGAGGTGTCATGGGACCAGTTGCGCGGCAAGGTCGGCGCGGTGCAGCTGTGGTTGCGTCAGCAGGGAGTGCGGCGCGGCGACCGTGTGGTCGGCTACCTGCCGAACACCCTGGAATCGGTCGTCGCACTGCTGGCGACCACCGGCATCGGCGCCGTCTGGTCGGCGTGCGGTCCCGACTACGGGGCCGCCGGAGCACAAGCCCGCCTCGGGCAACTCGAGCCCACGGTGCTGATCGCAGCCGACGGGTACCGATGGAACGGTCGAGAACACGATCGGCGTGACGAGGTCGCGCAGCTGCTCGAGACGATGCCGTCGTTGCGGGCCACGTTGCGGGTCTCGATACTCGGACTGTGGGAGCGGACGGATCCGGCAGCGACACAAATAGATTGGTCCGCCGTGGTCTCGGCGCCCACCGAGCCGGAGTTCGTGCGGGTGGAGTTCAACGATCCTCTGTGGGTGCTCTTCTCCTCGGGGACCACCGGCGTGCCCAAGGGCATCGTTCATTCCCACGGCGGCGTCGTCATCGATCACCTGAGGCTTTTCGGACTGCACCACGACCTGCGGCCGGGCGACCGCTTCTTCTGGTACACCACCACCAACTGGATGATGTGGAACATGGTGGCCTCCGGGCTGCTGGTAGGCGCCGCCATCGTGCTCTACGACGGCAGTCCCAACGAACCCGGCCCCCACCGGCTGTGGGAGATCGCCGCCGATCACCGGGTGAACGTTCTCGGCGTCAGCCCCGGATACCTCTCGGGAAGTGCGAAAGCCGGACTGCATCCCGGCACCGACTACGACCTGTCCGCACTGCGGCTCATCGGCTGCACCGGTGCACCACTACCGGCACCGAGCTATCACTGGGTGCACGACGAAGTCGGTGCGCGCATCCAGGTCGGGTCGACGACGGGCGGCACCGACGTCGTCAGCGGCTTCGCCGGCAGCGCCCCGACGGCACCGGTCTGGCCCGGTGAAATTTCGGTGCCACTGCTCGGCGTCGACCTGCAGTCCTGGCAGGAGGACGGCACCCCGGCCACCGGCGAGGTCGGCGAACTCGTCATCGCCGCACCGATGCCCTCGATGCCCATCCGCTTCTGGAACGACCCCGACGGACAGCGCTACCACGACGCCTACTTCGCCACCTTCCCCGGTGTCTGGCGGCACGGCGACTGGGTCACCGTCACCGAACACGGAAGTGTCATCGTTTCCGGTCGATCCGATGCCACCCTCAACCGGCAAGGTGTTCGGCTGGGCAGCGCCGACATCTACGACGTCGTCGATGAGATCCCCGAGATCACCGAATCGCTCGTCATCGGAGCCGAACTCGACGGCGACCGGTACTGGATGCCGTTGTTTGTGGTCCTGGCCGACGGCCACGAACTCGACGATCCCTTGCGGCAGAAAATCGCAAACGCGATACGGACACAGGCGTCGCCACGGCACGTCCCCGACGACATCATCGCGGTACCGGCCATCCCGCACACCCGCACCGGCAAGAAACTCGAGGTACCGGTGAAACGCCTCATCCAAGGCAGGTCATTGAGTCATGTGATCGGCGTCGACACAGTGGACAATCCAGACGCCCTGCTCCACTTTGAGCAGTTCATCGGCGCGCACCGCCGGTTGTCGGGGGTAACCTGACGTAAGAGACCTTACCGGCAACGGAATATGTTGCGCGACACATTATTTAGGACCGTGACTGCCGCGATCGGGCGAACAGCTCGCCATCTGGTGATCGAAGAGGGCCCGCATCCGGTTTGGATGCGGGCCCTACTGCAGGCCGAGTGGTCGACGACCGTGTCTATGCCGACAGTGCGGCGACTCCGGCGACGGCGCCGACGACGGCGATGACTGCCGATGCGAGTCCCGCGACGGCGCCGATCTGTCCGAGCTCTGTTGCAGAGGATCCCATGGTGTGCTCCTTTGGTAACTGTGGGTGGTTGAACTTCGGTGGCTTGCGTTCCAGTGCCTCCAGATGACGGACTTCCTGGGGGTCGATGCTCGGGTGTGACGGCTACTGGTGCATGTGCCTCCTCTGGATCTGTAAGTTGTGGCCGGTGGTTCGGGGTAGGCGGTGCGGAAGCCGCGGGTCAGAGCCGGAATCGGCGCCGAGGGAACGACGATGGTGGTGGTCAGGCACACAGCACCGTTCGGGGACTGTGCCCGCGATGGACGGAGGGGGCCACTGTGGTGGCTGGTAACCAACGTGTGGGCCAGCGCCGGCCGCAGGACCAGGTCTGATCCGTATCAGGGCGACGGTCGTGGCCGGCGCTGCTCCTACAGCCAGCCGCCGAAGCGACGGATGAACCACACCTTCGCCAGTTGCGCCAACCCGCAGTAGGCCACCAACGTCACGACCAGCCACGGGAAGTAGGTTCCCGGCAGCGAGACCAGTCCCAGCGAGTGCCCCCATCCGGTGAACGGGAAGACCAGTCCGAACACGCAGGCGAGACCGGTGGTGACCATGACCGGCAGGGATGCGCGCGACTGCAGGAACGGGATCCGCTGGGTGCGGATCATGTGCACGATCAGCGTCTGCGAGATCAGCGACTCGATGAACCATCCGGACTGGAAGAGAGATGCCTGATCGGGTGTATTCGCGGAGAACACGAACCACATCAGGGCGAACGTCGTGAGGTCGAAGATCGAGCTGATCGGGCCGATGAAGATCATGAACCGGGTCAGGCTGCGGGTCTCCCACTTGCGCGGCTTGTCCAGGAACTCCTTGTCCACCCGGTCCCACGGAATCGTCAACATCGACAGGTCGTAGACGAGATTTTGCACCAGCAGCACCGCCGGGATCATCGGCAGGAACGGCAGCAGCGCGCTCGCCACCAGCACCGAGAACATGTTGCCGAAGTTCGAGCTGGCCGTCATCTTGATGTACTTGAGGATGTTGCCGAAGGTCCGGCGCCCCTCCACCACACCGCGCTCGAGGACCCCGAGGTCCTTCTCCAGCAGGATGATGTCGGCGGACTCACGGGCGATGTCGGCGGCGGTGTCCACCGAGATGCCGACGTCCGCGACCCGCAGCGCCGGGGCGTCGTTGACCCCGTCACCGAGGAAGCCGACGGTGTGACCGCTGCGCTTGAGCGACTCCACGATCCGCGCCTTCTGCAGCGGATTGACCTTCGCGAAGACGGTCGTTTCCTTGACGATCGCATCGAGCCCGCCGTCGTCGAGACGGTCAATCTCCGCCCCCGTGACGACGGTCCCGACGTCCAACCCCACCTTGCCGCTGACGGTTTCAGCCACCAGCTCGTTGTCGCCCGTGATCACCTTCACCGCCGTCCCGTGTGCGTGGAGCGCCTCGATCGCGGCGCCGGCGGATGCCTTCGGTGGATCGAGGAAGGTGAGGAACCCGACCAGCGTCATCTCGGTCTCGTCCGCCGTCGAGTACTCGCGGCGGGTGCCGTCCGGCGCGTCGGCGGGGACGCGCCGGGTGGCGAGCGCCAGGACACGCTTGCCCTGACCGTTCTGCTGCGCGACGAGGCGGTCGATCGCGGCGACGAGACCGGGCGCGAGATCGTGGGACACGCCGTCCAACTCGACGGACGTGCACGCGGAGAGCACCTCCTCGACCGCGCCCTTCGTGATGATCAGGTCGGTGTCGCCGTCGTCGACGACAACCGACATCCGTCGGCGTGCGAAGTCGAACGGGATCTCGTCGACCAGGCCGTGCTCGCGGCGGATCCGTGCGATCAGCTCCGGTCCGGCGGCCTCGACGACCGCGCCGTCGAGCAGGTTGCGCAGTCCGGTCTGGAACACCGAATTCATCGCGGCCAAGCGGAGCGCGTGCGTGCTGGGCCGGCCGGCGGTGTCGAGATGTTCCTCGAGCACGATCCGGTCCTCGGTGAGCGTGCCTGTCTTGTCGGTGCACAGGACGTCCATCGCGCCGAAGTTCTGGATGGCGTTGAGCTGCTTGATGATCACCTTGTGTCGCGACATGTGCAGCGCACCCTTGGCGAGGTTCGCGGTGACGATCAGCGGCAGCATCTCCGGCGTCAGACCGACCGCGGTTGCAACGCCGAACAGGAGGGCCTGGCTCCAGTCCTTGGTGAGACCGTTGATGATGAACACCGCGGGCACCATGACGGCCATGAACCGGATCAGGAGGAAGCTGACTTTCTTGACCCCGATGTCGAAGCTCGTCTCGGGTCGGGTGGTGGCCAGTCCGGCGGTCATAGCCCCGAAATAGGTGTCGTCGCCGGTGTGAACCACCACCGCGGTCCCCGATCCGGACACCACCGACGTGCCCATGAAGCCGAGGTTCTCCGCCTCGAGGATGCGCGCCGGGTCGAGACCGGCGACGGCATCACCGGTCTTCTCCGCGGGCATCGACTCGCCGCTGAGCATCGACTGGTTGACCTGCAGGTCCTTCGCGCGCACCACCCGGACGTCGGCGGGAATCATGTCGCCGGCCGCGAGCTGCACAATGTCGCCGGGCAGTAGTTGCTCGATGGGGATCTCGGCGGTCACCACCGTCTCACCCATGTGACGGGTGGTTGCCGCGGTGGTGCTGACCATGGCCTTGAGTGCCTCCGCGGCACGACCGGACCGGTACTCCTGCCAGAACCGCAACGTCACGCTGACCAGCACCATCACGCTCACCGTGATGACCCCCTGGTAGTCCGGGCCCTCCTCGGGGTCCGCCCACTGGACGTCGATGGCGTACATGATCACGCCGAGGAACAGCAGGATCAGGATGAAGGGGTTCTTGAAGGTGGCGAGGAACTGCACGATCGCCGGTGCCGGACGGTCGTGGCGGACCTCGTTGGCGCCGTGCTTGCGACGCAGGACGTCGAGCTGATCTGACCTCAATCCATTTGGGGTGGTATGTAGTTCGGCGTAGACACCGGGCTGTCGCAGTCGGCCGAACTCGGCCAACGCGGTCGTCTGGCGCTCGGCCAGGACCGCCTGACCCTTCCGCTCGGTGGCCTTCTTCGGACGTCCCGGCCGTGCGGAGACGCTGGTAGATGACATGACGAAATCTCTCGGTCATCCGCGAACCCGCTAGTGTTCGCGCACGACGAAATAGGCTCGGCGACTGTGGCTGTCGCGAGAATGGGCGCGGCGGTGATGCCGCGATGTGAAGGGCCGGCGGTCCGCGATTAGCGGGCGCGGTGAACACCGGCGGTGAGAAATCCGGGCGAGGCCGGATATCGACTCGGCGGTTCGTCCACGGTGGTCACCTCCCCGGTTCGTGTGCGGGCCCGTCGAGGACGCAGCTCCGCTATTGCATGTGGCGACAGCACTTCAGGGGCAGAATCGAATGTCGCTACGCGACGACGAGCGAAACCGACCCGACAGGCCGGTTTCGCGAGTTCGACACCCCCACGTACGAGTTTTGGCACTGCACGACGTGTCCCACATCGCTGCGGGAAGCCACTTTGGGTCACCCCTTAATCCGGGGAGACCTGTCCTGACCTTGGGCGTCTCTCGACGTCGTGAGATCAGTGGCCTGTGTTCGTGCAGACGCCTCACCTAACGAGGTGCTGCGCCGACAATCAAGCACCACGGTCGGGTGGATGTCAACCCGTATGCCCCAGATCGGCGAGTTCTCCGCCGCGATCGGGCCACCCCGCCGAACTCGAGGGCAACACCGAGAATCGGTGTACGACTTCCCGAACTTGGTTGTTTGGTGCGTATGCCGCTCTGCGGCAGTGCTTTCCATTCTCATACGGGCCGGCGGCCGCACGGACACGGCGATTTGACATCGTGCGTCAACCGTGGTCATCATTGCTGGCGTAACGCACCTCGCTAGGCGAGGCTCCTGCATGAACACAGGCCACTGATCTGACGACGTCGAGAGACGCCCAAGGTTAGGACAGATTTCCCCGGATTAAGGGGTTATCCAAAGTGGCTTCCCGAGTCGATCGGGACACGTCGTGCAGTGCCGAAGCTCTGACGAGAGGGGTGCCCGCGCAGATCTGCTCGATCAGCGCGTTCTCCCTGTGTGCCTGGTGCGACGCCCCCGTGCGTCTTGGCTGCGAGGAGGTGAGGAACGAAGTGAGTACCAGTGACAGTCCGTATCTGTGTTCGACAACTGTTTCGTTCCTAACCGGCCCCGGCAGTGCGTCAGCCGTCTGATTCGACGCCTCTGTTCGGCTGCCTCGTGTCCTTGCTCTGGGCGCTGTTCCCGGCCAGGGTACTGACGCGGCGCCCACCTGACGGGCACGCATCGGCGTAGTCTGGGGCCGGTCTTTCCAGTAGGAGAAGACCATGGCTTTTGTTCTCGTACACCCTGTTTCGATCTTCCGCGGGTCGGCGATCCTGGATGCCGGCCGGCGTGCGGCCAACCGACTGCGGGCGCGACACAACCTTACTCCGCAGGAGCGGGCCAACCTGCACGCATCGCGCACACCGTTGGCCGTGATCACTGCTTCCATGGGCGGACATCAAGTTCCCGGCGGACCGCAGCACTGGTGACACCGACCGCCGGGACACGCTGAGCGGGCCTACATGGCGAACAAGCGTGTCCCGGCCGGCGGGGCGTATCTGTTTGTTCAGGTACGTCGCCCTGATCGCCCTGGTGGCGGTCAAGGTCGTCCAGTCCATCGGCGGCTGACCGAGGAAACTGCACAGGTGGTTGTGGCCCGGCCGGGCCACCACCACGCGAATTGTGTTCATCCACCGATCGGCGGTGGGCAGGAAGGGAACTTTGATGGATACAACGGTGATTCTCCTGCGGGTCGCGCTGGGCCTCGGCCTCGGCGCCGCTGTGGGGATCGAACGACAGTGGCGGGCCCGCATCGCGGGCTTGCGAACCAATGCCCTGGTCAGCCTCGGCGCGACACTGTTCGTGATCATGGGCGCCTACAGCTTCGATGGGCCCGGTGATCCGACCAGGGTTGCGGCACAGGTCGTTTCGGGAATCGGCTTCCTGGGCGCCGGGGTCATCATGAAGCAGGGCGCTTCGGTTACCGGACTCAACACCGCCGCCACATTGTGGGCGACAGCCGCAGTGGGTGCGCTCGCTGGGGGCGGCATGTACGCGGTCGCGGTGATCGGCACGGTGGCGATCATGGCGGCCAACACTCTGCTTCGTCCGCTCGGTCGGTTGATGGATCATCAGCCGGTCAAGGCCGGCCGAGAGTTGCCGTCCGCCGACTATCGATTCGAGGTGACCTGCCGCGAGGACGCCGAAGCGCACGTGCGCGGTTTGACGGTGCAGGCGATTACCAGGCCAGAATTCAGATTGCGATCCGTCCAGTCGTTCGACACACCGGGCACTGGGCAGGTCAAGGTGGTGGCAGAACTCACGGCTCCCGAACGAGATGACCGCCTGCTCGAAGCCGCGGTCAGCCGGTTGAGCCTGGAGCCACTGGTGACGCACGTGCGGTGGGCTGTCGAACACCCCGAGAGCGAGAACCTATTCGGACTCGGCGAGTGAATGCGGTGCGAAGTAGGGCCGGTGGCGCTTCCCTCGACCACGCCGAGGAACCACGTCACCCCGGTGGTGCCTTCCACCAGCACGGTCAGTTGTTCTTCCTCGAGCTTGCTCACGACCTGAGCTCTGGTGCAACTCGAGATCGTCGGCTTTGGTGAAAGTGTCAGCGCCGAACGTGAAGATCAGCCGATCATCGAGCAACTCATCCAGTGTTTGGAGGTCCCCGGCCAACTGCGCAGTCTGTAGTCGCAGTTCGGCTTCCCGCAGTTCATTTTCCATGGTTCTGACCTTGTCGGCTCGGTGTCAGTGCGGCAAATCGCGTTTCGCTGGCAGCGGAACGACACGAAACAGCGTGTCGGATTGGGCATCCGCGAGGGCAAAGGCGCTGAGATAGGTTGGTGAGTTTCTTCGGCATCGGCTTCAGTTTCCCCGCGTGGCTGGGGACGCCGATCTGAATGGTTTGGGGGAGGGCATGTTCGAGGATTTCGCCGCGGTCTGACGCCCATCGCCGGTCGACGGTGGGGCGTTGTGCCCTGTCGGCGTGGTTCATCGGGTACTCGTCTATCGCTTGGTGACCGACGATTCGAACTGTTGACGAACCAGGCCGGCAGGACAACGGCCGATTACTTGTGAGTCAATCGGACGACGGCACTGCAGGGCTGCTGGCCGGGCGCCCAGGGATCGGGCTGCTGAGCGGCGAGGTCTTCATGAGGAACGGGCGGCGAGAGCCGGTTGAATCGAGCTGCGCCCACGACGATTGATTCGAGGTAGGTCGCATTCCATCCGAGTTCCTCGAAGAACGTGACGCCATTGGTGGGCAGGAATGGAGGCCGCTCATGACCGCTAACGGCGGCTACAAAGACGTGCTCGGGTGCTCGCATCGGAAATCAGGGGCATCTGAAAGCCCGCTACCGCCAGGGAACACGCAATGCGAGCGAATGTCGGCCGGTCCGAGCTTTGGCGGCGAGTATTGGTGAACCCAAACGGCCCCAATTGGTGAACACCCTGTGCCAGAGCCCGTCTGGGGGAGCGGGGATCTCGAGTAGGTCAGTAAGCCGGTCCGAGCACGTTGTCGTCGTCAATGGCCTCGACGTTGTTCGAGCTTTGGGGTTCCGGGTGGGTGGTGAGCGTGTGGATCACTCGTTGCAGGACCCTGGTCTCGGTTTGCGTCGAGTTGGTGCTGGATCCAGCAGTTGATGGCAGAAGGTGCGGCCGCGGGCGGTGGGCGGCGCCGAGGAAGCCGGCGGTCACTGTCTTCCACAGCAGCCCAGGGGATTCCTCGACTTGCAGCAGTTTCGGCACTTCGTTGAGGATCGCGGCTTCACCGACGCCGTATGTGTCGTCCTTCCACGAATCCTTCCGGGTGGGCATCGTGATGGCCCCTTCCTGCCGCGTGCGTTCGCAACCTCTCGACTGGGCCGGGATGAGGGTGCGGTGTCCGGACACCACGACGTCGACTCGGAAGGGGTGGGGTCCACAGAGTTCGTGGGACGCCGCGATGCGCTGCCCGAGTCCTGGCCGCTATGCCTCGATCGGAATGCGGGTCGATGTGGCCTTCACGTTCTGCAATGGATGACCGACGGCTCCGCCAGCCGCGGAGACCTGGAGCGCCGCCCTGTAGCGGAGCCACAGCGCGAGCATCGTCACGCCGACAGACAAATTGAAGCAATAGAGGGCCCACGCGGGCCCAACAGGAAGACTGAAGACATAGGCGGCGTACAGGAGATTGCCCGCGTTGCTGAGGATCAGATTTCCCCCGCTGTAGGACGAAAGATCTCGGGTACGGATCGCTTTCAGGATCATCGGCATCGTCGATGCCACGAAGACTGCTGTCGAAAGAGCGCCTGCGACAACGGGAACACTGCCAGCCATTGCTGATCCCCTCTGTGGTTTGTGGTTCGAGACCGCAGACCGGAAGAGAAGCCCTCGGCCGCCCGCGACATGTAGATGACGTCGGAGTAGCGCAGTTCGTGAGATTCCTTGCAGAACCGAGTCGAACTTCAGTCGACGACCCAGCAGGTCCGCTGCATCGATTCCCAGGCCCCGATGCGGGCACTGCTGACGCCCTAGGTGGCGCTGTTCACTTGATCCTCGGCCGGCCAGGTCGGAAAGTCGGTGTCCAGCAGGGAGAGTTCACCCAGAGCTGGGCGATCGATCGGTCGGCTGTACCTGCGGCGGCATTCGCGGGGAGATCAGGTGTCGGACGTCCGGCTGACCGTCGGCCAGAGCGCGCGGAGTGTCGAGAAGCTGCTGGTCGTAGCCGGTCACGCGGTCCGTGTGTTGGCGCATGTGTTCGGACCAGGAGCCGACCGTGAAGGCCTCCACGAACTGCCCGGGTGTGGCGGAGTCCTGATAGATGGCCCATCGTGTTGCGCCGGTGCGGCGCCGGGAGCGGCCTACCGCGCGCATCGCGGTGAGGAAGGCGTCGGTGTTGTCTGCCGGGACCTGGTAGGTCACCGTCACGAGCACGGGCCCGTCGGTGGGATCGGGATCGGGCACCACTGTCGGCTCCGCCCAGGCGGTCGCGGGGTGCGGTCGAGCGTCCCCGTCTCGGGATGCAGTGGCAGCAGCCGCACGCTGGCCGCGCACACTGCCAGCAGAGCCGCGGCGATCAGGAGCGTCCCTGAGACTGGGACGGCCGCGGCCAGCAATCCCCAGACGAGTGATGCGACACCCTGGCCTCCGATGAACACCAGCACGTACACCGCCAGCGCCCGCGCTCGCACCCATGCGGCGACGGTCAGCTTCAGTGCTGCGTTGAGAATGGAAAGGACGGTCAGCCACGCCACCCCGGCCAGAACGAGGAGCACGGAAACCAGGATCAGGTTGGTGGTCCGAGCCAGTGCGGCGGTCGCCGCCGCGAACGTCAACGCCGAGATCGCCAACTGCGCGTTCGCAGACAGGTGTCCGCGCATCCGCGGCATGATCGCCGCGCCGACCACGGCACCGATGCCGAGTGCGGCGAGCAGCCCGCCGTAGCCGATCGACCCGAGTCCGAGTGAGTCGCGCGCGACTATCGGCAACAGTGCCCACAACGCGCTCGCGGGGACAACGAACAAGGCGGCGCGCACCAGGATCCGCCGCACTCCCGGGGCGTGACGGACGTATCGAAGTCCGGCGAACAGGGCCGGGACGACCCGTTCGGGATCGGCACGGGACTCCTCGGGGCGATGCCACAGCGCGAGCACAGCGAGCACGGCGAGGAAGGACAGGGCGTTGATCCCGAACACGGCCGCCGGTCCGAGCCCGGCGACGAGTACACCGGCCAGCGCGGGCCCGATCGCGCGGGCAAGGTTGACGTTCATTCCTCCGAGCGCCGCTGCGGCCGGGATCTGGTCCCGCGGCACGAGTTCGGGCTGGATGGCCTGCCAGGCCGGTGCCATGAGCGCGGCCCCACAGCCGAGCAGGAACGTCATCGTCAGCAACAGTGCCGGGGTCATCACATTGGCGGCGGTGAGGATGGCGATCACCGCCGCCACCGAGGCCATGGCCGCCTGCGTGATCAGCAGCAGCCACCGCCGGTCCAGCACGTCGGCCAGAACCCCGGCGGGCAACGCCAACAAGAGCATCGGGGCCATGCTGGCCGTCTGCACCAGCGCCACCAGCGTCGCGGCGTGACTGACGTCGACGAGCATCCATTGCGCACCGACAGTCTGCATCCAGGTGCCGATGTTGGAACCCAACTGAGCGAGCCACAACGCGGTGAACATGCGGCGTCTGAAGGGCGCCCATCCCGATACCTCGGCGTCGGAGCTCATTCGACCATCATCGGCGCACGCCGCCAATCGCGCTGATGACTTGCGGTCTACCGTGCGTCAAAGCGGGTACCACGCCCGAGGTCGGCCCCTGCCGCGCGCATGACGCGGAGCGGAACGACGTCCCGAACCCGGCCGCGGGCTCCAGGGACAGACCCTCGAAAACTCGGCCTCGCTGCGGGTCGTGGGAGGACGATGGTGACTGTGGGGCCGATCCGGCCGTCACGGTTCGAAGACGGAGAACAAAACCTAGTCCGGTGCGGATCCGGCTGATTCGTGCCGAGGGAGGGTGCGCATCATGTCGACACCGACCACACCGAGCATCGTCTTCGCCCACGGCTTGTGGGCCGATGGATCCTGCTTCAGCAAGGTGATACCCGCATTGCAGGCAGAGGGACACGAGGTGGTTTCCACGCAGAACAGCCTCGACACCCTGGAAGGCGATGTCGCCGCGGTCAAGCGGGCGCTGGGCCGGGTCACAAGCCCGGCCATCCTTGTCGGGCATTCGTACGGTGGCACCGTCATCACGGCGGCCGGAACCGACGACCGTGTCGCGGGGCTCGTGTACATCGCCGCACTCGCCCCGGACGAGGACGAGACGTCGCAGAGCCTGCAGGCCAAGTTCCCCACGACGGATGTGTTCGCGCACATCGAGATCGCTGAGGGCCGCATCTGGTTGCGATCGGACGGCATCGAGTGCTTCGCAGGCGACCTCTCCGAACAGGAACAGCGGCTCGTGCTCGCGACCCAAGGTGTGCCCGCTGCTGACCTCTTCGACCAGCAGGTCGCGGGCACCGCGTGGAAGTCGAAGCCGAGCTGGTACATCGTGGGCAGAAACGACCGCACCGTGCATCCCGAGCTGGAGCGCTTCTGCGCGAAACGCATGAACGCGAGCACCTACGAGGCGGACAGCAGCCACGTCCCGATGCTGTCCCAGCCCGGCCTGGTGATCGACGTGATCCGCGCCGCTGCGAAATCCTGTCAAGGGGCGTAATCAGCCTGGAGCAGGGGGCTCAGTCCGTAGCAGGCGGGAGTTCGAGCGGTCTGCGCGTCGGGCATTGCCGCGAACCCCGCAATCGCGGCGAGGGCCGCGGGGTACGACACATACGTGGCCTCGGACGCCTCCGGCACTTTCAGTCGGGCAAAGCGGGAGGCCGGACTGCTCAGAATGCTCCAGGCGGGCGTCATCGTCATCGTCACCGACTACGGCACCCTCATGGTCGAGGCCCTCGCCGACAATGCCCTCGCGGAGGCCGGTGCCCTCTACGAGGCGATCGACATGCCGTTCGCGGTCCTCGTCGGCCAGATCTCAGCCGGCTACAAGGCCTGAATCCTTGGCCCACCAACGCTCGCCGTCATTGATCGAGGACGGTCGACTCGATTAGTGCAGCGACTCGGCAACGGCGCCAGCCCGCCGGCTTCCGCGAGTTCGCCGAGTGCAACGCCCATACCTGGCCCCTGGAGGCGAAGTGAGTAAGACCGTTGACGACAACACCCCTCTGGTCGGGGCGAACAGCCCGTTCTTCCGCATCATCAAGGAGGGGCTGGACGGCCTTGTCGACGGGGAGGACTACTACGACCTGCTGGCCGAGGACGTGGTCTTCGAATACGTGATCACCGTGCCGGGGTACCCCCGGCGGGTCGAGGGACGGCAGGGGATCATCGACCTGTACAGCGACTACGGCGACTACGTTCAGCTACGAAGCGCGGACAACCTCCGCGTCCACCGGGACCCCGAGACCTCGGTCGTCGTCTTGGAATACGAGGTGCACGGCACCTCGGTCCAGACGGCGCGGCCGTACGACAACCGCTTCGTCTCCGTCGTGACCGTCAAGGACCGCAAGGTGGCACACTGGCGCGACTACCTGGACCCCATCGCGGTGTTCGACGCGCAGGGATGGCCGCAGGACCACCGCTCGTAGCAGCAGGCACGCCCGTCGAGGCCGCCGTCACGGGGTCGTGCGGCATCGATACGCACTCATGCGACGAGGCGGCCCGGGCCGAGGGGAGTGGCGGGGTTGACGGTGACAGTCTGAATGGGCCCGCACGCGGAGGTCTGATCTGCCGTCAGCGAGTGCTCACCCGGCGCCGCAGGGGTCCACAACGTGACCTTGTCCCCGAGGGCCACCGGCGTGCTGTAGTACGGGTCGATGTTCCAGGGGAGGTCCGGGGGAAACATGGTCGGGTGGGTGTTACTGCGAGCTGGACGCCCGATATCTACAGGGTTCGACGAGTAGGTGTGCCGGACAGGCGTATTCGGTGAGGTGAAGATCCCTTCATGCGGGCGGCATTGGTGTCGGTCGGCGGATCGTGGCGTGATTTTCGACCCGGCCACCTCCCGTGTCGGCCGACCGAACGGTCGTGACTGTTCTCGGTGCGGGTCGACGGTCGGGACATGCCGCGTGACCAGGGGAAAGCCGCCGATCCGGGCGCCGGCAGAGCGTGCCGCGGGAAGGTGTGCGGAGCGTCGAAATCGCCTGCCACCAGCGGAAATTGAACATTCGACCGGTTGGCGTCGGCCGCAATCGTGATGTACAAAAGACGCCTGCGGCACCGGTTGTGATCTATCACACAACTGCTGTGGTCCGCGCACAACGAGAAGACGCCTGAACGCACAGCTCCGTCGGGGAGCTGGACCGCTCGCGGTCCTGCACGGACTAAATGGAAAGGCTGAACCTTTGCTGTTGCCGATGTCACCGGCTGATTCGATGTTCCTGCTCGGCGAGTCCCGTGAACACCCGATGCACGTGGGGGGCCTGGCGGTGTTCGAGCCGCCAGAAGACGCCGACGCACGCGATGTGCGGGCGATGCTCGATGCGGCGCTAGCGCGGGGCGAGGTGGCCCCGTTGCTGTGCAGGCGGGCCGCCCGCTCGGTGACCTCGTTGGGGCAGTGGGGCTGGGAATCCGACACCGAGGTCGATCTCGGTCACCATGTCCGGCACAGCGCGCTGGCCGCTCCCGGCGGCATCGCTGAGCTGATGGATCTGGTCTCCCGCCTGCACGCCGGCTTGCTCGACCGCAGCCGGCCGTTGTGGGAGGTGCACCTGATCGAGGGCCTCGCGGACGGCCGCTTCGCGGTGTACATGAAGATTCACCACGCCCTCGCCGACGGGGTGTCGGCGATGAAGCTGCTGCGCAGCGCGCTGAGCGAGGATCCGGACAAGCGCGCGATGCCCGCGCCGTGGGAGCCACTGGTACGGGAGCAGGAGCGGCACCTGGCGGTGGTCGGCGCCCCGTCTCCGGGCGGGGCGAATCCGCTGGACGTGCCGGCGGCGGTCCTGCGTGCGGTGGGCGGTGCGGTCGGCGAGGTGGCCGGGCTGCTGCCCGTCCTCGCCGGCACCGTCGACCGGGCGCTGCACAACCGAGGCGGCGCGCTCTCGCTGTCGGCGCCGCGCTCGATGCTCAACGTGCCGATCGGCGGGGCGCGCCGGTTCGCGGCCAGGTCGTGGCCGCTCGAGCGGCTGCGGTTGGTCGCCAAGCACGCGGACGCGACCGTCAACGACGTGGTCCTGGCGATGTGCTCGGGCGCGTTGCGCACGTTCATGGCTGCGCTCGGCGCGCTGCCGGACGACCCGCTGATCGCGATGGTGCCGGTCTCGCTGCGTGGTGAGAACCGGGACGCCGAGAGGGGCAACGCGATCGGGATGCTCTCGTGCAACCTCGCCACCCATCTCGACGATCCGACGCGGCGGCTCGAGACGGTGCGCGACTTCATGACCGAGGGCAAGGACGCGATGGCTGCGCTGAGCCGTGGTCAGGTCCTGGCCGCCAGCGCGCTCGGTGCCGTCCCGTTGGCGCTGGGGATGTACGGGATCGGCGGCCCTGTCCGGCCGCCGAACGTGATGATCTCCAACGTGCCCGGACCGCAGGCGCCGCTGTACTGGAACGGCGCCCGCATGACCGCGCTGTACCCGCTCTCGCTCCCGGTCGACGGGCAGGCCCTGAACATCACCTGCACCAGCACCGGCGACGAGATCGCGTTCGGGCTCACCGGCTGCCGGCGTAGCGTGCCCCCGCTGGCGCCGCTTCTCGGCCACCTCGACGATGAACTCGGCGCCCTCGAACGCGCCGTCGGCCTCTAGAAACCGGAATCGGACCAGACGGGACACGCATGCACCACGCACCCTCCGGAACCCCCACCCGTCGCCCTCCCGCGTGCGGGCGACGTCCGCCCTCGCGGTCGGCGCCGCGTTCGTCCCCCGGGTCGGACTCGCTGCCATGAGGATCCGACACACCTGGTGAACCAATCACCGGCTCAACCACATTCGACCGACGACAGGAACAGACGCACGTGTACTTCACACCGACTCGGACGACACCCGGCCACGCGGCAACCTACGGTGGCTCGCTGAGCACCGAGGAGATCAAGGCCCGCATCGAGGCCATGTACGCCTTCGACGGGAGCGAACCAACGGAGACGACACGGCTGTGAAGCCCGACGTCGTTCCGGCTGGTGGCGGATTGGTGGACCGAGTCGTACAGGGTCCCGTATGGCGATGGCCTCCCGGCCGAGCGTGATGACGCTGTGCGGGATCCTGGGGTGAATTCCTCGGCGGGACACGGCCATTCCGGCCGTGTCTGTAATGTCGGGGCTCGAATGCAACCGGGGACACGAAGCTGGTGGGGGACAATGCCGAGGATTTCAGAGCGACTGACGACATTGACTGCGGGGCTGACTGTTGGCCTGATCGGACTCGCGATCGCCGGATCGCCTGCCCAGGCGCAGGGGAGTGGGGAATCTGGCCCGCATTACGCGCCGACCATGCTGATTCTCGACGCGTCCGGATCCATGCAGCGTCCCGATCCGGCCGGCACGATGATGGATGCCGCCAAGAGTGCGGTCCGTACGTTTGTCGGTGCGGCACCTGCCGAATCGAAGGTGGGGCTGACGGTCTACGGCACCGGCACCGGAAGTGACGAGGCAGAGAAGGCCGCGGGATGCCGCGACGTGCAGGTGTTGCACAAGCCGGACACCCTCGACCGGGCCGCGCTGACCGGTGCGGTCGACGGCATCAAGGCGAGCGGCTGGACGCCGATGGGCAGCGCGCTGCGCCAGGCCGCCGCCGCCCTCCCGAACTCGGGTCCGCGCTCGATAGTGCTGGTCTCGGACGGTGACGACACCTGCTCCCCACCCGAACCGTGCGAGGTTGCCAGTGAACTGAAGGCGCAGGGCGTCGATCTGGTGATGCACGCGATCGGCTTCGCGGTCGACGGCAGGGCCCGTGCCCAGCTCACCTGCATGGCTCAGGCCACCGGCGGCACGTACACCGATGCCGCAGACGGGACGGCGCTGGAGCGGACGTTGCCGCGGGTCACGGCTGCGGCGCTGCGCAATTACGTGGCGGCCGGTACACCGATCTCCGGGACACCCACGTACAACACCGCCCCGGTGGCGCCGCCAGGGCAGCACCTGGACACCATCGGCCAGAAAGAGACGCGCTACTACGCCGTCGACATCCCCGATGGCGCGACGGCGTACTTCAGTGGCACCGTCTCCTTCCCTGCCGCACCGGGCCGGCGCGTCGAACCCAACCGAGACAACAATGTTCTGCAGTTGCGGGTGTACGGCCGGGACGGCCAGGACTGCAACGAGTTCGAGTTCGAGCAGGTGGTCAGCTCGAGCCGCGGCGCCGCCCTGACGGTGGCCACGGCGTTCGACCGTGCGACCGAGGCCCGCGCCGGGGCCGGCGTGGCGGACGGGTGCCGGGGCGGTGGACGCTACTACTTCGCACCGACCTGGAGCACGGTGTCCGACGGCGTGCCCGAACGGATCCCTGTCGAGTTGCTCGTCGGCATCGAGCCCGCGGCCACCGACGCGGGGCCTGCCGCCGCGCCCACCCCGACCGGTTTCACCGAACCGTCCGGCGCGGACACGCCCACGCCAGGCGGGGGCTCCTTCAACGTCGCGACCACCCTCGACGGCGGCGGCCGCTACACCGACACCGTCCGGCGCGGCGAGTTCGTCTTCTACCGCGTGAAACTGGGCTGGGGGCAGGGGCTGTCCTATCGCGTGCACTTCGCGGGCAACGGCAGCCACGGCGTGGAGGACGTGTCCGAGGTGCGCACCAACCTGTACTCGCCCGGCCGCGAAGAGATCGCCTCGGACTTCAGTTCCTACACCGGCTCCGACGATGTGCTGCCGTCAAAAGATTCCGCGTTGGCCACCGCGGCGGTCCGCTACGCCAACCGCGATTCCGACGACCTCGCGGTCCACAAGGCCGCCCTGCCGGGGTGGTATTACATCGCCGTCAAGGTGGGCTCGACGTCGTCGAAGGGGGGCGGGTTGCCGGTGCCGATCCGGCTGGACCTGACGGTCGGGGGCGCGGGCGAGGGCGGTCCTGCCTACGCGACGGGCGTGCCCGCCGGCATCTTCGGTGAGAACGTGGCAGCCACCTTGGTGGCCGTCACGCCGACATCCGGTCCGGGCGCCCCAGGCGGCGTGATCGACAACGGGGCCGTCGAGGTGGTGGTCCGGTCGGAGTCGAGGTTGTCGACCATGGCGATCACGACCACCGTCGCAGGAGTTGCCTTGTGCGGCATCGTCATCGGCTGGTTCGCCGTGCGCAGGCGCCGAAGCTAGCCATTGCGGGTCAACACGTTGTTGGCGATCCCCGTGAGTGGGTTCCTGTCGCTTTCGTGCGGACATCGCCCCTCGGAATCGTCCCGCAGGACGTTCGTCACGCCGGACCCCCGCTCGCGCAATGCTTCCTGCTCCGCGGCAACCAGATCCACAACCACCTCCAGTGTCGACTACCTTGGGGCTGGCCCGCGGCGACACGGTCGCCGGACATCGTAAGCGTGAAATGAGGAGTGGGGGACATGGGTTCGATCGAAATCATGAATTGGCTTCAGGAGGGCGCGAATGCAGGCGATCCGATCAGGTGACCGCTCTACGTCGCTGCGTTCGTGATCGGCGGGCTGTACAGCGTCCTCTTCGAAGGTGCCGTTATCTGACGACCGACGTGAGAGGAAGCGGGTCAGGCTGTCTGCGCTGACGAACCGCCTCCAGTCTGCGATCGCCCCGCCTCCCCGGCGGGGCCGTCGCGCGTTTGTCACCGGTCGAGGTGAATATCCGCAAACTGAACGGCGTCATGACACCGGGAGAGCCTATGTGCGTGCACCGGCCTGACTAGCGGACCGCCGATTCACTGGCACCGAGTGCCTGCAGCGTCCGCGATGATGTCGCATCGAGCCGGATCCGGGCTGTGGAAAAGGACCTCTTCGCGCGGAATTTCGGGGGCAACTGTCGCGGAAGATCGTGACCGCGCCGGTCGACAGCACAAGTGAGTCCAGAATCTGGACTCGCCCGTCGAGCCGCGTTCTGGGCAGGTGCTGCGCAACCGGGTCGCCAACGCCGCCATGGAAGAGGGGATGGCGGGGCAACGCCCGCACGACGATCGCCATGCTCGACCCGCTGGGTGTGGACCTGGTCGGCGTCAGTGCTCGCCGCAATGTCGCGGTCGTCGGTATGGGAACGGCGGTCGCGGTGACTCCGGATCTGCCCAATCGCCGGCACGAGGGCCTGACCGCGGCCGGCGCCTCGAGGCCGGTGATCCGGAAGAACATGCCGCCGGCCTCGATGGCCGGTATGGCCATGGTCCGCTGTCAGATGCGCCGGATGGGCTGCGCCGCCACTCGCGCTGGTTGGCCACGAGGAAGAGCCAGTGCTCCACCAACCCCCGAATTCTCCACAGTCGTCCGAGAAGCTGGCGACCCGGCTCGTCGAGGACATTGCCGCCCCCTCGAAAGGGACGGCTCGAGCGTGAATCAATGTCGGCGACAGGGTCGTCGATACCTCGGGGATGGGGCAGACGCGAAGCCATCCGGACTCTATTCTAGAGGATGTTCCTGACGGTCTACGACCTGATCGGGGCCGTCTTCCCGCTATCGGAGGAGCCCCAAGATGAAACTTCAGAAGGCCGCGGTGTTGTCCGTGGCCGTAGTTGCGGCGATGGGGATCGGCGCCGGTACCTCCTATGCCAATTCGGCTCCGCCGCAGGGTGATGCGACGGTGGGTTACCAGACGTCGGTGCAGCCGGGAGGTCGGTCGGTGGCGACGGTGCTCGATTCGGGCGCGTTCAGGCTCGCGTCGGGAGGGACCGCGGTCGACATCGTCGACAACGGCGGTGCCCAACTCGTGCGTATTCCGCTCGCCTACGGCATCGACGGGGCGCTGGTCCCGATTTCCGCCGCGATCGGCGGGGACGGGCGCTCGTTGACCCTGACGCCGCAGATGCCGGATCCCGCCGTGCTCGGTGTCCACCCCGTCTACAGCGAGACCGCGTACCAGAACATGGTCACCCAGATCGAGTGGGGTTGGTTGCACGGAGGCCAGGTCAACGCCAACATCGGTGCTGCTATCGGCGCGGTGGTCGGTTGCGTGCTCTTCCTGTTCGTCGGGTGCATCCCCGGTGCAGCGATCGGTGCGACGATCGGCGCGGTGACCGGTGTGGTCAACGCGAATCCGGCGGCGCAGCCCGCGGTCTTCGACTTCCTGAGGACGCTGCCCTGATCGGACGCCGACCCAGTTCGGCGGACTACTCCGAGTCGCGGTGGGCGGAGCCGGGACTGCGACGCCAGTCCCGGCCCGTATCCCGATGTGTGCGTGACCCACTCCGCAAAGGGAGGCTGTATGGCCGCAGCGGTCGAGGTCCGCGACCTCGTTCTGCACTACGGAAAGACGCTGGCCCTCAACGGAACGAGCTTCACGGTCCCGGAGGGGACGGTCCTGGGTGTGCTCGGTCCGAACGGCGCCGGTAAGACGACCGCGGTGCGGATACTGGCCACCCTGCTCAGGGCCGACTCCGGCAGTGCGTCCGTGTTCGGCCTCGACGTGGTGACTCGTGCCGACGAAGTGCGGGCCACGATCGGGCTGACCGGCCAGTTCGCCGCGGTCGACGAGTACTTGACGGGGTACGAAAACCTGGAGATGGTGGGCCGGCTCTTCGGCGTCGGCAAGGCCGAGTCACGCAGGCGCGCGGACGAATTGTTAGCTCGGTTCGATCTGCTCGATGCGCGGGACCGCACCGTCCGGCAGTACTCGGGCGGCATGCGTCGGCGACTCGACATCGGCGCCAGCCTGATCGGTGCACCCCGAGTGCTGTTCCTCGACGAGCCGACGACGGGACTGGACCCACGGAGCCGGATCGGCATGTGGGGCTTGATCTCCGACCTCGTCCGAGACGGTACGACCATCCTGCTGACCACTCAGTACCTGGAGGAGGCCGATCGGCTCGCCGATTCGATCATCGTGTTGGACAAGGGTTCCGTCATCGCCGAGGGCACGCCCGACGAGCTCAAGAGCCGGGTGGGTGGGGAACGCCTGGAATTCGTGCTCGCAGATCTCGGTCCGGTCGACCGCGCCTGCGCGCTGCTGGCCGCGCTGGGAGGCGAGCAGCCGAGCGTCGACCAGCAGACTCGGCGGGTGAGTGTTCCGGTATCGGGCGGAACCGACGACCTCGTGGCGGCGCTTGCAGGGCTGAAGGCGGAGGGCATCGCCGTCCTCGACGTCGGCCTGCGACGGCCGAACCTCGACGACGTGTTCCTCAGCCTCACCGGGCACCTGGTGGACGAGTCGGGCGGTGACCGGCCGTGAGGATCGTCCACGACTCCGCGATCATCGCG
This sequence comes from Rhodococcus sp. NPDC127527, assembly GCF_042672245.1. Lineage (NCBI taxonomy): Bacteria > Bacillati > Actinomycetota > Actinomycetes > Mycobacteriales > Nocardiaceae > Rhodococcus > Rhodococcus sp. NPDC127527. Next base: position 158,376 of record NZ_JBHXVP010000009.1, read on the forward strand.
AAACGCAATCTGATCAAGATCAAGAGAGTGCCCGACCTGCTGGTGTTCTCGACCCTGTCGCCGATCATGTTCGTCCTGCTCTTCGCGTACGTGTTCGGCAGCGCCATCGCCGTCCCCGGCGTCAGCTACAAGGAGTTCCTGATGGCCGGGATCTTCGTCCAGACGGTGATCTTCGGCGCCACGATCACCGGAACCAGCCTCGCCGAGGACCTGCAGAAAGGCGTGATGGACCGGTTCCGGTCGTTGCCGATGGCCCGTTCGGCGGTGGTGGTCGGCCGCACCGCCGCCGACGTCGGCACCAACGTCCTCACGGTGGTCATCATGTCGATCACCGGACTGGTCGTCGGTTGGCGGATTCACTCGTCCGTGCTCGAGGCGGCGGCAGGCTACGCGTTGCTCCTGCTGTTCGCCTACGCCATGTCCTGGCTGATGGCGGTGGTCGGCCTGACGGTGAAGACGCCGGAGGTGGTCAACAACGCCTCGTTCATCGTGATCTTTCCGCTCACCTTCATCGCGAACACCTTCGTGCCGAGCGACAACTTTCCCCCCGTGCTCCGTACCCTCGCGGAGTGGAATCCGGTCTCGGCCGTCACCCAGGCGGCCCGCGAACTGTTCGGGAACACCAGCGCGGTGGTGCCGGTCGCCGACGTGTGGCCGCTGCAGCACCCGGTGCCCTACACACTGCTGTGGGTCGCGTTGCTGCTGGCCGTGTGCGTCCCGCTGTCGGTGCGCAAGTACCAGCGAGCGCTGCTGTCCTGATCCGACTCCGCGGCACGGCAATCTATTCGCGCGCCGCCGTGGGGGTCGCCGTGTTCCGGCCGACGAGCGCGTACGCGGGATTGAGGGCCGCCGCGTCGCGCACGGCCGCTCCCGCTCCGGTGGTGTAGCGCTGGGTGGTGGTCATCGACTCGTGGCCGAGCATCCGCATCAGCGTGTAGACGCTCACGTTCTGGTCTGCCATCGCCGTGGCGAACGTGTGCCGAAGCTGATGCACGAGAGCGCCCTTCGCTCGGTCACCGTTGATGCCGGCGCGGCGGTAGGCGCGTTCGACGCGATACTGCAGGGTGCCGCGGGTGATCCGCTCACCGTCGCGTCCGACGAACATGGGGTCCGCCGGCCGGAACCGGTCCCACGGACCCGCACCGCTCGACGGCCGCCTCCGGACCGTGTCCGGGAATCGCTCGGACCGGCTGACCAGGTAGTCGCCGAGCACGTCGACCACCACCGGTTCGACCGTCACCACCCGCTCCTTGTTGCCCTTGCCGTGCACGTGAATGACCTTGGCGGCGGCGGGCCCGTCGCCCGCGTCGTCACGTAGGTCACCGAGATCGACGGCGATCAACTCCGCCGAGCGCATCCCGGTCAGCAGGCCGGTGAGGATCAGCGCGAAATCCCGTTCCGGCCAGGCGCGGGCATCGCCCGCGTCCGGCGACTGCAGCGTCGCGATCAGCCGCTCGACCGAGTCCGCGCGGAAGGACTTCGGGACGGTCTTGGGGATCTTCGGACGCAGCACGGACGACATCGGGTTCGCGACGATGGCGTCCGCGGCGAACAGGTACTCGCACAGCATGTTCCAGGTGGACCAGCAACGACGGATGGAGGCGGCCTGGTGGTTTCGTGCGTACTCCGCGAACGCCGCACGCATCGAGCCCTTGCCGATCACCTCGACCGTCAGCTCGGCGACGCCCACCCCCGCGGCGCGCGCGAGGGGACCGGCGATCGACTGGTAGTCCTGGCGGTACGCCTTGAGGGTGTTGGGGGAGGGCTTGGCTGTGCTGCGGTGAACGAGGAACTCCTCGAACCAGGGTGCGAGCCGATGCTGTCCGGGCATGGGGTCCATCTTGTCCGACCGGTACGACAGACCCGAACGGCAGCTACGGCGCGCTGCGCCTGAGTGCGAGGACGACGAGGAAGGGCCACGTTGACTCGATGCCCGTGCAAATCCGTTCGGACAGGCCGAAGTTGGCGCCGCCCTGTGCCTCGACGAGAACCCAGACCGTCAACACGACGAAGATCAGCGTGACCGCCGTCGAGGCCGGCACGCTCAGGACCGACGGCCAGCGGTGCGCCCGCGAGCCGACGAAGGCCGGCCACAGCGTGATCGTGATGGCGCCGACCACCGCGAGGGCGACGTGCGCCGGTATCGACCCGACCTCGGGTTGCGGAATCATCGCCATCGCGATGCCGGCCAGGCCCGAGGCGGCGAGCACCACCCGGGCCGCCGGTCGCACCCCGTACAGTCCTGCGGCGGTGACCAACTGGCAGATTCCCACCGCGATCAGGGCGGTCGTCATCACCCACTGGTCGGTCGCGGCGTCGCCGGAGAGCACGCTGATCGACTGCCGGACCGGGCTGTAGGCCGGTGGCTGCCTGCTGCCCGCGGCCAACCAGCCGCCCACCAGCAGCACCGGGGCTGCCGCCGAGGAGATCGTCGTCCACCGGGCCGCACCGGCGCCGACGACGCCGGACACCGCCGCGTGCTCAGTTGTGCGCGGAATGGCCTCCACCCGACCATGGTCGACCACGTCGACGGACGGCCGGGTCGAATTCGAGCGAATCGATACGGATCCGAGGCTCGAGCCGGTTGGCTACAGCGAGTGGGGGATGGCCAGGATCGTGATGCCGGAGGTGGCGCGTAGCTCGTCGAACAGCTCACCGCGGGCGGCGAGCTTGTCGGTGCGTGCGACGAGGTAGTCGCTGGCGGCGACGCTGGAATGGGTTCGGTCGCCGCCGTCGTCGAACAGTGCGATGCAGGCGCGGTCGTGGGTGAGATCGTGCCGCGCCCAGTATCGGACCCCGTCGTATCCGGCCGCGTTCAGCGAGGCGGCCCACAGCTGGGTGAGGTGGTAGTCGGCGGTGGTGAAGATCTCGGCGGTGACGCCGAACTGCACGGCGAGGTTCGAGGTGAGGTCCGCGACCCGCCGCGGCGCGGCGAGTTCGAGTCGGGAGATCGCGCGGCCGACCAGTTCGGTGCTCGGGACGACCCGGATGCCGCCCCAGGTCTCGAGCAGGGTGATCTGCTCCGACTCGGCGGCGTAGCAGGTGCCGCGCGGGTCGGCGAGGTCGAACCGACCGTGTCCGCGACTGCCGAACCACCACGGTGCGAAGGCCGCGCCGTGGGTGCGATACAACGTGGTGCCCGGGGGAATGTCGGTGGCGGGGAAGCGGTCTCGAAGGTGATCCGGCGGCGGGGGAGACGAGAGGTGTTGCGTGGCGCGGGGTGCGCTCACGCGGCCACCCGATCGGAGGCCTGGCGTGCGAGGTCGAGCGCGAGCGACCGGTCGCCGTCGAGCAGCGCCTGCCGCGGGGTGCGTCCGCCCAGTTCGGGCTGCTGGCTCATCAGCCACGACGCCACCATCCAGCCGCGCGGGTCGGCGTGCGACCAGGCCCGCAGGACGTCCTTGACGCCGGGCAGCGGGCGGGCGGGCGAGTTGTCGTCGAACCCGGCGACCGAGTAGCCGGTGGACCCGTCCTCGGCCACCAGGCGCAGCACGCGGTGCTCGCGCACCGCCTGGCTCAGTGCCTGCTTGGTCCAGCCGGTCACCTCGAGGGTCTGTTTGTGGGTCAGGATCGGACCGATGTGGTTCTCCCAGGCGCGTCGGGCCTTGAGTCCGGAGAGCACGTCGCGAATGCGGTGCTCGACGTACTGGACGTCGGCGGGGTTCAACTCGGTCTCGTCGATGCCGCTGGCCGCGAGTTCCGCTGCCATGACCTCGGTCAGTGGGCTGCTCATGCCCCCATTCTCCATGGTCAAGTAGGTCAAGTCAAGCAGGTCAACGTCGTGGTACCAGGTGTCCATCGCAGACCGGATGATCAACCCGGGCAACGAACGTCGAATGGCCGAGCGGATGAACGCCCGCAAGATCGTCGAACTCGATGCGAGTCACGCCTCACTCGCATCGCGGCCCGGCCCCGTCGTGGATCTGATCGACGAGGCCGCGCGCGAATCGACGGGCTCGGCCTGATCGCAGCTCAGGCCGCTCCGCCCCAGAAGTCGACGAGCACCTTCGTCAGCTCCTCGGGCTTCTCCTCGTTCGGTGTGTGGGCGGCACCGGCGATGATCTCGAACTTCACGCCGAGCCGGGACGCGGCGTCGGCCTGGACGTCCACCGGGATCACGTCGTGCTCGCCCGCGACGACGAGGATAGGCAGGCCGATTGCGGCAAGTTCCTCGACGCGGTCCGGTTCGGCGCTCATGGTCAGGGCGATGCCCGCGATGTTGGCGGTCCTTGTGGCCAGGATGCGGTTGTGCAAGAACTCCTTGACCGGCGCCGGGAAGATCTCCTCGAAGGCGCCGAACATGGCCTTCCACAGCGCCTCGTTGCCGCGTGCCCACAGCAGCTCCGGGATCTGAGTCATGTCCACGGCCGTTCCGACGTCCCGGCCGCTCGGCGGCGAGTCGAGGATCACGTAGTCCAGGAACCGCGCCGGGTCGTCGAGCGCGGCGGCCCGGGTGACCATGCCGCCGAAGCTGTGGCCGAGGAGGTGGACTTTCTCGTCGGGCGCGAGCGTGTCGAGCACCTCGGCGAGATCGACGGCGAACTTGGCGATCGTGTACTCGCCGACCGCGTCCCGGCCGTCCGGGCCGTCCGAGTCGTACTGGCCGAGCTGAGAGTACGAGATCAGGCGGTAGCCGGCGGCGGTGACGAACGGCGCCATCGGCAGGAAGTCCTCCCGGGATCCGGTGAAGCCGGGGACCATGACGACGGTGCCCTTGGTCTCGCCGTCGGGGATCGCGTCGAAGTAGGACAGCTCGCCGCGTGAGATCGTGACGCGGGACAGAGTTACGGTCATGAAAGCGTTCTCCTTGTCGAGGTTTACGGGGGCTTCGGTCGAGGGGTAGCAGGTCGTCAGAGGTCCCAGGTGCACTCAGCGGTGCCCTTCAGCTCGATCCGGGTCGTCAGCCGGCGGTCGGTGGCCGAGCGCGCCGCGACCAGCGAGCGTGAACCGCCGGCCACCCGCCACGCCGACTCCGACTCGTCCCAGCGGGCCAGGGTCCGGCGGTCCACCGTGATCCGCGCGGTCGCGGCGTCACCCGCCCCGGCGGTCACCGAGGCGAAGCCGACGAGCCGCAGCGGATCCCCGCCGTCGGTGCCCTCGCCGCCGAGGTAGAGCTGGACGACCTCGCGCCCGGCGCGCACGCCGGTGTTGCGGACGGACACCTCGACGGTCACCGCGCCCGAATCGGTCTCTGCGGCGGTGATGTCCTCGTAGTCCCAGGTGGTGTAGCCGAGGCCGTGCCCGAACGGATAGGCGGGGACGATCGACGCCTGCTCGTACCCGCGGTACCCGAACGTCGAGCCCTCGGCGTAGTCGATGACGCCGTCCACGGGCCGGGTCGACAGCACCGGTGCGTCGGCGCCGACCGCGGGGAAGGTCGTGGGCAGCCGGCCGCCCGGCTCGACGACGCCGGTCAGCGCGTCGGCGATCGCGTGGCCGCCCTCCTGTCCCGGCAGCCACGCCCACAGCACCGCCGCGACCTCGTCGCGCCAGGGCATCTCCACCGGCGCACCGGCGTTGACGATCACGACCGTCCTCGGGTTCACCGCGGCCACCGCCGACACCAGCTGGTCCTGGCGTCCGGGCAGCAGCAGGTCGGTGCGGTCGAATCCCTCGCTCTCCACCTCGTCGGTGGTGCCGACGAAGACCAGCGCGACGTCGGCGTCGCGCGCGGCGTCGACGGCGGCGGCGAACGCGTCGTCCGCGGCCGGGCGCGGGCCCTGGTGGTTCAGGCCGAACATCGCCATCGGGAAACTCGGTGTGGCCGCGCGCATCTCGACCCGAATCGTCCCGGCCGCGAGCTCCGCCGAGACGCGGTGCTCCGGCGGCTTGACCAGATTCTCGATCAGGTCGTCGCCGGCGCTGGTGAGGGTGATCGCGTGGGACTCGGACGCGCCGACCGTCAGCGAGTACTTCCCGGCCCCCGACACGGAGAACTGGTGCGTGCCCGCCTCGGTGACGGTGAGGTCGGTCCGCACCCGGACCTCGGCGGTGCCCGCGGGGAGTGTGCCCATGTACACCAGGCGGGACGCGAGCCGGAGCTCGGTGCCGAGCACGTCGCCGGCCGTCGAGAGGAAGTCGACGCGGAAGCCCCGCTCGCCGGTCTCCGGGTCACGGGCGACATCTACCGGAATCGCCGGAAGGATGCGCTGCGTCGACACGCCTTCCTGGTGGTCGATCTCGACCGCGCCGCCGAAGGCTTCGCGCAGCCCGGTCAGCGGACTGACGACGTGCGTGGGGTTGACGTGCGCGGAGCCTCCGCCCTGAGCGGTCAGCAGCGCCGCGTTCGGGCCGAGGACGGCGACACGGCCCATCGACGCCGGAACCAGCGGCAGCACGCCGCCCTCGTTGCGCAGCACGACCATGGCGCGTGCCGCGATGTCGCGGAGCTGCTGGCCCGCGTCGGCGGGGGTGGTCGACGGACCGGGTCCGTCGAACCCGTCGAGGTGGCCAGTGCGTGCGGCGAGCCGGAGCACGCGCAGCACCTTGTCGTCGACGACGCTCTCCGAGACCTCGCCGGCGCGGACCGCGGCGACCAGGGCCTCGTTCCACGGGCTGTGTGGCCCGGGCATCGCGACGTCGAGGCCGGCGTTCGCGGACGCGGCCGTCGAACGCGTGGCGAACCAGTCGGACACGACCGCTCCGTCGAAGCGCAACTCGTCCTTGAGGACGTCGGTGAGCAGTCGCCGGTTGTCGGTCAGGCTCGCGCCGTTGACCGAGTTGTACGAGGCCATGACGGACCACGCGCCCGCGCGGACCCCGGCCTCGAAGGGCGCCAGGTAGACCTCGCGCAGGGCCTTCTCGGGGATCCGCGCGTCGTAGCTCATGCGGTCCGTCTCGGACTCGTTTCCGATGTAGTGCTTGATCGTCACGGCCACGCCGCTGGCCTGCACGCCCGAGACGAAGCCCGCCACACTCGCCCCGGTCAGCAGCGGGTCCTCGGAGTAGCACTCGAAATGCCTGCCGCCGAGCGGCGAGCGGTGGAGGTTGATGTTCGGGGCGAGGAACCAGGCGATGCCCTTGTCCCGGGCCTGGGCGCCCATGAGGGCCCCGGCACGCTCGACCTGCTCGGGATCCCAGGTGGCGGACAGTGCGGAGGGGTTCGGGAACAGGAGGCTGGTGTCGCGCTCGTCCCAGGTCGTGCCGCGGACGCCGTTAGGGCCGTCCGACAGGAGAACCTCGCGCAGGCCGATCTTCGCGATCGGGTGCAGGGACCAGAAGTCTGCGCCGGTCAGCAGGCCGACCTTCTCCTCCAGCGTCAGCTCCGCGAGGAGCCCTCCCAGTCTCGTCTCGTCCACAACCCACGCTCCTTCGTGTCGTCACGCTGACCGGGCCCTTCGCGGCCGCCAGGTCGAGGTTAGCCGCAAATACCGAGTGATAAGTAGGTTTTGCGCTCCCGACGGTACCCCCACCTCCTACAGTGGGGGTGTGACCAGCGGAGACAACGCCAGCAGCGTGACCGTCCGGCCGCGGCGGGGCGGCAGCTACGCCGTCGGCCGGGCCCGGCGGACCCGGATCCTGCACATCGCGATGGAGGAGTTCGCCGAGAACGGCTACCGCGGTGCGTCGATCGCCCGCATCGCCGAGCGTGCCGAACTCTCCCAGCCGGGCCTGCTGCACCACTTCCGCACGAAGGAGGAGCTACTGGCCGCCACGCTGGACCTGCGCGACGAGATGGACGTCGAGCGTTTCACCGGCGCCGACGGCACGGTGCTGACCGGGATCGCCGCCATGGAGGCGCTGGCCGACTTGGTCGAGCGCAATCAGCGAGTTCCCGGGCTCGTCCAGCTCTTCACGGTCCTCAGCGCCGAGGCCGTCACCGCCGGTCATCCCGCTCACTCCTGGGCCCGAAACCGCTACCGACGCATCCGTGGGTTCGTCGCGGACGCCATCCGCGCCGGCATCGCCTCCGGCGAGTTCCGGTCCGACATCGACCCCGAGGCGCACGCGTTCCGGTTGGTCGCCCTCATGGACGGTCTCCAGCAGCAGTGGCTGGTCGACGCCGAGGCGGTCGACATGGCGGGGGTGTTCGAGCTGTACCTGCGTGAGACGTTGGATGTGATCCGGGCCCGTCCGAATGCGTAGCGATACGGACCCGGTGCCGAATCAGCCGGCGGTCGGTGCGCCGGACACGCGGCGCTCACCGCCGTTCTTCTCCTGCCACAGGCGGTAGACGTCGACCGCCGCGTCCTGAGGTGCGTAGCGCATCGGCAGTCGCCGTCGGTCCCATGGCTTGGCGAACTCGTCGTAGAAGTTGTTCAGCTCGAAGTACTTTCGATCGTCGACGTAGTGGGGCTCGTAGCTGTCGCGGGTGGTGAGGAAGACAACTTCGTCGGGTGAGCAGTAGTAGAGCGCGCCGAGGCACATCGGACAGGGGAGTGCCAGGATGTAGATCGTCGCGCCCGTCAGGTGCTCGGTGCCGAGTGCGGTGCACGCGTCACGGATCGCGAGTATCTCCGCGTGGGCGGTGGGGTCGTTGGTCTGGGCGACCTTGTTGGGGCTCTCGGCCAGGATCCGGCCGTCCTTGACGATCACGGTCGCGAAGGGGCGCCCGCCTTCGGCGACGTTACGGCGGGCGAGGTCGATGGTGTGCTGTGCGAAGTCCATGGTGAGTCCTCGTTGGAAAGTGATGGGGAGGCTGACGCGCCGTGGTCAGAAGGGCTTGGTGGGCAGGTACTTTCCGTCCAGCGTGATGACGGCGCGTTCTCCGCCTTCGGGGTCGGCGACCTTCTTGACGTCGAGCTTGAAGTTGATCGCGCTGATGATGCCGTCCCCGAACTGCTCGTGGACCAGTGCCTTCAGGGTGGTGCCGTAGACCTGCAGCATCTCGTAGAAGCGGTAGATCGTCGGATCGGTGGGTACCCCGCCCGGGATCGAGCCGCGGGTCGGAATGGTCTGCAGCAGCGTTGCCGCCCTGTCGTCGAGGCCGAGGAGGTCGGCGACGGCGGTGGCCGCGCCCGCCGGCAGGGGGTGCTGCCCGAGCACGGCTGCGGTGACGAACGCCACCGACAGTCCGGCGGTGTCGGCGATCTGCTGCCAACTGAGGTCCTTGGCGATCTTGGCTTCCACGGCGGTTGCGGCAAGCATCTCGCGGGCGGTGGGATCGAACTGAGCGTGAACCATGATGGGTGATTCCTTCCGAGGGGTCGGTGAGCGAGGTGGCGATTCAGGGAGTGTCGAGCACGGTGACGTCACCGGTCCCGATGTCGTAGACCCAGCCCTCGAGGCCGATCGCACCGGTCGCGGTGGCGCGGGCAACGGACGGGTGTGTGGCCAGATTGGCCAGTTGTGCAACGACATTCGACCGAACGAGGGCGGCTACCGGGTCTGCGTCCGATTCGACCCCGGCACGCGCCACCGAGACGTCCGCGTGCCGCAGCCATTCGGCGACCGCGGGGACCGCGCTGAGGTCACGACGTTGTGCGAGGGCCGTCATCGCACCGCAGCCCGAGTGTCCGCACACCACGATGCGCGAGACGGCGAGCTCGGCGACCGCGAACTCGATGCTGGCCGCGACCCCGTCCGCTCCGGGTGTGTACGCGGGAACGAGATTGCCCGCGGTGCGGATGACGAAGAGCTCGCCCGGATCGCTGCTCGTGATCAGTTCCGGCACGACGCGAGCATCCGAGCAACTGATGAACAGGGTCTCGGGTGTGTGCGTTGTCGCGAGATGGTCGAACAGGTCCGACTTGTCGGGGAAGACGTCCCGCCGAAACTGTGCGACGCCGGCTGCGAGGTCGTGCATGGATCACTCCTGTATGTCAGTGGGTCGGCCGGATTGGCCCTGACGAAATCCAGGATGCACGGGTTGTGGCTATAGCGTCCAATACTTACTGGGCATTGTCGCTATAGATGACACCTATACTGCTCCCCGCTGTCCGACACGGGCCGGGCGCGGGTGGCCCACCTCGAAGTGGCGGTGCCGAATCTCTTGCAGCGCGGCTGTTTCACTCGGCGGTGGTAGTCGACCGGGGTCGTTCGACTCCGTCGCGAATTTCCTCGGCGATCGCACTGAACGCCTGCGCGGCCGCGGAGTGGTAAGCCGTGCGGCGGCGCAGGAGTTCGACGGTCCGGGTCGGCAACGCCGGAGCGAGCGTCACCGGATGAAGGCCTGGATGCGCATGGGTGATGGCCTCGGGAAGGATGGTGGCGAGAGCGCGGGGGCGGACGAACTCGACTAGGGCGCCAATCGAATTCGCCTCGATGGCGACCTGCGGTTCGACGCCGTTGGCGGCGAGATGCTCGTCGATGTGTACGCGCGTGACGAAGTCTCGACTCAGCAGCGCGAGGTGTGCTCCGGCGAGGTCGCGGAGGGGGAGTGGCGTCGTGCGGGTGGCGAGCGGATGCGACGACCCCACCACGAGGCAGAGGTGCTCACTGAACAGGGGTCGATGATCGATGCCGGCCACGCGAGTGCCGGCGAACGCGATGCCGAGATCGATGTGGTCGGCGAGCAGATCCGTCTCGATACGATCCTGGGTGGTCTCGACGATCGTCAGGGTGATGCCCGGGTAGCGGTCGTGGAAGCGGCCGACGAGCGGGCCGATGAGGTAGGCGGAGATGGTCGGTGTCATCGCCACTCTCAGGTGGCCGCGGGACAGATCCTGCACGTCGTTGACCGCACGCGTTCCCGCGTCGAGTTCGTGGAGCGCGAGGCGGCAGTGGTGCGCGTACGCCTCGCCCGCCGCGGTGAGGCGAATCGTGCGGCCGGACCGGTCGAGCAGTTGCACCCGTAGGGATCGTTCCAGCTGTTTGATCTGCTGCGACAGTGTCGGTTGCGAGATGTGCAGCGCCTCCGCTGCCCGGGTGAAGTTCCCGTGGTCGGCGACCGCGAGCAGGTAGCGGATGTGGCGCAGCTCCATGAACGCACTATAGGTGCGATCAATTGAATCGACGACATGTGCGGCTTCGCCCCAATCGTGTGAGCCCGGCGTCGACGGCGGGGGCTCACCCCTCGCCGTCGACGCCGAGATCCTCGCAATCGGACCCTAGAGCGTGCCGTTCTCGATGTCGCGCTTCATGGCCTGCTGGTTCTCGATGTGCGAGGACACGCCGTTCTGCACGGTGTAGTCGATCAGTACCGCGGGGGCCCTGAACGTAAGGTGCTCGGTGATCGTGGTCGCGCCGCCGTTCTCGGCGAAGGTGACCTTCTGGTTGGTGATCACGCCGGGCGCGTCCCAGGTGTCGGTGCTGTACCACCGATCCGCGGTGTGTATCCGCTGCTGCCCCACGGTGCGTCCGGGAATCGACGCCGAGCCCGCCGGGATGTCCTCGAGGGCGATGAACTCCCAGACGTCGGCGCCTGCCTCGGTGTACTTGCGGCGGTCGAGCACGCCCTTCAGGAACGGGTGCCGCCCGAGGCTGTTGTAGAGGTTCGAGTACGCCGGGAACACGCGATCGACGGGCGCGTCGATCGTGATCGGCAGGGTGACCTCCACGGTCTTCAGCGCCCAGCCGGCCTGGCTCGACTCCAGCTGGTAGGCCGCCCACGAGGCCTCCCATTCCAGGTCCACAGCGGAGGAGGAGGAGGAGGAGGACGAGGAACCTGAATCGGGTTCGGCCCCGGCAACTCCCGCACCTCCCATCGCGATCCCGGTGACCAGCACACAGGCTGCGAGAAGCTTGGGTGCCGAGCTCCCGGCCCACCGGCCACCGAGCTGCTCAGGACGTTCGACCATTCGTGTTTCCTCACCCGTCGAGACCGTTGCCGCCCTTCGGCAACCGGGCGAATGTTACGCCGCCTGCGCCTTCGATCGACCTCGTATGGGATCAGTCCCGGCCGAACACATTTCGATTGCTCGCGATACCCTTGCTCCCTCAGGTGCGCAGCCTTGCGGCGCCGCGGTCACGAAGGGACGTCATCGATGTCGTCGGCGGTGCGCGAGCGGGTGGGTAATCTCCCGCATGAGCTCACCAACTTTGTCGGCCGCCGTCGTGAGCTGGCGGAGGTCCGTCGGCTGTTGTCCGAATCGCGCCTGGTGACCCTGACCGGGATGGGTGGTGTCGGGAAGACCCGGCTCGCGCTGCGGGTCGCGGCGAACCTTCAGGAAGACTTCGAGGACGGGGTCTGGCTCGTCGAGCTCGGTGCACTCGCCGAGCCGCACCTGCTGGCGGACACGGTCGCCGCTGCACTCGGGCTCCGGGAACGGTTGGCCCGCTCCCCGCTCCCGCTGCTCGTCGACTTCCTGGTCGGCCGGCGCGCGCTGATCGTCCTCGACAACTGCGAACACCTGGTGGCGGAGGTCGCCGAGTTCACGAAGGCCGTACTGAGCGCGTGCCCCGAGGTGCAGATCCTCGCGACCAGCAGGGAGGCGCTGGGCGCCGACGGGGAGGCGGTGCTGCGGGTTCCGCCACTGACCGTTCCGGATCCGGATACAGCGGCGTCGCTGCGTGGCCTGAGCCGGTACGAGGGCGTCGTCATGTTCGAAGCACGTGCCCGCTCCGCGGTTCCCGGGTTCAGTCTGACCGTGGACAACCAGGACACGGTCGCGGAGATCTGCCAGCGGCTCGAAGGTCTGCCGTTGGCGATCGAGCTGGCCGCGGCCCGGCTGCGCGCCCTGTCGTTGAAGCAGATCCTGGTGCGGCTCACCGACCGTTACCGGCTGCTGACCGCCGGTAACCGCGTCGCCCCGTCACGGCAGCAGACGCTGCGGCTGTGCATCGACTGGAGTCACGACCTGCTGGGTGAGCGGGAGCGAACGCTGTGGCGCCGGCTGGCGGTGTTCGCCGGCGGCTTCGAGCTCGATGCCGCAGCGGAGGTCAGCGGCTTCACCGACGGCGAGCTGGTCGACGTGCTTGCCTCGCTGCTCGACAAGTCGATCCTGATCCGGGAGGAGGCCGGAGAGGTCGCCCGGTACCGGATGCTCGAGACGATTCGCGAGTACGGGCTGGAGAAGTTGACCGAGGCCGGCGAGTCGGCGCTCCTGCGGCAACGTCACCACGACTGGTGCGTGCGGCTGACACTGCAGGCTGACGCCGAGTGGATCGGGAAGCGGCAGCTCGACTGGATCGCTCGATTCGACCGCACCCGCGCCGACCTGCGCGGGGCGCTGGAGTTCAGCGTCACTGCCGCGGCTGAACCGGACGCCGCGCTGCACATGATCGCCGGGATCTATCCCTATTGGGTTTCCCGCGGGTTGTACAGCGAGGGTCGGTACTGGATCGAGCGGGCGCTGGCCCGTGCCGACGGCGCTCCTGCCGCGTCTCGGGTGACGGTGCTGTGCCTCGGCAGCATGCTGGCGTTGATGCAGGGGGATGTACAGGCGGCCCAGGTGTGGACCGATGTCGCACTCCCTCTGGCGGAGTCCGAAGACGATCCCGCGGTGTCTGCGTTCGCGGTTTCCGCGAATGGCTACCTCGCGACCTTCGCCGGTGACTTCGCCCGCGCGACAGAGTGTTTCGAGGAATCGCTGCTGACCCTTCGCACCGAGGGCGGCCTGCTGCCGCGCGTCGGGACCCTCGTCGGACTCGCCATGGCATGCGGGCTGTCGGGGGACTCCGCACGCGCGATCGCCTGCCACGAGGAGGTGATCGCACTGACCGCATCGCACGGTGAGTCCATGTACCGGTCCTACTCGCTGAGCATGCTTGGTCTGGCGGTCTGGGAGCGGGGCGACACCAAGCGCGCGGCACGTCTGATCGAAGAGGCGATGCGGCTCACCCGCCTCGTCGACGACCCGCTCGGCCTCGCGATGTGTCTCGAGATCCTGGGCTGGCTCGCTGCGGACCGGCCCGAGCGAGCTGCGGTGCTGATGGGTGCATCGGCATGGGTGGGTGAGGCGGCCGGCAGCCCCACGATCGTGGTCCGCGACCTGTTCGGCCATCACGATCGAATTGTTCGCGAGTCGACAGATGCGCTCGGCCAGAAAGCGTTCGAGGCCGCCTTCGCACGCGGGCGCGACCTCGGCGGCGACGCGGCGATCGCCTACGCACTCGGAGATCAGACGTCTGCAGAGCCGCGCGCGAGCGGGCCGAGCGTGCGGCTCACCCGGCGGCAGCGAGAGATCGCCGAACTCGTCGCGCAGGGACTGACCAACAAGGCAATCGCCCAGCAGTTGGTGATCTCGCAGCGCACCGCGGAGGGGCACGTGGAGAACGTCCTCACCAAACTCGGCTTCACGACCCGCGCGCAGATCGCAGCCTGGGTCGTCGCGGGTGCGGGCCAGGAGACGACGACCGCCTCGTGAGAAGTCACAGGGACTGGCGATGCTGACCTTGCGGGCCCTCGCCCCGATCGACGACTACCTGGCCGGGGACGACGTCGTCCAGATCGACGACCCGGAGGTGCGCGCGGCCGCCGACCGCCTGCTCGGTGAGGCGGTCGACCGGTCGGACTATGCCCGACGGGCCTTCGAATTCGTTCGCGACGAGGTCGCGCATTCGTGGGATGCCGACGATCCACGGGTCACCGTGACGGCCCGCGAGGTTCTCGAGAGTCGAGTCGGACTGTGCTATGCCAAGTCTCATCTTCTCGCGGCCTTGCTGCGGATCGGGGGAGTTCCGACCGCGCTGTGCTACCAGTGGCTCGTCGATGACGAGTACTACATGCTGCACGGACTGGTCGCGGTTCATCTCGACGGCACCTGGCATCGCCTCGACGCTCGCGGCAACAAGGACGGTGTCGATGCACGATTCGACCTGGCGGTCGAGCGGCTGGCGTGGCCGGTGCGGCCGGAACTGGGCGAACGCGACTTCCCGACCTTGCACGTGTCACCGCCGCAACCGCTCGTCCGTGCGCTGCGGTCCGTCGACGACATCAGGATGTTGGCCACAGGCGGTCTGGGAATCTTGCCCGACCAGCCGCCACCCGATTTGTTGCGCTGAAACGCCCGCCCGTTCGAGAACTCCGAGAACTGGCGGAGTGCCTGAGCCACCTTTCAGGTGAACACCTCTCGACAATTTCGGCTGCCCGGACACTCGAACAGGTTGTGCCGCATCGCCGCGGCTACCGCGGCGCGATCACCTGCCACGAGTCCTCGAGATCGTCCTGCCAATAGCCCCAGGAGTGTGTGCCGGAACTCCGGAAGTTGAAGTGCGCTGGGATCCCGAGCTGGTTCAACTTATGCTCCAGATTGTGTGTGCAGTAGTTCGTCGCGGCTTCGATTGCTCCCCCCACCGCGATCTGGTTTGTCAGTCCATCGACACCGGGCTGCGTTCGCGGTCCGTTGAGGACGTCGTTGGCTCCGGGCGCTCCGTTGCCGCTGGAAATGTAGAGGTCGAGGCCGCGCAACCTGTCGGCATGTATGTATGGGTCGTTCGCCGCCCACATCGGGTCGTCCGGCGGGCCGTACATGTTGAGCGTGTTTCCTCCGCCCCAGGCCTCGACCGTCAACTTGACGAACCTCTGACCAATGGGATCGCTTGTCTGAGCGCAGCCGCTGTAGGAGGCAACGCCCTGATACAGGCCGGGGGCGGACTCGGCCAATGCCAGCGCTGCGGTGCCCGACGACGAAAGCCCGGCGATGACATTCACGCCGTTGGTGCCGAGAGTCGAGTTGACGATCGGGGGGAGTTCCTTCGTGAGGAAGGTCGTCCACTTGTTCAGGCCCAGGACCGGATCGGCTTGCCTCCAATCGGTGTAGTAGCTCCACGCTCCTCCGACGGGTGAGACCACGTTGACGTTCTTGTCGGCAAGAAATTCGAGGGCATCGGTCTTGGTTCGCCACTGCGCCCCGTCGACACCGCCGCCGGCGCCGTTGAGCAGGTAGAGCGACGGTCGTGGCGCGCTCGCATCCGGCGGTTGCTGGACCTGCACCGGAACACTGCGGTTCATCGCTGTCGAATGCACGTAGACAGTCAGGTGCCGAGCGTCGGCGACGTCGAGCCGTTCGACGGAGGAACCGTCCGGCGATTGCGGTGCTGCGAGCAGCCTTCCGGAATCGACAATCGAGTCAGCACGAGCCGCACCAGGGACGTCCAAGTGGAGGGCAACCACCGCCACGGCGACGGCAACCGACCTCACGCCGAAGCGCACCGCCCGTGACTGCTGTCGAGCCATGATCTCCCCTTCGCTGGCAGTTCCACCCACGATGTCGCTACACGGTGAAGGTGAATCCACCCTGTCGCCCTCGGTCGTCGCTGTTGGCGGCGGTCACGTTCGCCGAAGTGCGCCTTGCGATTCAGTGATCGCGCGTGAGCTAGTACACCAGTGCCTGCCAGACCTTGATCGCGCCGCCGATCGGGTCGTCGAGGAGGGGGAACTGTCCGCCGCTCAGATTCGTGGGGCCTCCGTTTCCGCTCCCTGTGCCCGTGACCGTGACCGTGTATGCGCCGAAGCCCTCGTCGTCGCACTGGGCTTGGACCGTGTGCTGGCCGGCAGAAAGGTAACCCGAATACAACGCGAGGGTGCCGTAACCATTGACACGTCCTTGCGCCTCGCTGAAACCGTCAACGTTGAACGAACACGTCTCGTCGGGCTCGGCATTTTGTATGAGGACCCTGGCCATGTTCTGTCCGCCGGCGTACTGCGCCGTTGCCCTCGCGTTGGCGAAAGCGGTTCCCGCGGAGAGGAAGATCAGGGGAATCGCCGCAGCAGCAACGGCAGTGCACAGACGCGCTTTCTTCATGGTCCAGCCTCCTTTGCCGACAGTTCGTGTTCCTCGCCGCGGGGCGGGCGGTCGCACGCGGCAACAAGTTCCTCGGACCCGTCGATCTGGGCTACTCGCGCTGTACCAATCATCCGCCCCCACCGCACGACGAACAAGTGGCCTGCACGGGCACGACCTGCCTCGACGCGGTTGGACCCCGATCTCCTGTCACGCGCGATCGTCAGTGACGGCCCAGGTCGCGGGGACCTCGACGAGAGCCACGGTTCCGATTTGTCAGCATGTTCGAGGACGTTGTAGTTCGGAGTACTGCCAGAAGCCATCGTGCTGAGCGGGATCGACGACCACGGGTCCTCGTTCGACGTCGTCGTCGCCCAGCTGACCATCAGGACCCCGCCAACCGTCGGCACCACCACCGCCGTACACACATCTGGCCGCGACTGCGTACAGGCGAGCAGCGGGATCATGAACACCGCAGACTTGGACATGGCGCTCTCCCCGAAGGTCGAGTGGCCACACCGATACGTGTCCGGACACCGACGGGCCGGCAGCCATGCGGCAGAGTCCAGTGCCGGACGGCGGTCGACAAAAGGGGCCCGCACTCCAAGCCGCCGCGTGCCTTCAAAAGAGCGGGTCAAGGCGTGGATATAGACGCACCCCACTTACCTGTGCCTTCCGTGGCGCCTCGCAGAATGTACTCAGGCAGCTCCTGACGATCGACGAGGCGATGAACGAGGAGAAGTGACAGTGACCGATCATCTCGGCTGCGCGGACCTGCAGATTCCACCAGGGGCTTTGCGCACCCGGAAGCTGCAGCGGTTGGTCTGCGCATTCCTCGACGCCGATGGCAGCGGTGCCGCGGCGGGGAAAGCGCCGACTCGGGTGACGACGACCCCGTTCCATACCGAAGGTGCGCGTGGTCGCCGGTCGTCGAGGATCCCCGACCGTGATTCGGGCACAATGCTTCAACCGGATTCGGAGGAGGTGAGGTGATGCGACTCGGTGCCCGCCGGCGCACGAGGGCGCCGACGACGACCCGGGATCCGAGGTACGTCGAAGTGTCGCTGTTGGCAATGGCGGCCGTGGTGACGACCGTCGCGTTGACACTGGTCGAGGCCAGTCAGAGACTGCCCCTGTCGAGCGACCTCCTCGGGTACGGTGCGGCGTTCTTCGGGCTCTACGCGCTGGCCTACCTGGGGACGAGGCTGTTGGCGCCGTACGCGGATCCGTTTATCCTGCCCTGTGTCGCACTGCTCAACGGCCTGGGTCTGGTGCTGATTCACAGGCTCGACCTGGCCGTTGCGGCGTCGGCAGGTCGGCGCGGGGTCACGGTCCCGTCTGGTGAGGCGGGGAGCCAGGTGATGTGGACCGCCGCGGGACTGATGCTGTTCGTCGCTGTCCTGGCGCTGGTCCGCGACCACCGCGTTCTGTCCCGCTACACCTACACGTTCGCCCTGTTGGGGCTGATTCTGGTGCTCGTTCCGGCGGTTCTTCCGGCCCGATTCAGCGAGGTCAACGGTGGAAAGAACTGGATCCTGCTGTTCGGTTTCTCCATCCAGCCGGGCGAGTTCGCGAAGGTGATCCTGCTGGTGTCCTTCGCGTCCCTACTGATTGCCGAGAGGGACCTGTTCGCCGTCGCGGGCCGGCGTGTACTGGGCCTCGATCTGCCCCGGGCTCGTGACCTGGGGCCATTGCTGCTGGTCTGGCTCGTCTCGATCCTCGTGCTCGTCTTCGAGAAGAACCTGGGGTTCTCGCTGCTCATCTTCGGCACGGTGCTGGCGATGCTCTACATCGCCACGCAGCGGATCAGCTGGGTACTGATCGGCGTGGCATTCTTCGCGGTCGGCTGCTGGATCGCTTATCACCTGTTCGCGCACGTTCGAGTGCGGTTCGACATCTGGCTCGATCCGTTCGCGGACTATGCCAACACGGGCTATCAGGTGTCACAGGCCCTGTTCAGCCTCGGGACGGGTGGACTGTTCGGCACCGGACTCGGCCAGGGCAGCCCCCAGATGGTCCCGTTCGCCAATACCGACTTCATCATCTCCACCGTGGGGGAGGAGCTCGGCCTCTTCGGGCTGGCCGCGGTGCTGTCGATCTATCTCGTGATCGTCATGCGCGGCTTCCGGACCGCCGTCATGGCACGGGACTCGTTCGGCAAACTGCTCGCCGCCGGTCTCGCATTCACCATTGGCTGGCAGGTGTTCGTGGTCGTCGGCGGCGTCACCGCGCTGATCCCGTTGACCGGATTGACCTCACCGTTCCTGTCGTACGGCGGTTCGTCCCTGCTGGCGAACTTCGTGTTGGTCGCCTTGCTGATACGGATCTCCGACGACGCACGCCGCCCCCCGACGGCACCGCGCCAGACCCCGCCGGTCGATGCGATCGCCGCCGCCCCCACCCAGGCGATCCCGCACCGACGCCGCGGACACCCCCGGCGTCGGTGACGTGCGGCGAATCAGCTCGCAGCACCGGACGGTCGACGGCGTGGCGGGCTCGGCGCGCCGGGTGGCCTTCCCGCCGTGCGCTGGCGGGTCGGTAGCGTGGTCGGAGTGTCCGTCGCCAGCCGCCACTCGAGTCCCGCAGAGCAGCGCCACGGCACCGGCACGATTCATCCGCGGGGCCGCAGGGATCGGTCGTGAAGGCCGATCACGGGACACCGTGCGTCGACTGACCCCGCCGGTGCGGGCCACCGCGGGTACCCCGAGTTCGGAGGAGCGGTGCACCCGGGCGACGCGGGCTCGGCAACTCCACGAGCGCACGTGTCGGCAGTAGGCGTGGATCTCGCATTCGTCGGTCGCGCCGTCGGAATGTTCGCGGTCACCAACATCGACGACCTCGTGGTGCTGACACTCTTCTTCGGCCGCGCGATCGGCCACCGCCGAGCCGAGGCGCAGGTGGTGGCCGGTCAGTACCTCGGATTCGTCGCAATCCTCACCGCCGCGACCGCAGGCGGACTCGGTGTGGGGCTGCTGCCCGACATGGTCGTGCCGTACTTCGGGCTGCTGCCCCTGATCATCGGGCTGCACCTCGGAGCACGGGCGTGGAGAAGCCGGGGTTCGGTGAATGGTGTCGACGGTGCGGCCAACACGTCGCTCCCGACGATGCTCGCCGTCGCGGCCGTCACCTTCTCCAACGGAGGCGACAACATCGGCGTGTACGTGCCGGTGTTCGCCGCCGTCGGTCCGGCCGACACCATCGCATATGCGCTTGTGTTCCTCGGGTTGGTTGCCGTCTGGTGTGCGATCGGCCGCGGCCTCGCCACCCACCCGACGATCGCCGCGATACTCGCGCGCTGGGATCACATCGTGCTCCCACTCGTGCTCATTGCGATCGGTGCGAACATTCTCGTCCGGGGTGGCGCATTCGGTCTCTGACCCGTCGGAGCACCCCCTCCGTTCACCAACAGTCGGCGGCCCGCCTTCCCGTCCTCCCTTGTGGGTCATCGGAGACCTCCTATCCGCCGCCGATCTGGATGGCCTTGACCACCAGCAGGACCGCGCCGGCGACGAGATAGGCGCGCAGTGCGAGCATGCCCAGTTTCGTTCCGGCAGACCACTTCACGGGCTGTAGCAGCGTCAGTGGCGGCATCCGCCACACCATCTTGTCGGTATCGCTCATCGTCGGTAGGGGTGGCGTCACCTCGCCGAGGGGACGTCTGCGCTCGATCCACCTCAGTGTGCCGACGGCCACGGCGACCAGGGTGACGATCGCGACAGTCAGATACTCCCCGGTCGCCACGACGTCGAGGTCGGGGAAGATGGTGGTGGCCATCAGGATTCCGGAAAGTAGGAGCAGGACACCGACGATCAGTCCGGCAACGATGTTGAGCCACCTCTTGTTTACCCAGGGCCCCAGCACTTCCCGGTCGTTGCACAGCAGCAGTAGGAACACGCTCGCACTCGGCAGCAGCAGTCCAGCGAGTGCCTGTACCGCGGTGGTGATGAGCCCGAGCGGTGCGCCGGGGATCAGCACGATCGCGGCGGCGACGACAATCATCGCGCTGTAGGAGAGGTAGAACTGCTTCGCGTCCTTGAAGCCGCGGTGCAGGGAGTGTTTGAGGCCGAAGACGTCGCCGAAGGCATAGCTCGTCGACAGGGTGACCGCGGCGGCACCGACGATCGACGCGTCGAGCAGGACGATCGCGAAGATGGTGCCCAGGGTGCTGCTGCTGAGTCCGAGTAGGTGGGCGATGTCGCCGGCGTCGACGAAGTTGCCGGTGCTGTCGGTGGTGCGGGCGGCGTAGTCGGCGGTCATCATCAGTGCGGCGGCGCCGAGGACGACGATCACGGCGCCGAGGACGGTGTCGGCCCGTTCGTAGCTGATGAAGCGGGGGGTGATGCGCTTGTCCACGATGTTGGACTGTTGGAAGAACAGCTGCCACGGCGCGACGGTGGTTCCGACGATCGCGATGATCAGCAGCACGGCGTCCGAGCTGATGCCGCCCGTGATCCCGGGGACCACGAAGTCGTGGGCCGCTCGACCCCAGTCGGGCTGGGACATCAGCAGCATCGGGACCTGCAGCAATGTGATGGCGATGAATACGAACATCGCTCGTTCCCATCGCCGGAAGCTGCCGGTCGCCATGATCGCGACCAGGGCGACCGCTGCGGTCGGCACCACGATCCACCTGGAGATTCCGAAGTAGCTGGCGGCCAGGGAGATTCCGATGAACTCGGTGACGATGGTGAGGAAGTTCAGCACGAACAGATCGCCCACCGAGAACCAGCCCCAGCCTCGGCCGAATCGCTCGTTGATCAACCGGGCGTGGCCGACGCCGGTGACGGCGCCGAGCCGGACGACCATCTCCTGGTTGACGATCAGCACGGGGATCAGCAGCAGCAGGACCCACAGCAGGGAGTAGCCGTAGTTCTGTCCGGCCTGGGCGTAGGTGGCGACTCCGCCGGCGTCGTTGTCGCCGATCATGACGATCAGGCCCGGGCCGACGATGGCGAGCATGGTCAGCAGGCGGGTCTTGAGGGTGCGGGCGCTGTCGGTATCGGTGACGCTGATCCGGCCGAGCGCGCCCTCGATGTCACCGAGGTGGGCGGAGTCGAGGACCGCGGACTGGCGGGCAGCCGCGGGGGAGGACGTCGGCGCAGGGATGACCGGTGCGGCGGCAGGCGCAACAGGCGCCGCTGCGGGTGCGCCGACGCCGGCGGTGGTGGGGTCGTTGATGGTCACGGCCGCTCACCATCCTGCGGGATCGTCGGGATAGCGGGCACCTCGGCTGCGGCCGAGTACTCGGGTTCGCGTACCGGCCGTGGTGCGGGTTCTCGCCGTCGCCAGTCCTCCGGAATGACGGCCTCGAGCACGTCGTCGACGGTGACGACCCCGAGGACGTGATCGGCGTCGTCGACGACAGGGATGGTCGCGAGGTTGAAGTCGGCCATCAGCAGCGCGATGTCGGTCAGATCCGCGTCCGGTGCCACGCGCACCGGATCGGTGTCCATCAGCTCGTCGACCGGGCGTTGCGGATCGGCCTGGAGCAGCGCCACGATCGAGACGACCCCGATCAGCTCGCGCGACTCGGAGAGAACGTGCATCTTGAGCAGCGCCTCGGGCTGCATCGACCGGGCCCCCTCGATGAGCGCCAGTGCCTGCTCCGATGTCGCGCCGGCCGGGCAGGAGATCACGTCGACGCTCATCAACCCGCCCGCACTCGACGGGTTGAAACCCATCAGGGTGATGACCTTGGTGCGCTGACCTGGCGGCATGAGTTCGAGCACGTGCCGGCGGCGGGACTGGCGCAGTTCGGCGACCGCGTCGGCGGCGTCGTCGGCACGCATCCGGCCCAGCACCGCGGCGACCTCGGCGTCGGTCATGTCGCCGAGCAGCTTGTTGGCCTTGTCGGGGTCGAGTTCCTCGAACACGTCGGCCTCGAGTTCGGGATCGGTGTGCACGCGGTCGAGGATCTCGCCGCCCTCACGCTTGTCGGCGTCCTCGAGCAGGTCGGCGATCTGCGCCGGCTTGAGGGTGCTCACCCGCCCGCCGACCCGCCGCACGCCGATGGATTGGTTGTGCCCGATGAGCGGCTCGAAGGCCTTCCAATCCCGGCTCGCGTGCCCGTCACGGGACTTGAGCAGCCCGAACAGCCGCGCCGGCCGGCGGGTGTCGAGGCGGGCGAGAATCCACCCGGATCCGGTGTCCTCGAGTTCGACGTCGTAGGCGTGGACCAGTTCGGCGGCGGGTACGTCGATCAGCCGGTGATCGAGCACGTCGGTACGCAGCAGCACCTCGCCCTCGCGGCGTTCGAACCCGCGCAGGTCGACCTTGTTGTGCGACAGGTCGACCCGTTGCTGGCTGAGTGACGCTATCTGCCCGGTCGAGACGAACACCCGGCGGCTACCCACCCCGGCGACCAGGCCGGTGACGACCGGATAGCTCTCGGGCCCGCCGAGCCGGACGATCACGTCCTCGATTCGGCCGATCTCGTCACCGTTGCGCGCGATGATCGGGCACCCCAGCAGCCGGGAGAGGTGGATGACCTGGCGCGAGGCGTCGGGTGCGTAGGCACCGTTCGGGCCGCGGCGGCGATCGTTGGTACTCATGGGAATTCACTTTCGTTTCGGGCTGGCAGGTGGGGGACCGGCGGGCACCTGACCGTCTCGCACGTCGAGGTGGCCGATGGTCGGGCGCGAGGTGAACACGCGGCGGACCCGAGGCGGCGGGCCGGCTGTTGCCGGCGCGCCGCCGTGCGGTCAGTAGTTGCGGGTGTGGGCGCCGAGTGAGGCGGTGAAGATCGCCGGGGTCGGCGCCGGGTGTGCGCGGTAGTACTCCCGCAGGTTGGCCCGCTCCTCCTGCGTCAGTCGGTGGCGGGTCAGGAATCGAGGCGCAGGCAGCCGAAAGGGCCCACGGTGCAGTGAAAACGTCATGGTGTTCTCCCTCGTCGAGGGCGCGACAGGCTTCCCCCGCACAGTCCGTGGCTCGCCGTGGGACACCCCTGGCATCGCAGTGGCAGGCGAGGGCGCCGCCGACAACGGACGTTACGGAACAGCGAAAGAAACGAGGCCGCGACCGATCAGGAACTGAAATGGACGTCGATCGAGATGGGGACTATCACCGGTACTCACGTCGTTCCTCACCTCCTCGCAGCCGGGACGCGCGCGGGCGTCTGGTCGTCACAGCACACGGGAGGGCATCCAGGCGCCTCGCGCCTGGGTGAGCACCCCTCTCGTCAGAGCTTCGGCACTGCACGGCGTATCCGACGAAGCCGGAAGCCACTTGGGCTCAACCCTTAATCCGGGAGGAGCTGTCCTGACCCGGGGCGTCTTTCGACGTTCGGGGTCAGTGGCCTGTGTCCATGCAGACGCCTCACCTAACGAGGTGCTTGCATACCCATGCTGGACCCGCGGATACGGCTACGTCAAATGGGTGGTCGCTTTCTGACCGGTATCGCATGAAATGCCCGAAAATCTGCCGGACCTGCGCGTTGTCCACGATCGCGAACAGTTCGGAGCAGCGGCATGGCGTCCGCGTGGTTCCACGCACCGATCCCGGCCCGTGATGCCTTCGGCCCGTTCGGCTCGGCTGTCCGAGTCGGCCGACCTGTAGTCGCGTGCCCTTGTGTCGCGCGCTGGGGCGGCGAAAGATCGGCTTCGCAGTGGCTGCGGCCGCGGGCCGTCGGCGCGGGTCGGCGGTGGACCGAGACGGGTCGGCCACCGTGTGTGTCGCCGCGGGGACGATGTCCCCGCGGGAGGAGGCAAGTCATGTTCATCCAAGTGATCCAGGGGAAGGTCGGGGACGAGCCGCGGCTACGCCGATGTATGGACCGTTGGACCGAGGAAGTGCAACCGGGAGCCACCGGCTATCTCGGATCGACATCCGGCATGCGTGAGGACGGGACCTTCATTGCGCTCGTGCGGTTCGACTCGGAAGAGTCGGCCCGGCGCAACAGCACGCGTCCCGAGCAGGGGTCATGGTGGGCCGAGACGGAGCAGTGCTTCGACGGTCCTGTGTCCTTCATGGACTGCCCGGACGCCATCGCGTGGCGGGGCGGCGGCTCCGACGACGCAGGTTTCGTGCAGATCATGGAGGGACGTACCGCCGACGCGAGTCGGCTGAGCGAGCTGATGACCGAGGCCGGTGACAAGCTACGCGACGTGCGCCCGGAAATCATCGGCGGCACGTTCGCCTCCGCCGGCGACGGCGGATACGTCGAGGCCGTGTACTTCACCAACGAGTCCGAGGCCCGCGCTCATGAGCACATGACGGTGCCCGACGACTTGCGCTCGCTGTTCGACGAGGAAGGCCCGCTGATGGGCGAGGTCGTGTACTTCGATCTGCACGAGCCGACGCTGGTCTCAGCCGGACGGTAGTCCTCGCGTGCGTTGGCCGTGCTCGGCCCGGTCTCAGATTGTGGCGACGACCTCATGAAGTGGTCGAGCAGATCGAGGGTCTTCGTTCGACGGAGGTCTCAGTCGTGCAGCCGATGGCGAAGGCGGGAACTGTCGGGATCGTGAAAGGTCCTGCAGCGCTGGAATATCGGCGCTCACTGGTCAGTGTCGTGCACATGTGTCGACCGCGGTGACGTCGGCGCACTCGGCGGCGAACCGGCCACTACGCGACGGCGTTGGCGCCTGGGGCCAAGTGCCGCACCCCGATTGCGCATGCGGGCCCGCTCAACACGCCGAGTGGATGTGCGGGCAGGCTGTCGGTGGGCCGTTCTACGCTGGGGCAGCACAGGATCGAGAGATCCGCGCGACCCGAGAGAAAAGAGGCCGACGATGGCATTGCCCACCCTCACCCCAGAACAGCGTGCCGCGGCATTGGAGAAGGCGACCGCATCCCGCAAGACACGGGCCGAACTGCGCGAGAACCTCAAGTCCGGGAAGGTTCGATTCGAGGACGTCCTGGACAACGCGGAGGCAGACGAGATCATCGGTAAGACGAAGGTGCTGTACCTGCTGGAGTCGCTCCCGAAGATCGGCAAGATCAAGGCCCGCGAGATTGCCGAATCGGTCGGCATCACCGAGACTCGCCGGGTGGCCGGTCTGGGTGCCCGTCAGCGGGCCGAGCTGCTGGCCAAGGTCGCCTGACCTGATCCACCCACTCGGCGGCACCTCCGCCCGCCGTCCACGGTCTCGCTTCTCGCGAGGCCCGCAGGTTCGTCACCGTGCCCCGGCGTTCTCCCGAGAATTGCCGGGGCACAGTCACATTCACGGCCAGGCCGGGCGCCCGTGGTACGTGACGTCCGATCGAACGGTTTGCGGTTCACGCCGGCGCCAACGCGCGTGCGGCCCACCGGCCGCGATGCTTGCTGATCTCGATGTCGTGCTCGAAACAATCGCTGACCCGGTCACCGGTGAGCACCTCGTCGACGGGGCCCTGCGCGAGTGCCCGCCCGCGCCGGAGCAGGAGCGCGTGCGTGGTCGACGCCGGGATCTCCTCGATGTGGTGCGTCACGAGGATGCTGGCCAACTGCGAATTGCCGCGTCTCACCTGGTCGAGGGCGGTCAGTAACTGCTCGCGGGCGGCGAGGTCGAGGCCGGTCGACGGCTCGTCGAGCAGGAGCAGCCGAGGCTCGGGCATCAGCGCACGTGCGATCAGGACCCGCCCCCGTTCGCCCTGGGAGAGGGTGGGCCACCGAGCGCCGGTTCGGTCGGCCACCCCGAACGTCGCGATCAGCGCGTCGGCCCGGTCGAGCTGCGCTGCCGTCGGGGACCAGCGCTGCACCAGTTCCGTCGTGTTGGTCAGGCCGGTGAGGACGACTTCGCGGACGGTGAGCGGGCTCTGCAGGGGATGGCGCGGGTTGACGTGCCCGATCGCGGCCCGCAGGCTGCGCATGTCGACGCGGCCGAGCCGGTGACCGAGGACGCGCACGGCACCGCTCGTCGGATGGGTCTGAGCCCCGAACATGCCGAGCAACGTGCTCTTGCCCGCACCGTTGGACCCGAGGAGCACCCAGTGCTGGCCCGGTTCGACCGTCGCCGTGATGTCCGAGAGCAGGACCCGCCCGTCGCGGATGACGGTGACGGCATCGGTGGACACGATCGGCGAGGTCATGAGTCTTCTTCCGTCTGCAGGGCGTTGATGAGGGAGTCGATGTTCGATGCCACCGCGGCCGTCGCGGCGCCGGGGTCCCGCGCCTCGATCGCGAGCATGAGTTCGTCGTGAGCGGCCGAGGTGTCCGGGTGCGCGGGTTCGTCCCGTTCGAGCTCGACGAGCGCGTCCTGCAGCAACGGGCGGACCGTGGCGAACAGCGAGGCCAGGACGGCATTGCCGGAGAGCTCGACGATGGCGGCGTGAAAGTCGAGGTCGGCGGCGACGAACTCTCCGATGTCGTTGCCGTGGGCCGAGTGTCGGGCGGCGAGCATCGACCGCACCCGGTGCACGTCATCCGGACGGGCGCGGGTGGCGGCCAGTCGCGCGGCCTCCACCTCCAGTGCCCGCCGGACCTCGAACACCTCGATCAGGCGTGCGCGGCGCAGGAGACGCGGCAGATCGGAGGCACCCGCCGGTGCGGCCGCGGATTCGTTGACGAAGGTGCCGACGCCGTGCCGCACGGTCAGCTGCCCGTCCTGCGCCAACAGTCGGACGGCCTCCCGAATCGACGAGCGACCCACCCCGAGCTCGGCTGCCAGATCCGCCTCGCGCGGCAGGCGCTCGCCGGGACTCCAGTGGCCGCTCGAGATGCGTTCGCGCAGAATCTTTTCCAGTTGCGGAACGAGAGGTCCACTTCTCAGTACGACGTTCACGAATGCCTTCTCTTGCCGCTCGGTGCTCGACCGCAGGGGTCAGTTGTTCAGTTGCAGCCGAAACTCTAACACGGAGATCAGACCTCTGATGTCTAGCGCTGTGGAGATGGGCGGGCGGGGGGTAGTCGACGGCCCTCGCGGAGCAAGCCCAGGGCCGGTCAGTGCCGGAGCGGCGGAGGTGAGTCACCCGTGGTTGCGGCGGCAGCGTACTGCTGATGTCGACGCCGGAACCGTTCTCGATGTCCTCTCCAGAGTTCGGCGTCGGCCGCTGCCTCGGTGTCCTGCTGTTGCCGGGAGCGCCGCCGTGCCAGCGCCAGGGTGATTCGGGCCGCCGCGCTCCGCTGGCGCAGAGCGGATGCGCGTGCGGTGGCGGCGCTGTCGTCGAGCAGGCGACCCGCTGTGGCGTCGAGGTCGACGAGGAGGCGTTCGAAGGCCAGGCGGAGCGTTGCATCCTGATTCAAGTGCGAGATCCCGAAGTCCTCGATGAGCTGGAGCGGGAATTGCATCGCCTCGTACGGGACTCTGAGGAAACCCATCGGCCCGGGAAACCTCGCCGGGCTGGGATCCGAGGTCTCCTGGCGCGGGGGATCGTCTTCGGTCGCCTTGTTCCGACTCGACACCCGAGGTGACTGCTCGTAGGCCATCAGGCCCAGATAGTCATGGGCCTCCACCAGGCGTTTGAATTCTTCGTCACGGTGGCGTTTGTCCAGATCGACCATGTCGTCCCTTCTCGCGACCCCCGGGCACGATTCACGTTAACGCCGATCGGCTGGATTCGGTGCTATTGACGACCGCGAATGTCGTTACCGACCGGTCACCACATTTGTGCTGGGGCGGGCGGATGTCACGCGGCGGCGGAGTGTTTTCGCGGGTAACCACTGGGGTTGCCGACGCCGCGAGGGTCCCTGTCCCAGTGCAGAAGTCGAGACGGTGGATTCCGTCCGGGAACGCAGAGCTCACACCCATCCGTATCGGGGGCGGCTCCGAACCTCCGGTGTGACTGATCCAGTGGAAGAACCCGCGGTGCGGCGGATCGCGGTGATCGGGAGTGGCGTGTCGGGGTTGACCGCTGCCTGGGTGCTCGCCCGCGACGCAGAGGTCACGCTGTTCGAGGCGCAGTCCCGCTTCGGCGGGCACGCGCACACCCACCGGTTGCCCGCCCACCGCGGCGGCGGGGACACGGTCGGGGTCGATTCCGGCTTCATCGTGCACAACGACCGCACCTACCCGACGTTGCTGCGACTGTTCGACGAACTCGGCATCGCCACACAGGAATCCGACATGTCGATGTCGGTGCGCTGCGACGGCTGCGGCCTCGAGTACGCCGGTGCGAAGGGACTGCGGGGGCTGTTCGCCGCACCCCGCTCGCTGGCCCGGCCCCGATACCTGCGCATGCTCGCCGAGGTGACCCGCTTCCACCGACTGGCTCGCGCCGAACTGGACCGGGACGCAGCCGAGGAACGCACCCTCGGCGAATTCCTCACCACCACACGATTCTCCCGGTACTTCGCCGCGCACTTCGTGGTGCCGTTGGTGGCGGCGGTGTGGTCGTGTCCGCCGGATGTCGCCCTCGACTACCCGGTGCGGTACCTGCTGGCGTTCCTCGATCACCACGGCATGCTGACGGTGTACGGGTCACCTACCTGGCGGACCGTCACCGGTGGCTCCGCCCGATACGTGCAGGCGGTCACGGATCGGCTGCACACGGTGCGCGGAGGCGTGCCCGTCCGTGCCGTCACCCGCACCGTGGCCGGCGTGACCGTGCGCGACGACGCGGACCGGGTGGAGGAGTTCGATGCGGTTGTCGTCGCGACCCACCCGACCCAGGCGCTGGCGCTGATCGAGCGGCCCACCCGAGCGGAGACCGACATACTCGGTGCGTTGACCTATTCGGTCAACCACACGGTGCTGCACACCGACACCTCGGTGCTGCCGACCCGGGCCGGCGCCCGGGCGTCGTGGAACTACCGGTTGCCGGCATGCGACGCGCACCCGGATCGGGTGCTGGTCAGCTACGACCTCAACCGCCTGCAGCGGCTCGACGCGGCGGTCGACCGGCGGTTCGTGGTCACCCTCGGCGACGGGGGTCGCGTCGATCCCGCGGCAGTCGTGGACACGATGGTCTACGAGCACCCGCAGTACACCTCGACCTTCCTTGCCGCGCAGCACCGTCTGCCGGAACTCGGCGATCACCGGTTGGTCTTCGCCGGTGCCTACCACGGGTGGGGATTCCACGAGGACGGTGCGCTCTCCGGGTACGCCGCCGCCGAACGGCTCGGCGGCCGGTGGAGCGGGCCGGCGCCCGCACTTCGACCATCGGCCGAGGTGCGGCTGTGACCGCGCCGCGGATCGTGCGGACCAGGATCCGGCACGTGCGCCGGCGGCCGGTCCGGCACGAGTTCACCTACCGCAGTTACAGCTGGCTCGTCGACCTCGACGAACTGCCGGACCTGCCCCGGCCGCTGCGCCCGTTCGCCCAGTTCCGGGCGGGTGACCACGTCGGCGACCCGGACCGGAGTCTGCGGGCGAACCTCGACGCCTACCTCGCCGAGCACGCGATCGACCTGTCCGAGGGTCGAATCCTGATGCTCGCCAACGCCCGGGTGCTGGGGTTCGTGTTCAATCCGCTGACCCTCTACTGGTGCCACGACCGCAGTGGCGAACTGGTCTGCGTGGTCGCCGAGGTGCACAACACCTACGGCGGCCGGCACCGCTACCTGCTCCGCCCGGACCGAGGCGGCAATGCGACCGTGCCCAAGGCGTTCCACGTCTCCCCGTTCAACGAGGTGGCAGGCGAGTACCGACTGCACGTTCCCGAACCCATCCGCCGGCTCGGTGTCGCGATCGCGTTGCGGGACCCGGACGGTGCCACCGTGTTCGCCGCGACCATGGCCGGCCCGGCGCGGCCCGCCGTCACCCTCACCGTGCTGCGGGCCCTGCTGGCGGTGCCGGTGGCACCGCTCCTGGTAGCCCTGCGCATCCGCTGGCAGGGCCTACGCCTGTGGGCACGCGGCCTGCCGATCGTTCCCCCACCCGAACCGAGGCGCGGCCGTCGCCTCGGAGCCCAGGAGGCACTTCGATGACCCTCGACCAGCGCCGCGCCCCCACCACCCCGGTGGCAGCACCGTGGGCGGCGATCACCCACGCACCGCGCGGTCCGCGCGCGGTGGTCGGTGCGCCGATCGCAGCCGTGCTGTTCCGCTGGGCGGTGGCCGATCTGCCGCTCCGTGTGGAGTATCCGGACGGCACCGTGCTCGGCGCCGCGACCGGTGCGGGACCGCGGCTGCTGCTGCACCGGCCCGACGACTTCTTCGCCCGGCTCGCCGCCGGCGGTCTGATCGGGTTCGGGGAGGGGTACATGGCGGGGGACTGGTCCGCCCCCGACCTCGCCACGGTGTTGACCGTCCTCGCCTCCCGCATCGACACCCTCGTCCCGGCGTCGCTGCAGCGACTGCGGGCGGTGTGCCTGCCGCGGCCGCCGCGAGGTCAGCGCGGCAGCCGCGCGGGGGCCAGGGCCAACGTCGCTCACCACTACGACCTGTCCAACGAGTTCTTCGGCCTGTTCCTCGACGAGACGATGACGTACTCGTCGGCCCTGTTCGACCGCCTCGATCCGGCGCCGACGTGGCCGGATCTGGCCGCCGCGCAGCGCCGCAAGATCGACCGGCTCCTCGACTCCGCCGGCGTCACGGCCGGCACCCGGCTGCTCGAGATCGGCACCGGCTGGGGCGAACTGGCGATCCGTGCCGCCGACCGCGGCGCCGTCGTGTACACCGTCACGCTGTCGCGGGAGCAGCAAGCGCTCGCCCGCGAACGGATCGCCGCTGCGGGCGTGTCCGATCGGGTCACGGTCGGCCTGCAGGACTATCGGGACGTCACCGGTCGCTACGACGCGATCGTGTCGGCGGAGATGATCGAGGCCGTCGGCCACCGGTACCTGCCCACCTACCTGCGCACCCTCGACCGCCTCCTCGCCGACGGTGGTCGGATCGCGGTGCAGGCGATCACCATGCCGCACGCGCGGATGCTCGCGACCCGCAACACCTACACGTGGGTGCACAAGTACATCTTCCCGGGCGGGTTCCTGCCGTCGACGGAGCTGTTCGACGAGCTCACCGCCGAGCACACCGGTCTGCGGATCGTCGACCGGCACTCGTTCGGCCCGCACTACGCACACACGCTGAGGCTGTGGCTGCAGCGGTTCACCGCCCACACCGGCGGCGCCGACGCCCTCGGCTTCGACCGGGTGTTCCGACGGATGTGGCGGCTCTACCTCGCCTACTCGGAGGCGGGGTTCGCCTCCGCGTATCTCGACGTCCACCAGTTCGTCCTCGAACGGGGGACCCGTCCGTGACCAGCGGCGCCTACCCGGTCGCCGCGGGCGTGTGCAACGATCCCAGAATGGACCGCTCGCGCCGGACCGGCAGCGACACCGATGACCCGGCGTCGTGTCCCGTTCCCGCGCCGAAGCCTCGGGCGGAACGCGCCGCCTCGGAGCTCGCCGACCGCCTCGGCGCCATCGCCGGCGGGGACCGGGTCGCGTTCGCCGAGTTCTACGACCACACCTGTAACCGGGTGTTCGGGCTCGCCGCCCGCATCGTGCGGAACCCGGCCCTGGCCGAGGAGATCACCCAGGAGGTGTACCTGCAGGTGTGGACGTCGGCCGCACGCAAGTACGACCCCGCCCTGGCGAGTCCGATCGGATGGTTGATGACGCTCACGCACCGCCGCAGCGTGGACCGGGTCCGTGCCGAGCAGTCCGCCACCGACCGCAATCACGTGTACGGCGCGTCCCATCTCGGCCGCGACCACGACACCGTCACCGAGCAGGTCGAGCAGCGCCTCGACGAACAGCAGGTCGTCGACTGCCTCGACACCTTGACCGCGACCCAGCGCGAAGCGATCAGCCTGGCGTACTACAGCGGCCGCACGTACCGCGAGGTCGCCGAGCACCTCGACGTCGCCCTGCCGACCGTCAAGTCCCGTATCCGGGACGGACTGATCCGCC
Source organism: Rhodococcus sp. NPDC127527 (assembly GCF_042672245.1). Taxonomy (NCBI): domain Bacteria; kingdom Bacillati; phylum Actinomycetota; class Actinomycetes; order Mycobacteriales; family Nocardiaceae; genus Rhodococcus; species Rhodococcus sp. NPDC127527. Next base: position 190,625 of record NZ_JBHXVP010000009.1, read on the forward strand.
TGAAGAACTGTCTGGGGGTGAACGTCGATGTCTGAGAGCCCCACCGGCGCCGAGCGGGACCTGCTCGACCTCGCATATCCGTACGCACTCGGCGCCGTCTCGGAAACGGACCGCGCCGAGATCGCCGGCCGCCTCGGTGCCGCGGCGCCCCACACGGCCCACGCGTTCGCCCGCATCGTCGCCGACACCCACGAGATCATGGCCCTGGTCGGTGGCGGTGACGCCCTCGCGCCGCCACCGGAGCTACGCAGTCGGATCCTGGCCGCGGTCGAGGACGAGGCCGAAGCTGTCGCGACCGACGAATTGGCCCACCGCCGCCGCCGTCGGCTCACGCGCGCCCTGGCGGCGGCCGCGGCGGTCGTCGTGGTCGCAGTCGCGGCGGTGGTGGTCACCGGGCGGCTGACCGAGCACACCCCGCCCGAGCCGACGGTCGCCCAGGTCATGAGCAGCCCCGACACCCACACCGTCTCCGCGGACGTGGCCGGCGGCACCGTCACCGTCAGTGCGTCCGAGCAGGCGAACGCCGTGGTGGTGTCCATGGCGGACGTCCCGCCGCCACCGACCGGTCACGTCTACCAGATGTGGTTCGTGCCCGAGTCCGGTGCGCCGCGGTCCGGGGGGACGATGAGCGCGACGACGATGCCGCCACCCGGCGGTGAAGTGATTCCGGACCTGGATTCGGCCACCGCGGTCGCCGTCACCGTCGAACCCGGTACCGGCTCGCCCCAACCGACCGGGACCCCGGTCGTGACCATCGCGCTGGCGTGAAAGTCGATCGCGAGCGAACATGACGGTGACCAGTGTCCTCGACGACCTGCTCGACCGAACGATCGCGCCGGGATACTCCCGCCTCGGATTCGCGGTGCGGCAACGTTCCTGGCCGGTGACGGACCCGGCACCCGGCGCACTGGTCGGTGCGACCGTCCTCGTCACCGGCGCGAATTCGGGCATCGGCAAGGCCGTCGCCACCGGCGTCGCGGCGCTCGGTGCGACGGTCCTGATGACGGTTCGCGACGTCGAACGAGGTAACGCGGCCCGCCGTGACGTGCTCGCCGTCGTTCCCGGCGCGGACCTCCACGTCGAGCGGTGCGACGTGTCCAACCTGGCGGACGTGCGGGCGTTCGCCGCCGACGTGACCGGGCGCCGGCCCCGCCTGGACGTGGTGATCCACAATGCCGGGGTGCTTCCCGCACAGCGGACCGAGACGCCCGAGGGGCACGAATTGTCCCTCGCCACACACGTGCTCGGCCCGGTCCTGCTCACCGAACTGCTGCTGCCCGCACTCGCCGCTGCACCGGACCCACGGGTGGTGCTGATGTCCTCCGGCGGCATGTACACCCAGCCGCTGCCTGTGAACGACATCGAGTACCGGACCGGCCCCTACCGCGGCGTCACCGCCTACGCCCGCAGCAAGCGCATCCAGGTCGCCCTGACCCCGCTCCTCGGCCGGCGGTGGACCGATTCCGGGGTGACGGTCGCCGCGATGCATCCCGGCTGGGCCGACACCCCCGGCATCGCCCGGTCCCTCCCCGGGTTCCGCCGCCTGACCCGCCCCGTTCTCCGCACCCCGGAGCAGGCCGCCGACACCGCCGTGTGGCTCGCCGCCACCGCCCCCACACCACCATCGGGGCGGTTCTGGCACGACCGCCGCATCCGCCCCACCCACTACCTGCCCACCACTCGGTACACCGACACCGACCTCGAGCACGTCTGGGGGTACTGCGCCGCCGCGGTCGGGGCTTCATGACCGTCACACGACGGTGAGGGTGCGGGTGTGCCATCCACTGGCACTGTCCGGGACGGGTGCGGCCCGCCGGTCCGTCTGCACGATGCCGTCGCGGCCGCCGCGGCGGCCGTCCCCGCGAGCCCGAGGAACTGGCGCCGCGAGACGCCCTCGGTGTGCCGCTGCTCGGGTTCGTCGAGGGCGGCCAGGGCCACGGTCGCGGCGCTCATGCCGATGAACAGTGCGGGCTTGTCGTCGGTGCCGAAGGTGGAGGATCGCGAACTCCCTCGCCCAGGCGGGGCTCCGGTCGACGGTCGTGGACCCGACAGCGAAGAACGGTGACGCGGCAGGACCGATCGGGACCGCCACCAGTTCACCGACACCGAGAACCACGGCCGCGGCGGGCACCCCCGACAGGACGCGCCGCAAGCGTGCGCCACCGGGACACTCCCGGGCTCGATTCTCGGTGCGTCTGCGTCGCCATGTGTCCCCACGCCCTCTCCGCTCGTCGTGAACAGTTCGGTGCGGCCGCGGAATCGGATGGGTTTCGGGCGTGGCGGCACCGGAACGGGGACGTCGCTGCGAACTCGACCCATCCGCCTCGGTGCCGGCGTCGAAACCCTTGGGACACCGGGACATCAGCCGACTGCTGGGCCCGCCACCGAGAACGATGAAAGTGGGAATCACGATGAACACGCACCGCACCGCAGCCGCCGTCAGCCTCGTCGCCGTGACGGTCCTCGGGCTCTCGGCCTGTTCGTCCGACGGCGACGGCTCCACCGCGGCCGACTCGACCGCGTCCATGCAGTCCACCGGGTCGATGGCGACGTCCGCGATGACGGCCGAGCCCGCGTCGGGCCTGGTCGGGCCGGGGTGTGCCGCCTACGCCGCGGAGGTGCCCGCCGGTGCCGGGTCGGTCCAGGGGATGGCACAGGATCCCGTTGCCGTGGCCGCCTCGAACAATCCGATGCTCACCACCCTCACCAAGGCGGTGTCGGGACAGCTGAACCCGAACGTGAACCTGGTCGACACGCTCAACGGCGGACAGTTCACCGTGTTCGCCCCGGTCGACTCCGCCTTCGCGAAGGCCGACCCGGCCACGATCGACTCGCTGAAGACGGACTCGGCGACGCTGACGAAGGTCCTCACCTACCACGTCGTTCCGGGCCAGCTGACCCCCGCGGCCGTCGACGGCACCCACACCACCGCCGAAGGCGGAACCCTGACCGTCACCGGGTCCGGTGACAACCTGAAGGTCAACGACGCGGCGGTCGTGTGCGGCGGCGTGAAGACCGCGAACGCAACCGTCTACCTGATCGACTCGGTCCTGATGCCTCCCGCGCAGTGATCCGTCGACTGGAGTGGCGGTCCCTGGGGGCCGTCCACTCCGGCGGAACCCTGTGTCGTGAGGGGAGGGTCGAGACAGTCCGGAAGAGGTGATGAGGACGTGGACGCGCCGCTGCCGCCCGGGCCGCACGGCACCGACACCCGGTTGCGGGTGCTGGTCACCGGCGCCACCGGATACATCGGCGGCCGGTTGGCGCCGCGGCTCGTCGAGGCCGGGCACCGGGTGCGGGCGCTGGCCCGCCACCCCGACAAGATCAGCGACGTGCCGTGGGCCGCCACCGTGGAGGTCGTGCGTGGGGATCTGACCGATCCGGACTCGCTCGAGCGTGCCTGCCGGGACGTCGACGTCGTCTACTACCTCGTGCACTCGATGGGCGGGCGTGGGGAGTTCATCGACGCCGAACGCCGCGGCGCCGAGAACCTCGCCGCCGCGGCCGCCCGCGCGGGGGTGGGCCGCATCGTCTACCTCGGCGGCCTGCATCCGGACTCGGACCGGTTGTCGACGCACCTGCGCTCACGCCGCCAGGTGGGCGAGATCCTGATCGGCTCGGGTGTGCCCACCTGCGTACTGCAGGCCGGGGTCGTCATCGGTTCCGGTTCGGCGTCGTTCGAGATGATCCGGCACCTGACCGACCGTCTGCCGGTGATGACGACGCCGCGGTGGGTGGACAACCGCATCCAGCCGATCGCCGTGCGCGACGTGTTGCACTACCTGCTCGCGGCCGCGACCGCCCCACTGCCGTGCGGCCGCACCTACGACATCGGCGGCCCGGACGTGCTGCGCTACGGCGAGATGATGCAGATCTACGCCGACGTCGCCGGCCTGCACCGGCGGCGAATCCTGGTCCTGCCGGTGCTCACCCCGAAACTTGCCGGCCTGTGGATCGGACTGGTGACCCCGATCCCGCCCCGGCTCGGTCGCGCGCTGATCGAGTCGCTGAGCACCGACGCCGTCACCGCCGAACACGACATCGACGAGTTCATTCCGCCGCCACCGGGCGGGACCACCGGATACCGCGCCGCTGTCGCGCTCGCCCTGCGCCGCATCGCGCACGGCGACGTCGAAACCACCTGGGCGAACGCGTCACCGGTCGGTGCGCCCGCCGATCCGCTGCCGTCCGATCCCGGCTGGGCCGGTGACGTCGTCCACACCGACGATCGCGACCTCGTCTGCGACGCCCCGATCGAGCGGGTGTGGCAGGTCGTCGAGGGCATCGGCGGGGAGAACGGCTGGTACTCGTTCCCGCTGGCATGGACGGTTCGCGGCTGGCTGGACCGGTTCACCGGAGGCGTCGGACTGGCACGTGGGCGACGCAACCCCCACCGACTGCACACTGGCGACGCACTGGACTTCTGGCGGGTCGAACGGATCGAGCGACTCCACCTGCTGCGGCTTCGTGCCGAGATGCGCACGCCCGGCGGTGCCTGGCTCGAATGGCGACTCGACGCCCTCGACGCCCACACCACCCGGCTGCGGCAGCGGGCGATCTTCTTCCCGAAAGGCCTTGCCGGGCAGCTCTATTGGTATTCCCTGCTGCCGCTGCACGGCATCATCTTCACCGGCATGCTCGACAACATCGCCGGCGCCGCCAGGGCGGGCCGGTGACAGTCCACACCGCTCACACCGTGCACAGCGGCCGGATCTGCTGATAGCCCTGGGTGGTCGGCGAGGTGAGAATCAGGCACGAGTTGTAGCCGTTCTGCTCGACCACCGTGCGGATCCGGTGCCAGCCCGCCTCGTCGACGACCGGGGAGCGCGAGAGCACGAACCCCGACAGCCGCGTCGGATCACCGACCAGTGCCCACGAGTAGTCGTCGGCGACGTACGCGACGAGGTAGTTGCTCGGGCCCTCCTGCGAGTCCTGGAACGGCACGCCCGGGAACGAGACGTGCAGGGCGGCGGGACCATTGACGTTGGCATTGCCGACGATGCCGCGCCGCCGACCGTCGATGGTCGTGCACGAGTTCTCCACGCGGATGTTCCGCTCGTCGATCAGCGTGTAGGTCGCGGTCGTGTCGCGCACGCAGTCGAGGTTGAACGGCGCCGGATTCGCCGCCAACTGGTGCCAGACGCCGACGTAGCGGGCGATGTCGAGCCGAGGAACCGGGGTCAGCGGGGCCGCCTGCGCCGGCGCGGCGCACAGCACCGTCACGGCCAGTGCCGCCACGCCGAGGCCGACGATCGATCGGGTCACGAGTTCTCCTGTTCACGGTTCGGGGCCGCACACGGCCGGGACAGCTGTGCAGGGGGTTCGGGGCCGCGGCCCGCGGGGATGGGTCACGGGAACTGTTCCCCCCTGGCGGCGCCATTCACCCGCACCGTCACGGTGCACGGCGGCCATCCGCATCCGCACCCGGAGATCCCGAACTCCGCCGCTCCACCCGGTAGCCGCCCGACGACTGGCAACACCGTCGGTTAGCGGTGCATCATCGATCCCATGAAAGTCGAGGTGGTGTACTTCGACGGTTGCCCGAACTGGCACACCGCTCGTGATCGCCTGCACGAGGCCCTCACGGCAGTGGGGAGGTCCGACATCGCGGTCCGCCTGCGACAGGTCGCGACCATCGACGACGCTGAGGCCACGGCGTTCACGGGTTCACCGACGGTGCTGATCGACGGCGTCGATCCCTTTGCCGAGTCCGGTGCCGTTGTCGGGCTGTCGTGCCGTGTGTACCGGACCTCGGATGGCGCGGAAGGATCCCCGACGGTTGCTCAGCTCGTCGCGGCACTGCGCCACGCGGGCGCCAGATCCGGAGCTCCTCAGTGAGACCGGCCGCAACAGCGACGGGGGCGCGATGTCCGACGACCGGGTCATAGCCAATGCGCTGCTCGACGGGCTGCGCGGCGAGCTGTCGGCGGTCGAACAGTCGATCCGCTCGCACCGCTTGCTGGAGGCGCTCGCCGCCGGCCGAGTTCCCCAGGATCGCCTGCGGGCGTTCGCGGGTGAGCAGTATGCGATCGTCTCGAGCGACCGGCGGAGCTTCGCGTTCCTCGCGGGGCGTTTTCCCGAGCCTCCCGCCGGCGACCTGTTCCTGGACCTCGCCACCGGCGAGGGCCAGGCGCTCGCCAGGCTGCTCGACTTCGCCGCCTGGCTGGGCCTTGACGAGGCGGGGCTGCGCAGCCACGAGCCAAACCCCCAAGCGCAGGTCTACCCGGCGTTCGTCGCGTGGCTGGCGCTCAATGGTTCGCGCGCCGACGTGACGCTGGCATTGCTGGCCAACCTCGCCGCCTGGGGCGCGAACTGTGGCGGCGTGGCACGGGCGCTGCGTGAACGCTACGGCGCCGGCGAGGCCGACCTCGCGTTCTTTGCGTTCTTCGCCGAGCCGCCGCCGGGCTTGGAGGATCGGATGCTCGCGGTCCTCCAGGCGGGGTTGGACGCGGGCGACACGGCCGTCTCCGCCCGGCGCTGCGCGCGCCTGCTGCAGTCCTACGAGCTGCTTTTCTGGGACAGCGTCGCGCAGGGGATCGCCTGATGGCGACCAGAGCACGCCGGACGAGTATTCGGCGAACATCATCGACGATTGACCGACTCCAGCGAGGTCAAGTTGAAGGTCGGGCGTTCGGACCGGGGTACGTCCGGCAAGCTCGGGTTCAACCTGGCGTATGACGGTGCCGCCCGGTGCTGCGACGGACTCTGTGTCGAGGGTCACGGGAGAAGGAACTTCTTACCGAATTCCGGCGTTTCGGGCAGTTGTTCCTTGCCGAGGCCGTGAGATGGTCGTGGTCGTGGGACAGACAAGGGGAACGGTGCGGGAGTGGCACGCCGAGCTGGGATGGGGAGTGCTGGACTCCCCGGACACCCCTGGCGGATGCTGGGCGCACTACAGCAACATCGACGGGACCGGATTCCGCGCGTTGACCGTAGGTGCGACAGTCGATCTCGACTGGGAGCGGGCGGAGCAGGACGGATACTCGTTCCGGGCGACCCGGGTAAGGCAGTTGGAGACGTGACGATCGCAAAGCTGCGGGCAACGAACCTCACGGAGGTGGTCCCCGGCAAGATCGGGCCGGGGGTCAGCCGAAGGAGGTCGCCGCAATGATGAGGCACACGCTCGACTTCGGCAGTCCGCTGCCGCCCGGCTGGACCACACTGGAAGACCAGAATCGGTACTGGGATCGATTCACCGACAGGTTCGGGTTCCGGCCGGGCAGCACCGAATCGGACTGGCCGGCGATTGCCGAACCGACACCGTCGATCACGTTCGACCTCACGGCGCCGGCGGACATCGCGGGCGCCTGGTCGAGCCGCTTCGATGCGGTGAATGCAGAGGCATTGCGCTGCTTCATCACAGAGTTCGCGGAGGACCCGACGTTTGTGGTGCTGGACTGGCAGCACACGTGCTACCGACTCGATGCAGCAGTCCATGCCACAACCCGCGACACCGAGTGGCGGGTTCCCGTCTACCCCAACGGGGACTACTACATCTTCCTGCGCGACGACCTCAGCGAGGGGACGTTCGGACACCCCTGGGAACGAACCCTGTGCGTTTACGGCGAACGGCTCCTGGGATCACTTGCGCGCACCCTCGCGACCTGGCTGCCCGTCAAACGAGTCGACGGAAAACAACCAGATTCCGCGCAGCGCAACCAAACCCCGCCTTCCCGCCAGCAGTAGGAGTTCTGCATCGAGATGAATCCAACGATTCCGCTCGGATTCGATCTCGCCACAACGGGCTTCGTGACCTTTTGGGCGGTCCTGACTGTCGCTGCTCTCGTTTCCGTATCCAGGTCCCAACACGATCGTCTGGGATCGAAGTTCTGGTGGTCCGCCCTCATCATCGCGCTTCCCTGCCTGGGCGCGTCAGCGTGGTTCCTCGGTCGCCGCTGATGGCTGGTTCGGGCTCCTACCGTCGAATCCCTCCTGCCCAGCGATCGTCAAGCAGGACACCCGCCGGAGTCTGGCTCGGACCGAGATGGCGCAGTTCCGACACCTGACAGCGGCGCGGCGCTCGACTCGGGGAGGGGGTTGGGTTCGGATGAATCAGCGGAGCCTTCGCATGGGTCATCGGATCACCTCTCCGACACGGGGTGCGATGACCCGCAACAGCGGCAGGCCGATCGCCAGCGCGACCGTGACCAGGAGGCTGCTCGTCCACACGGGCCCGAGATCGCCGACATGAGAACTGAGGGTTGCTGCGGCGATAGCGGGTCCGGCGGCTGCGCCGATGTTGAGCGCCGCGGTTGCATATGACCCACCCATGGTCGGGGCGTCCTCGGCCTCACAGAGCACCCTGGCGATCAGGGTGCTGCCCACCGCGAAGGAGAGTGCATCCTGTGTAAACGCCAGGACCAGAAGCGTCACCGAGTGCGGAGCCTGGGTCACCAACGCGACCCAACCGAGCAACAACACCGGGCCGCAGACCGCGATGACGACACCGGGACGATGGTCCGAGAACCGTCCCGCGACAGTGACACCGACGAAGGAACCGGTACCGAAGACCGTCAGCCGCCATCGCAGCGAACGAGTCGTTCTCCGGCTGGACGAAGACCTTCACCGATCCCCGCCTGTGCGCGGCGATCGTCGACCGACTCACCTTCGGCGGCACCATCATCGAAACCGGCACCGACAGCTACCGCCTCGCCCACACCAAAGCATCCATGTCCGTTACGTGACCGATCACCAGCGCAGAGTGCGCGGCGACAAGCTCACCGACTGGAGACGCTGTTCGCCGCGCCCACCCTCGGCAGGCGCGCGTCGTTCTTCAGGAACCCTCGCGACGATCAGCCGATCCAGATACGCTGCGTAGGATACTGATTGCGAGGACTTGCTCTGGGCGGTCGCTGCGGCAGAATCTGCGCCGGCGCCGATCCACTGTGTGGCGCGACCAACGCCGTTGACATACCAGATCAGGCCTAGAGGAACACGAATCGATCAGGCAGCTTCGATCCGGAAGACCGCAATTCGGTCCGCCGCGGCCGCGACAGAATCGGGGTCAGACTTCTCGACCAGCCCGGAATCAACGAGCAGATTGCCGACCCGCGCCGGACTATGTGCGACATGATCCCGCAGGAGACCACTACGCTCTTCCACCGGAACCTCGACAAGGCGAACGGTGGTGGAACGCCGACCGCGTGCGAGTGTCGCGATACCGGCTGCCCGGACGTTCGCTACCCATGCTGACCGAGGGTAAGCCTGGAAGAGATATCGATCGCCGTCGATGGGCACCACGGCTACCGGAGCGGTACGCGGCGCACCGGAACGCCGTCCGGCCACGGTGAGGAGGTGCGTCGGACCAAAAGCTATGCCCAGCTTCTGTAGCCCGACGATAATCTTATTGAAGCTGTTGACACTACGACGAAACTTCTCAGGATCCTTGGCCTTAGCCATATTTCATCCCATCTGGTTCCGGGCTATCGGCCGCAGACTGCGACGGCAGCTAGCCAGCTCATCGACTTTTGCAGCGGCAATCTATTGAACACCAACCGCGATCCGGACTGCCCCACTTCAGTTGACTCGTGGGTTGAGTGGTTCAGTCGTGATCCACCCTTCGAAGTGTGGCGGGAAGAGAAGACCCGGGCCTGACGTAGGACTGCGTTCGGGGTGGTGGTGGCGGTCGGCCAAGCGCTATTCGCAACTCGACACGCCGACGCATGGTCGGGCCAGATATCTCCGACATGTGGGGCCAAGAGCTGTTGACATAGCCAGGTAGCGGTATTCGCACTCCGGATCCGGACACAGGATCGCGTCGATGATCGCGGGGGCCTTGGCCCTGTGCGAGAACGCCCGACCAATCGGTAGAAATTCGATGGTGTTGCGGTCCGTGGATCGCATTCAATCCGGGCGACCGAAGCCAGCCGAAGCCACCGCGATGAGTTTCGCCGTGATCTCCCGTCTGTATCCATGTACCCGATCAACCACACCGAGGAGAGCGCCATGACCGCCACGTACACCTTCGACGTCTTTTCCAGTCTCGACGGCTTCGGCGGTGTCAGTGGTGGCGACTGGGGCGGCTACTGGGGCAAGCAGGGCCCCGAACTGCTCGACCACCGCCTCTCCCTGTACGAGGCGGAGCAGCGGATGGTCTTCGGGGCCAACACCTATCGGGCGTTCACCGAGTTGCTGGCCTCGGGCACCGAGGAGTCGGTGCGCGACCCATGGGTCAGTCGGATGAGGAGCCTGCCGGCGACGGTGGTGTCGACCACCCTGCATGGGCCACTCGACTGGCCGGACGCGACCGTCGTGAGCGGTGACGCCGTCGACGTCGTCGCCCGGCTCAGGGCGGAGTCCGAGGTGCCGTTGCGCTCGCACGGCAGCCTGTCGATGAACCGGGCGCTGATGGCCGCGGGAATGGTCGACCGCGTCCAGGTGACGATCTTCCCTGTGATCACCGGTCAGACCGGTGACGACCCGATCTTCCAGGGCGCGGCCGACTTCGACCTCGAGCTGATCGAGAGCCGGACGCTCGACGGCAACATTCAGGAGCTCATCTACCGGCCCACCTTGCATGTCTGAGGATCGCGCGGCCGTGGTTGCGTGTCCGGCTGGACCGACAGTGCGTTCCGCTGGAGGATGGTGCGCGGTCCCGTGTCCCCGGCCGAGAGGATCGGTTGACGCCTTGCTCGGCCGCCACGTTTTCGAGCGTCCGCCGTGAGTCCGGCTGTCTCGTCGGTCAGTTCATGCGTATCCGGTCCATCCGATCATTTGAGGAGTCGCCCATGTCCCGCACACGGATCCACAATCTGAACATCTCCCTCGACGGCTACGCTGCCGGCGAGTACGTGACGTTCGACGCCCCGATCGGCGACGCCGAACGACTCTTCGAGTCGTTCGACGGACGCGTCATCGACGGCGTCGACCGGGTGGACGCCCCGGTCACCCTGGACCGCGCCCTGACCAGCCTTTGGGGCCAGGGGGTCGGCGCCGAGATCATGGGACGTCGCAAGTTCGGACCCCAAACCGGCGACTGGCCCGACGACGGGTGGCGGGGCTGGTGGGGCGACGAACCGCCGTTTCGAACACCCGTGTTCGTCATGAGCCACCACCCACACCCCAGCATCGAGTTTCCCAACGGAACGAGCTTCCATTTCGTGGACGCACCACCCCATGAGGTGCTGCGCATGGCCCAGGAAGCCGCCAACGGTCAGGACGTCCGGATCGGTGGAGGCCCCTCGATCGTGCGGCAGTTCCTGCAAGCCGACCTGATCGACTTCATGCACCTGGTGATCGTGCCCGTCACCCTCGGGCGCGGCGTGTCCCTCTGGGAGGGCACGAGCGGCGTCGAGAGCCGCTTCTCGATCGAGACCGTCACCTCCGCCAGCGGGCTCACCCATCAGCTCTGGAACAGGAGAAGCCGCGACTGAGCCCGCATTTCCGGCAAACCGTGCGGGCGGCGCGATCTCACGGCGAGCCGGGCTTCGAACAGTGGGACGGGCGGGTATAACCACATCCCATGACCGACCTGGCGCCCGTTCCCGAAAGCGGCCACGTGTTCGACACGTCGTGGCCGATGGCGACGCCGGACATGGACGATCGGTGCCAGTTGGGACTTGTCGGTATCGCTCGCTCGGTACAGGAAGCGGGTGTCCGGCACCTCGAATACGCCGGGATGATGGACGTGCACCCGCACTGGATCATGCGGCGCGCGGTCGTCGACGTGCTGCGGCCGATCGAGTGGCCGGACCGTGTCCGGGTGCGGCGCTGGTGTTCCGGCATTTCGTCCCGGTGGTGTGCGATGCGTGTGCGATTCGACGGCGACAACGGCGGGCTGGTCGAGACCGAGGGATTCTGGATCAATGTGAGCAAGCAGACGATGGGTCCGGCGCGGTTGTCCGACGAGTTCGTGTCGACGATGGCGACCACCACCGACGAACTGCGGTTGCGCTGGAAGGCGTGGCTCACCGAACACCCCACTGACGGCCCAGGCGTCGATTTCCCGTTGCGCCGCACCGACATCGACCACTTCAACCACGTCAACAACACCGCCTACTGGCACGGTGTCGTCGAGGTGCTGGCAGGCGAACCGGACCTGACGTCGGGGCCGTACCGCGCGGTGATCGAATACGCCAAACCGATCAGGTACGACGAACCGGTGCACATCGGAACACGCCGGCGCGGAGACGTCGTGGACATGTCGTTCGCGGTGCTGGGCGACGTGCGAACGTTCGCGCAGGTCCGGGCCCTCTTATCACCGCCCGAGAGGTCGTGGTCGGGGGGCCCGAGCCACGCCGGATCGGCGTTCTCCTGTCGGGAGCGCAATGTTGGTCGACAAGGCGGGGGGCGAGGGAGTGGGGCCGGCAGTGCGTTCAGGCTGTTCGTCTCGCGCAGCGAGCGCGACGGATCCACCATGGGAACATGAAGCTCACCGTTCAGACGTTCCTGACCCTCGACGGCGTGATGCAGGCCCCCGGCGGGCCTGACGAAGACCCCAGCGACGCCTTCACCCACGGCGGCTGGCAGGCCCCGTTCCCCGACCCGGCCGTCGGGGAGTTCGTCGCCGAGCTCAACGGCCACGCCAGCGCGTTCCTGTTCGGCCGCAGAACGTTCGACATCTTCCGCGGCTACTGGCCCGATCAGATCGACCCCGCGAACTCCATTGCCACGGCGATCAACTCGCTGCCCAAGTACGTCGTGTCCAACTCGCTCACCGAGGACCGTGCCACCTGGCGCGGCGAGCACCCGGACACCGCCGGCCTCGTGACGGGCGACGTCGTCGCGGCGGTGCGGGCGATCAAGGACGAACCCGGCGACGAGCTGCAGGTCTGGGGGAGCGGCACACTGCTCCGGACCCTGCTGCGGCACGAGCTCGTCGACCGCTTCCGCCTGATGACCTTCCCGTTGGTGCTCGGCTCCGGTCGCCGCTTGTTCAACGACGGCATCCTCCCCGTGACGATGCGTCCTGTCGATCTCACGGTTACCGATCTCGGCGTCGTCCTCGGCACCTACGAGCCGGCCGGGCCGGTCGCTCACGGCCAGATGTAGCTGTGGCCGATCAGGGCGCATGGACACATGTGGGCAACGCGCGGGCGCGTCAGCCGATCTGCTCGAACAGGGACACGATGATTCCCTCGGGCCCACGCACGTAGGCCATCCGCACGCTGTTCTCGTACTCGCCGATGCCGCCGATGAGCCCGTACCCGTCCGCGGTCACCGCATCGACGGCCGATTGGAGGTCTCCGACCTCGAAGGACACGTTGCGCAGGCCAAGCTCGTTGGCCATCGCCGTGGGCGATCCGGGCTCGTGGTCGGGCGTGACGAAGGTCGCGAGCTCGAGCCGGGACCCTCCACCGGGTGGCCGCAGCATCGCGATCTCACAGTGCGCGCCTGGGATGCCGCAGACGGTCTCCACGAACTCGCCCTCCACGGATCCGGTGCCCTCCACCTCGAGACCCAGTCCGACGAAGAACGCTGTCGCCGAGTCGAGGTCCGCAACGGTGATGCCGACGTGGTCGAAACGTTGTACGTGTGCCATTGGCTGCACTCTCCAATTGTTGTCTTGCCCGCGCCCTCCCGGACCGCGGGGCCGGCGCCTACGGAACGTAGACGGTCGTGATGCCCGGTGTGTACGGGGCGTCGGAAGTGACGGCGACGACGACCTGCCCGGTCCCGGTCGGCAGGACCGCCTCCGGGCGTCCGTCCGCCCCGGCCGACATCCGGGCGGAGCCGGAGGCTCCACTCGACACGTTCAGCCAGTGCACGTCGCCTGGGAGTACGCACCACCAATAGCCTTCGTTGGGGCCGGTGATCCTCACCGCCCCAGGCTGTTCACCGACCACGGCCACGCAGCGGATCGTGGGAACGTCGAGGCTGCCGTACGGGTTTCCGAACGGCGCCGGGTTGATCTGGAACGGAGCGGTGACCGCGGCGGAGGCGACGGCTGCCGGCGCCAGCACCGAACCGGCCACGACGGCGGCGCAGGCGACCGATCGGCGAACGAGTCCGATGATGGTGACCTCCAAGAACAGTCGGGGCCAGGTTCGGCCACCCTACTACTCGCCGTCGTGTTGCTCGCGCGGTCGCGCCGCCCGATGTGTGTTGAGCGCTCGAGCTGCACTGATGCCGGGGGAGGAGCGAGGACGTGGAATCCAGCGCTGGGCGGGACGTGCGGCAGTCGGACAGCTGATCCGACCGCCGCACGCACCGCCGGCGTCGATTGCGTCCGTCTCGCCTACGTGGTTGACGGCGACCCCATCGTGGCGACCATCGCGACGACTCCGGTGAGAGCGGACACCGAACCCGGAGCGGTGCTGCAAACGGTGCCGTTTCGGCTGGCGGGGTGGTGCTCGGTGGGGCGCCACGGTCTCCCAACAGAACCCGATGACGTCTGTTCCGTCAGTCGGGGTCGCGGCCGGTGGTTGGCTCGAAGGTCGAGGACGCCCGCCCAGCGGTGCGTTTCAAGCACGGGCGGCCGCGTCGCGTCCCGCGATGCGACCGAACGCCAGCGCGTCGGCAACGTGGAAGCCACCGTCCTTGGCCCAGCTGTACGTCGAGCTCATCTCACCTGCCGCGTACAGACCGACGATGACGTCGCCGCGGGTGTCGAGGACCCGCGACCGCCCGTCACGCCGTGGACCGCCGTTGCTCCAGCCGAGCAGCGGTACCACCTCGAGGACGTAGAACGGTGCACGGGAGACCGGGGCGAGTGTCTCCGGAGAGCGCCCGAGGTGGTCGTCGCGGCCCACTGCGCACGCGGCGTTGTACTGCTCGACCGTGTGCTCGAGCGTCTCCGGGTCCGCTCCGATCAGGACGGCGAGTTCGGCGATCGAGTCGGCGCGTTTGATCCAGCCCTTCGCGATCTCTTCGCTGTTGTCCAGGCTCCACCGTGTGCCGTTCATCAGGAGGTTCCAGCCGACCGGCAGGACGTCTGGAGTGGGACTCAGGGGACCCGCGGTGCGCATCTGTTCGTCGAAGACCAGGTGGAAGGGGCGGAGCGGGAACAGTTCGTACGCGCCGTTTCGCCAGACATGACCGTGCTTGGGCTCGGCGGACTCGTCCGCGAACCGTCGCCCGTCGGGTGAGACCCAGAGGTAGTTGTGCGCGTTCCACAGCGCCAGGTAGTGGCCGAATTCGTCGTCACCGCGCACGCCGGTGATCGTCATCATGTTGTCCATGTGCCACAGGTCCGCTCCGACCGCCTGCGCCATCCGGTGTCCGTCGCCGGTCAGCGCGGGCGAGCCCCACAGCACGTGGTCCTCGACCCGAAGGTAGTCGCGGACCATCCGCGTGTTTGCAGAGAACCCGCCGGTTGCCAGGACGACACCACCGCGGGCTCCGATCCTGCGCTGCCCGTCCGCATCCTCCACTTCGACGCCCACTACACCTTCGTCATCGGTGATGAGCGCGACGGCGGCTGTCCCGAAACGGATCTCGATCCCGCGCTCGGCGACTGCGCGGTGCAGGAAGTCGTGCAGTAGCCCGTTCCCCATCCGGCCCGTCACGGTGTCCATGCCGGCGTAGCAGTCGGCGCCGTCGAGCTCGAGATACTCCGGCTCCGTGTGGTATTCGGAGCTCAGCGAGACGTCCGCGCCGAGTTCCTTCAGCCATCGTGAGTTCTCGGCGGTCTCGTCCGCCCACGCGTCGACGACATCGTCGGCGACCGGGAAGGCGCCGTTGAGCGACCGCAGGAAAGTGCGTGCCCGTTCGGGACTCCGGTTGACCCACCACCCGCTGCCGGAGACACGTGTGTTGCCGCCCGCGGTCGCCTCGTCGCATTTCTCGACGACCAACACGTGAGCCCCGGCCTGGTGGGCACCGAGCGCCGCAGCCGTACCCGCCGCACCCGATCCGACGACCACCACGTCGTACTCCTCGTCGAAGCCCGAAACGCCCATATTCGCCCTCTCGTTGAAAGTGCTCAAGATCACTTGGTTCAGACGGTGTGACTCGAGTCATGCTAGGGGCTCGCGGAGCGCACGCGAGATGGGTTCCCGCCCAGCGGAAGTCGAGACCGCCCGTCGGGTTCCTGGTCTCGATGCTGACGCGGGCAACCTGTGGTGTGTGGTTCATGTCGAGCATCGAGGGATCTCGAACTCGGCGACGTGATGATCGCCAGCCCCGGGGGAGCGCGGCGGCCCCCGGTCAGGCTGGCCCGGGAGGGACCCGGGGGTCTACTGCCCGAAGGTGAAGCGCAGGTTCGCGTTGATCAACTCGTTGACCCGCGTCCGCATCCGGACGATCGTCTCGTCTTCCGGGATCGGGTCGTCGACGGTCACCGTCCAGCGCAACGTGGTGCTGCCGTGCGGCGGTCCGACGATCTCGAACCGGACGCGGGCATCCGGGCGCAGCGGCCACAGCGAGCTCCACACCACGAGATGTGGTTCGACGGCGCCCATGCCGGTGGGGCGTTGCTCGTCGTGGTGCAGGATCAGCCACGGGCGAGTCTGGTCCCGGTCGGGTTCGACGATGGCGCGATAGACGATGTGAGGCGGGGCCGGCTGGGTGCGACGCCGACTCGCAATTTCGGGCACATCGCACCTTATCGCGGTCTTTCGGACTCTGGGAACCGTGCGGAGGACGATGAAGGCTGTTGCCGGCGTCGCCATGCCGACCCTGGGCTGAGATACGACTGCGCCCCGGACGCCATCGATTGTGTCGGTGACATCCGGGGCGCGGAAGGGTGAATCAGCCAATGTCCGGGTGGCCGACCCACTCGACAATCGTCCAGCCCTTCTTCGGGCTGCCCTTGAGGGTGACGTGGCCGCCGTTACGCATCGGATCGGTGCCGAGCTTGCTCTTGTCGGCATTGCTGGCGTTCATCATGGACCAGAACATGATGGTGCCGCCGTGCGAGAAGATCACCGGGTTGGTGCAGCCGCGGCGCTGCACCTCGAGCAGTGCCGCATCGAAGCGGCCGTCGAACTCGTTGCCGTCGATGGAGCCTGGAATCCGTGCGTTCAGGTCGCCGGAGAGCCACTTGATCGGCGCCTGCAGGTACCCGGACAGCGCCGCAGCCTCCGGGGTGCCCTCGTACTCGCCTGCCTCGATCTCCCGGAAACCGGGCTGAATGTCGAGGCGCAGGTCGTGCTTGGCGACGGTCGGTGCCGCCGTCTGCTGGGTACGCACCATGTTGGACGCGAAGGCGCAGTCGTAATCCTGGTCGGCCAGCTGGACGGCCAGATTGTCTGCCTGTGTCTGGCCGCGTGCGGTCAGGTCGGGTCCGGGCACCTTGGTGTCGATCAGGCCGGAGACGTTACCGGCGGACTCGGCATGGCGCACCAGGGTGACGACCATCTCGCCGTTGCTGCTGCCGGAGCTGCCCCCGGAGCTGCCGAAGTCGATGTCGGCGGACGCGACGCCGGCGGTACCGGTGGTGGCCGCGACCGCGGCCGCCATCGCCGCAACGGATAGTCGAAGAGATCGGATTCGCATGGGTGGGAATGCCTTTCATCGTGGGGATGCCACTTCGTGTATGCCGAAGATCGAAGTTTGGGGTGTCGCATCTCACAGAAGCAGCTGTTCGTCAGAACCGACCATGGGGTATCCCATCCATCGGGAGCCCGCGCGCACCGGACCGCGCGCAGGCGGACCCACCGGTGGCGGAGGTGTGAGCGGCATGCCGACTCGCGCGACCCGCTCACCTGCTGTTGTCGATGATCGACAGCGCCCCTCCGGTGACGAGGAGTTCGGGAGCGGCGTGAGCGGCCCCACTGGGGGTCAGTCTCCTCGTGACCGCGCTGTCACCCCGTGCCGGCCCGGTCGACTACACCCTGACCCGTTGGGAGCGAGTCTCGGCACTGTCCTGCGCGGCCTGACGCTGTGGGCGGACGAGAACATCGCCGCCGTCGAGGCCGCCCGCGCCGTGTACGACGCGGATGGCGTCGAGTCCCACCCCTAGATGGAGAACAACTCGGGTGAACGATGGTCAATCCTGAACTGTCTCGCCAGCGGCGACCGACGCCGGTTCCGGCTGCTCGGTAGCGAGGTGGGCCAGCACGATCCCGGCAACGATCAGCGCCGTCGCGGTCACCCGGCCGATGCTGACAGGGTCGTGGTGCGCTACGACCCCAACCACGATCGCCCCTATCGCTCCGATGCCGCTGAACACGACGTAGGCGATCGCCACGGGGAGGTTGTTCATCGCGAGGGACAGCAGGTACACCGCCGTGCACATGAGTAGAAGGCACAGCGCCGTCGGTGCCGGCCTGGTGAAGTTCTGGGTCGGTTGGATGCTTTGAGCCCACGCGACCTCGACCAGGCCCGCACTGATCAGCACGAGCCAGCTCACGACGCGTAGTCCGATCGCGCAAACTCGGAAGCGACGCGGTCGACCTCGGCGATCGCCGCACCGTGCGACTCGACCTGGGCGCCCGAAAGATCGGCGAGCAGTGGATCGACGCGGGCGTTGGCGAACTCCGAGTGGAGCATCCCTGCGTCCCGCTATGCGACGATCACGGCCAGCTGCTGCAGCAGCTGCGGACGAGGTGCGGCGGCGTCGTCGGCGACGAACGAGAGACGCGAAGAGCACTGTGGCGCGGCTATTCTCACACGGCACCCGGGCCGCCGGTCTCCTCGACCACGGCGACGGGCTCGAGTGCGCGAAGGTCGGTTGCCGCATCGTCGGCAGCCGTGCCACAGCCTTCGCTCGCTTCCCTCTTGGCCTTGTGTCTGTCGTGCACGCGAGCGATCTGGACCGCGCCCTCGCACAGTACGGTGAGCACTGACGCCAGCGCGAGCATCGAGAACGGGTCCTGGCCCGGCGTCGCGGCGGCGGCGAAGACGAACAGCCCGAAGATCAGGCCCCGCCGCCACGCCCTCAGCCGCGCATAGGTGAGCGCACCAACGAAGTTGAGCGCGACGATCAGCAGTGGTATCTCGAAGCTGACCCCGAAGATGATCAGCAGGTTGATCATGAACCCGAAGTACTGGGTGCCGCTGAGCGCGGTGACCTGGACGTTGTCGCCGATGGTCATGAGGAAGCGCAACGCCTTCGAGACCACCAGGTAGGCCAGCGTGGCGCCGGAAACGAACAGCGCGGCGCCTGTCGAGACGACGCCGATCGCGTATCGGCGTTCCTTCGGGTAGAGGCCCGGCGTGATGAACGCCCAGATCTGGTACATCCACATCGGGCAGGCGAGCACGATGCCGGCGGTGAGACCGACCTTGAACCGGAGCATGAACTGCTCGAACGGTCCGGTCGCGAGTAGCCGGCAGGTGCCGTCGACGGTGAGGGCCGCGCGCGCGTCGGGTGGCAGGGCACAGTAGGGGCCGCGCAGGATCTCGCCGAGGCTGTTGACATCGAGAATCGAGTGCGAGTACCAGACGACACCGACGATCGTGGTGATCAGGACCGCAGTGAGCGAGATCAGCACCCTGGTGCGCAGCTCCTGCAGGTGCTCGACCAGCGGCATGGTGCCGCTCGGATCGGCGGCGGTTCTCCGACGGAGCAGCTCGAACTGGTTTCGCACGGCCGCCTTCTGGTGATTGGTCGGAAGCCGCCCGTTCGGGTGATCCCACCCGGACTGCGGCAGGGGAACGAGGCGACGAGCGATTCAGGGCTCGGGGTCTGTGGGTTCGGGCGTCGGCGCGGGCTGCGCAGCGGAGGGGCGCGGATCACCTGGGGTGGAGACGGGAGCAGTCGCCGAGGAGGCGGTTTGCTCGCGCTGCATCTCCTTCATTTCGCTGGTGAGGATGCGAAGCGACTGCCCCAGGCCGCGCGCTGCGGACGGTAGCCGCTTCGAACCGAACAGCAGCATGAGGACCACGATCACGATCGCCCAGTGCCACGGGCTCATTGTGCCCATGTCGTACCTCCCAGAATGTCGGGTCGTCGGTCGAGGGTGGCGAGACCCTCACAGATAGATAGGGGTGCGGGTTACACGTCCTCGTCTCGGTCGTCCGGCGCACCGCCGGCAGGCGCAGCGGGGTCGGCGATGCTTCCCTCGCTGTCGTGGTCAGGGGTCATGACGATCCGTGGCGCGACGTCCAGGTTCCGAGTGGGCTGCGGAAGCACCCGACCGAGCTCGTCCAGGGCGGGCCGCAGCTCGTCCCGGAGCTGTTCGGTGGCGCCGCTGGCGTAGTCGCGGGCACGGCGCAGGAACTGCAGTGACTGGTGCAGTGCGCCGGGCAGTCGTTCCGGGCCCAGCACTACGAGGGCTGCGACGAACAGGACAACGATCTTGTCCCAGCCGAGATTGCTGAACATGGGGTCACGCTCCCGCTCTGCTCCGGTTCGGCGGCGACTGCGGTGCGGACGGGAATCGCTCGACTCCACCCGACGGCCTCATTCGGCTTGCACGCCGCGACCGCACATGGATCAGGACTGAGACGGCGCACAAGAGGACGGTGGCGAGTTCGGCGGCGACGCTGACCGCCGCCCTCGGCGCAGGTTGCCAACCGATCTCGGCGAACCCGAAGATGCCCACGGTGCGCGACAACACGAATGCCGCCAACGCGCCGACACTGAGACCGCCCGCAGCGATGCGCAGCATGAGCGGGCCTCCCAGCAACAGCAACACCGCAAGCGCGAAGGAGGCGGCGGCCTGCAGCAGGAACGACGGCCCGATCAGATGGATGTAGCGGTAGCCGCCCCGGTACAGGTCGAAATGGATGTAGCCACTGATCGCGACCGACACACAGATCCCGATGCGCAGCAACAGATCCGGCAGGGTGCGCCACATCGACCTGCTGTACAGACCGTCGGTCGTCGCGTCTGCAATGGCGGCGGATGGTTCTCTCTCGAGCGTGGATGTCCGGGTGAACCTCATGTCAGGGCCTGATCCTTGATCGCGAGGGTCTGCCGACCCTTCACGTAGCCGACTTCCCGGATGCCGAGGGCGCCATGCAGTTTCCCGGCGGGCAGGGTGACCGGTTTCGGTATGGCGGCCGGGCCGCCCTCGCCGGGCCGCGGCAGCGGGTAGGCGGTGGTGGTGCCGCTGTAGAAGGTGATGTTGCCGTCGGTCTTGGTGAACAGTTGATGGACGTGGCCGTTGAGGCAGGTCACCGACGAGAAGCGCCGCAGATAGCTCAGTGCCTGGGTGGCGTCGTCGGTACCCCAGCCCCACTGCGGGTACATCGCGAACAATGGGATGTGGCTGAACACGACGATCGGGGTGTCGGCGGACAACCCGGCGACATCGTTCTTGACGAAGTCGAGTTGGTCCTGCCCGAGGTGGCCCAGCAGCTTCAGGTTCAACGTGTTCACCAGGGCGATCACGTGCACGCCGGCGGTGTCGAAGCTGTACCAGCCGTCGCCGCGGGTGCCCTTGCCGAACGCGTCCCTGTACCGCTGGCCGCCGTCGTCGGTGGAATCGTGTTCGCCGGGCACCGTGAAGATGTGTGGCGTGTCGAGCCCGGTCATCATCTGCTTGACCTGGTCGAACTGTTCCGGGGTCGCGAGGTGGGTGAGGTCGCCGGTGTGGATGACGAAGTCGGGGGTGTAGCCGAGCGAGTTGACCTGTCCGATCGCCTCGGTGAAGGTGTCGGTGACGTTGCTGTTCGCGGTGCCCTGGAAGCCGATGTGGCTGTCGCTGATCTGGGCAAACCGCAGGGTCGGACGGGTCGTCGGGGTGGCCGGGCTGGTCGCGGCCCCGGCGACATGGGAGAGGACCTCGCCACCGACGACGGTCAACCCGACCGCGGCACCGAACCACGCGGTGTGTCGCATGAGCTGGCGCCGCGTCATGGTGTGCGGGTCGCGCGGATCGGTGTGTTCGGGCTGGGAGGTGCTCATGGCGTCACCACCACGGTCGCGTGCATGAACGGATGGATCGAGCAGACGTAGTCGAAGCTGCCCGTCTTGGTGAAGGTGAAGGTGAAGGTGGCGCCCGCGCCCATCCCCGGTGAATGGAAGCTGCCGTCGCTGCTGGCGACGGTGTGCGGTTCCTCGTCCTTGTTGGTCCAGGTCACCGTCGTCCCGACGGGCACGGCGAGCGAGGATGGCACGAAGGCGAAGTTGTCGATGTTCACCGCGTTCGCGGTCGTGGGCGCTGCTGCGGGACTCTGCACGGCAGCCGGCATGCCGGACATGCCCGGCATCCCAGGCATCGCGGTGCCGGGCGCGGTGCCGCCGGGCATCCCCGGTGTCTCGGTGCCGGAAGCGAATTCGAACGTCGGTGAGGATTCGTCGGTCTGCGATGCCGTGTCGGATCCGGCGCACGCGCTCAGGATCAACGCCGCCGCGGTGCCACAAGCCATGGTCGCCAACGCATGTCGTCGTTCCAAGGACAGTCTCATGAGTCTGGTTCTCCGATCCGCGTCGTCTCCCGCCGGGTGCGGGACGTTCACCGATAGATAGGGACCGGGGTTACACGGGTCGCGTGGTTGCGGCGCCCTGACGATGCGGTTCGTACTGCGATCGGAGCGGTCCGCGAAGCATCGACCTGGCCCGTGCGTACGCGGCGGCGGCGTGGGCAGCGGAGTCGGCCGCGTCGGGGCCGCCGTCGGCGGCCAGCTGCTCGAGCAGCCTGCCTTTCGCCTGATGCCATGCAGCGGCGGCTTCGACGTCGGTATCGGGGCCGGGGCGCCGCATCACCAGTCGAGACATCTCGATCAGAGCGTTCATCGTTCGCCCGTCGTTTCCATCGGTCCGTGATCATCCGCTGACGCGGATCGTTCACCAATGGATAGGGGAGCGGGTTACACCGTGTGGGTCAGGCCGGCTCGGTGGGCGCGAATACCTCGATCGTGCCGCCAGTCTCGCGGATCTGCAGACTCGGCAGCGGCGCGGGAGCGGCGGGCAGCTGGTGGGCGAGCACCTGCCCGCTGGTCGAGAACGAGGTCACGTGGCACGGGCACCGCAGCGTGGCGGCGGGGGCGTCCAACCAGAGCCGGCAGCCTTGATGAGTGCAGACCCCGGACACCGCCGCCGGCCGACCGTCGACGCGGCGCACGAACCCGTTGATCGTGCCGAGATCGAACGCGACCGTGGCGCCGTCTGGGACGTCGGCACTGGCCGCGACAGCCCGCCACGCGCCGTTGGTCGGCGCCAGGGTCGACTCGGTCGCCGGTGGACCCTGTTCCTTCTCCGCGGCGATTCCGCCGAAGATCGTGTGATCGACGACGGCGCCGACAACGGCCGCCGCCGCCGCGACCGACCCCCCGATCAGCACCTGCCTGCGCGATGTCGAACCCCCACCGGTATCGGAGTCCTGCGTCGCGGGTTCGCCGACGTCGGCGGCGATGCGCTGCTGCAGATCGGCGAGGAAGGACTCGCTAGGTTCGTCGGCGCCCGGCCGGGCCGCGCGCAGCGTGATCGCCGCGCGCATCTGCTCGGCGTCGGACTCGTCCGGGTGGAACGATCGTGGCCGCCGCCCGGCCAGCAGGTCTTCGACGTATCGGCGAACCTCTCTGCCGCTCACTGTGCACCTCCCTCGCTGAGCCGTGCCGCCATCTGCAGTGCCCGGTGTTGCAGTACTTTCGCATTCGTGAGACTGACCCCCAGGTCGGTCGCTGCGTCGCGCACAGACAGCCCCTGCAGGAACCTCAGCTCCAGAATGCGCCGATATCGGGCCGGAAGCCGGTCCAGCAACGCGTGCGCGCGTGTCTCGGCCTTCGTGTTCACGGCCGGTTCACTGGTCGGTTCGGCGGCGAGATCGTCGTCGATGGTGGTGATCTCACGGCCCATCCGGGTACGCCAGTACCCGGCCAGCGCTGTCCGCGCGGTCGCACGTAGATACCCGCGCACCTCCGGAACGCTCGCCGACATCCGCAATGGCCGCAGTGCCGTCATGAACACCTCCGCGGTCAGGTCCTCCGCGTCCGCGCGGTTGCCGACACGAGCGAACATCAGGCCGTACACCCAGGCCACGTTGTCTCGGTACACCGATTCCCAGTCGGGATAACCGTCACCGGACACCAGCCGCAGCTCCCGCCCCCGCTCCCGATCCGGGGTGTGCCGGGGCCCGGATTCCGACCGTCCCGCCATGACGCGTTGCCTTCCGAGTCCGTCGCCGACGCATCGTCACGCCTACCAGTAGATAGC
Source organism: Rhodococcus sp. NPDC127527 (assembly GCF_042672245.1). Classification (NCBI taxonomy): domain Bacteria; kingdom Bacillati; phylum Actinomycetota; class Actinomycetes; order Mycobacteriales; family Nocardiaceae; genus Rhodococcus; species Rhodococcus sp. NPDC127527. The sequence continues at coordinate 214,551 of NZ_JBHXVP010000009.1, forward strand.
ACCCACGGTTACAGCACCGTCGATTCGGCCGAACAACCACTGCCACGCTGGGCGGCGATCGCGCTCTGCTCGGGCGGGCAGGCGAGCTTTCGGCGCCGATGACGGTCGCTGGGGGAGGCCTGGTTGCTCGGCAAGGCGGCCGCCAATCGGGTAGTTCCGAAACGCGGGCGGTAGGTCTGGGCGCGTAGCGCGGTGTGGCTCGATGTACTAGTCGGAAGCGCAATGCGGCGGGGGACGGATCATGCAAACGCGATGGCCAACTACGGCGGCCGTTCATGTCGAGGTCCTCGAACGGGAGTGGAACACAATACGTTTCGTGGATAATCGCAATTATCCACGAAAATCCGATCGGGGATCGGTCGGGTCGCTCGGGGAGGGTAGATCGTCGACGGTTCGTGATCGATCGCCGGATCGGCCGGCCGAGGCCGAGTGTGCGACATGCACATCGTCTGCGACGTGACACGGCGCGGTGTCACGGTCACTCGGTGTACCGGTCGCCGCAACTCCGGGCAGCGGGGCCGCATCCGGTCCGGGGTAGCGCCGCGCCTGACCGCCGTCAGTCACCGGCGGCTGCGGTCGCACGCGGCAAGCCCTTCGCGGCGACCGGGACGCCCGGTTCGGGGACGGGTCTCCGGGATGTGAAATGACATAATGTCGATTATCGGTACCCTGTTCGAATCAGGTGGTCACTGGATGTGCCCGGCCGTCCGTCTAGCAACACTCCCGTCGAGCAATACAACCGCCTCGACGGCACGGATCGGCGGATTGGTGTTCGGGTCGCCGACGCAGTATCGACTCCCGCCGGCCTGACCCGACCCGGGACGTCGGTCATTGCGCCGACCGCGCGTCGATGACTGCCTGCCGCGCTGCCTGTTCTCCTCGTGATCCACCCATTCCGCACATCGAGCGACTTCGCTTCCGGTTTCCGCCTTCCCCGCCTGCCCCCCTTAATACGTCACAGTGACGAAACCCTGGGTGGCGGGATGTTGCTACGCGGACGTGGATTGCCTTGTGTCAGGCTCGATTCGGTGCTCCGGTGACTCTCAGCTGCTGCTGCCGAAGGTTCCGGGAGTTGGATCGACCGGGTATGCCGCGACCTGCATGATCACCGAGCCTACGCACGGGCCGCTGTCGATGTCGGTGCGCCACGAGCCGGTCAGTGTGCCGTCTCGCTGCGGAGTGTAGAACGCCACCGAGTGCGCCGGCGCCCACACCTTGGGCACGCCCTCGCCTTGGTAGCAGTCCCACTGCCAGTCGTAGTGATGAACCCAACTGGTGCCGTCCCATGTGTACTGCGCAGGTTGGGGCAGGGTCGGATTCGCGGGCTTCGGTCCTGCGGTCACAGTGGCCACGCAGGGCCCGTTCGAACAACTCGTCTCGAATGTGTAGGTGTCGGCGAAATCGGGCTCCCACGGTCGTGCAGCCAAACTCGTGCCGGTCTTCGTCGCGGCGAAGCGCTTCAACGAGTAATCGCCGGTCCAGGACGGTTGTGCGGCCTCCACGGACGCGGCCCCCGCAATCAGCCATGCAACGATCAATGCAGAAACCAGCAGTGACTTTCGCATCAATGGATTGAAACACGTGGACTGCCCGCGCGTTCGACGATCGTCGCGAGAAACCGGCCCGATTGCGTCCCGTCGGATACCGGACAGGGCTGGCAGAATCGGCGGCGTGGACACGCCTGCGAGTTCCAGTGCATCGCCGGCGGTCGGCCGTGCGCTCGACATTCTGGTCCGGCTGGCGCAGCGCCCGGGGCCGGTGCGGGCGGCCGCCCTGGCCCGCGATCTGGACCTGCCCCGCTCGTCGGTCTACCACATCCTCTCGGTCCTCGTGGACCGCGGTTTCGTGGTTTACGTGCCCGGCGAGCAGGCGTACGGGCTCGGGGTGACCTCCTTCGAAATCGGCTCGGCCTACCTGCGCCACGAGCCGCTCGAGCGTCTCGCGCAACCGATCCTGCACCGGCTGGCCATGCAGCTCGGTCAGGCGGTGCACCTGGGAATCCTGCACGGCAACGAGACCGTCTACCTGCTCAAGGAACGCCCCACCTCAGGCCCAGCGGCCGAGGTGTCGCTGATCACCGACATCGGTGTGCGGCTGCCGGCGCACCTGACCGCCAACGGGCGCGCCATCCTCGCCGCCCTTCCGGATGCCCAGGTCAAGGCGTTGTACTCGCGGCGCGGCGACTTCATCACCCGGACCGGACTGGGCCCGCGGACCCTGACCGAGCTGCGCCGCACCCTCGCGGAGGCCCGTGGTCGAGGTTGGGCGGAAGAGGTGGACCTGGTGACGACGGGTCTGCGGTCCGTGGGCACCGCGGTGTTCGACCACAACGGCCGCGCCGTCGCCGCGCTGAGCACCACCTGGCGCAGGCAGTTGGCCTATCCCGTGCCGGACGCAGTGGGGCAGATCCTGCTCGGTGGCGCGGATCGCCTGACCGCCCACATCTCGGGCCACGCCCCGTCCCCCGGCTGAGTCGGCCGACGCAGCACATTCGGCGCGGACCTGCACGCGCGGGTCACCGGGTCGATCGACGCCGGTGTGCCGCGGGATCTCGCGGCCCGGGTGCACCTGCTGCTCGACCAGTTCGGCCTGCTCGAGATCAGCGAGGTGGCCGACGTCAGTGGCCGCGAGGTGCCGGAGGTCGCCGAGATGATCGGGCGGTGGGGCCGCCCGCCGCGACTCACTGTGCGTCGAAGGTGCCCTCGAGTCGGTAGCGGGAACCCGGGTGCACGAGCCGGGCCGTGCTCACCAGTTTCGCCTCGGACCAGGTGCGACGGTGAATCAGTAAGCACGGCTCGGTCTCGGCGATGCCCAACAGTCGGCACTCCTCCGCGGTGCCGAGCACGGATTCGACGACGTGCTCCCCCCTGCCGAGCGGCGCCACCGTCATCAGGTAGTTGTTCGGTGTCTGCACCGTGAAATCCTGGTCGAGGTAGTCCGGCGCGATCTGGGGGTTGACGTGCCGGTCCTCGACCTGGATGGCCAGATCGTCCTCGAAATGCACCAGCCGCGAATGGAATACCGGACTCCCGTCAGGAACCCCCAACTGGTGCGCGATCAGTGCGTCGGCGGGTTCGGCACGAAGGAAGTCCACCTCGCTGCGATGTCGATGCCCCCGCCGCACCACCTCGTCGGCGATGTTGCGTACCTCGAAAAGCGCCGAGCTGACCTTTCGTTCGGCGACGAACGTGCCGACACCCATCAGGCGGACCACCAATCCGTCCGCGGTCAGTTCCCGCAACGCTCGGTTGACGGTCATGCGAGACAGTCCGAGTGTGCTGACGAGTTGGTTCTCCGACGGCAGCTGATCGCCCTGAGGCCAACGGCCCGAGACGATCTGCTCGGCGATGAGGTTCTTGACGCGCTGATAGGCGGGCGCGGCGTCGTTCCCGCGGGCCCGATAGAGCGACGCTACGTCGGACTCGTCGATCGGCACTCTCGCCACCATCCACTTCCGCCCCAAGCGTGGGCATTCTGGTTTCAGTCAGTCTATCGGTCGAGACCGCGCTCGCCCGGCTGGACGCACCCTACGCCCGGCGTCTCGTATCCGAGATTTTCTGAAGGAGGCACTGTTCCCGGCCGCGTCGGGACGGTGTCATGGGGGTCGCAACCTTTCGTCAGGAGACTCACGATGACCGACAACTCCCCCACCGGACCCCGACCCGTCCGCGCACCGCACGGCCCCGACCTGACCTGCCTCGGGTGGCAGCAGGAGGGTGCGCTGCGCATGCTCATGAACAACCTCGACCCCGAGGTGGCTGAGCGGCCCGACGACCTGGTGGTCTACGGCGGGACCGGGCGGGCGGCGCGCAGCTGGGAGGCCTACGATGCCATCGTCCGCACGCTGCAGACGCTGAAGTCCGACGAGACGATGCTGGTGCAGTCCGGCAAGCCGGTCGGCGTCTTCCGCACCAACGAGTGGGCGCCGCGCGTGTTGCTGGCGAACTCCAACCTGGTCGGCGACTGGGCGAACTGGGAGCAGTTCCGCAAGCTCGAGGCCGAGGGCCTGATGATGTACGGCCAGATGACGGCCGGGTCCTGGATCTACATCGGCACCCAGGGCATCCTGCAGGGCACCTACGAGACCTTCGGCGCCATCGCCCGGAAGCGCTTCGGCGGCACCCTCGCCGGGACCATCACCCTCACCGCCGGCGTGGGCGGCATGGGCGGCGCCCAGCCGCTGGCCGTCACC